>NZ_KV757550.1:0-40224 GCF_001712795.1 Nostoc sp. KVJ20
TCATTTCGGTAGATTTAGCAAGCAAAAAGGCATATTGCTTTCTCATTTCGGTAGATTCCGTAAGCAAAAGGGAATTCTACTTACTTAAAATACCCTCTGCTTTTATAATTTCAGTGTTTTCCACAATTGATTACCTTTCCCTCTGCCTTATCCTAAGATTTAATCAAAATATTAACTTCTTCAGAAATTTAAATTTCTTACTATGTATATACAAGAGTAAGGAAAATTATAATTTATAACTTTAACCAAGAAGTACAAAAACTAAGAAATACCAAGAGCAAACTTATGACACAATCTAACTCTCAAGACAAAAACAGCTTTGTTTACCCTCGTAGTCGGTATTATGGTAAATTCCAGCCAGAAAACTTAGTGTTTAATGCCAACCTCCAAGAATTTGCCCAAAAAATTAGTTACATCACTTGCCTAGAAACAGGGGGAAAACTGTCTCAGGAGGAAGCTTACCAGCAAATTGAGGCACTTTGGAAGCAGTTGAAAAATAGCAAAAAGCAGCTTGCTATTGGTGGAAATCAAGAAATTTAACTGAATGAAATATTAGGCATAGTTATTCCCTTGATTAAGTTGTTATAATAACTAGTTACCTTCTAGCAAAGTCCAGAAGTAGCCATCTGGTGCAATGAAGGAGAAACTTGTCTCGCCAAATTCATTAGTAGTAATCTCTGTAACTTTTTTTGCAGTACTCGCTTTGATGCGATCGCAATATTCCTGTAATCCCTTAACCCGATAGGTATATAAAGACATACCTAAACTACCTGGTTGGGCGGACTCAAAGCGCGATTCTAAATTAATTTCTTCTGGGAATCGAACGATGTAAAGCCTACCACTACGTGTAGCCATCAGATCAAACTTAGAAGAACGAGGATCATCAAAGGTAGTAACAATAAACTTTTCACCAGGATTAAGGTCAAAAATATCTTTACCTGCTGGGGAGGATTCATAGCTAGTTTCGACATCATCCCGCACACGCAGCAAACCCAAAACTTCTTCATAAAACTTCAGGGTTTCTTTGCTGTCATCCTGAACGATGATTCCTATATGGGTAAACTGACTAGTCTTGAGAGGCGCATTCTGGTTAACTTGTCCGTAATGCTGTAGCGTATAGCCAAACCGTTGAAACAAAACCTGCCGAGTTAAGGTTTGCAGTAGCAGCATTTCTCGCACACCAACTGCTGGCTCAATAAAAGGACGGCTTTTTCTCTCTTTGTTGTAGATGACTTCCCAATAAGGGCTAGAGTACCTAATAGGTAAACCTACTGCCTTTGCATCTTCTATATGATTTAAAATACTTAAAATATCTGTCGTTAAGGTTGTTGCCCAGCGATTTCCCTTAATTTTCATTGACGCTGTTCCCAAACCTTCATTAGTAGGATTTTGCCAAACCATCAGCCGAATCAAACCATGATCTGCATTTTGGTGATAAAGGCGGATTGAGCGTAAAGACGAATTCACCCCATATAATTGATTGGCTACATCTGCGGTTAATTCACCCACTTCACCAATGCGATAGCCAAATTGCTCCCAATACTGAATTGCAGAAATTGGCTCTGGGATACCGATACAGACTTCATAGATACCTTCAATAGCGGTTTTTTGTTCTTGAGTCATAATGAGTGCTGAGTTAGGAATTAGGAATTAAGAATTAAGAGAGACGCGATGAATCGCGTCTGTACAAGAGGAGTAGCGCATCTGGGTTTACCGAAGAAAGGCAGAAGGCAGGAGGCAGAGGGCAGGAGGTAAGAAGTATCAATTAAAACTTTATTTCTGGGTCTAAAGCCCAGTTCAAAGCAATAATTATACTGAGACTGCTTGCAGCTAGGTATAAAACGTCCTTGCTTCAATCCCACTCTTTTAAGGGTGGGTTACCTCCCAATACTTGTCGGTTAAGGGGAAAAGGGGAAGGGGAAAGGGGAAAGAAAAAACCTTTAACCTTTACCCTTTAACCTTTTCCCTAAACCAAATTCCGAGTTAAAAATCCTTAACCGAGCAGTATTGGGTTACCTCCTGCCTCCTGCCTTTATCCTCCTGCCTCCTGAAAGAGATATCTCAGAAAGAATCCGAAAAGCAATAACTCTATTTTGTAGCTTATGATGTACCTACAAAAATGAGATTTAGCGATCGCAATCAAATTTTTCAACAGGAGTTAAGCTATGGCGCAGCGATTGACTCAAGAGCAATTATCACAAATAGTTACAGAAGTAGAAGGTCTGCAATTGCGTCGGGAAGCGGAACTAGACCAACAGCAGGTGAGAGAAATTTTACAGGAGTTGAATTTACCGCCTGAGTTATTAGATGAAGCGCTGATTCAGTTAAATCGCCGCCAAGCACTAGAAGTACAGCAACGCCGAAATCGATGGATTACCTCTGGAGTGGTGGCAGTTGTAGTGGTTGTCATTGCATCTACAATATTTTTCATGCAGCAGCAAAGTTCTACACTCTCTCGTGTTTCTACTCAACAAGACCGCATCACTTTGACACAAGATAATGGCGGCGACTTAAAGACAATTTCTCGCCAAACCAATCCAGAAGTATTGTATCGTGTCACTCTAAAGGATGCACCTTTGGGTAAAAAGCTGGCTCTCTCTTGTAATTGGATTGACCCAAGTGGTCAAATTGTCAAGCAAAACAACTATCAAACCCGCGAAATTAATACATCTGTCTGGGATACCCAGTGTCGCTACACTATTAATTCGGCTGCAACTGTTGGCAATTGGCAGGTGCAGATGTTTCTGGAAGGCCGGCAGATTAGCGATGCAACCTTTGAAGTTAAATAGTTTAGATGGGTATCCCGCATCACTTTCTTGGCTATTGGGGTTACGGCGCTCAACAGGAGTTAGAAGCGCTGTTAACTAGTGTTGTGGAAAACCTCTCTTTTAGAAGGGGAGAGGCTTTGAAGTTTTCTACACAGGAAAATAATCCTCTTCCCATCTGGAATGTTGTTTACATAGGAATCGATGGCAATTCTCCACCGCAACAAAATCAAATTGCTGCCATTTCCGCATCAGGATTATTTAGTTCACCCGATGCTTGGGTAAGTCTCCAAGAAAACAACTGCCTAATTTTGGGAAGAGAACCTTTCGGAAGAGTTCCTTTGTATTGGACTCAGCAAGGACAAATAATTTGGTTTGCATCGCAACTGCAATTACTTTTACCGATTTTGCAACAGTCAGAAGTTAGCATTCCTGGGTTATATGGCTATAGCTGTTTTTCTTACGTTCCTACACCCTTAACTCCTATTAATCAAGTGTTTACAGTGACGGCGGGAACTGAATTAGTTTGGCAGAGCGATCGCCAATCAGGTAAGCTGCGATCGCCTGAATCTAAAAACATCCACTCGTGGCGGGAAGCACCAGAACAGTTAACAGATGAAGCTACAGCAATTACCGAATTGCAAACTCTCCTGAAAGACTCAATTGAGCGACAGATTGCCGATTTAAAAGATGAGCCTGTTGGGGTGTTTCTCTCTGGCGGACTCGATTCGTCAGTGGTGGCGGCGCTGCTGGTACAAGCAGGGGTGAAAGTCCGCGCCTATACTTTAGATTTTGGTGACACAGGGATTTCAGAATATCCATACGCTGAACAAGTCGCCCAGTTTATCAAAATTCCGCTAATTAAAGTTGCAGCAAACCCAAATTCGATTAAAAATGCTCTAATTCCTACTGTAAAAGCATTAGATTTACCTTTTGGAGATGGTGTGTGTGTGCCGTTGTATCTCCTATGTCAGAGGGCGAGTCAGGAAACTCAGGTAATTTTTAATGGCGAAGGTGGAGATCAATTATTTGCTGGTTGGACGAACAAACCTTTAATAGCCGCAGGTGTTTATCAAGCAGAAAATCCCGCCGGAGAGGAAACTTTTATTCAGCAATATCTCCGCACCTTTCACCGTCTTGGGGGATACGAATCTCAAGTTTATCAGCCAGATATCTATGCACAGATCCAAAATTTGCATCCCGAAGATTGGCTGTTGGCGGCTTTAGATCGCAATGAATGTCCATCTTTGCTGCATCGCCTCCGCCGTGCTAGTTTGATGCTCAAAGGAGCGCAGAATATCCATCCCCGTGCAACTGCATTGGGGTTTGCTCATGGATTATGGGTGCGATCGCCTTTTTGTGATTTACCTTTAGCTGAGTGGACATTCCGCCTATCTGGAGAACTCTGTTTACAAGGAGCTTGTGAAAAATATATCCTCAAACGGGCTGTAGAAAATTGGCTCCCACCGGAAATTGTCTGGCGACAAAAGCGTGGTATGGGGGTTCCTTTAACTTCTTGGTGTTTAAATGATTTTTGGCATCAACTGGGTATTTGGCTCAATCCAGAAGTACTTCGCACTCACAATCACTTTTATCCTCACATTGCGGCCCAAATCGTTGAAGGCAAACTAGGAGCAGCTATTCAAGGCCGTCGAATTGGTGAAACACTCTGGTTACTAATTATGTGGCAACTTTGGCGATCGCATGTTTTAAATGAAGAACTAAGTAAACAATCTTGGGATCATCCCTTTTGGTTACATCGTTGGTTATGGAGAAACTACAAAATAATTCGTAATTCGTAATTCGTAATTCGTAATTTACTGTATCAGTATTTTTGGTAAATGGTATCAAATAATTTGACTCAAAATCGTCCTAATCTCCCATTCTCTAAAGAACTTGCTCAAGAGTTACTGAATAACTACGGTTCTCCGCTTTATGTTTATAATGGCGATCGCTTGCGCGAAACTATTAAGCGGATTAGCAAAGCAGTCAGTTATCCGCGCACGCAATTTCGCTTTGCTAGTGTTACTAATGGCAACATTGCGCTGTTAAAAATTTTTCGCTCCTTTGGGTGGGGACTTCACGCCAATACCCCAGGAGATATTTATCTGGGATTGCAAGCTGGTTTCAATCCTAGCGAGATTGTTTATAGCGGTAGTAATTTGAATCAAGCTGAGATGCTACAAGTCCTGAATTGGGGAGTTACAACTCTCAATCTGGATAGTCTTGCTCAATTGCAATTGTGCTGCGAAGTTAGACGCAGAGAGAAAAATATTCGTCTGGGTTTACGCCTCAATTTACCAGAAATTACCGGAGATAGCCGCATTGGTGTGCGTCCTGAAGAATTTGGTGATGCGATCGCTTTAACTGCTGAGTTTGGATTAAAGCTGAGTGGTTTACACTTCTATCGAGGGACGGGAACTAACGCTACAGTTGCATTCACCCAGGTGATTGATACAGTCATCGCCACAGCCCAACAGTTACCAGACTGGGAATATCTAGATTTTGGTGGCGGCTTTGGCTACCCTTATCATCACAACAAAGCAGCCTTTGACTGGGAAATATTTGGGGCTGAATTAACCGAGAGAATTACTCAGTTAGGGCGGAAAATTGATTTGGTAATTGAACCGGGACGAAGTGCGATCGCAGGATGTGCAACTTTGCTTGCTCAAGTTGTTTCTGTGAAATGGCAAGGAGAAAAACAGATTGTTGGAGTTGATACCACTGTTGCAAATCTTTCAGTCCCATCAGTACACGGCGGCTACCGAGAAATCGTCACCTGGAAGCAAGCAGACAATCCATTCACAACTGATATTTGTGGGAACACCACCTATTCACGAGATTATCTGGGGAAAAATTGCCAACTTCCAGCGCTAGAAATTGGTGATATCGTTGCCATTTTAGATGTCGGTGCTTATGGTTATGCCATGTCGTCTCACTTTTTACACCGTCCCAAACCTGCGGAAGTCTTGCTAGAAAATGGCACACATCGCTTGATTCGCAAGCGGGAAGACTACAGTGTTTTGCTCACAAATCAGATGCTTGATAGTTCCCCCCTTTTTAAGGCTACCGTATATACACAAGTTGAATTACCCCCCTTAATCCCCCCTTGTAAAGGAGGAAAACCGGAAAATCTTGTTCCCTCCCCTTTGCAAGGGGAGGGTTAGGGTGGGGTAAAACTGACGCATAAACCAGGTGAGTAAACTACTTCAGACTTGTGTATACACCGTAGCCTTGGAAAGGGGGGATCAAGCCCGATTTAAATCGTATTCACTAACAATTAATAACTAACATCCAACAACCATTATGAAATGTATTAACTGCGGAACTGACAATAAACTCAAAGACCGGACAGCTAACCAAGGTCGGTGTATAAAATGCAATCATCCCTTTGCCTTTGAACCGACCAGTATGAGTAATGTTCAGATTACTGATCCTTTTTTTGCAAAGGCGATCGCTGACATTTCTGCAAATAACACCTTATTTTTTACACCAAAGCAACTGCTTTATTTTCTAGATAATCGTTTCAGAAAAAACTCAAAGTCAATTTCACGATTTGGCTGGCTAATTCCTTTTTTGGTTATTAACTTTATTACATCATTAACGATTTTTATACCGCTAATAGTAAATCTTGCCTTTATTAATTTTTTTCATGAAAGTAGCAAATCAACTAAACTCAATCTTGTAAGTCGCAAACAGTATGCGAGGAATTTACAAATCATAGGAGGAATTATCCTTTCCATAGGAATTCTACTAAGTCTTGGCTCAAAATCATTCAGATTCTTTGTCGTTGTTGTTCTTATAGGAATGCTGCCTATATATTTAGGAACTCGACAGCTAGAGCGAATTAAATTATTAACACAAGAATTTTTAATTTCTGAATCTCAGCTTAAAGATTGGCTAAATCGCTGGCAGCAAATAAATGGTTCAATTCTCAAAATTCTTCCTTCACCAAAGCAGGAAAATACACCAGCCACGATTAATCCTGATGTAACTGCTTACAGTTTTGATAGATTAGTCGTTTGTGATACTGCCAGTATTGCTCAACTATTAATTGCTAATAATTTTCACTTTGAAAACAACTGTGCAATCCTCAGCATTACTGGATATCCCCAAAGCATTTTTGACACCACAATGCAAATGCTGCGCCGCAATCCCGATTTAAAAGTCTACGCAGTACATGATTGCAATCCACGAGGAATTGCTTTAGTTCATAATTTGATAACCAACGCTAATTGGTTTCTCAATAGCGAGATTGTGATTATTGATATCGGACTGACACCACGTCAAATTATCGCTACTAAACGCGGAATGTTCATTCAATCCTCTCCAGAGTCGGCGCAAGCAGCTAAACAATTGCCTGAAGAAATTCGTCAAAGTTTATCTGCTGAAGAATTAGCATGGTTAGAATCTGGAAAATTTGTAGAATTGGAATCTTTCACTCCCCAAAGAATAATTAAAGTTCTGCAAACAGGTATTGCTGGCAGTCAAAATTTAGAAAGTGATGACAGTAGCCTGCTTTTAGTCGGCGATACAGGAAATGATATGTACGTTGTTCAAAGTTTTGGTTAGTATTCAATACAGTTCAGATAAAACCAAAACACTTGTAGAGACGGCGATTTATCGCGTCTCGAAAATATGTTTAATTTTACAGATTAGATTTATTCAGTTTGTTGATTTAACCAAACTTCTAAATCAGAACTAGCTGAGAAGTCTAACAAAGCTTCTCCTAACGTCTCCAATTGTTCAATAGATAATTCTTGAACTCGCTCAATAGTAGATGAATCAATCTCACCAATACGCCGATTTAATTGACGTATAATTAAACGTTGTTCACCTTGCTTATTTCCTTCTTGTACAGCTTGTTCACGGTCTTGTTGATAAAGTAGTTGTAACCGCATAATTAACTCCTATTAACGTAAAAATGCGTTAGTAATCTATCTCAAACCTCTTTCCATAAGCATTTGAGGTTCAACATTCTCAACATTAGGAATTGCTTCTAACTGAGGAATTCTAGCGATCGCATCAGCAATATTACCAGATTGGGCACGTAACCAAGCCGTGTGAGGTGCATAAGAAAGGGTTTGCGCTACTTCATAACCCGCTCGATTAATTAACTCACGCTGCGAATCCACATCAACGCCTTCAGTAAAGCGGATGAAAACCAGTCCAGTTGGTACTGCTAGGGAACCATTGGGTAGTACTGTGTAAATCGGACTCAGTTTACCCGACTCTGATTGATTGGGTTCACCTGGAAAAACTGCAATTGCACCGTCGTTAAGTTGTAAAATTGCTCCTGATGGCACGGTGCTGGGTTGATTGTAATGTATTGCATAGTACCCAGGCTTACGAATGTAGGATACAGCAGTGCGATTGCTGCCAACGCGAATTTGTTGTGGATATTCAGAAAAATAGTCGTTTTGAAATCTCACTTCAGCAGTCAGGGGTAGAGAGTACACCTGTAGAAAAGACTCAGCCGGAAAATAAAACATCTTTCTCAAGTTCTAATGATGTTATAGCGTTTTCAGTGGTAGCGAATACAAATCTTTTATTGGGATGCATAGCTTTCCCTACTGATGATGAAGATTCTTAAAGCAACCTAACTTTGAATCCCCTCTTTTCGGGAAAAACGAATCGAAGGCTTGTATGAACTTAGAGAGATTAAATTCTATTTAAGCTGTGTCTTTTCGATGCCGTAATACACATATAACACATGAAATAAGAAGCATCCATAAACTAAATGTAAGCTCATTATCAAACAGAATTCAGGAGTCAGGAGCGGAGCCGCTCCACCTCCGGTCAGAATGGGCTAAACCTTAGCTATCCGCTAACAGCAATGTTTTCTGTATGACTAGTGGATAGCACAGCGTTAGCGAATACTCGCTAACGCTGTGCTATCAGTCGCGGGTCAGAATTCTGACTCCTGAATTCTGACTCCTGAATTCTTCTTCAAGTATGCAGCCAGCTTTAAAAGTAGTGCATAATACGGTTTCCCAATGCCTAATTTTCAACACAAATATCCCAGGAGATTAAACTATGGTTCAGGTTCGCTATGGTGGACAGAATGGCCAACAGTATGAACTTGCTATCAGCAACGAACACGTTGTAGTGCGTACCGAAAGCCGCAGCACTCTTATCGGTGCAAGATCCTTTGAAGTTGCACCTGTCTCACCTGTCGCTCGTAGCATCCTCAATCAATTTGAGTTAACAACGCGGTTTCGCCAAGCGGGTGTAGAAATTCTGCAAGCGAAAGTTCCGAATCAGGGTGTAGCTTTGCGCGATCGCGCCCGTGAAATTCTCAACAATGAGTCTGAAGTCCAATTTGCCGGACGTGTCCTGATCGATCCAGTATCCAAACAACCTGTAATTTACACCGAAAACCTCTTCGTTAAATTCGATAACGAAGAAGAGTCAAGGATCTGTCAAGAAGTATTAGGACGTTACGGTTTAACAATTAAACGCCAACTTGAATATGCACGAAATGCTTACTTTGTCAATGCACCTGCCAATACTGGTATAGCAGTCTTTGACATCGCCGAGAGACTTCTGAATGAGGAATTAGTAGAACTGTGCCATCCTGAACTAGTGCGTGAATCACGCCAACGTCAGGTTTTTCCGCAGCAGTGGCACTTAAAACAAACAACCATTAACGGTAAAGTAATTAACGCCCATGCCAATGTTGAGGCCGCTTGGAAGTTAAGCGATGGCACTGGGACGATTATTGCAATTGTCGATGATGGTGTGGATCTTGATCATGAAGAGTTCCGTTCCTCTGGCAAGATTGTTGCTCCGCGTGATGTCACACGTAAAACGAACAATCCCAGACCGGGAAACGACAATAATCACGGGACAGCTTGTGCCGGAGTAGCTTGTGGAAACGGCAACTTTGGTGCATCTGGTGTAGCACCAGGTGCAAAACTGATGCCGATTCGTTTAGCTTCGGCGCTGGGGTCACAGGATGAAGCAGATGCTTTCATTTGGGCGGCTCAAAATGGTGCTGATGTTATTTCTTGTAGTTGGGGGCCATCAGATGGTACTTGGTTTGAGCCAAACGATCCTGTACACAATCAAAAAGTACCTCTGCCTGATTCCACAAGACTTGCTATAGACTTTGCAATCAATAAAGGGCGCAACGGCAAAGGGTGTGTAATTTTATTCGCAGCTGGCAATGGTAACGAAAGCGTGGATAACGACGGCTACGCCAGCTACCAAAAGGTTATTGCTGTAGCAGCTTGTAACGACTACGGCACGAGAAGCGCTTATAGTGACTTTGGTAAAGCGGTCTGGTGTGCCTTCCCTAGCAACAACGGTGACAGTTCCCAAACCCCTGGAATTTGGACAGCCGATCGCTCTGGTGTACTTGGTTATAATTCGGGTAATCAAAATCTGGGTGACGCCGGAGGCAACTACACGAACGAATTCGGCGGAACCTCTAGTGCTTGTCCAGGTGCAGCCGGTGTAGCAGCCTTGATTATTGCCAGAAATCCAAATCTGCGTTGGGACGAAGTGCGAGACATTATTAAACGCTCCTGCGATCGCATTGATTCAGCCGGAGGTAAATATGATGCCAATGGTCGCAGTCCCTTCTACGGTTACGGTCGAATCAATGCTCTCAAAGCCGTAGAATTGGCCAAGCCACCGCAAACATCGCCAATTAGCAGATTCCAAGCAGTCCAAGATATCCCAATTAACGATTTGCAAGTATCAACATTGTCGTTGGCGATCGCTAATACCAGCCTGCTGAAATCCATCAAAGTGAATGTAGACATCGAACATACTTATATTGGGGATCTTGTAGTTACTCTCCTTCCCCCAGTGCAAATAGGCATACTTCCCATCATTCTGCACGATCGCCAGGGCGGAGCTACAGATAATATCAAAACAACTTATGACGAGGTAAACACCCCAAAACTTGCTGCTTTTAAAGGTAAAAGTCCCCAAGGAACCTGGACAATTGAAGTTGCAGATAAAGCTAACGCAGATACAGGAAAAATTCGCAGCTTAACCATTGAAATTGGATTGTAAGCCAATACGTTTGGGTTACAGTTCAGGTAAATAGACCACGCGGTAGGGGCACAGCATTGCTGTGCCCTTACGACAGATGTGGTTCAAATACATGAAAATTGCTATAAACGCATAGCGAAGCGATCGCAAAGGTTCATTCATCACACTACCCACAGTTGAGTAAAACGTTCAGCCGTCCATCCAACAATATCTGATACCTGGCCATCACCAATCTCTACGATCCGCTTAGTACCATCTCTACGCTCTATTACATCCACTGAAAAAAACTGACTTTTAATGCGCTTGGCACACTCGCAAACAATCTCTGGAATTTCTTCATCTGGTAAAGCGGCAAAAGATTTACCAGATACAACAAAGTAACGGTCAAAAGAGTTTGACTAACTGCTTCCAAATACTAGGGGAAGTCAACTGCTGTTGCACGTTTGCCAAATTTTCTCGAACTGTCACCGTATTGGGATGATTAACCCCTAAAACCCGTTCGCACATCTCCAAGGCTTCCCTGTACAAGGGTTCGGCTTCATTGTACCGCCCTTGGTGAAAGTGGAGTAGTGCTAAATTGTTCAAGCTATCTGCCACAGCAGGATGATCGGTGGTAAACAGGCGCTTTCTCATCGCCAACGCTTCCTTGTGGAGAGGTTCAGCTTCACTATAATGCCCTTGGTGAAAGTAGAGTAGCGCTAAATTGTTCAAGCTAGTTGCCACATGAGGATGATCGGTGGGAAACAGGCGCTTTCTCATCGCCAAGGCTTCCTTGCAGAGAGTTTCGGCTTCACTGTACCGCCCTTGGCGATCGTAGAGTACAGCTAAATTGTTCAAGCTAGTTGCTACATCAAGATAGTCGGTAGCAAACAGACGCTTTCTCATCGCCAAGGCTTCCTTGCAGAGCGTTTCGGCTTCACTATATCGCCCTTGACTATCGTAGAGTAGCGCTAAATTGTTCAAGCTAATAGCCACATGAGGATGATCGGTGGCAAACAGGCGCTTTCTCATTGCCAAGGCTTCCTTGTGGAGGGGTTCGACTTCACTGTACCGCCCTTGCTTCTCGTAGAGTCGAGCTAAATTGTTCAAGCTAGTTGCCACATTAGGATGGTCGCCAGCAAACAGGCGCTTATACATCGCCAAGGCATCCTTGTAGAGGGGTTCGGCTTCACTGTATCGCCCTTGACTATAGTAGAGTAGTGCTAAATTGTTCAAGCTAATAGCCACATCAGGATGTCCGGAGGTAAATAGACGCTTTCTCATCGCCAAGGCATCCTTGCAGAGGGGTTCGGCTTCACTGTATCGCCCTTGACTATAGTATAGTAGTGCTAAATTGTTCAAGCTAGTTGCCACATCAGGATGGTCGGTGGTAAACAGGCGCTTTCTCATCGCCAACGCTTCCTGGTAGAGGGGTTCGGCTTCACTGTACCGTCCTTGGTTCTCGTAGAGTCGAGCTAAATAATTCAAGCTTTGTGCTACATCAGAATGGTCATCAGTAAACAGGCGCTTTCTCATCGCCAAGGCTTTCTTGTGGAGGGGTTCGGCTTCACTGTACCGCCCTTGGGTATCGTAGAGTCGAGCTAAATAGTTCACGCTCGTTGCTACATCAGGATGGTCGTCGGCAAATAAAGCTTGGCAAACATTAACGCATTTCTCATACCAAGGTTCGGCTAATTTGTATAATCCTTGTCCCTCGTAAAATCTTGCCACTCCCACAAATATTGAAATCACTTGATCGTTGGGGACTGATGCTGGGGAAATTATCTGTTCTTTTTTTGCTGCCTTTATCTCTGCAATTAAACGTTTTCCTAGTTCTTCGAGATGGGGAATAACAGCCTTGAATAATTCGATATCCTCACAAGTGGCTGGATCAGGAATTTTTCGGGCACGGGCTATCATGGCAGTGGCGAAGGTTGTTTCTAAAACTGCTTTGATCTCGCCAGACTCTGTTAACTGTTCTTGCAAAAACCAACGCACTAAGGCATGAATTTTATAAAATCCTTCGCTGTCTTCTACCTGTTGCAGCAAGTTGCACTCATAAAGTTGCTGTTTAGGTTCGTTTAATTCATCTTCTGACCACCTTAGCTGTCTTGCTTTTTCCTGATTGTCTGCTTTTCCTGCATCTATCGCCACCCAAATCACTAAATTCCACAGAATCTGCTGGGGAGAAAATAAACTCAAAAATTTTCCTAGTTGTTGTGTTCGTGGGTCGAGTTCTTCCCAAGTTAAAGCAAAGGCGGCTTTGACTCCCAGTTGAGTTGAGTTGAGGGTTTCTCGTGTTTGTAGGGCTTTTTCTGCTAATTTTTGCTCTTGCAGCTGCCCGAACATCTTATTTAAAGATAGTTCTGGATCTCTTACTAAATAACCTCCCACTAACTCTATCCCCAAGGGCAAATATTCCAGACATTCACAGATTGCGGTTGCGGCTTCTGGTTGGTTTTCTACTCGCTTGTCTTGCTTACCCAACAGTCGTTTTAACAGTTCTAATGCTTGTCCTGGTTCTTTTTCTGCCGAGAGAACATCTAAAAAAATCTCTTGAATCAAATTACGATCTAAATGCCGTAGTCGAGTAGTCACGAGAACTCGAAAGCGATGATATTTTGGAACAACTTCGCTGAGGTTTGCTAGGTCATTTACGTCGTCAAAGACAATTAAGATGGGTAAGGAAGATTCGGGATATTTAGACCAACACCAGGCGACTTGTTCCTTAAGGTTTAACAGTCTTTCTCCTTGTTTTTGGGGAATCTCAAAACCAAACTCTGAACTGAAAAATGCCAATATTTCTCCAGTGAGATTTGCCCTAGAGTTAAACCACGTTATTCCCCCATACTCATTTTCATATCGTCTTGCGTATTGGGTTGCTAATTCAGTTTTGCCCACGCCTCCCATTCCCGCTATGGCGACACGATCTTTTTGCTGCAACTCTTGATGCAGTAGTGTCAGTTCTGCTTCTCGCCCGACGAAATGAATAGAACCGCGATAAGGAATATATTTTGTGGGATTTAACTTTGCCCGTTCCCGTTCAGGCGACTGTAGTCAGTTAAACGTGACAGGAGCGTTAAATGTGCTGCCCTGAATGACAGTCTTAATTTCATCTGCTAACTTCTGATAGTTAATAGTGCTTGGCTGTTGCGGCTGTGATTTCAGGGTGTCGGCTAGCTGCTGTATATATTGAATAAAATTGGGATTTGGTTCTGCTTTTGCTGCTGTTACCAATTCTTGTTCAGCTTGAGCTACTTCAGGATTAGCTTTAGCCGCAAATTCTATCTCTAGTACAGCTTTGCCATAATCAAGTGGTTGTTCTGGGGCTTTCTCAATAGCAGTTACAGTATGGGGAGACTGTTTTTTGAGCGTGGTAAGGAACTGATTAATCTTGTTCCATACAGTTTCACCTATCTTTTCGCCTGTTTTTTCTAAGGCTTTGGTGGCAATTATAGAGCTAACAGCGATCGCCGCAGTTGTTAAGGGTTCCATATACTGCTGGGTTGATGTGTACCTGATTTCCTTATTAACACAAGGCTTTTGTGCAAATATCCAACTATGGACATAGTGGCGCGACTATCCGGTGGTATATTGCGATCGCAAAAGTGAACGCATTCGCAGAAAGCCTCTAACCTGGGGTTTAGACTAAAAGCGATATGAGAGAACGCAAATTAAATGGAATTAGAGATTAAAAATATTCTCAAGTCAGCCTCAAAGTATCTGCGACCTTTAACAATTCTGTAGTATATCTGTCGAGAATAAATATACAATAATGATAATCATGGAAAGGGTGGGAGAGGAACGAGCGACGCTCGTTCCTCTCCCACCCTCCCTATAGACATTCTTGTACCGTTGCGTTTGAAACCCAACATCCGATTAATGTTGGATTTCATTCGAATGGCACTAAGTAAAGATACAGCCCTTGCTCTAACTGGTTCCCAGCCTAGAGGCTGGGAAACCATTCTGGGAGGCTCCGCCTCCAGTAGCTTGACAAGAGGCAGAGCCTCTTTAAATGCATTCCCAGCCTCCAGGCTGGGAACAAGATGACACAAGCCTTTGGGCTTTTCTTAGTGCCATTCGATTTCATTCCTCAAACGCCACTTGCTTCAAGTCGAGAAACCCGCCCAACGCACTGGCTCCCCAACCTACATTTAATGCACTACTTTAGCCTTGCTACACTACTACAAAACTATTTAAACTCTGACTAAAAACGAGGTAAAGTATGCAATCAGAATCGATATGACAATCTATTAACTTTGAGTCACAGCCTCTTTCGCCAAGAACTTCTCTAATTCTGTCAGCGCATCAGCATCAACTTTAGTTTGCATTGGGCAGAACTTAGGCCCACACATCGAACAAAACTCAGCAGTTTTATAAATATCTGCTGGTAGAGTTTCATCGTGATATTCCTTAGCTCTTTCTGGGTCGAGTGATAATTCAAACTGACGGTTCCAATCGAAGTTGTAACGCGCCTTGGAAAGTTCATCATCTCTATCCCTTGCACCAGAGCGATGTCTAGCAATATCAGCCGCATGAGCCGCTATTTTATAGGCAATTAACCCATTTCTGACATCTTCAGCATTTGGCAGACCCAAATGTTCTTTAGGTGTTACATAGCACAGCATCGCAGTACCGTACCATCCAGCCATCGCGGCTCCAATGGCTGAAGTGATATGGTCATAACCGGGAGCAATGTCTGTCACCAATGGCCCCAACACATAGAAAGGTGCTTCAGAACACTCTTCCATTTGCTTACGGACATTGAACTCAATTTGATCCATTGGCACGTGTCCAGGCCCTTCTACCATCACCTGTACATCATCTTCCCAGGCTTTGCGAGTTAGCTGTCCCAGGGTTTTCAATTCAGCTAATTGTGCTTCATCTGAGGCATCATGGGTGCAGCCGGGACGCAGGGAATCTCCCAAACTGAAGGAGACATCATATCTTTTGAAAATCTCAATGATGTCTTGAAAGTGCGTATAAAGCGGGTTTTGTTTGTGGTGATGTAGCATCCACCGCGCCAAAATACCGCCACCACGAGAAACAATACCCGTGATCCGGCTTCTGACCAAAGGTAAATGCTCAATCAAAATCCCAGCGTGGATAGTTTGATAGTCTACCCCCTGCTGGGCGTGCTTTTCGATGATATGGAGAAAATCATCAGCAGTCAGGTTCTCGATTGTGCCATGAACGCTTTCTAAAGCTTGATAAACAGGCACAGTACCAATGGGAACAGGTGAAGCTTTGATAATGGCGGTGCGAATTTCATCCAAGTTACCGCCGCCTGTGGACAAATCCATCACGGTGTCAGCACCGTATTTCACCGCCAAGTTTAGCTTATCCACTTCTTCTTGAAGATTAGAAGAGTTGGGAGAAGCGCCGATATTAGCATTTACCTTACATTTAGAGGCGATGCCAATAGCCATCGGCTCTAGATTAGTGTGATTAATATTAGCGGGGATAATCATTCGTCCCCGTGCTACTTCCTCACGAATGAGATCAGCAGGGAGATTTTCCCGCTGGGCGACGTAGTGCATTTCTTCGGTGATAACACCTTGGCGGGCGTAGTGCATTTGAGATACATTACTTTGCCCACGTCGTTTAGCAACCCATTCTGTCCGCATATTGTAATTCCTCGATAAACAGCTTCCCTCCGCTGGTATTACCCAGACTCAGGTGTTAAGGGTGTGATCTCAGCCTGGTTATTTAGGCACCCCTAGCATGGATGTAGTGTATCACTTTGGTTATATCTGGGGGCAAGGGTGTTAACAATTTATGAGGTCACACAATTTTGGATTTTGGATTTGAGATTTTAGATTGCTAAAGGTTTAGGCACGAATTTCATTTGCACAAGAACGACCTTGTTCAACATCGGTAATATTAGCAAAAGTTGTTTCTGCAATATTGTAGAGAGCTTCTGCTGTAAAAAAGGCTTGATGTCCGGTAATGAGTACATTGGGGAACGTTGTCAGACGTTGGAAAATATCATCTTGAATAATTTCCCCAGACAAATCCTCAAAGAACAATTCTGATTCTTGTTCGTAGACATCTACACCAAGATAGCCAATTTTACCAGACTTCAATCCCTCAATCACGGCTTGGGTATCAATCAGCGCTCCTCGGCTAGTATTAATTATCATCACACCTGGCTTAATCTTTTCTATAGCCTCAGTGTTAATCAAGTGATGGGTTTCGGGAGTTAGGGGGCAATGCAGGGAGATAATATCGGAGTTGGCAAATAGCTCAGGTAGTTCTACATACTTTCCGCCTAATGCCTCCAATTCGGGATTCCGATAAACGTCATAGGCGAGTAGGTGACAGCCAAACCCCTTCATAATCTGTCCTAAAATCAGACCGATTTTGCCGGTGCCGACAATTCCCACTGTGCGTTCATGCAAATTAAATCCCAACAGTCCATCTAGGGAAAAATTGCCTTCTCGGACACGGTTATAGGCACGATGAATTTTGCGATTTAGGCTCAAAATCAATCCTACGGCGTGTTCTGCTACCCCATAAGGTGAATAGGCGGGAACACGCACAACGGTAATTCCTAAGTCTGCTGCGGCTTGTAAGTCTACATTGTTAAACCCTGCACAGCGAAGGACAACCAGGCGAGTTCCCCGTGAGGCGAGAAGCTCTAAAGTTGGGGCATCAACCTGATCATGCACAAAGACGCAAACCGCCGGAAATCCGGCAGCAAGGATAGCTGTATCCCGATTTAAACGGGGTTCAAAAAACACTAACTCGTGTTGGATGGGAGAATTTGCAGCTGACAAAAACTGCCGATCGTAGGCTTTAGTACTGAAAACTGCTACTTTCATGCAAAACCTCAGGTTTTATGCTGCACGGTGTTCGAGTACATAATACCTTGACCTTGAAAGAAGCGATGTCTACAACGAGCCTAGTTGCGACACCTTTGAGAGGCAGGGGGTAGGGGGCAGGGGATAGGGGATAGGGGGCAGGGGGTAGGCGCAAAAATTCTCTCAAACTCTTATTTTTCGGTGTTTTCTATGCTTCTGCGGTTGGTTTTTCTGGGATTTATTGGTGTTTATGCGTAGAACTAGACAACAACAAAATGAGTTGCTTTTAGTGACATTCCACTGCTGAGTTGCGCGAATTGTACCTGAGTAAAAGCGCCAGCGCTACCATCTTGGTCAAAGAACAGCGCACCTGTAATATTGTCGTAAATAAATCGTTGAGCGATCGCTGTTGCAGATGAACCGATGGTAAACTTACCAGCGGAGAGTGTACCTACTGCTAAAGAGCCGCCGAAACCAGTAGCCGATACCTGAATAACTTCATCAGTCGTGTCGAAGTCAACGAGAGTATCAATGCCTTGATTGTAATTATTGAACGCAAAAGTATCAGTGCCATCTCCCCCATACAGAATATCATTGCCTTTCCCTCCAGTCAGGAGATCGTTGCCATTATACCCAAAGAGCAAATCGCTACTATTACTCCCTATAATATTGTCGGCGTAGACTGTACCACTGATATTTAGCCCTTGAATATTCTTGTAGATAACTTGATTTGTGCCACTTATAATCGAGCCTTGGTTAGTGGTTGCATTGAAAGTTGAAGTGATTCCTTTGTTAGTATAGCTACTGTAATTGACTTCTAAATAATCTGAACCTGTACCCCCATTTACCGTTTGAGTCAATAAAACAGAGGGGGCGGTAGTTGGGGCGGTCAAATAAAAGGTGTCATCGCCATTCCCCCCATTTAGAGTGTTAGCACCCTTGGCTCCGTATGCGTAAAAGGTATCGTTACCATCGTCTCCATTCACAATTTTATTGCCAGACGAGTAGGAAACATAGAGGCGATCGTTACCTGAACCCCCACTAATCGTATCATTGCCAGAAGTGCCACCACTAAGCACATCTTCGCCATTGCCCCCACGAATATTGTCAGCGTAGGCTGTACCAGTGATATTGAATCGTTCAATATTCTTATAGCTAACTCGATTAGTGCCACTTGTAATCGAGCCTTGGTTAGTGGTTGCATTGAAAGTCGAGGTGATTCCTTTGGTAGTATAGCTACTGTAATTAACTTCCAAATAATCCGAACCTGTACCCCCATTTACTGTTTGGGTTACTAAAACAGAGGGGGCGGTATATGAGGCACTCAAATAGAAGGAGTCATTGCCATTGCCACCATCTAGGGTGTTAGCACCATTGACTCTATATGCGTAAAATTTATCAGAGCCAGTTCCACCTAAAACAATATTTTTGCCAAAACTATCCTGAATCGAAAATTCGTCATTTCCTGTATCTCCATAGAGGATGTTATTCCCAAAAGAAACAGAAACATCTAAATAATCATCCCCACTTCCTCCCTTGAGGATATTGTTGCCAGTGGTAGCTACAGCATAAATTTGATCGTTTTCAGAACCGCCATCTAAGAGGTTTTTCCCCAAAGAATTGCTAATATTCAGGACATCATCGCCTCCGAAGCTATAGAGACTGTCACCACCCCCGAAGCTATAGAGGTTGTCATTAGCATTAGTACCATTGATAATTGCCATAACTTCTACCTACCTAAATCAATTTTTCAGAAACTTGAGATATTAACCTGTGGGTATTGCTGTTTTAAGGCAGAACAAAGTCGCCGAAAGTTGACACTTTCGGTATAGTTTATGCCGAACTAAAAACGCTAATTTTTTAGCTTTTTCAGCTTCTTGACTGACTTGTAAGCATTATTCAGCTAACCTGCTATATATGAAAGTTAGTTAATTTCATTACTATAGTGGCTGTTTATTTAAGTGTCACTACTTCACTTTAATTATCTAACTTTGTATTTTCTGATATAGTTAATTGCGTATTATCACTAATCAAAAGTTTTTAACCACCAGGTATGATGGGGCGATCGCCTTTCTGAAACCTTGCCCATGACTGTTGTAAAGCAGTAGGAGCAGGATTCTTGGCATCATAAACAACAATCACATTAGTTAGTGGGCGTCCGGCGGGGACTAAAATTTTACCGTTAGCAGCAAAGGCTTTCGATGCACCACCATCTAAATTCATCGCTTCGTGACAGCCAATTGCTTTCATCACTTGCGCTTCTTGTTGTAAAGTTAATCCACTATCGAAATTTATCAAAAATAGTTTTTTACCATCAGCAGGAAACCCGATCGCAGTTCGTGCGCCAGTACCTAAAACCCCAGGATCTTTAAATCCTTCAACATCCGGCTTCAGCCAAATTTGTCCCTGTCTCAACAGTCGAGGCCCACAGGTAATAGACAACCAATGTTGATTCCATTCCGGTTTACCATCAACCCGTGCTGTCACCATTTCCGGTTTATTGCCAACTCGCAACCCCAAAGTAGTACCAAAATTTTCCCATTGGCTGTATTTGAGGAATCTCCCTGCCGCTACCATGTTACCCATCACTGTTTTCTGGGCATTCTTGGCAAAAAAAGTACCATTAGCAACGACAGCCGCACGATGACGAGCCACTAAATTGTTAAATTCTTCATCACCGTTAGTTTTTTGATTAGTATTAGCCAAAGTTGCATTATTTGCTAAACCAATAGTAATAAAGGTTTTGGGGTCAGTGAGGTCAATAATAGTTTGATAAAAAGAGAAACCATTTACCTTACCTCTCTTCACTTGTACAGTTTGAGCCGCTACTGGGAGCGCCAATGTTAATTCTTGTGCCAAGACAGCACCTCCTAAAAACAAGAAAGACCGTCGGCAGATTTTGGAACTTGGCATAATCAACTCTTCACTATATTGTTTTTATTAGGATGCCCAAATCTTTAGATAATTTTGCCCATTAAACACTCGTGTAATGGAGATGAAGAAGCAGAGGGAGACAAGGAGAATAAGCAATGCCCAATGCCCAATGCCCAATGCCCAATGCCCAATGCCCAATGACAAATGACAAACGACAAATGAAAAATCATTACCGATATATTATTTTTTACAAACCCTATGGCGTTCTCAGTCAGTTTACAAAAGATGCCCCCACACATAGCACTCTAAAAGATTATATTGATGTGCCTGATGTGTATCCTGTGGGACGCTTAGACTGGGATAGTGAAGGATTGCTGCTGTTAACCAACGATGGACAATTGCAACATCGCCTCGCCCATCCGCGTTTTGGTCATAAACGTACTTACTGGGTACAGGTAGAGCGAATTCCAGATGTAGATGCTATTAATAGGTTGCAAACAGGTGTGGAAATTCAAGATTACCGCACTCAGCCAGCAGAAGTTAGGCTCTTATCAGAAGAACCACAATTACCTGAACGCACTCCGCCGATTAGATTTCGCAAAAGTGTACCGACAGCTTGGCTGGAAATGACTTTGACAGAGGGAAAAAATCGCCAAGTACGGCGCATGACTGCGGCTGTAGGGTTTCCAACTTTGCGACTAGTCAGAGTCAAAATAGCTCACTTACAATTAAGTGACCTACAATTGGGTCAATGGCGCGATCTCACCGCATCTGAACTGCAATTTCTGCATAATTTCAATAAATCGAAAAGTTTTCCCCCAAAAGCGAATGCTCTCTAACATAAAATAAATGCTATGGCAAATCGAGATAAGGCAGCTTTTTGAGTCATTGCTTATATGAAAAGATACTTGTTTGTGGTTGCAGACTTAACTTTAGTAATTGAAATTTCTCATTACTTCTAAAGCTTAATTGTTAGATTTATTTAGATAATTTACTAACGAATAATAACCTATGTTAAGTCTATCAAAATTACCAAGTTTTATTTTTGCTAATATTATTAGAAAGGTATTGTTATGATAGAAAGATGTTTAACAATAGCAACAACTCCCAAGTTAACCTAGGTAGTGTTCTCTACAGACATGGCGACGTTCTGATCAGAGGTATTGCTACCTTACCTGCTGGTGTCCAAAAGCGTATAGGTGCTACTCTCGCTCATGGTGAAATCACAGGACACAGCCATCGGATTCAGCAATCTAATGCTGTTCAGTTGTGGGTACATGGTAGTGACCTTTTTCTTGAGGTTAAAGAACCCAGTGCTACTTTAGTTCATGAAGAACATCGGGCGATTGAATTACCCCAAGGGCTTTACCGCGTCTGGAGACAACGTGAATATCGCCCTGATGCTTATGTAGAGGTGATGGACTAATGCTCAAGATGATGTCGCAGGGACGTGTGCCGAATAGACAAGTTTTGCAGCGCCCAAAGGAAAGCCACGAGCCTGTATCGGCTGAACGTGCTCGAAAACTCATCCTTGAGCATCGCGCTTGGGATGGTATGCGCGTTTTGGGGCATCTGGATTTAAGCGGTGCGTTGGATCTTTACAATCTACCTGAAAATTTAACCTGTGAAAGTATTGATATTAGCGACTGTGTAAACCTCACTACCCTTCCCAAAGGACTGCACGTCACTTATTGGATCGAGTTGGCCGGAAGTGGGATTACTAGTCTATCTGCGGGGCATGGTTTTATTTTGCGTTGGCGAGGCGTGCAGGTAAACGATAAGATTGCCTTTGAATCCCAGTCCCTAACTGGGCAAGATATCCTCAATATAGAGAATGTTGAGTTGCGCCGTGTCCTGATTGAACGTCTGGGATACGAGACATTTTTGCAGCAAGTGGGAGGATTAATCCGCGATCGCGATCGCGATGCTGGTGGAGAACGTCAACTAGTCTACATTCCTTTTGAGGATGACGAACCGCTTATGGTCTTGAAAGTCACTTGTCCATCCACAGGACATATTCATATCCTGCGCGTTCCCCCTCACATGCGGAGTTGCCATCAAGCAGCAGCCTGGATTGCAGGCTTTAATAATCCAGATGATTATCATCCTGCGATCGAGGCGTAAAGTTTTAAGTAAAGAATTTGAAAAAAGAATCCGACAAATAGACCATTTGTAGAGACGCGATGAATCGCGTCTTTACCCAAAGATGTGTTGCAATCATTAATTGAATTGGTATAAGTTTACAAATTAAGAATATTTACCACAGCATGAAAGTTTGTTCCGAGCATATATTGGCTACTCTTGGGCAAATTTTCCAAAGTTAACAAGACTGTTTTCAATCCTTGATAATCGCTTTTTTGAGGTTGAATTATAATTGGTATTTCACTCGCCCCAGCCGTGATTGTCACAAAGTTAGCAATTGATTGATAATGCACTCCATCCTCGGCTGTTCCGTGAATCCTGTATTTCACTATTAAGTCTTGAGTTATGTTACCAGTACGAGTGATGACAAACTCCCCTATTTCTCCAAATTGTGACGCATACATTTTTGTAGCTGTAATGTTCACAATCGTGGGATAACTGGACGCAGGGACACGGAGAGGTTTTAAGTTTAATTGATTATAGTTATTTTTGTCTTCATAGCTGGATATAAAACTAAAATTAGTTACCAGTTGGTTTTTAATATAAAAATCTTCAAAAGATATATTACTGATACTTTGTTGTAAATCATTACCTAAAAAAGTTGCATATATACTGCCCATATCATCCACGACTAGGTTATAAAGATAGATATTGATCAGATTAATCAACTATTCCTTACTTCCTACTTCGGACTCCAATAGCTTCTTGGAGATTATTTTCCTCAGTTGAGTAGTAGTAACTGTAGCGCTCAGTCTGAGGAATAGCTCCGTTTACTACCTGTCCCAAGACATTTTGCCCAGATTTTTCTAAAAGCTCCTTAGCAATACTGGCACTAACAGAATCAACAACCCCTGGACGAACAACAAATAAAACACCATCAGCCATTTGACCTAGAGTAGCTGCATCAGCAGCAACGTTTAATGATGGAGAATCAATAATTACAAAGTCGTAATAAACAGACAAAGTTTGAATTAATGCAGCCATTTTTTTCGAGTCGAGAAGAGAACCTGGATTAGGAGGTGTAACTCCAGAGGTGAGGACATATAAATTATCCATGACTTGTTTGATAGCTGTCCTAATTTCACCTTGTCCAACAATCAAATTGCTTAGACCTTGATTATTAATTAGTTCCCAGATTTTATGTTGAACAGGACGACGCATATCTGCATCTATCAGTAAAACTTTTCGCTCCATCTGAGCCATTGTTATAGCTAAATTAGCCGCCACTGTTGATTTACCTTCTCTGGGTACAGAACTTGTGACAACTATAACTTTTAGCTCCTTATCAGCACTCGTAAACCTCAGATTTGCCCGCAACATTCGGTAGGCTTCATTAATTTGCGATCGCGGCATATCTCGAACTACAAGCCTTTTGCTATATAACTCCAGTTCTTCATTGCCACGAAGAGATTTTTTCGACTTGCTGAAGTCAGGAATAATCCCTAATAAAGTAAATTTAAGCAACTCTTTTGCTTGGTCAACATTCTTAATTGATTTATCTATTTTTTCCAAAATATAGACGGCCGATAAAGCTGTTAAACCAGCCAATAAACCTGTTGCCAAATATAAAAACATTGGAGATGAAATTGATTCTTCTGGTATTTCAGCTTCGGATATCATGCTCGCATTACCTAAGCTTTGATTTTCGGCGATTCGGCTTTCTTGCAGCTTTTGTAGTAACAGTGAATAAGTAGATTGTGCGGCTTGTACTTTACGTTCAAATTGGCGCTGTTGTTGTTCCAATCTCGGTAGATTGTTCAAACGTTGTTTATAAGCAGTTTGTAACCCAGATAAAGTAGTAATTTGGCTTGCTAAACCCAGACGATTTGACTCTAATTCTACAAGCCTTGCAGAAAGCTGCTGTTGTAATTCTCCCAATTGAAAATTATGATTTAGCTGTGTTGAATTTGTACCTCTAACGTTTTTTATCCGTTGTTGTAGTAGCCCATTTAACGACTCTAATTTGTATACCAAATCGATAATTTGCGGATGGTTTTCCTGCAAAACAGTTCGCCTAGCTGCCAGTTGTGATTCTAACTGTTGAACTTCTCTAAGAATATCTTGTACTCCTGACGTTTGGCTAAGGGAAGTCATAACTATTGCTTGCTGGGAGTTCATACCCAATTGTTTACGGATTCCTTGAGTTTGTGCTTCAGCATCGGCAAATCTAGATTGAGATTCATTAATTTGCTGTTGTAATGCTGTAATAACTTCCAGTGCTTTAGTCGCTTCTTCTTGCAGAGAAACAATTTTGTACTTTTCTTTAAACTCTGCTAGTTCTGCTTCTGCTTGTCTAACAACTAATTCTGCATTTGGTAGTTGCTTTTCTATAAACTTGCGAGCAGTTGTAGCTTGAGTTCTATGAGATGTTATATTGTATTCTAAATAGACATCTATTAAAGTATTAACAACTTGCGCGGCTAGTTGTGGGTTTGTATCTTTATAGGAAATACTTAGGATGTCAGATCCATTAATTTCCTTCACTGTGAGCATTTGCAGAAATTGTTTGGTTTTTAAATGTATATTTTTCTTGTCTTTTAGGTTAAGTCTATTTATAGTAGTTTTGACAACTGGTACAGAACGGATAACTTCTGCCTCTGTATTCAGAGGATTACTTTTATTATCAACTAATGGCTCTAGTTTGCTCATTTCTGTTCCTACTCCTGTTAATGAAGAAGTAGTATTTGTTCTTTGAAACTTCAGTTTTCCTTCTGCTAAATAATAAGGTTTCTTGAATAATGTAGCTACCTGTAAAATTATGAAGATGCAAACGAAAACACCCAAAGCATTAATCCAACGGCGTTTCAGAACTTGCGAATATTTATCAAATGTTCCAGAAGATTCTTGTAGTGCCATAAAATAATTATTTTTTTATTTTTGTTAAAAGCATCAAGTTGATTACCCCACCCTAACCCTCCCCTTATAAAGGGGAGGGAATCGGATTTTATTATTTTCTCAATCCTCCTCTTATAAAAGGGGAGTGAACCAGATTTTCTTATTTCCCCAACCCTCCTCTTATAAAAGGGGAGTGAACCAGATTTTCTTATTTCCCCCCTTTATAAGGGGGGATTAAGGGGGGAAATAATTTGATTAAAATCGCAACATACCACTTTTCAAACAACCTCTTACATCAAATTACTCAATAATGCCGGGATATGAAATTTAAATTAAATTGTCAGGTAGACTTTTTCGGGAACCATGAACACAGATTGAGTTTTATGGTGAACTGCTTTAATTTGACCAATTACTCTTTCTAAATCTTCGCGTTTAAGATTAGATCCAGAAGGTAAGCAAAGACCGTAAGCAAATAAATCTTCTGCTATTTCACCGCCAAAACATTCACACTCAGCAAAAATTGGCTGGAGGTGTAAAGGTTTCCAGACGGGACGAGATTCAATTTGCTGTTCAACAAGTGCTAGACGAACTTGTTCTCGATTTGCACCAAAAGCTTCAGTATCTATTGTTAAGCAGGTTAGCCAACGAGTAGCGCGTCCATAATTAGCTTCCGGCATAAATTCTATACCTGGTAGGTTTTTCAATGCTTGGTAATAAATTTCAAAATTGCGTCGTCTCGCTGCCACTCGCTCACTCAAAACACACAACTGACCGCGACCAATACCAGCTAAAATGTTACTTAAACGATAGTTGTAACCAATCTCTGAATGTTGGTAATGAGGAGCGCGATCGCGGGCTTGGGTTGCTAAAAATTTAGCTCTATTTACTAACTCTAAATCATTACAAACTAACATCCCACCACCAGAGGTAGTAATAATTTTATTGCCATTGAAAGAATAAATTCCAATGTGTCCAAAAGTTCCTAAAGAACGCCCTTTATAAGTAGCCCCTAAAGCTTCAGCAGCATCTTCAATTAAGGGAATATTATAGTGATTACAAGCTTTTAAAATTGGATCAATATCTGCACTTTGACCATATAAATGTACAACCACAACAGCTTTAGGTAATTTGCCTTTTTTGGCGCGGTGATTTAGCGCTTCGGTTAACAATTCAGGGTTCATGTTCCAAGAAGTGCGATCGCTATCGATAAAAACTGGTTTTGCACCTAAATAAGTAATTGGATTAGCACTAGCAATAAATGTTAAAGTAGAGCAAAAAACTTCATCCCCAGGTTCAACACCAACTAATCGCAAAGCTAAATGCAGAGCCGCTGTGCCAGAACTAACAGCCACAGCATGGCTAGCACCAGTTAATTGACAAAATTCTTGCTCGAAAGCATCAACATGGGGGCCAACAGGCGCAATCCAGTTAGTTTCAAAAGCTTCTTGGACGAATTCTAGTTCGCGATCGCCTATATGAGGTGTTGAAAGCAAAATTGGTTTATTCATTCCTATTACCTAAATATGTTTGCCAGTTTCCAAATGGGAATTTTACGTAAGTCTTGGTATTTTTCCCTCAATTAAGAGAACGATAAGCGGGGAAAAAATTTGACTCAAGTAAGGTTTCTGGCTCAGTTTTTAAAGATTTTGCTCGTAATTTAACTAAATCTATATATTTTTCTTCATCTGTAATTAGGCGTAATGTCAAGAAAGAATGTTTTTGTTTAGAAAAACCTGCTTTAAATTTGTAGAGACTATCTTTAGCTGAACCAACACCACCGCCTAAATGCAAAACTTTATTTCCACGTTCTTTAGCCCAAAATCGAACGTAATCAAACATTAACTTACTAGGAGCTTGTTTTAGGAACTCGTTTTTTGTTCCTCCAAGGTGATACTGAACTATTTCACAGCATTCAGTAAATATTCCAGCACAAGCAACTTTATTATTTAACTCTAAAATACATAAGTATATATTTTCATTCATATTTGCTAGAGAAGCAAAATATTTATAATCAAAATAAAAATATTTTTTTGCTTCTACACGCTGCATTGTTTGAGTATATACATCGATAAAAACATCTATATAATCCTGAAAATTAACCATTCTTGTTGTAAATCCATCACGTTTACACCGATTGATATAAGTTCGGTGTTCTGGTCGCGTTTGCTGCCATATTTCTGTTGCTGAAAGGCTTAAGTTGATAGATATAGTTTCTCCTGATACTTGAAAAAATTTAGAGGCTAAAACTTCATTCAAATTTTGATTGAGTATTGGATGCAAGCGTAAGAATGCTGAACACACGCTCTTGGATAGGAATACAGATTTTAGCTTTTCAAGTGCCAAGTTTAAAAAATCGGGTGTATTAGCCGCCGCTTCACTTAACAGAAATCCAGGATAACCATAAGGCGAAACTACATCAAATACTTCTGGAATTGTGAACTCGCCGTCAAACAAATTATCACAGCGGCGCAGCAAATAAGGTAAAAAAAATATTTTTTCACCATCAGCTATCAAAATTGCCTCTGGTATTGTTTGAGTTCTTTGGGATTCTAGATATACATATTCAGGCAAATGATAAACATCATAACTGAGCTTTTCTAGTATTTCTAACCACAAAGGGTTAGCTAAATCAATTACTTGAATATTCATCTTTAAAATTAATTACCAATTATTCTTTAAGTTGGCCTTTGAATTCCTCCGATGTAACGTGACCTTCCTGGGTGACGCTTTCTCGTTGCATTACTTGCCATATAGTCATGAACAAAATTTTCAGGTCAAGCCACAGACTCCAGTGATCGATATACCAAACATCCAACTGAAATTTTTTATTCCAAACTTGATCTAATGTGCGGCGACCATTAACTTGCGCCCAGCCAGTAATACCCGGCTTTACTTCATGGCGACGTGCTTGTTGAGGGGTATAGCGGTCAAGATACTTTACTAATAACGGGCGGGGGCCAACAAAACTCATGTCTCCTTTTAAGACATTCCAAAGTTGAGGTAATTCATCAAGACTAGTTTGACGCAGCAATTTACCAAAGGCTGTGAGGCGTTTTTCATCAGGAAGAAGATTGCCTTCAGTATCGCGTTCATTGGTCATAGTACGGAATTTGTAAAAGTTAAAAATCCGAGCATTTTGACCAGGGCGGGGCTGGGTGAAAATCACTGGCTGACCCATGCGAAAATAAATAGCGATCGCAACACCCATGAGTAAAGGAAAAAGAAAAATTAAAGCGATCGCTGCCACAACTCTATCTAATATAGACTTGATTAATCTGCTGTAGTTTTTTAAGTTAATGCCCTGAAAAATTTTAAGATTCATAAATACACTGTCTCTCTTATTTCTCTTATATATGTGAGATTTTTTTTCAAAATCTCTACTTATGAGATATTGAATCAATTCCTAATTCTTCATAGTACTTATTCAGTCGAGCAAAAACTAATTCCTCATCATATTTAATTTCGACTCGCTCACGACTAGCTTGGCCATAAGTTTGTCGTAATTCATAGTTAGATAATAGTATTCCTACAGCCTCAGCTAACTTTTGACTATTTTGAGGTAGCACAATTAAACCTGTTTTCCCGTGAATTACAGCTTCTCGACAACCCCGAATATCTGTAGTAACAACTGGTAAACTCATTGACATTGCTTCTAGAATAGATCGGGGTAATCCTTCATGACTGAATGTAGGCAACACAAAGATATCTAACAGCCCTAAAAGTTCTGGTATATCTTGACGTTTACCTGTGAGAGTAATATGTTCCTCAATTCCTAAAGAGTGAATTTTTTTGATTAGTTCTGCCTGAAAAGGTTCAGGATCAGTATCGAGTTGTGAGCCAATTACCAAAACTTGCAAATTAGGAAAATGAGGAAGTAGTTTTGCTGTGGCTTCAATTAAATATTCACTGCCTTTTTTACGGGTTATACGTCCAATTGTGCCAATAATTAAGTTTCTACTCTCAGGGATACCCAAGGATTTACGCAATTGATTTTGATGAGCCAAATTGAGGCGATCGCACTTAAAACGATCAATGTCTACACCGTTACCCAAATAACATACTTTTTCCGGCGGACAAAGACCTAATTTTTTGGCTGTGGCAATATCTTCATGATTTTGAGTAAGGATTAAATCAGTTATGAAAGCAGCAAGTTTTTCGACAATAAAATAAAAACGATATTGACTAAGTGAGGACTGATCGTGAAATGGAAAACCGTGAGCAGTGTAGACAATTCGTTTAACACCAGCTAGTTTGGCTGCAATACGTCCCAATACAGCAGCAATTGGAGTATGTACGTGAACAAGGTCGTACTGATTTTTTTGAATTAATCGCGTCAGTTGATAAATACTTCTCAAATTCAAGAGAGGAGATATCCGACGGTCAATTTGAATTGGATGGACTATGTATCCTTGTTGTTGTAATTGTTCAACTTCTAAACCTGGAGAGCAAGCTATTTCAACTGATAGATTATGAGACAATAAATAATCAATCTGAGGTCTTAAAAGAATCTGGGCGGTGTCTCCAATTGCACAAATATGTAGGATTTTCATTATTCCCGACTCCCCACTTTTACCCAAGAATTTTGGGTTAATTGAGTCCTAGCATTCTGATAATAAGAACAATACCAATCTACAAAACGTCCAATTCCTACCTCAATAGGTGTGCTAGGTTTAAAGCCTACATCATTAACTAAATCATCAACATCTGCATAAGTAACGGGGACATCACCAGGTTGTAAAGGGAGCAAATTCTTTTGTGCTTTCATTCCCAAACAATCTTCCAGCACTTCTATAAAGCGCATTAATTCAACTGGTTGATTATTACCTATGTTGTAAATTTTATAAGCAGCCTTACTCGTTCCTGGGTCGGGTGCATCTCCTGACCAAGCAATATTTGGCTCAGGTATTTTATCCATCACCCGGATAATACCTTCTACAATGTCGTCAATATATGTAAAATCTCGGCACATTTTACCGTAATTAAACACATCAATCGGCTGCTTTTTCAAAATCGCTTTAGTAAACAAAAACAGCGCCATATCTGGACGACCCCACGGCCCATAGACAGTAAAGAAGCGAAGTCCAGTTGTTGCTAAACCATATAAGTGGCTATAACTATGAGCCATTAACTCGTTAGCTTTTTTTGTAGCAGCATATAAACTAACTGGATGATCTACATTGTCATGAATAGAAAAGGGTGTTTTAGTATTAGCACCGTATACAGAACTAGAAGAGGCAAATACTAAGTGTTGAACGCCTGAATGGCGACAACCTTCGAGGATATTAATAAAGCCTACTAAGTTGCTATCTATATACGCATGAGGGTTCTTGATGGAGTATCGGACACCAGCTTGTGCTGCTAAATTGACCACCACATCAAAGCGTTGTTCGGCGAAAAGTTGAGCTATAGCTACCGAGTCTGCCAAATCCAGTCTATAAAAACTAAAATTTGGGTTTTCTTCTAGTTGAGCTAAACGGTCTTTTTTAAGTAGGACATCGTAGTAATCATTTAGGTTATCTAGACCAACAACCTCATCACCTCTGGTTAATAAACGTTGACTGAGATGAAAACCAATAAAACCAGCAGCACCAGTGACTAAAACCTTGACCATGATGTTTTCCCTAAGTAGTTAGGTGTCAATAAATTAAAGTTTGTAGTAAGGACTTTAGTCCTGATAATCCTGAAGAAGCGATAAATCGCTCACTACGAACTAGGATTTTATGTTTAATTATGTCTACCTACTTATAAGCTCCAGTAATGAATATGGGATGGTAGTGTAGTGTGGCTAAAAATAGACTTGATATCCATTAGCACTCCACCTGGACGCAAACAGTTGAAAAGTTGTTCGCAAGGCATATCCAAGTAAGCTTGATGGCTGACTGCAAATATTACCCCATCTAAATCACATAGGTTATGCCAATCTACTAAATCAATCCCATACTCTTGATATGCTTCATCAGGATCTACCAGAGGATCGTGTAAGAGTGGTTCAATACCGAATTGCTGCAATTCTGCCACCATATCTGGTATACGACTATTGCGGATGTCGGGTACATTTTCCTTAAAAGTAAGACCGAGAATTCCTACCCGCGCTTCTTTAATCGACAGGCTAGCTTCAACTAAGAGTTTGACAAAACGCTGACCGAGGTAAGTACCCATACTGTCGTTAATCCGACGACCGGCTAGGATGACTTCGGGATGGTACCCCAGTTCTTCTGCCTTGGTAGTTAGATAGTAGGGGTCAACTCCAATGCAGTGACCACCAACAAGTCCTGGTGTGAATGGCAAAAAGTTCCATTTGGTGTTTGCAGCTGCTAAAACATCGTGGGTGCGGATACCGATGCGATCGCATATTAACGCCAGTTCGTTCATCAAAGCAATATTCAAGTCTCGCTGAGTATTCTCAATGACTTTGGCAGCCTCAGCTACTTTAATTGAGGAGGTGCGATATACACCGGCATCAATAATAGCTGTATAGACATTTGCAACTCGTTCCAAAGTTTCGGCATCTTCTCCAGCTACCACTTTGACAATCTTTTCCAGAGTATGAGCCTTGTCGCCGGGATTAATCCGTTCTGGAGAATAGCCCAGCTTGAAATCAACACCCATTTGTAAGCCTGATACTTTGGCCAGGGTTGCTCCGCAGATATCCTCTGTAACACCTGGATAGACTGTGGATTCGTACACCACGATCGCACCAGGTTGTAGCACTTTCGCAACGAGTTCAGAGGCTTTAATCAGCAAGCTGAGGTCAGGATTATGGTTGCGGTCAACTGGGGTAGGTACGGCAATCACAAAAAAGTTTGTATCTACCAAGTCATAGATGTCTGAAGTGATGATGAGACTAGAATTTATTAACTCATCAGTAGAGATTTGACCCGTGCGATCGCAGCCTTGTTTTAAACTTTTAACTTTCTCTAAATTGATATCAAATCCAATAGTGTAGGGAAACTTTTTGGCAAACGCTAGGGCAACAGGTAGTCCAACGTAGCCAAGACCAATAACAGCAATGCGGTTGCTCATGTCTTAACAGGAGTATAGTTAAATATACGAAGTTTGACAATTGTCATTTATCAAAACGACAATTATTTGATAATTCAGATAAGTCTCGTTTGTTAACTTTGAAATGTGAGGATAGTTAATATAGGAATCCTCTTCTGCTTCAATTTTGTAGTACTTTTTTATTTGAGTAATGCCAACTTGGCGCAGCTTCTATAAATAAAAAGACATAACCGCATCTATTTAATTGTCCACCTGTAGTTCAAATCTCGTTTCCAGCCTCTGGCTGGAAATGCTACTCCTGGTGGCTCTGCCGCCAGTAAGGGAGGCGGAGCCTCTAAGATGGTATTCCCAGTCTGAGACTGGGAACGAGATAATTGTCCACCTGTAGTTATTCTTACTTTAATGCTAGTCTTGGCAAGCGGAACCAAAATCTAGAACCACCTTCAGGACGAGGTAAATAACCAATTATACCTCCCCAGCGTTCGAGTGTGATTCTACAAAAATAAAGACCTAAACCCGCTCTCCCTGATTTATCTTTACCTTGGGAGAACTTTTGAAATAAATTTTTTACCATTTCTGGCGATACACCCAAGCCCTGATCATCTACAGTAACTAAAACATACTCCCCATCTAATTCTAGACCAATAGTCACAGTAGAATCTGGTACACTGTAACGATAAGCATTTTCTACTAGATTAGAAATCACTCTATCTAAACGAGATTGATCTCCAATAACTGTCCAGTCTATTGTCTTATCAATGTTAGCGGCAAACTGTAATTGTATATGATTAAGAGCAAAACTAGGCTTTAAAAACTCAATTACCTCTTGGATGGAAGTTAATATATTGGGTGCTGCCTCAATACCAATAGGAGAATTTTCTGGTAATAGTACTTCATTAGAAAAAGCATCTAAAGTATCCTTAATTAGCATCTCTTGTTTTAGACATTGCTTGATACCAGTTTCTAAATACTCTTTTCCTTGAGGTGTTAAATTCTCAAATTCCAGGAGTGCAAAACAGCAATTTATAGCACTTAATTCCACTGCTATATCATGGATAAGACAATGGATTAAAACATCTTTTTTTTGATTATCTTTGAGCAATTGCTGATAAACTAACTTATATTCTCTAGCTTTTTGTAGAATATACTGCTGTTCTTTATAAGAATCTTCTAAAGCCTCAATTAACAAAACTTTCCTATTATCGACAAAAATTGCATAAGCTTTCAAATGATATTCTTGCCCAGTGGCATCTATTTCAGTCCATAAACCTGAACTCAGTTTTTTAACATTATTATTATTGTTTATCCAAAATTCTTCAGCATCAATTAAAAAATTCTTTAAAAAAGAAAACTCTCCTTGCGGTATTGATATATTTATCCCTGATGCCAATTCTTTACAAGAAAATTTATTGTACCAATCAGGTAAATTACCAATTATTTTAAATAGCCCTTCATTAATTTGCTCTAACGCTAGAATATCTAAAGCAGTGAGCATATCATGTGTGATAGATGTATTCATGGGTTCAATCTGCTACGCTCAATTAATTTTGATTCTAGGTTACTAATTTAAATTTCTATTTAATTTTTCCTGTAATAGTCTGAAATCATTAGCTTTTTGTTGAATAGGAAAAAGGTAATTTCTATCACAGCTACTATCTAACATCAATACCCAATCTACTTCCTTCGTCGGTAATATATGAACATCTACACAACTGCCATACTCTGTTTGGACAAATGGTAGAAATAGGGAGGTATTATCTAGTGGTAGTAGACCTTCCAGAAAAATAACTTGCTCTTTTGCATTTTCTCCTTTACGGAGATTAGTAATTCCATATTCTGCCAACTTCCCACCCCAACTTAGGAGGCTGCCATCTTTATTAACCAACAGATAGGCAAGAGAAGAATCTGCTACTACAAAATTTAGAATATAGGTAATTACAAAAACAGGAATATCTAACATTTAGCAATCCAATATTTTTTTAGTAATAGTTTGAAAAGCTTCTTCTACACCGACACCATTTTTAGCACTGGTTTTAATCACAGTCCAGCCCTTTTGTATAACATCATCTATTTCAGTAGATTCAATTTCCCATTCATCCGTTATATCCCATTTGTTCATGACTAAAATAAAGGGGACTTTTCCAATAGCATCTTCTACTTTTGTTTGTAAATCAAAAGCTTGTTCTAAAGTATTATGCCTTGTACCATCTACGACTAATAAATAACCAGCAGAACCTCGTAAATAAGACATTTGTAATTTTTGAAATTCGTCTTCTCCATAAATATCCCAAAGAATAAGATTTATTTTGTTATCTTGAATATCTATAGTTTTTTTATCAATTTTTACACCCACTGTAGTATGGTATTTTTCTGAAAAAATACTGTGGACTAACCTCGCTACTAAACTAGTTTTACCTGTAGCAAATGCACCGATCATACAAATTTTTTTCTGGATAATCATAAATTGATCTAACTTTATTTAGAGGTATTAGCTATGAATACCTTGAAAGATACTCTCCGATTAAGTTTTTTAGATTCTGGTGTTACTTCTGGCTGTAAAGGTAGGCTATAACTTACCCCTGTGGCTTTAAATTGGTTTATATTAATTCCTTGAGATTTTAAATAAGATAGAATTTTATTAGCACGGGCTTGACTGAGCAGCTTATTTTGCCCTTCTGTTCCAGTACTACTGGTATGCCCAATTATTTGAATCTGTGCATTTTTCCCCAGATACTTAGCAATATCTAAACATTTACGGATGGATATAAATAAATTAGGTAACTTGTCAGCTTCACCAGGCATCAACTCAGTTGTCCCTTCTGAAAAAAATAATATTTTTTGTTCTATTTGTTTTTTGTATGATTCTAATTGTCTCAGTTCTATGTCCACAAGGTTTTTGTCTTGTAATTTGGTGATGCCAGGAATAAAATACCATAATTTCCGTGCTTCTAAAATCCATTTGCGGGGGGCATGACCAGTAGCAATAAGAACACCATTATTATCAACTTGTAGTGATACAGTTTGCGGGGGACTTAACAATTGTTCAACTCTTTTGGTAGTGAATTGTGGCTCTAAAGAAAGATAAGGTTGCCACTGGCTACTTACCATTTTGGGATTAATATTTGTTTGTTGTATCAATGTATTGGGATCTACTGCTAAGGGATCGCGCATTCCCGAAATAAAGTATTTTCCAAAACCTTTCTGGGAGTTTATCACAACAATTCCTGGTTGAGAGTTGAGTTTTTGGAGATAGGCTTGCCAACGAAGTTGCTCTCTAATTGTAAAAAAGCTCCAAATTCCGCAAGCGATCGCGATCGCACCCAAGAAAGCCCAAGCATAGGTATAATTTTGTTTAGCCGGAGATTTATACTGAACTACCAGACAAGCTTCTAAATAAGGCTTACTTAGCTGAAATGCTTCAGTCTCCCCTGTAAAATTTTTAATTTCTCTACTGAGCTTCAGGTGAATTTTTTCTATTGCTTCTCGCAAAACTAACCTTAATTCTTGGGGAGGATTTCCCCGAATCATCGCTGCTACTAACGCTTGTGGCCCCTCTTCAATCCAAATTGTGAGTTCTCCAAAGCGTAAACTCTTTATCCCATCTCCTTTTTGAATACTGAACGAATCTTGGACAAAATCTTGGATAGCTGTCAACATAGCAGCTACTAAATCGGGATCTTGAACTGCTACCTGCGTTGTTACTAAATGTTGAAGCAATAATCCAGAGTTTTTATGAATCAGAAATATTTGTTCTACTCGATAAACTAACGTCCGTAACAGCACAATTTCCGCAAATGATTTTCCTGTACGTTTCGCTTCTAGTCTCCACTTAAAGCTTTGTGGAGATAAGCTATGTTCCAGGGTTTGATTCATTGATTGCATCATTTCTTCAAGAGCCGTGGAAATCGCCTTGCGAGTAGCTGGCCCAATCACTGGAAATAATGCATCTGCAAGCACATTGTGGTCTTGTTTAACAGAAACTTCAATGGCGTCTTCCACAGTTGACACCATTACTTGTCCAAGTTGTTTATCTTGCTTTGACCGCAGGATAACAGCTTCAGGAAGCATCTGGCTAATATCTTCTGGTTGAATTTGAGGGTTGTCTAATCGCTCATAAAATTTTTTCAGTTTAGTCGGCTCAATATCTAGAAGCAAACTGCGGAGTAGAGTTAGTTCATCGTTGATTTCGGAGGTTTGGCTGTTGCTATTCAAAGCTTCAGAGGATGCTTTCGGTATTGGATTTGTCGAATAGTCACTCATTACCAAAATCCCTCAATTCACAATTTATCTGAAGTAGCATTCTGTTGTAAACAGAAGAGATGTATTGATGGATCAAGAATCAACTCTTAGAGGATGTTTAAAATGTTATAAAACGTAAATAAGTAAGTGGGCGTAAATAATTAAAGGTTTGTAATGGGGACTTTAGTCCTCTCTTAAGGGCTTTAGCCCTTACTACGAGCTAATTCAATTGAATTTTACATTAATTAATATAGTTTAATTTATTCTTGCCCACTTACTTAGGCTTAAAACCCTTATCAATGACCAATGACATAGACGTTCCCGCAGCGTAGGACAAATGACAGCCTCCACCAGTTAGCTTTAATTGCGCCAGCTTACTTCAAGACTTGTTTTCTGCATTCAGTCGGATGGCTAACTCTGTAAACATAGCAGCAAGATTGGAGCGATCAGTTTTGTCCCTACGAAGTTCTTGAGCTTCCCGTTCTAATAAAGCTAGGATTTCCTGAGATTTTTGCTGGATATCATCTTGTAAGCTTTTAGATTGGTTGAGAATCTGCTCACGTAACTCTCGCTGACTATTAGTAGTTTGTTGATCAAATTGATTAATCTTATTTTCCAAAGATGTAATTACATTTTTACTTTCTTCAGCAACAGCTTTAAGCTGACCATCACGTTCTCCCTGCTCATTTTTTAGCCGTTCTGTTAAAGAATCAACTTCTTGTTTGATATAATTTTCTAAGGAATCTAAACGTTTTCTTGTTTCATCTCGGACATTGCCCAATTCTTTAATTAGACGTTCTTCTAAGCGGGCAAACCTTTTTTCGGTATCTCGTGTTTGATTACCAAAAAGAATTTCTCTAACTTTATCTAAGTTGCTATTTTCGCTAATATAATTACTGCTCAAATGCTGCTTATTTATTTCTGAATTAGATCCCCATTTTTCTACTTCTAAGGAATTATTATGGTTGTACTCTTCCGATGGGTTCATCTTTTGAATTCCTTTTAAAACTAAAAGTTGATTTGGCTGTTAGTCGCGATACCATATCTAGAGCCTAGATACTAGTGCGTATTAAGGTGCGTTTTGATACAAAAATATATTTTACTTAGATAAGTAATAAAACATCTAAATTTCAGTCATTGGAACCATAAATAGTGGTTTTTATCAGTATTCTATTTTAAATGAAAAAGCGAACTGACATATACAATGCTGAAGCTAGTAGTACTTGCTACGTAGCGAAAAAAGCCACCTAAGTACAAGTGGCGAATGGCACTAAGAAAAGCCCAAAAGCTTGTGTAGTCTCGTTCCCAGCCTGGAGGCTGGGAATGTATTTAAAAGAGGCTCTGCCTCAATTCAGGCTACCAGAGGCGGAGCCTCCCAGAATGGATTCCCAGCCTCCAGGCTGGGAACCAGTCAGAACAAGGGCTGTATCTTCGTACAAGTGGCTTTTTGCTCAATCTTAATTTCAAGATGCTTATTGAGAAGAGAGTTTCTCTATTTCCTCACCCAACTGACGCCGGACTGATTCCAGCAGATTTGTATCCCGCGTCCAGTTTTTCCAGTCCATACCGACACGCCGAGCTAATTGAAGTCCCCACTTGTGGCGATGTCTACGACGGGCTACGCCTACGCTATTTTTGAGGATTTCGAGATATTCGTAATCTTCTACCCCTTCCCTGAGCCACTTGAGTCTCATCGAAGGGACAACTCCTGTCAAACCTACCTGTTTGCCAGGATAAAACAACATTCCTTCACCAGGATAATAGTCTTTCTCTTGGGAATAAGTTTGAATGTCGTTCCACGGATCTTTTGTCCATAAGTCAACTCGCCAGTATAAAATCCCTGTCAGTCCCAGGCTTTGGCTAATGAAGCCTGGGTGAATTCTATAGTTTATCGGTTCAAAATCTATCTGCCATTTAGGCGAGTAGCCATCCTGTACCAAAGCGTTGTAAGACCAAACTTTGTCTCCTTTTTGCAGAACCTCAGATATTTGTTTTGGAGCTTCATCATAAGATTCTGGCAATACTACCCAGATGTCTACAGCAGAACGTCCAGTTCCAGAACCATCATCATAAAGCGCTGGTGTAGGAGTCATGGCTAAGGCTGTTGCGATTCCAGCCTTGTGAAAATTTCGCGCCCATTCCTTTACTGGTTTAATCAGATTTGGACAATTATCAATTTCATCGGCATATCTAGTGTAGAGAAATAGACTAGATTCATGTTTAGCAGCAGTAGTTTTAATCTTCTTAAGAGAAGGAGCCGGAGACATTTTGCAAGTACTAACATTAGCCCCACTCCAAAAAGGAAGACTCCGAGAACGGAGTCCCCATTGCTCCATTAATTCTGGTTCATCTGCTGGATCAAAATGCGCGTCAGGCATTAACTTATGTTTGAGAAGTTCTACCATGTCGCTTTTATCTTTATGTTCATAAAAAGTAAACTCAGAATTAAGCGATGGTTTTATCGGTAACTCAAAATTCCAAACTTTTAGGTGGATTTCGCCTGTAACTTTTCCTTGGTCACTGCTAACAGTAAAAGTGCCATTATATTCACCAGCTTGAGTGTCGCGGGGTACAAATATATCTACCCAAATTGGTTGGTTATTCCTAGCTTTAAGATTAAATGGAACTGCATCTAATTCAGCATCTTTAATATCTGCTTGGTTTTCAGGATTCAGAAATGGAATTAGCCCATCAGCATACCATCCATTACCTAAAGGGGGATTACTACTGCCTTTTTTGTTAGGGCTAGAATGAGTAACTTTAACGTAATGTTCTCGGTAGAGTGTAATATTACTATTGGAAATTACTTGATTGTTTGGGCCAGATAAGTTTGAGGCTGAAACATTAACGTTTGTCAGTCCACTATTTGGTGCGCGGATTCCGATTTGAAAGGGTTCATATTCCCCACGGGCAGCATATAAATCAATGCGGGTTTTACTTTTTGGTAGGTCTTCTCGTTTTATCCTTTCTAAATTTGAAGTTACCCAGACAAAGGGATGATTAGTTAAGGATGAGTTGTTTGCTAATAGTCCAATGCTTGAACAAGCAAATAGAGTAAATACTGTCCCCACTATCCATAAGATAAGTTTCACTTTGTTAAGCAATCTTGTATCTCTTTTGACAAGAGACATTTTCAATTCTCCTGATTTCAATATTTCTGAAGCGAGAGGTAGCTCTTAAAGTTTGAGATAAATGCTTGAAAGTTCAGCTTATCATTTAATGCTGTTTCCTAAAATAGTCATGCAACGCTTCTTTTCAACTAATAATTATTGTTATTCATCTCTGACTTTGAAATTAAAATACCTGGATAAAACTATGTAAATCCACGTGTTTTCACAATCAAAATATTCAAACTAAAACGAAATAGTTCAACCTATAAGTCTAAAATTACCGCTACTTGATTACTCTTTTTAGATCAAAATATAAAACTTTTGTCTATATATAAGACTATGATTTGATTTCTGAAAAAATCTAAGTAGTGTTATGGCGTAGCCTAACCCACCAAAACCTTTGGGTGGTGCGTTAGCCTTTGGCGTAACACACCCTATGTATATTTCAATAATCAAATATGAGTCCTATAG
>NZ_KV757550.1:40274-40544 GCF_001712795.1 Nostoc sp. KVJ20
TCAAATATGAGTCCTATAGACTTTTGCTCATTGAGATTTATTTCTACGGTTTCTGCGGGTATGCCTAGGCACAGCCTACCGCAGGCATCGCTAATTTTCCGATCTCAAATAGCTATATAAAATTTATGTAAAGCTTAAATGTTTTTTAAAACAAAAATTTACTAAGAAATACATTAGCTAAACTTATATATATAAAAATACATTTCTATAATATAAAATTATTTTTTTTAATTAAAAATAATTTTATTTAACAAATAAATCTTTTTTTGA
>NZ_KV757551.1 GCF_001712795.1 Nostoc sp. KVJ20
ACCCTATACAAATCATTATTATTTTTCTCTCGTTGTATGAAACCACCCTGCCCTCCTCGCTTGCGGGGAGGGGGTGGGGTTCTTGTACCTCACTTAACCGAGAACTGCTATAACTATGCAGGGTTGGGTTGAGTTCGGTTTTGAAGTAGCTGGATAATTGCAGCTTTTTCTAAAATTCCAACTAGAACGCCATTTTCACGAATTACGGGAAGTACAGATAGCTTTTGTTGTTCGAGTAGTTGCATGACTTCCAGCAGAGGTTGATCGGATTGAACTGTGGTAGATTCAGTAATTGGTCGCATGACTTCCTTAACTTGAGTTTCTGACCACATTACTGTTGGGATGCTTCGTAAATTATCAACTGCGATCGCACCTACTAATTGTCCATCATCATCAGTCACTAAGAATCGATGCCAGTTTTGCCCACTGATGACTCGCTCATCGGCAAATTCTCTTAAGCTAAGACTACCAGATACAATCGGGCTGTCATGAGTTACAGCATCTTCGGCTGTCAAACCTGTGAGTTTTTCTTGCACTCTGGCAAATTGAGCCGCATTACCAGCATTTTGCAACAAGAAGAAGCCAATTAACAAATTCCAGATGTTACCGAAGTTGCCAAACAATAGTAGGGGAACTATACCTGAAAGAATTGCTACCCAACCAAAGATTTGCCCAACTCGACTAGCAAAGGTGACACCTTTATAAGGATTACCTGTAATTTTCCAAACGATGGCTTTCAGTATATTTCCGCCATCTAAAGGTAAGCCAGGAATCAGGTTAAATAGAGCTAATGCCAAGTTAACAGAAGCTAGAACACCAAGAATTGCAGCTAACGGCCCTGATGCAGTAGTAGTAACACCAATCGCTGTAACGATACCGCATAATAGTAAACTTACTAGAGGCCCTGCGATCGCAACCCAGAAAGCCTCACCTGGGGTTTTCGACTCTTTTTCTAAGCTCGCCAAACCGCCAAATATAAACAGTGTGATGGATTTGACATCAATACCCTGACGAATAGCAACGAAACTGTGGCCTAATTCATGGGCGACGACAGAGGCAAATAACATCAGCGCTGTCATCAATCCTAGTAGCAAAGCTAATCCCGCAGATAATTGGGGAAATTGTGCCGCCAGTCCACCGCTATAACTCCAAGTTACTAAACCCAGAACTAAAAACCAGGACGGATGGATATAGAAGGGAATTCCGAAGAGATTGCCAACGCGAATTGTGCCATTCATGTCGTTCACCTTTGATTTCAGCTTTGAGAAGTTCGTTTTCGTTCTTCTCGATGTCTCTAGTGTAACGAAAGGTTAAGATATTTTAATCTTCGTGACGGTAGTGGTGTCCGTCTGTAAAGGTGCGGTTATTGGTAATATTGGGATCATCCAACTAACTCTCACTACCTCTCGATCGCTACACCAGGCAGGCGACTCCACTCATTCCAAGAGCCATCGTAATTCCGAACATTCGGATAGCCCAATAAATACTTTAAGACAAACCAGGTATATCCAGAACGCCCGCCGATGGCACAGTAGGGAAACACTTCTTTATCAGCCGTAATCCCCTTACTGTGATAAAGATTTTTCAATTCGTTGAATGATTTAAAAGTTCCATCCTCGTTGAGAGTTAAGATATGCTCAAGATGGACTGCACCTGGAATATGTCCAGTACGTTCACCTTCTTTTGGTGGTTGATCGAAAAACCACTCACCACAGTATTCTTGAAGTGTTCGGACATCTAACAACACGCAATCGCTTCGACCAATTGATGCTTTAACTTCATCATGTAATACTCTCAGACTAGGATCAGTAGCTTTGGCACGGTAATCAGTAGCAGAAAACGTGGATAACTCAGTTGCTAGCGGACGACTTTCTGACTTCCATTTCTGATAGCCGCCATTGAAAACTTTTACATTTTTATGCCCAAAGACTTGTAACAACCAGAAAATCCAGGCTCCGGTTCCAGGATAACTGCCATAGGCAATCACTGTAGTGTCATTGGTGATGCCTGAACGTGCCATTAGCCTCTCAAAAGCGATCGCATCCCAATTCACCTTCAAATCAGGCAATAGTAAATCTCTAAAGAAGTTCCAGAAGACAGCACCAGGTATGTGAGCATTTTTGTATGGCTTTGGGCTGATATCCACTTCAATAATACGGACATTTGGATCGTGGAGATGATTTGCAAGCCACTGGGTATCAACGAGAACAGATGAAGATGAATCAGCGTATTGAGACACTTGTATTTCTCCTGTAATAGTGCGAAAAGAATTGAAAGTTATATTTACTCAGTAATTTATTCTTGGTTCTGGTTGGGAAATACGACGTGGGATGTTCGATGAATTAAGGTTATGGAAATAGAGAATAAGGAAAAGCCGATGAGTGGGTGAAACACTGCTAAAGGAAAAGAAGTCTTCAAGTGAATTGTGAGAAATTGCAGTCCCAGCAGTACTGGGATACTTGCTGTAAGGCTCTGGACTCTTGGGGGAAAGGGAATCAAAAACACCCATACCAACAAAATTAGCGAGAGTCCGCTATATCCTCGCACGAGCCAAATATGTAGATTCCACCAATCAGAGTTGTAAAAGTAAGCCATTCCAACACTGAATACTTGGGTTGCTAAACAGAGATTGAAAAACACTGCTGCGATCAAAAAACTGATTTGAATCCAGCGCCCGGATATCTGTGTATCATCAATGCCAGAATTTACAGTCATGGTTAAGTAATCCAAAAAAGCAAACAAATAGTCATTGGTCATTGATAAATGGCACTAAGTAAAGATACAGCCCTTGCTCTAACTGGTTCCCAGCCTAGAGGCCTACGGTGTACACACAAGTCCTAAAAACCTAGCTTGATAAGCATTTCCTCGTTCCCAGTCTCCGACTGGGAATGCATTCATTGAGTCTCTGACTCAATATCTGACTAGAGGCAGAGCCTCTAATCAGGCATTCCTATGCAGAGCATAGGAACGAGATAAACGAGATAAACGAGATAAACGAGAGAACAATGATGAGAAATTGATCTTTTTTCGACTTGTGTGTACACCGTAAGTCTAGAGGCTGGGAAACCATTCTGGGAGGCTCTGCCTCCAGTAGCTTGACAAGAGGCAGAGCCTCTTTAAATGCATTCCCAGCCTCCAGGCTGGGAACAAGACGACACAAGCCTTTGGGCTTTTCTTAGTGCTATTCGGTCATTGATAAAGAGTTTGTTAGTACATACCTCGCAAGAGAGTGGCCAAAAAACTAATGACCAATGACAAAAGCTAGGATAAGTCTGGTTGTTATACTGCGCCTAGACCTCGAAAGGGTACAATTTGCCAATCATGATTGCATTACAAACTCTATTTCATGCAATTGCTCAAGCTAAAGATGAACAGACATTGCGATCGCATATATCCACAGAAATGAGTGAGTATTTTTCAGCTACACGATGTGGGCTGTTTTTCTTTGCCCAAATTTCTCAAATTGACAGCAAGATTCAAAAAACACTGCAAATTGCATTATCACCGCAATACAATCCAGTTGCACGCTACTTGCTAGAACGCCATGCCCCTGTTCATGAAGCTTTGGTAGTAGAACCTAAAACATGGAAATTGATTTGTCCTCGTACCGATCACTGGCACGTCATGGCAGGGCCAATTGTCAGTAATGGTGAGTTAGTAGGTGTGGTAGGTTTGACGCGTCAGCAAGGAATGCCTGCATTTGATTCACAAAATCTCACGGATTTGAGTGCGCTTTGTCTGCACATTTCTACTTGGGTAGCAATGGCGCAATCGCAACAACCACTATTACAGACAAAGCGTTTAACGCCTCGTGAAATGCAAATTGCTTCCTTGGTGGCTCAAGGACTAACTAATGCAGAAATTAGTGTTGAACTTTGGATTACTGAAAACTCTGTCAAGCAAGCCTTAAAAAGGATGTTTCGCAAGCTTGAGGTTTCATCTCGTGCTCACATGGTTGCAAAGCTTTCCACCGTTTCAAAATAAATGACCTTTTATTCGCTTCATTGAATGCCGAATTTCTCACCTCATTTCCCCCTGTTGAAGAAGAATTCAGGAGTCAGAATTCAGAAGTCAGAATTCAGGAGTCAGAATCAAGACGCTCCTGCGTCGCTAACGCTTCTCTACGAGACGCAACGCGAACGCTATCAGTCGGGGATTCAGACCGGCGCAGGTCTTGTTGACCACCAAATTGGAAATTTGGTGGGGGTGCAAAAACGCCGATTATTCAGACGCTCAATTACTCGCTCTAAGCGAAGCATCCCGAAGGGTATACGCTGCGCTATCCGCCAGTCGCACAAAATTCATTCTGTTAGCGGTAGCGGGGCGTTTAGCCCATTCTGGCTCCTGACTCCTGAATTCTGTTCGATAACCATTTATTATCAAAATTCAACTGAAACGCTATCAGGGGAGAGATTTTTTGGCTTAAGCATTCACTTATGCTGCAATTGTCTCCATCTGCTGAGAACTTTTCTGCAACATCTGGACAATTATATCAGCGGGCACAGGACAACTGAAGTAGTAACCCTGACCTTCATCACATCCCTGCATTTTCAGGTAGTCAAGCTGTTCTTGAGTTTCCACACCCTCTGCCGTGATTTTCAACCGGAGGCTCTTTGCGAGGGCAATAATGGCATCAGTGACGGCGGCGCTATCAGGATTGGACATGACATCTTGTACAAATGACTGATCAATCTTCAGCATATTCACGGGAAAGCGCTTCAAGTAGTTGAGGGAAGAATAACCAGTGCCGAAGTCGTCTAAAGCCAACCATATACCCAGTTCTCGTAATTCTTTTAAAGTTTTAACTGATCGCTCCATGTCGGCCATCAAGAAGCTTTCTGTCACTTCCAGTTCCAGGCAAGATGCTGAGAGTCCAGTCTCCTGAAGAACTTGGCTGACGATCTCAACTAGATTCGGTTGTTCAAACTGTCGAGCTGACAGATTCACAGATATCCGAATTGGGGTAAATCCAGCAAGTTGCCAAGCACGGTTTTGGGCACAAGCAGTTCGCAAAACCCATTCATCAATTGGCACGATCAAACCATTGGCTTCTGCGATCGGAATAAACTTTGCCGGAGAAACTAAACCTAATGTAGGATGCTGCCAACGAACCAATGCTTCCATCGCTGTAATTTGTCTGCTGTGTAAATCAATCAGAGGTTGATAATAAACCAGCAGTTCATTACGCTCAAGCGCACCATATAATTCATTTTCTAAACTTAGTCGCTCCTGCAACTGAGCATTAATTTCCGGCGAATAAAATTGGTACTGGCTACGTCTTTGCTGCTTCGATTGATACAGTGCTATATGAGCCTGTTGCAATAGCTCATCTACGCTATTACGATCATTTAATCCATTGATTGTAATGCCGATGCTGGCGGTGATATGAATCAAGTTACCCTCTAGAGAAAAAGGTTTACTCATGGTACTTAATATCATCTGAGATAGCTTAATCACACTTTCAAAAGAAACAATTTCTATGCGGGCGATGGCAAATTCATCTCCACTTAAATGGGCAAGAATATCTGTTTGTGCCATGCAGGTTGATAATCTCTGAGCAACTGCTCTTAATAACAAATTTGTTGTCTGAGGTTCCAACCCATGACTCATCCCAGTGAAATCATCAATACTCAGCAAAAAGACAGCGACAAGGCGCTGGTTGTTTTCAGGTTGAGATAGAGTTTGATAGAGGCGATCGCGAAATAAATCACGATTGGGCAATCCAGTTAGATCGTCATAATTACTGATGTGGTGAATTAATTCATCTAATTTGTGAAGAGTTTGTGAGGTATCCGTCATCAATGTACCCGCTTCATCAGCAAATTCTGTAGGCAATTCAGGTAGGGTTTTGGTGTTCAGATAGTTTTGCAATGCAGCAGATGTCAAAATAACCGGTTTGAGAAGGTGGTGTATTGCGTAGAGGGTGGCAGCTGTACCTGCTAATGTCGCCAATAGAGCAACAATCATAACTCGCGCTGCCATCTCTAAGGAGTAAGAGTTTGAGATAACGAAACTGAAAAGTAAGGTCAAAAGTGGTACGTGAGTGCCCAAAAATGCCACCAACATAATTTTAGCGGTGTAACTTTTCTTGAGCCATCCAAAATTAGCTAGGAACGAGTACAGGTAGAGGTTGTGATTGAGCTTCATAAATTCTGTTTGATAGTTGGTAAATTAGTTCCGAGCTATGCTGACAAAAGAGGATTTTTGATTAATAATCCAGTGGAATTAGCTCTCATGGAACCCAACCCTGATCAGGTCATATATTATGCTTCCCAATATCGCTTTCTATTTGATATGTATAACGATAAAGTTTCTGTAAAACTTATTCCAAAAGTGATTTCACAATCAATACCAAAATTATATTGATTGTTACGCTATTAATATTTATTAATTTGTCTTAATGTGATATGCCAGCCCTAAATAATTCGTGATAAACAAGATTCCCGATTTCTTAATAGAAGTCAGGAATCTGCGGGTTGCAACCTTATCTAATTGGTGAAAAATAATTTTTTATAACAAAGACGCAACAGATTATTTATAGCCATAGCCTGAAAAGAGCAGATTTGTAACTTGCTCTAACACCTTTAATGCTGTTAATGAACCTCGAACCAGCCGAGCAGCAGCAACGGGTTGTTGAAGCATTCCCATCGCTAAAGGAAAAGGGTTTAGGGAGCCATCAGAATTAATTGCTGGTGTGAGATCGGGGATATTATGCTGACAATCATCGCTAACTACTCGCAGTATTGCTACGTCTACCCCAGCGGCATTGAAAAACTCTAGGGCGGTAAATCCTTCCATATCAACAACATCAGCCGCTAAAGTCTCACCCAAATGACGTTTTTCGGCAGCAGACCAAATCACGCGATCGCTTGTCAGTGACTTGACTAAATTTAGTGCTGAGTGCTGAGTGCTGAGTGCTGAGTGCAATTGTGCTGTGAAAGTGCGATCGCATTCTTGCAGTTTCCCCTGATAAATACAATCTTGATACAGCACAATATCACCAACTGTGTGGCGATCGCTTAGGCTGCCACATATACCCATAATCAGTACTCTGGATTTTGGAGCTATCAATTGGGATTGTTGCAGATATTTAAGCAAAGGCTTCATCCCAACAGGTATAGCAACTACTGTTGGGATGAAGCCAGTAACGCCGCTTAATCCGCGACACACAGCTTTATATTCTGCTCCTTGAGGCACCAGAATTGTGTTGATAAGTGGAAAATTAGACATTAGCGCTCTTGACAGTCTGAGTTTGCGTCTGAATTTTTATGCTCAACAGAGCTAATTTTGTCTTTAAAGTTCGATTAAATATTGGTTCATATTTGAGTGAAAATAAGTAATATTACTGCTTGGTGAGGATCAAAACTCGCAAACCAAAGCCGATTGCTGTAGCATGACTAAATAATTGTGTCACCCACACGATAATTTTCCAAGATGGTAAAGCTTCGTAACTCAAAATCCGCACGAGAACTCTTCAATATCTCCAAATTGGCGATTCAATTTTCGTGGCTGACGGTGAGTTTTTGGATTGCCGTAACGGTAGCTGGTGTTCTGGCTTTCAGTTCTCTCAAATATGCTTTGTTTCCAGATATTACCTTTCCAGTGGTGGTTGTAAATGCTACAGCCCCCCTGGCAACTGCCCTGGATACAGAGGCGAAGCTCACCCAACCCCTAGAAGAACGCCTCCGTTCCCTAGAAGGACTGGAGAATATCCGCTCATCTACTTATCCTAGTCAAACAGCCGTTGCCCTCTCTTTTGCCGTTGGAACGAATTTAGAAACATCAACTAAAGAAGTTGAAACTGCTCTCAAGCAGTTGACTCTACCTCAAGGAGCAACTTCCAAAATTATTCCCCTAAATCTAAACGAGTCAGCTGCCATTAGCTATGCCATTGAGAGTCCCACGCGGAATCTCACAGATTTGACAAAATTGGCGCAAGATGAAATTGTCAGTGCGATCGCTAAACTACCAGGAGTTCTAAAAGTATCACTACTAGGCGCTGCAACTGCAACTCCTCCGGTAAATCCAGCGAATGCGAGTGCAGCGGCTCTACCTCAGGGTGGCGCAACATTAGTCAGGTTTAATGGCCAAGATGCACTGGCATTTCAGGTAATCAAACGCGGTAGCGCTAACACCTTAGAAGTAGTGAGTTTAGTTGAAAAAGAAGTTCAAAGGCTACGCTCTACCCTCAAGGATGTTAACCTCACCTTAGCTGCCACCCAAGCAGAATATATCCGCCAAGCCACTCAGTCAACAATCGATGCGCTGATGGAAGCCGTTGTCTTGTCGATAGTGGTAATTTTTCCTTTTTTATGGAATTGGCGGGCAACTCTCATCTCTGCCTTGGCGATTCCGACATCTTTGTTGGCGACGTTTATCGTCATGGCAATTTTTGGCTTCAACCTAGAAACGATTACATTGTTGGCTTTGGCCTTAGTTATTGGCAGTGTAATTGATGATGCGATTATCGATGTCGAAAACATCATGCGGCACATTGATGACGGGGAAACTCCTCGCCAAGCCGCCTTTTCCGCTACAGATGAAATTGGCTTAACAGTCATTGCCACCACTGCTACAGCAGTAGCAGTTTTTTTGCCCATTGGTTTGATGGGAGGAGTCATCGGACAGTTCTTCAAGCCATTCGGAATCACAGTTTCGGCAGCCATGATTGCTTCGACATTGGTTGCCCGTACATTGTCACCAGCCTTAGCTACTTATTGGTTAAAACCTGCTAATTCAAATCCCCAACGCCGCCAGGAAGGAAACATCTGGGCGAATTTTACCCGATTTTATAGAAACTTACTCCACTGGTCTTTAAACCACCGCAAGACAGTTGTCGCATTAGCCATACTTAGTTTTATTGCAGGTATGGCACTGAGTCTACTAATTCCCAAAGGATTTATCCCGAAATTAGATCGCGGCGAGTTCAATATTACTTACACCGCCCCCTTGCCGAGTATTCCTGGTAGAGGAGAGGGACAGGAGGGCAGAGGGGCAGGGGAGCAGGGGAGCAGGGGAGAAATTTCAATCCCTAATTCCCAATCCCCAGTTCCCAATCCCCAGTCCCCAATCCCCAATCCCCCATTCCCCATCCCCAACCCCTTAAACGATTCCCTAGAGGTTGCTAAGAAACTAGAAGATGTGGTGAGAAAATCTCCAGTAGTGGAAACAGTTTTTACTACTGTTGGTTCTCGTGAAGGTGAGCCAAATAAAGGTACGCTTTATGTGAAGCTCAAAGAAGACCGCAACATCAAGACTGCGGAAGTACAAGACCAATTACGCTCGTCTTTGCCTAATCTCCCCGGTGTGAGTACCAGTGTGGAAGATATTCAATTTGTTGACACTGGTGGACAAAAACCCTTACAAGCATCGCTACGAGGCGATAATCTCCAAAGCCTTAGCAAAGCTGCCCAGGCAATTAAAGAGCGCATCGAGAAACTACCGGGATTTGCTGATGTCACTGTAACAAGTGAAACCAATCCACAGGGTACAGTTTTTCAAATTGAGCGGCTAAACAATCAAAGGGTCGCCTATATAAGTGCCAATTTGGGTAGAGATTTGTCTTTAGGTAGTGCCACAGACCAATTGGTAGCGGAAGCCAAAGCAGTTTTACCTGCTGGTGTAACTTTAGACTTGGGAGGAGATTCTGCCCGCCAAGGTGAAGTATTTGCTAGTTTTGGCACTACTTTGGTATTATCAGCACTCTGTATTGTTGTGGTGCTGATTTTGCTATTCAAAAGCTGGATAGACCCAGTAGTTATTGGTGTTTCTTTACCCTTATCAATTGTCGGTGCCATGCTGGCCTTACTCTTCACTAAGAGTGACTTTGGCATGATCTCGCTGATTGGTTTTGTCTTTTTGTTGGGACTAGCAAACAAAAATGCCATCTTACTGGTAGATTACATCAACCAACTCCGTAAATCTGGCTTAGACCGCACAGAGGCGATCCTCAGAGCAGGGCCAGTGCGCCTCAGACCAATTATGATGACCACAGCCTCCACCCTCTTAGGAATGCTACCGATCGCATTGGGTTTTGGTGCTGGTTCGGAATTGCGATCGCCAATGGCTGTTGCGATCGCAGGTGGACTCGTAACTTCAACTATCCTCAGTTTAATTGTCGTGCCAGTCGTCTACAGCATTTTGGATGATTGGTTTCCCCGATTTCAGAAGCAGGGGAGCAGGGGAGCAGGGGAGCAGGGGGGAAGTTGATGCAAGTCTTTGTCACGGGGGGTACGGGTTTTATTGGCGCTCACTTGGTAAGGTTGCTTTTGCAACAGGGATATGCAGTAAAAGCGCTGGTACGCTCAAGCAGTAATTTGGAGAATCTACGCGGTTTGGATGTGGAAATTGTCAAAGGCGATTTGAATGATCCAAATCTCTGGCAACAGATGCTTGGTTGTAAATACCTATTTCATGTGGCAGCCCATTATTCTCTGTGGCAAACAGACCGAGAGTTACTCCACCGTCATAATGTCCTGGGTACGCGCAATGTTTTGGCAGCAGCTCGTAAAGCTAACATTGAGCGCACCGTCTACACCAGTTCAGTGGCAGCAATTGGGGTAGGATCATCTGGGGAGGTTGTGAATGAAACACATCAGAGTCCCTTAGAAAAGTTGGTGGGTAACTACAAAAAGTCTAAGTTTCTGGCGGAACTTGAAGCCATGCAAGCCGTTGCTACAGGTCAGGAGGTAGTTATAGTCAATCCCAGTAGCCCTATTGGCTCGTTGGATATTAAACCTACCCCGACGGGTGATATAATCCTGCGATTTTTGCGGCGACAAATGCCCTTTTACTTAGATACTGGTCTAAATTTTATCGATGTGCAAGATGTGGCATGGGGGCATTTACTGGCTTTGCAGCGGGGTAAATCAGGCGATCGCTATATCTTAGGTCATCAAAACCTCAGTCTAAAGCAACTACTTGAACAACTCGCCGATATCACCGGTCTAATAGCACCTCAACGAACCGTACCCGCTTGGTTGCCCCTTAGCGTTGCCTGGGTTGATGAAAAGATTCTCGCACCACTAGGAAAATTGCCCTCAGTGCCATTGGATGGCGTGCGGATGGCGAAACAACCTATGTATTACGATGCTGCAAAAGCTGTCCGAGAGTTGGGTCTACCTCAATCTTCGCTGAATGGGGCACTCAAAGAAGCTGTAGATTGGTTTGTTGCTCAGGGGTATGTCAAATGAGAAATATAGGGATTCATATATGGATGCAATACGCAGTAGGGGCGCACAGATGTCACAAGTGTCAACTTAAAGTAAAAACCAGTCTAGAACAAGCTTTTAGCAGATTGTCTCGTGTCTCGTTCCCAGTCTCAGACTGGGAATGCACGTCGTTGAGGCTCCGCCTCACTTGCTGGTGGCTCTGCCGCCAGGAGCAGCATTCCATTCTTTGGCTGGAAACGAGAGTTTTAAAGGAATTTTGACACCAACGCACAGATGTGCGCCCCTACAGTGGTGTTTTTGATATATATCTAAAAGAGGAGCGATCGCAACAATGGCAGTTAATCTACAACAAGCTATGGATATCGGGAAGTATCTTGTTACGCAGCGTTTGAAAGGACGTAAACGCTTCCCCTTAGTATTGATGTTGGAACCTCTTTTTCGGTGTAATCTCGCTTGTACGGGTTGTGGTAAAATCCAACATCCCAAAGAAATTTTAAAGCAAAATCTCACCCCAGAACAGTGCTTTACCGCAGTGGAAGAGTGCGGCGCACCAGTTGTCTCAATTCCTGGGGGAGAACCTCTGCTACATCCTCAGATTGATGAGATTGTTCAGGGATTAATTGAGCGCAAGAAATATATTTACTTGTGTACTAATGGTTTGCTGTTAGAAAAGAATCTAGATAAGTTTCAACCTTCCCCTTATCTAACTTTCAGCGTGCATTTAGATGGAATGCGAGAGTTGCACGATCAGTGCGTTGATCGTCAAGGTGTTTTTGATATTGCTGTCAAAGCCATTCGCGCCGCTAAAGCTAAAGGCTTTCGTGTTACAACTAACACCACTATATTTGAGGGGACTAAACCCCAAGATATGCAAGAGTTCTTCAACTTTCTGGAAACACTAAATACTGACGGGATGATGATTTCTCCCGGCTATAGTTACGAGTGGGCACCAGATCAAGATCATTTTCTCCACCGTGAACAAACCCGCGCCCTTTTTCGAGAAATTCTAGCTCCATACAAAAGTGGTGAGAAAAACTGGAACTTCAATCACAATCCGCTGTTCCTAGATTTTCTCACTGGTGAGAAGGACTACGAATGTACGCCTTGGGGTAGCCCTAGTTATAGCGTTCTCGGTTGGCAAAAACCTTGCTATCTGCTGAACGAAGGTTATTACTCTACCTTCAAGGAATTACTGGCACAAACTGACTGGAGTCAATACGGCCAGAAGAGTGGTAATCCCAAGTGTGCCGATTGTATGGTTCACTGCGGCTACGAACCCACCGCCGCAATGGATGCAATGCAACCGCAAAATATGGCACGCGCCCTTGGCAGTGTGTTTGGCAGGAATTAGTAGGTATTAATAGTAACGTGAGTTCGACAAATCTTATTTGACCTCTCCCCCAACCCCTCTCCGACACGGAGAGGGGAGCAAAAAGCTGAATTTTTCGTTGCTCCTCCCTTTCCGTTTCGGAGAGGGAGAGGTTCAGACGAATCTAGTCGCCAAGTTGGGCATCTTCGGCAGCTTGAGGCTCGTGCTACTCACTATACCTATAATCGACTTTCTCAGCTGCATCTTCCCGTTTATATCTGCGGTGGTCGTTACGATCGCATATCTCCTCCTGCTAACATTAAAACAATGTATAAACAGATACTAAAATACGTATCTAGAGTTCTTTAAGGGTGGTCATCGCTTTCTTTACCAAGATACCCAAGCATTTAAGCGAATCATAGCCTTCCTGCAAGATAAATTCGATTAGGTAATTGTACGATCGCATGATTGACCCCGGCGATGAATCTACGGTTGCAGTGTCGTTGTTAGAAGCGAGTAATTAGTTAATTACACCAATTTAGGGTGCGATGCCTATTCTTTAAGGGATTTTCCGTAACATTAGGTTGTGATTGCCCTTCTTTTTATGTGCGCTCAAAGATTCTCGTATCAGCATACATACTTAGTTCCAGAAAGCAGAAGAGTACTGCTTATTTCATCAGCTTTTTAGTTTTTTTCAAGTGGAGAGTGATCTTTGTCATCTTGTACTAACCTCTCATAAACTAAAGAGATAAAGTGTTAACTTATGTAAATCAAATTAACAAACATAACAATAATTTGTAATAAATTATGATGCGGCAGCATTGTATAAAGAGAACTTGGAAGTAAAAAACAACATCTTAATCAGGTTTTCCAGTCGTTCGCAGAAGTTTGAAGTTTTCTAACAAAAGTTTTAATCTGAAAGCCTGGAGATCGTAAACTTATTCCTTGGATGTCTGTTTTAAACCTTTCGTAACTCGTCAGGCAGTGCTGACATCGGAAAATAAACTGAACCATTCAGTTTTGAGTCCAATTATTCTTAACCGAGCAAATTAGGAGATTTAACGCAATGGTTTTAGATGCATTTGCAAAAGTAGTTTCCCAAGCTGATACACGTGGGGAATATCTCTCCGATGCACAATTGGATGCATTGAGCGAACTAGTCAAAGATGGTAACAAGCGTGCAGATGCTGTTAACCGTATTACCAGCAATGCGTCAGCTCTTGTTGCTGCTGCGGCTCGTGATTTGTGGGCAGAACAACCCCAATTGATCACTCCCGGTGGTAATGCTTACACCAGCCGTCGTGCAGCTGCTTGTATCAGAGACTTGGACATCATTCTTCGCTATATCACCTACGCTATCTTTGCTGGCGATTCCAGTGTGCTAGATGACCGCGCCCTCAATGGCTTGCGTGAAACCTACTTAGCATTGGGAACCCCAGGAGCTTCAGTTGCTGTTGGTATTCAAAAGCTGAAAGCAGCTTCTTTGGCAATTGTTAACGATACAAACAACATCACCAGAGGCGATTGCAGTGCTTTGGCATCTGAAATAGCTAGCTATTTTGATCGTGCTGCTGCTGCTGTTGCTTAAGCAAAGCTTGCATTGCTGAATGTTGACTAAATAATTGTCCATAGGACAAAACAAAATTTCAACCATAACGTTTGTAAAAGGGAAATACCAAAAATGACAAAAACACCTCTAACTGAAGCAATTGCATCAGCAGATTCTCAAGGTCGCTACCTCAGCAGCACCGAAATTCAAGTTGCTTTTGGTCGCTTCCGCCAAGCACCAGCTAGCTTACAAGCAGCAAAAGCATTGAGCGCTAATGCTCAACGTTTGACCGAAGGTGCTGCTCAAGCAGTGTATAACAAATTCCCTTACACCACTCAACAACAAGGTCCTAACTTCGCGTCTGATGCACGCGGTAAAGGCAAGTGTGTACGTGATGTCGGCTACTACTTGCGGATTATCACATACGCTTTAGTTGTTGGTGGCACAGGCCCCTTGGATGATTTCTTGATTTCTGGCTTGGCTGAAATCAACCGGACTTTTGACCTGTCTCCTAGCTGGTACATTGAAGCTCTCAAGTACATCAAAGCTAACCACGGTCTAAGCGGCGACCCAGCTGTTGAAGCCAATTCTTACATCGACTATGTAATCAATACTCTAAGCTAGAGTGTTCTTTAGCCCGGAGAGGAAATCAGCTCTTATGACAAGTAAGTTCTATGAGTTGTTTACTTCTCCGGGCAGTTTTATTTTCAAAAGACTGTTAAAAGACTAGAAAAAAAATTTTTCTAAAAAGTTTTCAGTTTTGCAGTTAAAACTGAGGAGGTTAAGGATGGCGGCTTTGGGACAAGCAGCAAGATTAGGGATTGGAGCATTTGAAAACTCAGCACTGGTAGAACTACGTCCCGATAGAACAGAAGCGGATGTGGCAGTGGTTATCCGGGCGGCTTACCGTCAGGTTTTGGGTAATGCATATCTACTAGAAGGAGACCGTCTAGAGAGTGCAGAATCACTGTTGCAGCAAGGTGCAATCTCCGTCCGGGGATTTGTGCAAGCTATTGCTCAATCGGAACTCTATCGGGATAAGTTTTTCCACTCCAATTCCCAAACTCGGTTTATCGAGTTGAATTATAAGCATTTATTGGGGCGTGCCCCGGAAGATGAGTCAGAGATTTCATACCATGTTGAGCTTTACAACTCAGAAGGTTATGAAGCTGAGATTAATTCCTACATTGACTCACTAGAATATCAAGAAAGTTTTGGCGAGAACATTGTACCCTACTATCGAGGCTTTAAAAGTCAAGTAGGACTGAAAAACGTTGGATTTGGCCGACTGTTCCAACTGTATCGGGGTTATGCCAATAGCGATCGCGCTCAAGGGCAAAAACAAGGACGGCTAACCTGGGAAGTCGCTAAGAATCTAGCTTCACCCATTTATCCAGTCTCCGCCGGAGCCTTAACAGGACTCTCTACAGGTGGTCGCGGGGCAACATACCGCATCAGAGTGCTACAAGCAGCTTCCCCGAACTCAACAGTAGTGCGGCGCGGTACTGCGGAATTGATCGTACCCTACGAGCAACTGTCTAGTAAATTGCAGCAGTTGAATCGCAAGGGCAGTAAGGTTATTAGCATTACAGCCGTATAAATAGGGACTGGGGACTGGGGACTGGAGACTAGGAACTAGGAATTGGGGACAAGGAGGACAAAGGGGATAACCAAATACCCAATACCTAATACCCAATACCCGATCCCTAATTCCCAGTCCCCAACTATTAATTACAAAAGGAAAATTACCAATGGCTATTACAACAGCAGCTTCCCGTCTGGGAACAGAACCTTTTAGTGACCAGTCTCCTGTGGAATTGCGTCCTAATGCAACCAAAGAAGACATTGAGAAAGTAATTGCTGCGGTCTATCGTCAGGTGTTGGGCAACAACTACATATTGACATCTGACCGCCTCACAAGTGCTGAATCTATCCTGCGCGATGGAAAAAGTACAGTACAAGAGTTTGTACGTCAAGTAGCTAAATCAGAACTATACAAATCCAAGTTTTTCTACGACAACTTCCAAACTCGCGTCATCGAACTGAACTATAAACATTTGTTGGGTCGTGCCCCTTATGATGAGTCTGAAGTGGTTTATCACTTGGACTTGTACCAAAACAAGGGATATGAAGCCGACATTGATTCTTATATTGATTCACCAGAGTATCAATCTAGTTTTGGTGAAAATATAGTCCCTTACTATCGCGGTTTTCAAACCCAAACAGGACAGAAAACTGTAGGATTTAGCCGGATATTCCAACTTTATCGCGGCTATGCCAGTAGCGATACCTCCCAACTTAAAGGGAAATCTTCTCGCCTTGCTAGCGAACTAGGTCGCAATAGTGCATCCATCGTTGTTCCCCCCTCCGGTGGCCCCTCTGGCTTTTCATACGTTGCTTCTGAAAAAGGCGTTACCCCCAACAGTACTTTTGGTGGTGCGGGAACTTTTGGCAAAGAAGGCAGACTCTATCGCATTGAAGTGGCAGGCGTTTTTGGTGCCGGATATCCTAGCACACGCCGTGTAAATCAAGCGGTGATCATACCTTATGAAGAACTATCTACTTACTTCCAGAGAGTGGTAAAACAAGGTGGTAAAATAGCGAGTGTGAAACCACTTTAGGATCATTTGTCAATAGTCATTAATAATGACTATTGAAAACTTAAAACTTAAAATTTGGAAGTGATTTATGGTTGGACAAATTGGTAGTAGAAGTAGTAGTCGTTACTTTCGATATGAAGTAGTGGGTCTGCGCCAAAGCGAAGAAACCGAAAAAACTAATTATCCCATTCGTTCTAGTGCCACTGTGTTTTTCACAGTACCAGAGAACCGGATGAATCAAGAAATGCAGCGGATTACTCGCTTGGGTGGCAAAATAGTCAGCATTCAGCCATTAAATGCTGAAGCTAAAACAGATAGCGAACAAAGCGATCCTCCTTCTTCATAATAATGAATTTCAGTCCGCAGAAATTTGAAGATTTGTCACCGGCAGCTAACTCTGGCGATGGTGAATCTTTGACAGTAGAGCAAGCGATCGCTAATCTTGAGAGTGCAGATTTAGGTCTGCGCTTTTATGCTGCTTGGTGGTTGGGTAGGTTTCGGATATGTGAAGCAGTTGCGGTGACAAAATTGATCGCAGCTTTAGAGGATGAAGCCGATCGGACACCAGAAGGCGGATATCCTCTGCGACGGAATGCAGCTAGGGCTTTAGGAAAACTAGGCGATCGCCAGGCAGTCTCACCTTTAATTGCGTGTTTAGACTGCTCAGATTTTTATGTGCGGGAAGCAGCAGCACAATCTTTAGAAATGCTGGGCGATCCGGTTTGCATTCCCTCCCTGATTAAGCTATTACAAGTAGGCTTGCAGGGAGAGCAGCTGATATCAAAGCAGCCTGATTTATCTCAACCCTATGAGGCCATTTTAGAAGCCTTGGGAACCTTGAAGGCAACTGAGTCTACCCCTTTGGTAAAGCCATTCTTAGAGCATCCAATTGAATTGGTGCAATATGCTGCTGCGAGAGCAATGTATCAATTAACCCAAGAACCAGTTTATGGAGAACGGTTAGTAAAAGCTTTGGCAGGTGAAAGATTGCAATTGCGCCGAGCAGTGTTAGCAGACTTGGGAGCAATTGGATATCTACCCGCAGCAGATGCGATCGCACAGACACTTGCCGAAAATAGTCTGAAACTAATCTCTCTTAAAGGATTACTAGAACATCAAGTTAATCACACAACAGCAAGCACTTTGTCAGCGGGTGCGATTAAAGTGATGAATTTGATGGACTCGCTGTTGTAGTCCTAAGCTCTAGATAATGAGTTTTCATTAATACGTTTAAACCAAATGTTTAGCACACATAAACCCCCAACCCAACTGCAAAATCAGGGCTAGGGGGTTTATGTATGGTGTTAACTACGGAGAACTTAAGCTACAATTGGCTGACCACTAATGACTCATGAAAAATTATTATGAATAACAGTGACCTTGCCCAAATATTGATTCGTGCTGTGGAAGAAGCAGACTCCTCAGATCGCTTATTAGACGCAGTTCAGGTGTTAGCAGCAGCCGGTATAGAGGAATCTGTTCCTACTTTGATTGCAGCTTTGGGCTACAACAATCCAGGGGCGGCGGTGGCGGCAGTAGATGGACTAATTGCGATCGGGGAAGCCGCAGTACCATCACTATTGGAACTAATTGATGACTACAACTACAGTGCTAGAGCTTGGGCTATTCGTGCCTTAGCGGGAATTGGCGATGTCCGGGCGCTAGATACCTTGTTTGAGGCAGCAAAAAACGATTTTTCCTTGAGTGTGCGGCGAGCAGCTGCTAGAGGATTAGGCACTTTGCGCTGGCATCAAGTACCGCCTGAGAAACTAGAATCTGTTCAGACTCAGGTATTAGAGGCGCTATTACTAATTTCTCAAGATCCAGAGTGGGTAGTGCGCTATGCAGCAGTGACGAGTTTAGAAACACTAGCTATTTCAATAGCAGTCACCTTACCTGATCAAGCCTCACGGATTACAAATCAACTTCAGCAAATGCTTGATGCAGATGCCGATCTGGGAGTTCGCACCCGTGTAAAGTTTGCACAGGAAAAAATTCAGCAGCAACAGCATCAAGAAGTGTTTGCACCGAAAAGAAAGCTACAAGAGACTGAAGTTGAAGTGCCTCATCGTGGCGGTGGCAGACGTTAACTAAGGGATTTCCAGCAAATTTATAAGTGATACCAGAGGGAGAAGGCAGCGACTATTGGTATATTGCCTATACATCAATGGCCAAGTTTTCTGCCTAACCCTCGCCCACTTAATAAACTCAAATTATAGGATTCTGGCGCTTAACAGGTTTGGGCTTAGGAATCGGTTTAGTGTTTGTAGGCAGTATCAAGTTTTCAACAGCTTGGGCAATTGCCTGCACTTGCATTGGAGTTAAACAATCAGGAGAACTATTTATCATCTGTAACAGTGCAGGGATACCTTGTAAAACTGGAACTGAGCAATCATTTGCTCCTATCCATGTAGCAATTGGGAAGACTACTGGAGCCGCAACAAACCCATTAGGAAGGTTAGGCATTACTGAAGTAATCCATTGATTAAACATTTTTTGATGGTAAATACTTTGAGAAGTCGGACTATTGTCAACTGCTACCCAATTGTTACCTTCACGCCGTTTCCATTTATCTTTATAAGCGCTAAATGAACCTTTCCAGGTTTTTACCTCTACTAAAAAAACACCACTTTCACCAATAATTAAATGGTCTATTTCCGTTAGAGAGCCTGAGTTAGTGGGGATTAAAGCATTATTAAATATCACCCATGTATCGGGGAAAGATTGCAAAAGTAGTGATACTCCCCATTCCCCCATATTGCCTTTGAATTTATTTTTTGCTTGCTTAAATTCAAACATGAATGAACCCAAGCCACCTAAAAAGCCATCACCTAATCTTTCATGAATTTCTTGGTGTTTGGTAGATTTTTTGGTGTCGATTTTTTGTTGGAATACTGCCCTGAGTGAGGGTGATTGTTGAAGAGTTCTCATCAAAATTGTAGTAATGTTTGTCAGTAACCGCCATTTTTAGAGTTCCCAGAATTGGAGGGAAATCGCTCTCCCCTAATTCATAGAGAAAAAATTTTATGCTACTAACAGTGATAAAGCTAAGGAGACAACAAAGATTCAATTTCTCCCTGGATATTGCCACGGGCAGATGGTTCGGCGAACTCTAACATTAAAGGCGTAAAGTAGATACGCGATCGCTTTAAAAATCGTTCTAAAACCTGCTGACGACCTGTGATATACTCTGCCTCTGACACCCAGCTATATTCCTGGCGAATGGCATGGGTGTATTCTCCATACTCCACTTGGTTAGTAGCCAAAATCGCTAAATCTGCATCAAGTAAAACTTGGCTATCACAATCATCTACCGCAGCTTGGTGGTCTTTAGTGTTCAGAATAAGACGGGTGACAGTAGCTATGGTACTTTCTGGAATACCCAAATTACTCAGCAATTCCAAAGCATAGTCTGCACTTCGTTCTTCATTATCTAGAGCTTCAGTGTCATATACTACATCGTGGAACCAGGCAGCTAGTTGAACAGCAGCTAGGTTGTTGGTGTAGCCTTGTAAAATCTGAATTGTGCTGAGGACGTGATCAATGTGTTTCAGTGTATGGTAATAGCGACCAGGGGTAGAGTAAGCTGCAACCAAAGAATAAAAGGCTTTATCAGCCGCTACCTGGTCAACGCCAAAGGGTTGGAGTGTGTGTTGCCAGTTAGAAAATAAAATATGCGTAAGGTTTTCTGTAGGCATAAATGTAGTATTCACACTCTTAGTATGACTTAGCTAATCTTTTGTGTTGCAACATCTGTCAATCAAGTTAGAAATAGATCAACAAAAGGATAACACTTGTTATTCAATTGGGCATTGGAATTAGGGGAGAGGATACAGGTGAGAGGTTATAGGGAATAATCTGTACCCTGTAACCTGTAACCTATTCCCTTCTTTACTCCCCACTAAATATGGTGACAGCTAAATGAAAGCGTCAAAATAGAAGACACAGGCTTTGTACAAAAAGCCTTGCCTTGATTAACGGAGTTTACTATCAGTGGTATTACAAGTACAAACAAGCACCTACGAAGCTAAAACCCAAGAAATTGCTAAACAACTTCTCGCCGCAACGCAGGAAAATCGTTCGTTTTTTTCTTCCCTGCGGGATCAAATGCGCTGGGATGATAAATTACTAGCTTGGGCGATGAGTAATCCTGGATTGCGGGTGCAACTATTTCGCTTTATAGATACATTACCTGCTTTGCACAGTAAATCAGAAATTGCCTCACATTTACAAGAATATTTAGGAGATGAATCTGTAGAATTACCGGCAGCTTTGAAGGGAATGCTAAACTTTGCTAATCCCGATTCGATGCCAGGACAAGTTGCTGCTACAACTGTTGGTACAGCGGTTGAGACTCTTGCCCATAAATATATTTCTGGGGAAAATATTAAACAAGTCATCAAAACAGTTGAACGACTGCGAAAAGAAAAAATGGCTTTCACCATCGACTTACTTGGTGAAGCCGTAATTACCGAAGCGGAAGCGCAGTCTTATCTAGAACGCTATCTAGAATTAATGCAACAATTGGTGGAAGCATCGAAGAACTGGTCAGCTATCCCGGCTATTGATGAGGCTGATGGCGAAACTATACCAAAAGTTCAGGTTTCTGTTAAGTTAACGGCGTTTTATTCCCAATTTGATCCTCTGGATGCTAAAGGTAGTGAGGAGCGAGTTAGCGATCGCATTCGTATTCTCTTACGTCGTGCTAAAGAGTTGGGCGCAGCTGTGCATTTTGATATGGAACAGTATGCTTATAAAGATATAACTCTCAGCATCCTGAAAAAACTCTTACTAGAAGAAGAATTTCGGCAACGCACAGATATCGGGATGACAATTCAAGCATATCTGCGTGATAGTGAGCAAGATACCAAAGACCTAATTTCTTGGTTGAAAGAACGTGGTTATCCCCTGACAATCCGCTTGGTGAAAGGCGCATATTGGGATCAGGAAACTATCAAAGCAGCGCAGAAGCATTGGCCACAGCCAGTTTACAACGACAAAGCGGCAACTGATGCTAACTTTGAAATTATCACTCAGCTGTTGTTAGAAAATCATCAATATGTGTATTCTGCCATTGGTAGCCATAATGTGCGATCGCACTCTCGCGCCATTGCCATAGCTGAAAGTTTAAATGTCCCCCGCCGCCGCTTTGAATTACAAGTCCTCTACGGTATGGGTGATAAAGTTGCAAAGGCTTTGGTTGATAGGGGTTATCGAGTCAGAGTTTACTGTCCCTACGGTGAGTTATTACCTGGAATGGCGTATTTAATTCGCCGATTGTTGGAAAATACCGCTAATAGTTCTTTTTTACGGCAGAATCTCGAAAATCGACCAATTGAGGAATTATTAGCGCCGCCGATTGTCAAAGAAGAAAAAAACTCTTTAACTCCTAACTCCTCACTCCTAACTCCTAACTCTCATTTCCTCGGTGCTGCTGATACCGATTACGCAGAAGAAGAGGTGAGAACGAAAGCGGCGCAAGCTTTCCAAAATGTTCGCCAACAGTTGGGTAAAACTTATTTACCGCTGATTAATGGCGAATATGTCAATACACCGGAATATGTTGATTCTCTCAATCCTTCTAATTTCAGTGAAGTAATTGGTAAAGTTGGGTTGATTAGCGTTGAACAGGCTGAACAGGCGATGCAAGCTGCAAAAGCGGCGTTTCCTGGATGGAGGAAAACACCAGCTAAACAACGCGCTGATATTTTGCGGAAAGCGGGTGATTTGATGGAACTCCGCCGAGCCGAACTTTCAGCTTGGATAGTTTTGGAAGTTGGGAAACCAGTTAAGGAAGCCGATGGAGAGGTTTCGGAAGCGATAGACTTTTGTCGTTACTACGCTGATGAGATTGAACGGCTAGATCAAGGTGTGAATTATGACATCCCTGGTGAAACCAATCGTTATATTTACCAGCCACGCGGTATTGCTGTAGTAATTTCTCCCTGGAATTTCCCGCTAGCGATCGCTTGTGGTATGACAGTCGCAGCTTTGGTTTCCGGGAATTGTACTCTCCTTAAACCTGCGGAAACATCTTCTGTAATTACAGCAAAACTCACAGAAATCTTAATCGAGGCTGGTTTCCCCAAAGGTGTATTTCAATACGTACCTGGCAAAGGTTCGCAAGTCGGCGCTTATTTGGTAAATCATCCAGATACTCATGTAATTGCTTTTACAGGTTCCCAGGAAGTCGGCTGTCGAATTTACGCAGAAGCGGCGACTTTGAAACCCGGACAAAAGCACATGAAACGGGTGATTGCTGAAATGGGTGGCAAGAATGCCATTATTGTCGATGAAAGTGCTGATTTAGATCAAGCTGTTGTAGGGGTTGTGCAATCGGCATTTGGTTACAGCGGCCAAAAATGTTCTGCCGCCTCTAGGGTGATTGTGCTGGAACCAATTTATGATGTCTTTGTGCAGCGATTGGTAGAAGCGACAAAATCCTTGAACATTGGGGAAGCAGAGTTACCGAGTACCCAAGTTGGCCCAGTAATTGATGCTAATGCCCGCGATCGCATCCGCGAGTATATTGAGAAGGGTAAGGCAGAAGCACAACTAGCCTTGGAGTTGTCAGCACCCGAACAAGGATATTTTATCGGGCCTGTGATCTTTAGTGAAGTATCGCCAAATGCGGTAATTTCCCAGGAAGAAATTTTTGGCCCTGTGCTGGCGGTAATTCGGGTAAAAGATTTCCAGGAAGCGTTAGCAGTCGCCAATGGTACAAACTACGCCTTGACTGGCGGACTTTATTCTAGAACGCCTTCCCACATTCAGCAGGCGCAGACAGAATTTGAAGTCGGTAATTTGTACATCAATCGCAATATTACCGGAGCGATCGTTGGACGGCAACCCTTTGGTGGATTCAAACTTTCTGGAGTAGGTTCTAAAGCAGGCGGACCTGATTACCTGCTGCAATTTTTGGAACCACGTGCGGTAACAGAAAATATTCAGCGCCAAGGTTTTGCACCAATTGAAGGTGCAGATTAAACTACAAAAGTAGTAGAGTATATGCCAATACGGTTCGGATAAGTACTCTTCACTTTCCTTATGATCTGGGAATTGGTTTTGGGGTAAGGGGTAAAGCTTGTAAATACATCCTTTACCCTTTTCCCTTTAACTGAAATATGCCCTACCTATAGGACTCATATTTGATTTCTGAAAAAACTCACTACAACTAAGAAGCCTTCTTTCCTGTTGCCTATTGACTATTGCCTATTGCCTGTCTACGCAAATTCGTTCAGAAATCAAAGCGGATTCCTATATTTGATACAATTGCTCCAACGTGCATTAATGCGATAACAAATATATTGGCAGTTTTCGTGTGACTATGCCTCTCGATATAGTCATATATGAATATGCTTTACCGCTCGAATCTCAGCAATTAGATGCTTGGAAATAGACTTGCTTAAATGTTTTAATGTTATTAAATAATCTAAAATTATTAGAAGCTGTTTGAAAAGTGGTTAACTGTGATTTCAGGAACTTATTGATCCCTCTGAGAAATCCTTCAAAAAGGGTAACGGAATCAAATTTACGGGGAATTGAGGGATATATAAGTTTTACTACTGATGAGATGACTTTTAAAACATCCTCTGCTCAATTGCTCAATAAGCCATCCGGTAATTTTTTTAGATTAATAACCTTTAGCTCAGTGGCAAGTTTAAATAATGGAAAATACATTAGTTGATAAAACCTTCCGTGACAGCAATGGCAATATTGTTTTGGCACAGATGCCAAATTTACCGCTTATTGTTTGGGTAGTATCTAGTTTACTAGCTCTAATTGTTACAAGTGGCAAAATTAATACAGTATTAGAAGTACTGGCAAATGGCTCCTTATTTACTTGGGCGTGGCTGGAATTATTTCAAGGCGTTAATTATTTTCGGAGAGCGCTAGGTCTTGCCGTATTTATTGGTATTATCGTATCAAAAATTCAGTAGTTATAAGGGACTAAGTAACTAAGCCAAATTATTGATATATGTATAGGAATCCGATTTGATTCCTGAACTTACTTGCGTAGGAACAGGAATGCCTAACTATATTACAAACCAAGATGGATGGATTATTGAATGCCAGATTGGAACAGACAACTCGATTTGGTCATAATTTTGCCAATATTTCGCGTAATCAAAAAAACGACCGTCCAGAATATTCATCTTGACTCATTTTTGAAGCCTAGCTAATTCTGAAACTTCAGAATATGGTGACTTTTCAGATACTTCCGCATTCTGAACCTCTAAAGAACGCAGCAATTCCCGAATCACATCAGTAGCGGGTCTTCCTGTTTTTGCACAGTATTCTTCTAGTTTCTGCGCTTCTGTTGACGTGAGATTTACTGTCAGTCGTTTGACAGCCCATTTTTTATTGACCATTTACTTTTACTATTGCTATATTGCTCCTCGTAGAGAAAATTATACCTTTGTTTCTAAGTCTATCCTAATGTGGGTTTTAGCCTATTTAGAGGGCATCAATCTGGATTCCCAGATAATTGACGAAACTTCGACCTTCAACTATTGTTTGTAGTTTCTACACTGTTTTTTCTAGCCGTTTCCCCGTTATTTGCTATTGTTACTGAATTACACAAATCGTGGTGACAACCTCTCTCTTCAGATGTTATTCCAGAAGCCCAGCGGTGAAAGCAGAATTATTAGAAGATCGTTTGCAGATATGAGTACGCCCCACAGAACTTACAACTACCTCAAGTTCAGATAAATACATTTGCGATCGCACCACTAATCTTACTCGATCACCTGCTTTATCTGTGGTGCTTTTCCAGTACTAAGTCGGTGGGCGTGCTAGCGTATGAGTAAGTTAGGGTTATCGCGATCGCTTTTGTTGGAGTGGCTAACAAAAGTAACCTACAAGGTAAATGAAGGATGTTATATTTTGTGTAGCAAGTAATTGGTATGGTTATATCAAGTTTTTCAGCTAAAAAGCCATGAAAAAACCCGCCAGTTCTTTTAAAAAGACTAGCAGGTATGGCTTATCATCAATCGGAGCGGCGGGATTCGAACCCACGACCTCCACTACCCCAAAGTGGCGCGCTACCAAGCTGCGCTACGCCCCGGTCAGAATTACTATCATACAGCAAAACTCCAGGATAATCAAGAGGTAAATTTAAAAAACCTTCAGTATCCCAGTAGCTTGCAGTAAATCTGGAACAGCAGAAGCATCCCATTTACCCTCTACACATCGCCCTGTATTCAAGATGAAGCGCAAACTGTAAGCATGAGGAAAGCCTTCTACCTCCATCCATAATAAATCGCTTTCGGCTTCGCAAGCAATTTTTTCCTCCTCCATTAATTCAGTTGCGAGTTGCTTCATAGTGTCTGCTAGCTGGGCTAATAGACGGCAAAAATCATTCAACTCAGCTTCGCTTAACTCAATTGCCCAATCATCTGTACCGACTAAACCTTTAAATTCAAATGCATCAGGGTTCCAGCCAATGCGCCAACCAAATCCGCTTTTGACAACGCGTTCCATAAAAAGTTAGGAATTAATAACTCTCTCGTTATCTTAGTAAGTCGGCACCTCCCCCTTGGGATGGCTGTGGGGTAGTTGATCTACTAGGACTCGGTGCGATATTGGGGCTAGGAGATAGGGTATTTTGGGCAGTAGGATTAAATATATTCACTAATACTTGTATTAGAGCATCTCGCTGGCTGCGAGTGAGACTTGTGATGGTTTTGCGATCGCCTTCTAGAGGATTTTCCCGCAGTGAATCATTCCCTGGATAGCTAGCATCATACATAATTTCATTCGCACCCAGGTAATCAGCTAAAGTCAGCTTCCAATCGAAACGATAAATTGGGGCCCGCCCTTTGGTATAAATATGATATCTAATCAGGCGATTTACCAGGGTGTTGTTTTCGGCAACTTTCCCATTTTCTTTGCTGATATACTTATTTTCCCGTGGGAAATCTGGCAATTGCTGATATACCACCTGCCAAACATCGCTAGGAGTGATTCTCTGCGCGTATGCAGGTTGGATACTAAATAAATTTCTATGTATTGATTTGCCCGTTCCTGAACCCAAAAAAATTACACCTACTACCATTAAGGCAAACAGTAGTGAATGCGGAGTTCCAAGTTTTGAGAGTATTGATCTAGGTAGAAGTTTTTTCTTTTTCATAAAACGATATTTTGAAATGAGAGTGCTATCTCACTGCATTTTCACTCAGCACTGGCTCAACCCTAGCTATTCGCTAACAGCACTCTCAACTCAGAACTATTTTTATAGTTCGCCGATAATTTCTGGCTGAGTCAATTCATCGGACATTTCAATAATTGCCCTTAGCACTGGCTTCATCATCGCATCTTCGTTACTCTCAAAGTCTTCATAACGCCGACGTTTAGCACGATTTGCCACCTGAACCGTAATGCGGTAACGATTTGAGGCTGCACTAATCAGATCCTCAGAACGGTGCATAATCTGAGATTGAGTTGTCTCGAACTTAGAACGCTTTAGCATAATCAGTGGTTTTTGGGGTCATTCCCCAGTGTAGCAGTACTGATAAATCTACTGCTGTGTGTTTAATTGCTAGCAACCTCTCTCTTGATAGAGGTTGAGAGTGTTTTTGTCACTATAAATTACTTATAAATAATATTACCCGACTAAAGTCACACATCCTTATGGCTGACCTTGTAGAAACTGCTGTTAACGCGGGAAACTTCAATACCCTGGTGAAGGCTGCTAAAGCTGCAAATCTCATAGAAATTTTGAAAAGTCCTGGTTCTTTCACACTATTTGCACCAACTGACGAAGCCTTTGCCAAGCTGCCAAAGGGAACTTTAGATTCGTTACTACAAGATATCCCCAAGCTAAAGAAAATTGTGGCGTATCACATCGTTAGTGGGGATGTTCGCTCTGATGACTTAGTACAGATTAATGAGGCAGAGACACTTGAAGGGTCAATTGTAGCGATTGAATCTGCCGACGGTAAATTTAAGGTGAATAACGCCAATGTCCTCAAAACAGATATTCTGACAGACAATGGCGTGATCCATATTATTGATGCGGTGTTGATGCCTGCAATGGTAGCAGGGAAGTAAGGGCATTGGGATTGGGCATTGGTTATTATCAGAAAAATGGGTTTAAAACCCCGTGTTTCCAGCACGGCTTTAAAGTAATGAGTAAGGAGTAATGAGTAATGAGTGGATGAAAAATGAGTAATGAGTGGATGAAAAATGGGTATTTACTCATTACTTATTACTTATTACTCATTACTCCTTCTTAAGAGTGCGTTCACGGCGGTGAGGATGTCAACCTCATCCCAATACGGTTCGGTTAAGGTTTTTTGATGAAAATTCTAGATCCAAAGACGCGATAAATCGCCGTCTCTACAAGGATCAATTCTTTCGTCTTGACGGCGATTTATCGCGTCTCTTGCCTTAACCGAACCGTATTTCCCCTCATCACCCTACTCTCAGGATGCACCCACTGCGTGCAGGAACAGTCAATGACAACTGCTGAGTTTCTCCTTCACTATTCCACTCAACTTCAGCAGTGCCATATAACAGTTTGTTGGGTTGAGTACGCAAACTGGCGATATCTGCATTTGCTGTTGCCGAACTTGTGCCAGCGTTGACGGCAATTATCAACTCCTCTGTCTCTAAAGTTCGCGCAAAGATATAAAGTTGTCCTTGAGCATGGAGGACTTGGTAATCACCTGTACGTAGGGCTGGGTAAGTGTGGCGGAGGGCAATTAATTGACGATGAGTATTAAAAATTTCTTGATCCCATTTACTCTCTAAAGGAAAGCCACGCCGTGAGTCGGGATCTATGCCACCAGGTAAACCAACTTCATCACCATAGTAAATACTAGGGGCACCGGGAAAGGTGAGTAGCAATAGAGTTGACAGTTCCACACTGGCTATATCGTCGCCTGCAATGGTCATCAATCGGGCTGTATCGTGACTAGCGAGTAAATTGAGTTGAGTTAGCTGAATTTCCCACGGGTAAAGTTGCAGTACTTCCTGAATCTTGGTGGCGTACTCGGCGGCAAATAAGGGTGGATAAGGTTGATAGTCACGGCTTTGGACTTGTTCTAAGACTACGCGATCGCCAGCTGTAAAGGCAATTGTTGGCCCGGTAAATAGATAATTCATCACCCCGTCAAATTGTGTCCCATCCAACCACTGGCGGGAATCTCCCCACACTTCGCCCACAATGTAAGCTTCGGGATTGATGGCTTTAGTGCGATCGCGAAATTCCTGCCAAAAACCAGGAGTTTTTATTTCAAATGGTACATCCAACCGCCAACCATCGATGCCGAATTTAATCCAATATTCGGCAATCTCCATAATGTATTCCCGCACTTCTGGATTGTCGTGGTTAAATTCTGGTAAAGCACGATTTCCAGCCCAACCCCCGTAATTGGCAGGTAAATCACCAGTGTACGGTGCTAAAGGCCAGCCTTCAATTTTGAACCAATTTACCCAAGGGGAATGGGGCCCATTCTCTAAAACGTCATGGAAAAAGAAAAACCCCCGGCTGGAATGGTTAAACACCCCATCCAGAACGACTTTGATATTCCGTTGATGGGCTGCATCGAGCAATTCTTTAAAAGCTTCGTTGCCCCCTAACATCGGGTCAACTTGGTAATAATCGTGGGTATGATAGCGATGATTGCTGGCGGATTGAAAAATGGGTGTGAAGTAAATCGCGTTAACCCCCAAATCCTGGATGTAGTCTAAACCCTCCATGATGCCCCATAAATCGCCGCCTTTATAACCCTGGAGGGTTGGCATAGCGTCCCAATCTTCCCAACGGGCTTCGTGCAATAGCCGTTTGCGCGGCTTTTTGCTTCTGGCAAAGCGATCTGGGAAGATTTGGTAGAAAACAGCGTGCTTTACCCAGTCTGGTGTTTGAATTTGCATGAATAACTTTTTGTACGTTCAGAAGCGATCGTTGCAAATATTAGCTTCTTTATGGCTCTTACTTATGATAGAGAATCTGTAATTTGTCATTTGTCATTTGTCATTTGTCATTAAAAAAAAATTGACATACTGCACCTCCCATGCACCATTCCCCATTCCCCTTTTTATTTTCTTCACTTTGTCCGTAATGATTTAGGCAGACCTTGGATTAGTTTAATAGCTTCATACAAATTACCTGTTACCCCAGTTTTGGGTAATTCTTAGATGCAGCTGCTCAAAGATGTCTCACGAGCCACAGCAAATCATTATCAAGGAGACATAATTTAGGAATATGAGTTATTAATTAGCAATTGTCTTAGGAAGAACTTACCGCCTCCTAAGCTTATTTGATGTTATCTATGAAAAAAAATAGATAACTATAGTCGCATCAAATAATCAAGTCCAAAAAACTACGATCTAGAGCGGCTGGTCTTACTAAAATCACTACTTTGCTTTCAGTAAATAAATTTAATTTGAGGTAACAATGAGACACGAAAAACTTTCTCCCGGTCTACTGTTGGCATTTCAAGACTATCAACATGAAGGAAATCAAGCTTTAGTTACACACAAGCGATCGCTCGGCATCATTGCCCACAAAAGTCCAGTCAAACCCACTAAGAGCGTCGTTTTTATCTACTGCGACCCTGATGCAGACTTAAGTTACTTATCACAATATAATATAGAAGTCAATCAAAATTCTGGAAGTGTGCGAACAGCTTTCTTACCATTAGATAGTTTAGATGTCTTATCTGAAGAAGATGTGATTCAGCGAATTAAGCCATCACGCAAACTTCATTTGAGGATGGACACTGCACTAGAAAAAGTCAAACTACCGGAGTTCAAAAATCAAACTGGATTGACTGGTAAAGGAGTAATCATCGGCATTATAGACAGTGGCATTGATCCGAAACACCCCGCATTTGCTGGACGAATTTTACATATTTGGGATCAAACACTGCCAGGCCCAGGAGTCACAGAGGGCGGCTATGGGGCTGAATTTACGGGAGCGCAACTGACAGTTTCTCAGGATACTAGCGGTCATGGTACTCACGTTGCTGGAATTGCCGCCGGTGCGGATGCTAGCTATGGCGGTGTCGCACCAGAAGCGGAATTAGTTGTCGTCAGGTCAGATTTACAGGATGCCCACATTGCTGATGGCGTGCGTTACATTTTCCGAATTGCTAGAGAGTTGGGACGCCCAGCAGTAGTAAATCTCAGCTTGGGTGGACACGCTGATGCCCATGACGGTAGTGATTCACTCTCAAAAGTCATTGACGCTGAAACTGGCCCTGGAAAAATTGTTTGCTGTGCTGCGGGTAATGAAGGAAACGATAACATTCATGGACAAGCGACGATACCCAGTGGACGCACCCGTGGTATCCGCTTTAATGTTCCTTTGAATCAAGTAGGCATAGTTTGGTTAAATGCTTGGTATGCCAAAGACAGCGAATTGGAAGTGTCTGTGCGGAGTCCTAACGGTTTTGTCACCCCCTTCCAAAAAATCATTGCTGACGGTAATGCCGCCCAAGATTATCAGTTACCAGATGCACGGGTACAATTAGCGACACCAGGGCCAGATCAAGCCAACAGCGACCATAATTTCTTTGTGCAAATACGCGGTATTGGCCCCTCGCAAGTAATGGGAGGTGTTTGGCAGCTACGAGTCCGCAACACTTCTTCAACTGATGCACGTTTAGATGTGTGGACACTAGATGACACTTCGTCAGTGTTTTTCACAGGTAAAAGCGTCAAGGATGCGGTAAAAATTGGTTCACCAGGAGCCGCCAGCAGTGCAATTACAGTTGCGGCCTATACAACTAAAACCAGATACACAGATATTGATAACCAAGTGCGAGAAATGGGCTTAGAATTACATACTATTTCGGAATTTAGTAGTGAAGGCCCACTACGGAATGATGGACAAAAGCCCGATGTAGCAGCACCAGGAGCAATGATTATTTCTACGCTTTCCGCCGATGCAAATTTTGACCGCTCATCGATGATTAATTCCAAGTTTGTGGTGCAGGCTGGTACGAGTATGGCGACACCATTTGTTAGTGGGTTAGTGGCACTGCTGTTGCAGCGCGATCCCAAACTCGATCCGGCTACTGTAAAAGACTTGCTACGTAAAAATAGTGCCATTCCCGGAAAACCCCCAGGCACATTTGATGACAAATGGGGTTATGGAGTGATTAACGCTTTAAATCTGTAATTAGACTGAGGAAGGTGGATATTATTTCTGTACAAGGATAGGCAACAATAACCTATAAATTTGATAGGTTAAGGTAGGCAATTTTATGCCTACCCTCTTTACTAAGGAGTTGCTGATGAATTATCAGAAACTAGATGCCGCTCTTGCTACAGCGCTGAATGATGTTCAAGACCCAGAAGAGACTAGTTTAGGGGTTTTCATCCATACTGAACCAATTTTAGATTCTGCTGCGATCGCTGTTTTAGAAAGTTTGGGCGTTAATGATGTTACTAGTGGCAAAGATATTTTCACAGCAACACTGTCAGCAAATGCTATTTCCCAGTTGTCAGAGGAATCTTGGGTGAAGTATTTGAAGCGATCGCAGCAATTGCGTTTGGTAAGTGCGAGGAAAAGTTTCGGTAGTTTCAATGTTTGATAACAATTCTTTGTTTATTTGTCGGGTGTAGCTTTTATCGGAGGTGTTGGCGCTGCGATCGCCCCAATTCTTTATCCCAATGAATACAAATGTTCTATATTTCTACTTATTACACTACCAGCATTCTGTAAAATTCATTCCAAAGAATCAGATGATCCCCCTTACCTGTGGTGGCAGACAGTCCTAAACTGAGAGTGAGAGTTGAAAGGCAGCTGGGAGAAATTTTGTGAAAAAAGTTTTATCGATCATTCTTGGTGGTGGCGCGGGTACTCGACTTTACCCACTAACCAAACTCCGCGCTAAACCGGCAGTACCAGTGGCGGGGAAGTACCGCTTAATCGATATCCCTGTCAGTAATTGCATAAATTCCGAAATATTCAAAATCTACGTCCTGACACAATTCAACTCAGCTTCCCTGAATCGCCATATCGCCCGTACCTACAACTTTACTGGCTTTAATGAGGGGTTTGTGGAAGTGTTGGCTGCACAGCAAACACCAGAAAACCCTAATTGGTTCCAAGGGACTGCGGATGCTGTACGTCAGTACCTATGGTTAATGGAAGAATGGGATGCAGAGGAATATCTGATCCTCTCTGGTGATCACCTCTACCGCATGGACTATCGCCAGTTTATCCAACGTCATAGAGAGACGGGGGCTGATATTACTCTCTCAGTTATCCCCATAGACGAGCGCCGCGCCTCAGATTTTGGTTTGATGAAAATCGATGACTCCGGTAGGATCATTGACTTTAGCGAAAAACCCAAAGGTGAAGCTTTAATCAAAATGCGCGTTGATACAAGCGTACTGGGATTATCAAAAGAACAAGCCCAGCAACAGCCTTACATTGCCTCAATGGGGATTTATGTCTTTAAAAAAGAGGTTTTGTTCAAGTTATTAAGAGAGGCTGTAGAAAGAACTGATTTCGGCAAAGAAATTATTCCTGATGCCTCTAAAGATTACAATGTTCAAGCTTATCTATTTGATGACTACTGGGAAGATATTGGAACAATTGAGGCATTTTATCATGCTAACTTAGCGCTGACTCAGCAACCCCAGCCACCATTTAGTTTCTACGATGAAAAAGCACCAATTTATACCCGCGCTCGTTATTTACCTCCAAGTAAACTTTTAGATTGTCAGGTAACAGAATCAATTATCGGCGAAGGTTGCATTTTGAAAAATTGCCGCATTCAACATTCAGTATTGGGAGTGCGATCGCGGATTGAATCTGGCTGCGTCATCGAAGAGTCTTTGCTCATGGGTGCAGATTTTTACCAAGCTTCTGTGGAACGCCAATGCAACGTGGAAAAAGGTGACATTCCTGTAGGTATTGGTACTGACTCGATTATTCGCGGTGCGATCATCGATAAAAACGCCAGTATCGGTCACGATGTCAAAATTATCAATAAAGATAACGTGCAAGAAGCTGACCGCGAAGGTCAAGGTTTCTACATCCGCAGTGGCATCGTCGTCGTGCTGAAAAATGCTGTAATTCCCGATGGAACAATCATTTAGTCATTAGTCATTAGTCATTAGTCATTAGTCATTAGTCATTAGTTACAAGCAACAAAGAACAAAGGACAAAGGACAAAGGACAAATGACTAAACTTTTTTTGTTGATTGGTCTTCCAGGTAGCGGTAAGTCAACTTTGACAAAACAATTACTGGCAGAATGCCCCCAGATGTCGCTGATTTCTACGGATGTCATCCGGGGGCAATTGTTTGGTTCCCAAGCGGTTCAGGGACCGTGGCTGCTGATTTGGCGCGAAATTGAGCGGCAATTCCAGCAAGCTATTTCCACCGAGAATACAGCTATTTTCGACGCCACCAATGCCCAGCGCCGCCATCGTCGTGAGGTCATTGCTTTAGCTCGTAATTTGGGCTTTAGCCAGATTACGGGAATTTGGGTTGACACGCCAGTTTGGCTGTGTTTGGCACGTAATAAAAGGCGATCGCGCCGGGTTCCAGAAGAAATTATTTTGCGGATGCACCGCCAACTCCGGGATGCTCCCCCAAGCCTAGAAGAAGGACTAGATAACCTGATCCGCTTATCAGAAAAATCAGAGTACGGAAATTGCGATCGCTTGATGAGCGAGAACCACACTTGATTTTATATATTTTTTGTTAATTTAAAATCAGATTCTTTTGTTTGGCACTATACCAGACAAATTAAACGTCTCTCATCTTAAAAAAAAACATAACGGGAATTTCTATAGGAGGCTGGTAGATGGCTGCAACCGACTTCAAGGACTATTACGCTATTTTGGGAGTTAGTAAAACTGCCAGTCCAGAGGAAATTAAACAAGCTTTTCGTAAACTAGCCCGCAAATATCACCCTGATGTCAACCCAAACAACAAACAGGCAGAAGCACGCTTCAAAGAAGTTAGCGAAGCCTACGAAGTTGTATCAGACGCAGATAAACGCAAAAAATACGACCAATTCGGTCAATATTGGAAACAAGCTGGTGAAGGTTTCCCATCTGGCGGTGTTGGTGCCGATATGGGTAACTTTGACTTCAGTCAATACGGTAATTTTGATGAGTTCATTAATGAGTTGCTAGGACGCTTTGGTGGTGCAGCCCCTCGTGGTGGAAGACAAAGTAACTCACAAAGTTACTCTTACCGCACTTCTACGGGTGCGCCAAGTGGTTTTGGCGGCTTTAACGATTTTGGGTTTCAAGATGCAGGTGCAGGTACTAACCAGGATAGTGAAGCTGCGATCGCTCTCACTTTTGCTGAAGCATTTAATGGTGTGCAAAAGCGGTTCAGTTTAGGTAACGAAACAATAGATGTCCGCATCCCATCCGGTTCTAAAACTGGTACTCGCCTGCGCGTGCGGGGCAAAGGTCAAATCAACCCCATGACTCAACAACGCGGGGATTTATACTTAAAAGTTGAACTTCAGCCGCACTCGTTCTTCCAAATGGAAGGCGATAACTTGATGTGCGAAGTGGCAATCACACCAGATGAAGCTACTTTGGGAGCATCTATTGATGTACCCACTCCCGATGGTTCAGTTAATGTCAAGCTACCAGCAGGGGTGCGTTCTGGTCAATCTCTGCGTTTACGTGGCAAAGGTTGGCCTCTGGCCAAGGGTGGACGCGGCGATCAGTTGGTGAAGGTGGCGATCGTTCCACCAAAAGACCTCAGCCAACAAGAACGGGAATATTATGAAAAAATCCGCGCTATACGTACTTATAATCCCCGTAGTCATTTGAACCAAGTCAGGCTGTGAATATTTTGGATTTGTAGGGACGCATTAGTAAAGCAGCAGGAAGTGCAGCTTCGCGTCTCTACTGCTGATGAATTCACCCTGAATTTTGCTGCGCTATTCTCGCCGCCATGACAGACTTAAAAGCTTCCATTGCTTCCGGTGTAGTCTCGGTAGTTTGCCATGATGGACGCACAATTAAGCGATCGCGCCAAGCCTTTAATTTTGGATATTCACTCAAAGATATGCCTACCATTGGCATCAAAGGTACTACAGTCCCAGCCACAACTTCGGTGAGAGTGAGGTTTTGACTACCAAAGTAAGGGCGATCATCTAATAAATTTTCAAAAAACTTCAGCACGGTTGAAATTTTCTGCTTCGCTTGCTCAATTTTTTCTGGATCTGCTCCAGGAAATCCTAATATTTGAGGTAAAAACGTGGTGGTTGCTGGCAAAAGCTCATTCACTGTTACCAGTTGTACCATGCGTGCGATCGCTAAATCCTTGGCATCTTTAGGCAACATCACAGGTGTAGGGTATTTTGCCTCTAAATAGTCCAGAATTGCTAAAGATTCTACTACATTAAAGCCATCATCTACCAAAACTGGAATGTGATGGAAAGGGTTAATTGCTAAAAAATCTGGTTTAAATTGCTCCCCATTCAGTTTTATCTCTACCAATTCAAACTCAAGTCCTTTTTCCAGCAGAGTAATCCAGACGCGGCGCGAGTTGGGAGAAATTGGCGCGTGATAAAGTGTCAGCATTAGAAAACCTCACAGCTTTATAAGTAGGCCGAACATTGCCAATCTTACACCTTATACTCCAATACGGTTCGGTTAAGGTTGTTTAATGAAAATTTTAGATCCCAAAGACACGATAAATCGCCGCCAAGACAAAAGATTGATTATTGTAGAGACGGCGATTCATCGCGTCTCTTACCTTAGATTCAATTAAATTGTTCTAACAATGTCTCAACGCTAGCATTGTGATCCAAAAAAGAAAATAAATGCCAGTAACGGAGTTTTCCATCTTTATCTAATACAAACTGTGCTGGCAAAGGCGCTCCCAGTGCTTGTCCTACTTGATAAGTACGAAATACTCGACAGCTAGGATCACTCAATAACGGCATTTTTAAGCCTAAATCTTTCACAACTATTTGACTCTGCCGTTCATCGGTACTAGTAATCATTAAAACTTCGATGCCGCGATTTTTGAATTGTTCGTAGTTTTCATTTAAAGCTTTAATGTGAGGAAAACAAAAGGGACAATACTGTTTTTCAGTAAAGATGCGAGTAAAGGCAATTAACACTGGTTGCTTGCCTTTATAATCAGACAATTTTACTAATGTCCCATTGGTAATATCTGGCAATTGAAAGTCTGGTGTTCCTACTCCCAATCTGAGTTGATTTGTCGCTGGAATTGGTAAAAAATTACGAAAAAATCGCTCATTTAATAAGCCGCTAAAATCAGTTGAGGTAAGCATAATAAGATTTTGAATGTTGAATTTTGGATTCTTAAAAAAGAATTTAACAAAAACTTATTCAATTAAAAAGTATTTTATGAAAAAACCACAGATAGATACGGAGGTTGACATTTTTTAATGTATATCTCTGTTTATCTGTGGTTTTCATTGGTTTCGCTCTCAACTCCAAAAGGCTAGATTAGAGTTTGCTAGCTAGGGAAATTTAGACAGCAGAGAAGTAAACTTTAGACTTCACTGGGTCAGGGTTCATTGTCTTGTCACCAGGCTGCCAACCAGCTGGGCAAACTTCATCGGGGTGAGACTGAACATACTGAATTGCTTGTAATGTCCGCAGGGTTTCATCAACGCTGCGACCAAAAGCTAGGTTGTTGATGGTGGCGTGCTGTATGATACCATCTTTATCGATGATGAACAGACCACGCAAGGCAATGCCAGCAGCAGGGTCAAGAACGTTGTAAGCGGCGCTAATCTCTTTCTTGATGTCGGAGACTAGAGGATAATTTAGGTCGCCGACGCCACCAGACTTACGATCAGTTTGAATCCAAGCGAGGTGGGAGAATTCACTGTCAACGGAAGCCCCAAGGACTTCTGTATTGATTTTCTTGAATTCTTCGTAGCGATCGCTAAATGCTGTGATTTCAGTGGGACAAACAAAGGTAAAGTCTAGTGGGTAGAAAAACAGGACGACATACTTACCGCGATAATCGGAAAGTTTGATTGTCTTAAATTCCTGGTCTACCACAGCCGTTGCTGTGAAATCGGGAGCTTGCTGACCAACGCGGAGGCTTCCTTCGGTTCCGTAAGTAAGGGACATTAACCTAATTCTCCTTTATCGGTTTAGTAGCGTTGGAATTTGGGTTAAGTAAAACTCACCCATCCACGCTCTCACAGTTTAATTACGATCTGTTACGACTATATCATACTCATAACGATTTTGAGTAGCAAATGTCTGATTTAGATACAAGAGAATGGTTGCTCACCAATGGCTTGGGAAGTTTTGCCAGTGGTACGGTTTCTGGTGTCCGCACCCGCACTTATCATGGTTGGCTGTTTGCCGCTACAAATCCACCCTCTGGGCGGACTCTGTTGTTTTCGCACCTAGAAGCTAGCTTAGAAGTATTAGGGAAAGTTGTGGCACTGGGGACAAATTTTTGGGGTAACGGTCAGATTGAGCCGACAGGCTACAAACTGCTACGCTGCTTTGATACTAACCCAGTTCCAAAATGGACTTGGGGACAAGATAACTGGCAGTTAACCAGACAATTGCTGATGCCCTATGGCTTGGTGGGGACTGGGGACTGGGGAAGAAGCAAGGGAGCAGGGAGCAGAGAGCAGGGTGAAAATTTCTCTCCTCAGCACCCCACACCCCGCCCCTCTAATGCCCAATGCCCAATGCCCAATGCCGCCCATGCCCAATTTTGCCATAGGACTTTAATCCAGTATCGCTACGATGGAACTGAAACAGCGATTTTACGGTTGCGACTATTGATAGCAGAACGTGACTTTCACCACCAGCAGACTGCTAGTGAAGAATTAAAGTTTTCACAATTGCTAGGGCAACAGCAAGTCTGTCTACAAGCAATCAATTCTGGGCGCTTCGGTATACCTTGGCACTTGCGCTGGACACAAGGAAATTATCAACCAGATGCCGTTTGGTATTGGCATTATGGATTGTCTGAGGAGACGAAACGGGGATTAGGCGACAAGGAAGACCTTTATAGTCCTGGTTACTTGATAGTCACACTCCAACCAGGAGATGCTGTGACTCTAGAAGCACGAGTAGGTTTTCCTGACTCGGGGTCAGGCGTTCTCACCCCCAAAACCTTTGCAGAAGCTGTAGAGGCAGAACAAGAACGGCTCTCACAGATTTTTGGATGGAGTGAGGGAGGGACTGGGGTAAAGTTTTCCAGTACTCAATCCCCAATCCCTAATCCCCAGTCCCCAGTCCCCAATACCCACTCCCCAATCTGGCAAAAACTACTCAAAGCAAGCGATCAGTTTATCGTCTATCGAGCCTCAATTGCAGGTCCCACAGTAATTACTGGTTATCACTGGTTTAATGACTGGGGACGCAACACATTAATCTCCTTACCGGGGTTAGCACTAGTTCCCCAGCGCTTTGATTTGGCAAAAGGAATATTGCGGACTTTTGGGCATTATTGTCGCCAAGGTTTGATTCCTAATGTATTTCCTGATATCAATGGTGAACCAATTTATAACAGTATCGATGCGGCGTTGTGGTGGGTTGAAACTTTAGGACTTTATTTAGAAGCCACCCAAGACTGGGAATTTTTGGCAGAGCAATTCCCCGTAGTACAGCAAATCTACAAAGCATTTGTTGGTGGGACACATTTTCATATCCAAGTTGATGCTACTGATGGGCTAATTAATTGGGATGCTCGTGGTGTAGCCCTCACTTGGATGGATGTGGTAATCGATTCACACCCCGTCACTCACCGTCACGGGAAGCCAGTGGAAATCAATGCGCTGTGGTATTCTGCTTTATGTTGGCTGAGTCATTGGGCAGAGCGCTTGAGCCAACTTGATTTTGGTGAGCCAGTGCGTCTCACCAAGCAAGCACAGCGTTATGCTCAACAAGCGCAACACGTGAAAACCTCGCTGCAAAAGTTCTGGAATCCTCAGTTGGGCTATTTGTACGATACTATTGAGCCGGACGATCGCCGGAATTTTCAAGTTCGTCCCAATGCCGTTTTGGCGCTGTCGCTCCACCATTGCGCCTTTTCTGCACAACAAGGGTGTCAAGTACTAGATTTGGCAACTATCAGCTTACTCACCCCCTATGGTCTTCGCAGCCTCGATCCAGGAGATCCCGAATACAAGGGGAGATATGAAGGTAATCAAGAGCAACGCGATCGCGCTTATCATCAAGGCACTGTTTGGACTTGGCTAATTGGGCCATATATTCGGGCTTGGCAACGTTTTTACCCGCAACAATCGCTGCCTTTTGATTGGCAACCTCTGCTAGAGCATTTCTTATATGACGCTTGTCTTGGTTCTATTTCTGAGATTTTTGATGGCGATTTACCTCACACACCCAGAGGTGCGATCGCTCAAGCTTGGTCAGTTGCCGAAGTAATCCGCCACATTAAATAATGCTAGGTTCTGAGTGCTGACTATAAAAAATAGCTATAGTTCACGACTCATTACTTATAAATTTTTAAATGGCTCAGGTCGGAGTTGAACCAACGACCCCAGGCTTATGAGTCCCGTGCTCTAACCAACTGAGCTACTGAGCCAGATTCATTCAAGTCATTTACTAATATAGCATACAACCTTGCTCAAGACTAGACCCTTTTGCAATTTTGTTAGAACTTCCATTCTGGTTGAGGTCATACAAAGCAAAAGAGGGAGTTTACCTCCCTCAACTAACAAGGCAATAATTTAGTTACAGACAGCCAAGATTTACAGGCGATCCGGTAACATAGCGATTGGGTTAACAGCACCCTTGCCTGATTTATGGATTTCAAAGTGGGTGTGTGGGCCAGTACTATGACCAGTGCTACCCATTAAAGCAATTGTTTCTCCTTGATTCACCTGCTGACCTGCTTGCACCAGAATTTTGCTGTTATGAGCATAGCGAGTCGTGCTGCCATCAGGATGGCGGATTTCGACAAGGTTGCCGTAACCACCTTTGTTCCAACCAGCTTTTTCTATTGTCCCCTCAGCTGAGGCGACAACTGGCGTACCAGTGGAGTTTGCAACGTCAATTCCTTTGTGCATTCTACCCCAACGCCAGCCATAACCAGAGGTGAGAGTACCCTTTGCTGGCCATGTGTAAGCTATGGTTGAGGAAGATGGAGGAGGAGTGAGTTCGTCAATGGGTCTGGGCAGATATTGATCCACTGCTGCCAAAGGCGGTAGTATCTGTGGAGAAACGGTGGTTCCCCGCATCTTTCCTAAGGAGTCAGAGGAATTTATTCTTCCAGCAGGCGTTGCAACTCTTGTTGGAGATGGAGTGCGAGTGGGAGTCCACTGGCTAGCAGAACCTAGATTAGGCAAGAACTCAGGGTTTACTGCCTCGTTAGGGCGTACAGTAGTCCGGAATTGGGTCTTGATTGGTTGAGCGCTATAGTTAGCCCGAATCGGTGTCGGAACTGGAATTGGTATCGCTACATTATTCGGTCGAGGAGCAGAGTTCGGTACGGGGAAATTATTGGGGGTAGAAATAGGAGTGAGCATCGCAGCATTATTAGTTTCGGTAGCTGCTGCTGGCACAACTAAGTTTCCAGACTGTTGAGCGCGATATTTCTGCTGTAACCTCTGGATTTCCGCTTGTAAGCCCCGCAAACGATCATTATTGCTATTGTTTCCCCTTGCTACCCTATTTGCTGCTGTTTTAGGCTGTTGCATTTCGGCAAAAGCCTGTGGCACTGGAATGTCACCACCAACGCCATAAGAGCTAACAGTGGGGGGTGCTGTTTCTAATTCGGTCGCACTATTTGCCTGAATCTGAACAGTTACCGGTGTAGGGACGGCAACGCTACTGTTGTCGGCAATGGTTGGCGATGGTGAACTAGGTAGGTATGAGTTGGCACTACCAATATTCACAGGGGAGCTAGCTACTTTTGGAGTTTTGCTGGACTCTACAAAAGTGGGCTTAGTGGCTACAGTTGCTTCAACTTGAACAGCAGGAATAACTAGTTTTTGACTAATTTGCAGTTCATTTGGATTATTAAGGTTATTTGCCTTAACTATTTCTGATACTGAAGTGTTGTATCTGCTGGCGATCGCTGCTAGTGTATCTCCAGGCTTCACTTCGTAAGCAGTTCGAGGCGAAGATGCAATAACTGTTGGTGTAACTGGTACTGGTACACTTGCACTAGTTTGTGTCTTCTGTTTTAACCTCGATATCAGGTTCGCTTTGCTGGTATCGTCAGAAGTATCCGATTGGGCTAATACAGTCTTCTCAACCACAGTTGTTGGCTGCGCTAATTCTATATCAGCTTGTGATAAATTTTCGCTTTCCCCAGACCGCAACTGTGCCAGACTCTTTCTTAAACGGTTCGATTTTTCTTGTAATCGATTTAGTGCGAACTCTTGTTGTGCCTTAAGTTGTGCATTTATTTCACTGTTGACTGCGCCATCTGTTGCCACTGTTTGTGGCTCGGCAGTTAGTGATGCATTTGTACTACCAAAACCATCAGTACTAGAGTCAGACAGATTATTAACTGTTGGGAAACTAGTTTCGGCTAAGGTATTGTTCAATCCCTGTGCCACTTGAGGCTTCAGGTAAGGGGAATTTTTATAATCAGCTGTTGCTTGGGAAAACGTTTCTGATGCAGGAACTTGCAAAGACATTCCACTTGCGGCAACTTGCCATTTAGCTTCAAGCCCAGGCACTTGTGAGACTGCCGTTGGTTCCACGATTACAGGACTTTCCGGCACGCTCGCTGATGAGACTGCTTGGGACTCCAGCTTTGTGGAGGCGAATTTCACCTCAGTGTCAGGAACAACAGGAATAGCTGAGGTTGCCTTTTGGCTGCCTACTGGCACTGCTGCTTGGGCTTGATCGCTTTGTCGAGTCACCAAAAGGCTGGTTGCTCCCATCGAGATTGCCAAGCCAATCATGGCGGCTTTTGTCCGCACCCGGCGGTTAACTTTTGGATTCATCACATTTAGCAGTTCTACCGGGGCATCATCGCTGTTGGGGGTATTGTTCAACACAGCTTTTACTCTCTTTTTTAATGCTCGTTTCAAAGACGACCTCCTATGATCACTAGCGCTTAACTGACCTCGATTTTTCAGTTGGATACTAGTCAATGATTTAGATCACAACAAATGATAGATCAAGATCACATTCACCAGAGATGCTTACGCAAGATTAACCTGCTTCTCTGATTTAGACAAGTTTACACGTGTTAGCAAAACTTAAAATTTGCTGTGTTTACTTGTCCGAACCACTCCTAACACCACTTAGGACGTTTTACTCCTTACCATTGTCCGCGCTTGTCTTGCGTCAATCGCGGGGACTGGACAAACAAACTATTTGCCAAGTCCATAGTCGCTGCTGAGAATCAAATTGCTGCCTGCGACTTCTGGAAAATTGATGCCCCCTGCTGTAGATATCTTCAAGATATTTCTACCCAATCCGTCTTCTCAACACGAGACTTTACGTTGATTATTCCCTAAAAAACAACCGTATTAACTATCGGCTACTTTTTGGCTGCTTTCTGCCGTTCACTGAGCCAAAATAGCTCAAATGTAAGACATGACTGGATTTTAGCGCATTTGTTCCCAAATTTAGGATGTTTCAAATTCATCAAAATCTATCATTCAAATTTGGCAATACCCCAAGTTTTATATACAAATTTCTTATAATAACCTTCCTTTGTTTGTAAGTATCTTCCACTACATTTTGGTAATAAACCTAATTTTCGGTATATTGTTTTACATATTATTACAGTAAACAAGAAAATTTTTGCCGCCAATAATAAATCGTCTAATAGATTCCGGGACGGATTCTAAGTAAATATACTTACGAATATAAAGGTAATCAACTATTGTAAATAGCCTAACTGACGACGGGTTTCAAATAAGCCAATTGCCACACTTACCGACAGATTCAAGCTGCGAACCCCCGGTTGGCTCATGGGAATATACAGAGTAGCATCGCAATCTGACAGAATTGCTGGTGGTAAACCCGTGGTTTCACTACCAAACAACAGCCAATCATCAGCTTGAAACTGAAAGTTTACATAATTACAACTTCCACCAACTGTATAACCCAGCCATCTACCTCCACGCTCCTGATGTAATGTTTTAAAGGCTTCTAGGGATTCGTGATAGTGTAGCTTGACATAAGGCCAGTAATCTAAGCCCGCTCTTTTGAGGTAGCGATCGCTAATTTCAAATCCCAAAGGCCCCACCAAATGCAATTCTGTACCTGTAGCTGCACAAGTACGGGCAATATTACCTGTATTAGGAGGGATTTGGGGGTTAACTAAAACTACCTGAGGCATTGTCCGTATAATTTACGTATTGTATAAAACAATCTATTGTCAATGTTAAATCTACCAAAAGGTAGAGGTGATTCATAGGTTTTGTTAATAATAATCAAGCATCATCCATCGATTAGATTTTTAAAACGAAGGGCAAACCCTCCCAGAGCAATGCCTGAGAGGATATTTGGCTAAAATCAGTAAATGTTAAGTTTTGTGTAGAAAAAGTAAGTATTTGTGTCTTTTAGGGCTGGTAGTCTCTCCAAAAGAATCTACCATTTGTATGAAGACGGGAGTGGGGAGTGGGGAGTAAGGGATTGGGGACTGGGGAGATGAGGGGGACAAGGAGAAATTATTGAATCAGTCTCTTCTCTTCCTTGTCTCCCCCCTCCTCTTTTCTGTGCCCAATGCCCCATACCCAATGCCCGATATCTCTTAGATTAAGCCAGTAGTGACGAACACAATTTGTCTTCGAGTTCGATTTCGCGCTCTTGAGTGGCGATAATAGCCTGAGTGATGACGCGTTGGCTATCAAAACCGACTGCGTGTAATTGCAACCACTGTTGAGCTTCATTACCTTCGCGGAGGATTTTGTGCAAAGGGGAAAGGAAACAGCTAAAGCCTCGTTGTTTGGCGATCGCCCAAACATCTTGGTACATTTCAGAAATCCAATCTCTGGCTAGGATATTTCTGCCATCTTGCCAATGCCTCAACTGAGCATCAAGACTACCAGCAGCAGATGCAGCTTCGTTCTCAGCAGTCAAGGTGACGAGTTCTTCAGCAGAAAAGGTACTTTGGATTAATGGATCGATACTAGGATTTTCGATTACTTGCAACAAACGCGCTTCTAATAAAGCAGTAATCGCTAGCAAGGCAATGGGATCTGTGACTAAATCACAAATTCGCAATTCTAGGCGATTCAAGTCGTGGGGACGGCGATCGCCATTTGGCCGTACTGATGCCCACAAATGCCGCACATTTTGCATGGTTCCGGCAACGAGTTGATCTTCCACCCACTGAATATGATCGGCGTGGCTGGCAAATAACGGCACATGGCTAGGCGTTTGTGGGAAGACGCCCCAACGGGTGGAGTGATAGCCAGTAGCTTTGCCATCAAGGAAGGGAGATGAGGCGCTGAGGGCGAGAAATAGAGGTGCTTCCATGCGGATCACGCGACACGCCCGCATTAATACTTCTGGATCGCTGATGCCTATATTGATGTGTACGCTAGCGGTAACTACTTTCGTCCCGTAGGTGTTCTCAATGTAGTCATGATAGGGGTTTGCTGGATCGGAACGGAGAAAGCGATCGCTCCCACCCAAAGATAAAGTACTCCCTGGTATTAAGGTGTAATCGCCCAAACGATTGAGGTAGTTTCGTAACTCCCGCCGAGGACGCAGCAAGGCACACAATAAATTTTCGTAATTATGGGATGGTTGGGTTATATACTCGACGTTGCGGCTATCTGGTTCGCGCATAAATCCATCCAAAGCCGCAACAATTTTGTCGGAGAGACCGACGATTTCACCTTGAGGCGTGCCAGTGTACATCTCAATCTCAAAGCCTTTTAATAAGACCACCTTGTTCTCCTCGGCTCTCTCTACCTATAAATTGTATCGAATAAGACGAATCTCTGGATCTATCTTTCAGTTAATCAAAGGTTAAGAATCATTTAATTGCCAACTCAGGCCAAATCAGGATGACAGATTTCTGGGCTGTCTTCCGAATTATTACTATTTAAGTATGAAAAATATCCTAGTACAACACGGCAGAAATAAACCAATCATTCCCGAAACACTTATGCTGTATTCATTTTTAATTTTTAATTTTTAATTTTTAATTCCGCCTTGCGGTACTAGTGTGGGTTAAGGGCGGTACAAAATAAAATCATTGCGTGAATCACTCTCTTGAACAATCTTGAGACGTATAAACTGCGCCCATACTTCATCAGTAAGTAAATTTAAAGCAGTTTTGGGATTGTTAATTGCGATCGCGCTGATAACTTTCCGCCATCCCTGTTGCAATTGCTCAAGAAAAGTCTCTTCTATAGAAACTTGACTCAGCAACGAAAGTGCAGTTTTAAAACTTGCTGAATCATCTGATAAATTTTTCAACTTTAATCCCTGTAGTGCTAGATTCAACCATACAGGCAAAAGTTCAAACCAATTATTTTTCTGTATCTCTTTGAGTGCAATATCTTCCATACCTAGCGCACCCCACACACATAAAGTCTCTACAGCCAGTTGATAATCGCGGTTTTCTAGAGCATTTTGCCATAAATTTTGAGCGTGATTTTGGAAGCGATTCGCGAGAAATTCATACGCTTCTTGGACTTGATGGGGAATTGTAACTTTATAAACTGACTCGCCTCGTGGTAAATAATCGCCGCGATAAGATAGCCAGTTATGAGATCCGCAAAGATGGATTTCTTTATCAACTATTACTTCTTTAACATGGGAATCTCCCAACAAAAAAACCTGTACGGATGGTAAACCATCAGGTGTTTTGATCGCTCGAAGTTTTTTCTCTACTTCTGGTGGAATTGGTTTATCTTCATCTTGTCGCCGCGCAATTCCATGTCCAATTAAAATCCAAACTCCGCGATTAGCTAATTTCTGTAACAGAGTTAAAAATTTTTCATTGACGACTGTCTGATTCACCCAAGGAGAATAGATTATAACTTGACTTTTAGCCGAATTTAAAACTTCTGAAAAAACTTGGCTAATTTGTCCATCGCGTAACTGTACGGCTTCACCTAGCACTTTAGATTTATCTATTTTATCACTAGCTTTAGCAGCAATCTCTAGCGCTTTTTTACGAATATTTTCGAGTCTAGCCTCTATTTCAGTATTTTTCTGCTTAAGAATGGCTTCACGTTCAAAATTTATGGCTTCCGTTGACAATTTACATAATGCTTGCAAAGATATTTTGCCTTCATTATGTAGCACTTCTAACCAATTGGATGCTGACTCTAAAATTTGCTTTCCGTTTCTTATTTGAATGCTCAATTTATCTTCAAGGGCATCGAAGATAACGAAAAGCGATATCTTTCTCCAAATTTTTTGAGTCGAAGCAAGCACTTTACAGGAAGTGACGATTTTTCCCTCTTCTGGTAAATGAAGTGCTAAACCTGAAGCTTGAATATTTTTTTGTATTTTCTCAAGTGGTAAGGAAGCAATATCAGCAATTGTATTATCAATAGTTATAAAGTCTGCCAAATCAGGCAAATTTATCACTGTTTCATTTAAAGATTCAGATTGAAAGGTAATCTTGTCGCTTAAAGGGTCTGTAATGGCGTTGATTTGTATAGGATATGGTGGCTGTGGCACAGATCCTTTTTCATAAAATGAGCGACCTTCAGGAGTAACTGTTAGTGGCGATGTTGGTGATAAAGTTTGTAATGAACGAAGAGTTGCAGTAGTAGTTTTAATAAATACAGAATCAAGCCCAAGTACAGAGGCTAATTCATCTTCTGTTGGTGGAGGTTGGAATTCAATAGCAGCGCGGATGATAAATTCTTCGAGGACGTTAAACTGGCGGGGTTCCTTGATATTTAGTTCTACAGGAGTTTGACGTAAGCTATAACGAAATTGACGCGCTGTTAAAACTGACAAACTAGGACTTTGCGCTTCAATTTCATCTACAAAATTCTTGAGATTGTCGTCAATCGGTTTAGCAGAAGAGGCGAAAAACATCAACGTAACAAGATGGGATAATTTAATTTGTACAAATACTTGTAACCCATGAGGCAAAATACTTTTATGCTTTCAACAAGGCTTGGCGACGACTAGCCCACCAAGCAAATCCAGCACCAGTGAAAAACATTAGCAGACCATAAATTGCCCCAGGAATGGCCATTGTGGGAGTATTCAGCAGCGTAGGTGTAGAAGCGATCGCGATCGCCAGTGTCCCATTTTGAATTCCTACTTCTACTGTAATTGCCGTAACGCGTTTTTCTCCTAATCGGGTTAAAGTAGCGATCGCAAAACCTAAAGCCATTGCAACCACATTCAAAACCAGAGTTGCCAAGCCTACATCTATTACGTAAGAAACAAAATTATTCCGTTCTCGCAGCAGCACTCCAGTAATTACCACCGCCAGGAAAAATAAAGACAGCCACTTCACAGGTTTATCTGCCTTGTCTGCCAGCCCCGGTGCATATCGCTTGGCTATCATCCCAATTGCTATAGGTAGAAGTGTAATCACCGCAATCTGCAAAACAGTGTTTAAGAAAGGTAACTGTAGTGTTGTTCCTTCCCCCAAAAATCTCTGCATGGACAAATTTACTACCAGAGGAATCGTAAAAACAGTAATGAAACTACTAATAGCTGTTAGCGTCACAGAAAGAGCAACATCACCCCCGGCTAAAAACGTAATCATATTAGAAGTAGCGCCACCGGGACAGGCTGCTAAAATCATCACACCTACTGCTAATTGTGGTTCAAGGGGAAACACCGACGCAATGCCAAAGCCCACAATCGGCAACATGATCAACTGCGCCACCAAGCCAATCACCACCGCTTTGGGATAGATTACAACTCGCTTGAAGTCCTCTAGGGTCAAGGTTAACCCCATGCCTAACATGATAATAAATAGAGCTAGGGGCAGAAAAACAGCCGTCAGAAAATTTGCTTCCATCCGTAACCCGCGTTGGTAACAATAAAAGTGCCTCTGGATTGTACCGTGTTTCCCCTTAGGGAATTGATGGCTGTTGCAAATTAAGCTCTTGAAATGGTTCAGAAGACTCTTCTAATTTCAAGCTACCGGCAGATTTACCGTTGATTTGTAGAGTGTATTTACCCTGCGGCAAGCCTTCTAAATAATAGACTCCAGCACCGTTGGTAACAGAAAAACGCCGAGTCCCCTCATCTGGTTGTATGGCTTCTACCCGTGCGCCTACGATCGCTTGACCTTGAGTATCGGTGACTACCCCCGATCGCGTGTAAGAACGAATGAGCGGAATCATCACAGAGGTGTAACTACCAGCAATCACATCAACGGCTAAAGACTCAACCGCAGCCTGCCAATCAGGCGGTAAACCTGCTGGATCGAGATCGAGGCGATAAACGCCAGGAGACATCCTTACTAAAGTGCGATCGCCTTGAATTTGTGGTAAAAACGACTTCAGAGGTTTATTGTTCAAAGTCAACAATAAATCAGCGTTATCTGTATAAACTTCTTCCCCTCCATCTTGTTTGCCGTTATTATTCCGGTCAAAAAATGGCTTAATTGACAGTCCACCTTGTGTACGGAAGTAATTAGAACGGCGATCGCCTGGACTAATACCCCCTTGTAAATTCAGGCTAGAAGCTAAATCTATGCTGAAAGTTGCTTCATCGGAACTTGCCGATACTCCTTGATAACGCGCCCGTAATAGCAAACCTGGTAAAACTGTTGTTGATAATGTCGCTAACAGTCCGCTACCCTGAGAACCAGTTCCATAACCCAACTGTATTTCCCACCTATAAATACCATCAATCGCCTGTTGTTGTGAACGATACCGCCAACTCACACTTAACAAGCTGTCGCTACGATTTTGATTCTGTGTTTCATAATTTAATAGCAGTGAATTGCCACTATTAGAAAAACTATTTTTAGAAAATTTGTAAGTCAATTCCGACAAACTGCCAATTTCATTACCGCGTTGCGTTAATTCTAGTCTCCCAAGACGTTGCAGCAAATTCCAGCGCAGACGGTTTTTAGTATCTAAGCTGACACGGGCAAAGGTAAAGGCATCTTTGCCACTCAAGTTAATTTGCATTCCGCCAGATGTTGCATCAGCTGTGTCAGTACTAGTGAATAAGGTGAATTGAGGTAAAACTCGCCAATCTAGATTAAAACGGCTAGACAAGCGATCGCTAATAAATGCAGCACTCAAGCTAGAAGATGGATTATAGCGAATATCTGTATTGACATCCCACTTATTACCCGTCAGTGCCGAAACTGCTACCTGCAAAGGTAACTTGCCCGGACGCCAAAATAATTCTGCTAAGGCTCTAGGCGATTCGTCATACACTCCACCTAAGCCTACTGTCAGATTTTCCGATAAACCCCAACGCCCAGCAATTCCGCCCCGAAAGTCAGAAAAGTTACCCAACAAACTTTGATTTCCCACAAAATCCCGTCGTAAGCCACCAGAAACGATTAATGCTGAAGCACCTGCTGGTAATTGTCCTGGGACTGTAGAAAAAGTAGCCTGTTGAATTTCTGGTTGTGCGGTGAGTCGTCCTTGGGGATAAAGCAAGACGCGATAATTGTTGCCTAAAAATTGATTTTGGCTTTTAATATTTTCAAAGCGGTAAATGCCAGAAGAATCAACTAAAATTTCGGCAATCACGCGATCGCCAAAACCTTGTACCAACCGCACTAATGTACCTGGTTCAGCCTTACCAGAAATTGTCCGTCCAATAGCATCTGCTTGTAAACGTTGGCGAGGATCGGAAGAACCGCCACTGAATGGTTGAGGTGGTACAAACCCCTGTCGTTGAATAGATGTAAAACCCCAATAGTCTCCTGTTCCTTGAGTCTGCCAAAAGGTTGGCTGGGAACCCATAAAATAATCGGCTGAATTAGTTTGTCGGAGAAACTGCGCTTCGGCAATATTCCAAGTTTGTGGATTTTGTAAATTTGGTTGATCAGTGCGGATGAACCATGAACCACCAAAAGCACTACCAACAGCCAGGAAATCACCTCTATAATTTGTTGATCTGGTAGCGCTACCGCTAGCATTTACCTTTTGTTCAATTGCGGCGACACTAAACTTTTGAGGTGCAATGTGTGGTAATCCTTCTAGTTGAATTGGAGTTTCCGTTTCTGCCAGTTTGCCACTAGATTGATCTAATACTGGAACATCTAAAACTATGGCGTATTCATTGATATCAAATTTCGCAGTTACGCCAAATAGAGTTTGTAAATCTTGAATTGTAAAGACTAATCCTAATTCTGGATCAGTACGAAGTTTTTTTGGATCAATGCGAGTCACAACACCAGGCGATCGCACTTCTAATTGCCCATCAGGTAAAGTGGTAATATTTAATTTCAACCCTTGAATTACAGCATCATAGGGTAACAGCCAATTTGCAAAATCAATTGCTTCAGAACCATCTTCTTGACCACGCACTAAAACGCTAGGATTGACATTGCGGTTCCCTACATTCAATCCTACGGGAAAAACTTTAAATTCAGAATTCTGAGCTAATTGGGTACTTATAGGCGTTTGTGGATTTGAAATCGCAGGTATATCTGCCTTCGCTGGGGCGATCGTAATTTGACAGATAAGAGCGATCGCAGCTAGCAGAGATTTTCCTCTACTAGTTAATAATCGAAATTGCACAAATTTTTTAGTTCTCAGTCAAATCTCTTATAAAAATAGAGACATTGCAATGCGATGTCTCTACAACATATAATTCCCAAGCAGCAGGCAAAATTATCGATATTAATCCTGTATTTTACAGCAAGACTAATTCTCGGAAATCAGGCTACAGATGCCAGATTTAATTTTAATTTATTAATTACGAATTACGAATTTTTACACAAACTATTTATTTTGTAATGTAGCTGCTTGTGTAGGAATAGTAATATTTAGATTGAAAGGCAACTTACTTTTTTTACTGTCTTCACCCCAAAACAACTCACCACTAAGCTGATATTGACCGGGTTTGAGGGCTGGTTGGCCTTTGCTGGGGTAATTTAATAAGAAATTGCGATCGCTATTTGCCACCACAGCATTAGCATCTACCTGTCCAGTTTTGACAACAGTTTGCCCTTGACGTAAAGTCCAATTTAAGCTAGGTAAAACAGTTGCTTGACCGTTATTGCGAACTAAAATTTGAATTTGTTTTTGCTCTGGGTTAAAGCTGGCACTATCAATTGCTAATTGTGGAGAAAGATTGCCTTTTCTAACATAGAATGTAACGCCAATTCGTGCCACTAAAGTAACGTTATTACCAGCAGCATCTTTTGATTCAGTGAGAGTTTCATTAAACACTACCGCACGATATTCCCCGTCAGGTAAATTAGGAGCCAAGCGGCTAATGAGGCGTACCCGCCGAACTTCTCCTGGTTTGACAGTCAACTCACGCGGTGAAAATTGTAGATATTTTGTCAGGTCACTGGGGCTAGAGGATAAGGTTTGAAACCCTGCATCACGGCTATATGTGAAAGGTTGAGCATAGATCCGAATCCGAGAAGGAGTCTTACTGGTATTGGAAATTGTAATCATTCCTTGGGCTTGTCCGCGTTCTGCCTTGGCTTCAATCACCAGAGGAGAAACACTCATTTGTGCTTTAGCTGCAACAGGAAACAAAATTAGGGCGAATAAGCCAGCACTAACAGCAGCTAGAGAGCGCCAATTGTTATTGAGCATATTTATAAATATGGCAGGATTGTCGATTTAATTCCTGATTTATAATTCCCAAAAGCAGACTTATTTTATCTCTGGGTAATCAGAAAAATATCTTGTCGCTTGAAGATTTATTCTCTAGCGACAAGATATTCAGCAATTATTTTTCTCAATCAATCTGAAGGGAAACTGGAAAAATTTTAGACTATGGCACGATAGTCAAGGTTGTCACATAGCTGTAGCTTCCAGGAACAAGAGGACTGCCTTTATCTACAATCATGTCTATATCCAAAGGTAAACCGCTACCTCCTGGCAGGAATACAGGATTATTATTCTGAGAATCCGTATAGCCAAAAGATGAGTTGATTATCCCAACAGAGTGAATGGGTGTAAAGCTAGGGCCCCCAGTCTGCTGTGGTTTAGATATACTCACTCTGGCACCTTGGTTACAGCTAACAAAAACTTTACCAAATTGGCCTCCGGCAAATCCACCCGCTAGTGTAGTTGGATTAGTCGGCTGGTTGAGTCCCAATTTACCAGGAATAATTTGATCGAAGTTGCAGACACCACCGACATTTGCTGTAAAGGGAACATCAGCAGTTTGTGCCATTGTTTTGGGTGCAACAGCAACAGAACCAACAATTATCAAAGCAGCGGTTAATAAAGAACGACGAATCATTTTTAAATCCTTCTCAAATGAATTAGAGTTCAATCAAACGAAGTCTCAACAAAAAAGCAGTTATGGTGCGATGGTTAAGGTGACAATGTAGCTATAAATTCCTGGCGTAAATGCTACTGGTCGTTCTACTAATAAATTCACCTCTAGATTGGTATTACCTGCTGGCAAAGTTGCGCTTCCACCACCAACATCACTGCGAACATTGGTAGAACCAAATTTTAAAAAGCCAATGTGCGTTGTCCCAGATGGATCGGCACTAGGACCAGATACAAGCCTGGGGGGAGAAACAGTAACGGTTGCAGATGTGCTGTTTTGTACACCTATAGTGGCGGGAGTTTGTGATTCCAACTTTGTCGAAATTCCACTAGAATTGCCAGAAATAGTTGCTTCAGCAGTACCAGGGGCAGAAGAACTAAAGCTAGCTTCAGCTGGAACTGTTCCACTGAAAGGAACATCTGCACTTTGAGCTAGCACAGCTTGATCTAGAACGAATGCCTGCACGCTTAATGCACTTGCCAGCACCAGGCTAGAGGTTAACGCTAGACGGTAAAGCATAAAGAAGTTAACTAATTACTTAGCGTTGTCTTATCTCAGTGCTTCTATTAAATTAACTATCAAATACTACGTTATCGACCGCATAAATACGATACTTGTATCTTTAGAAGCAAATTCCGTTAAGATACTTAGCCCAAGTTACGTTTATGAAATTTAGGTTTTCTGCATCTGTCGATTGATGTCATGCTTACGCACGCTACTTTACAGAGTGGTTCAGAACCGAGATTTAGTAGCGAAAAATGCTAGTTCTGGTGAGGTTATACCAATTCAATTGATGATTGTAAAATATCCTTGGCTAAAGACGCGGTGAATTGCGTTTCTATAGATGTTTACTTGTCGCATTCTTTTTTAAAATTAGTATTAGTTTGACTAGGCGATCGCCTCAACTTTATCTACCCAATTTTTGAGATTGTCATTAATAGGTTTAGCTGAAGAGGCGAGAAACATCAACGAAACCTCCATGAAGACTTACAATATTTGAAACTTCAGAATACATACTTCCGACTTTACCTGATTGATGGGTAAATAAATTATGACAACCCACAATTATCAGGAGTTCTTGAGCGCGAGAAAATGCAACATTTACTCGTTCTGGCTTCTTAGCAAAACCTACATCTCCTTTGCTATTGTTGCGAACCATACTCACAATTACAACGGGTCTTTCCATGCCTTGAAATCTGTCTACTGTACCAGTACGAATTTCTAGGGAGGGGAAAAGTTCAGATTGCAGACGTTCATCAATTTTTCGTAATTGAGCGCCATAAAACGTAATTACAGCAATTTCCTTTCTTGGTTCACCATTAGCAACTTTAGAAGCCCAAGTAGTCTCAAATTGGTGACACAGACGTTCAATCGCATCAATTTCTGGAGTGTTAAAGTAGGAAGTTCCATTTCGTTGCTCTAAAAACTGATTTTCTATCGGCGTTTTTACCCAAAGAAGATGCTGAGATTCTTGGAGAATTTCACCTGCTAGATGATGTGCGCGTTTTGTATCCGGTTCCAAAATCCCAGATTCTAGTTTGCCATCATAAAACTGATTGATTGCACCCATAATAAATGGATGCATTCGATATTGTGTAGTTAGCATTTGTTTGATGCTTTCATCAGCAGATTCAAACTGACTTTTAAACAGTGATTCTTCTAAGAATTGTAGTTCGTCTCGTGTATTACCCATTGTTTGAGCAACTTCTTCTACAGTGCTAGTATCAAGCATGGGTGGTAATTGCCGATGATCGCCTACCATGACTAACTTTTTGCCTTTCAATGCTGGGATTAGTAACTCTGGTGGAGTACATTTACTAACTTCATCAATGATGACGACATCAAAGGATTTGAATTCTTCCGAAAAACCTCTGCTTGCAGCTTGAACACAGGTGATACCGACGACGTTAGCATTATCTAAATAAATGCGTCTTAAATCGTCGCGTAGGCGTAGCCCGCCGCAGGCATCGCGTTCAGTTGGCTGTCTTAATTTTCCTATCCAATCTTGTACATAATTCTGATACTTATTGATATAGGTTTCATCTTTTTGCAGTTGGTGTTGCCAAGATTCAAACTGAACATTGATTTTGCGTAAAAATTCTAGATTAAATAAGTTCCCATGAGAGTTTTCGAGCTTAAATTTATCAGGTATTGTTTGCCATTCTGTCAACCACCAGTTTCTTTCTACTATTAAATTTTCTGATGGTTGTGGTTGTGATTTTTGTTCTATTTCGCGTAGATTAGTTTGTAGTTGTTGAAGCTGCTGTAGGGAAACTTCAGTTTCTTGCTTTAGTTTTGAGAGATGCTCGTGTAGAGAATTTTGAATCGTCTCCAGCACAGAAAAAGGTTCTAGTGATGAGATTAAGCTTTCAAGCTGAATAATACAAGTTCCCCAAGAATTCACTTGATTTGAGAATTCTTGCGGCTGCTCCCAAATATTTGATTGTGTTGTGAGATATTTTTCAATTAAAATGCGTAATTGAGCAGGTATATTTGGCTGTTGATTAATTTCTTGCAAGATATTAATCACTCGTCCAAGCTGCAAATTAGCATCTTGCTGTGCTTTTTCAGCCTCAGCTTGAGTAATAGATATTTGCTGTTGGCTAACTTCATTTTTCTGAAGTTCATTTAATTGTCGTTGCAAATGCTGAAGCTGTTGTTCAGTTTCCGTTTTGACTTTTAAAACGCATTGACGCGCATTTGCCAGGATAATTTCTAGCAATTCTTGTGTAATGCGGCTGAGAGTAGAGTCAAGATTATTCCACTCCCATGATGCGCCATAAGTTCGTTGCATTCTAATTAAGAAAACCTGGGTATTCTCAACTAGTAACTTTCGCTGTTTGGGGTTGAGTAGCTGATAATTGTTAAACTGTTGATAGGTTTCTTGCCATTGGGTGCGATCGCTCTTTGATAGCACCATTGGAATTTGACTAAAATTTTCTTGTAAAAAATAGCTAAAATTATGCTGTTTACCCCGTCTGTCAGTAAATCCTCCGTCTATTTCATAAGCGATCGCCTTTGTCAATAACTCCCATTCTGGTAGGTTAATTTTGTATACTTTTGGTACTATTGGTAATTTTAATGTATTAGCAAACATCAACAAACCTAGCGGCAAGTCCACTAAATTCTCTGTTAGTGGTAAACCTGATTGCTGACAATCTTTTAAGGTTTGATACAGATAAGAAGGTGCTGTAGATTTCCATTCTTTCACTGCTGAGATAATATAATCTATTTCCCGTTTACGGTTTTCCCATATCTGGATTGTTTGCTGTAGATTTTGCAGCTTGGTAAGATATTGCTGATAATCTGGTTGTAGCTGATTTAATGAGGCGAAATTTTGTTTGACAACCTGCACTGAAACCGCAACTTCTGATATAGCTTTACTTGCTTCTTGAGCATAAGTTAAAGCAGTTTTAAATTCAGAAATTTCTATTGCTACAGTTTCACGCAACCAAGCCGCTAAACCAAAAGCGCCAAGCGCCGGACGCAAAAAGCCAAGTTCATTAGTATATTTGATGGTTTGACGAACATTTGCTAAAAATTCTTCTACTAAACTGTTACCTTCTGTGTATGGCTTAAGAAGTGGCAAAAAATCTGTGACTTCTGGAGCTTCCCAGTTGATATTTGGTGCAGTATTTAGTATATTTTCTAACCCTGAAATTAGAGATTCAACTTCGCTCTGTTTTCCTAGAGTTTCGTTGTAAGATGTTTCTTGGTTTTTAAAGTTAGCCTCTAGCTTTAACTTATCTTTATTGAATTTAGTTTGTTGCTGATTAAATTCTTCTTCTACTTGTAAGTAAGCTGTAAATCTTGCTGATGATGCCAGTAATTGACTAAAAATTTGGATATTTTCGAGGCGTTGAATCAGATTATTTTCACAGTCAGTTGCAGTATTTTCTAGCCATCTACCAATCACTTGGTCTTCTAAAAATGGCTGTCCTTCGTCGCCAACTTTCTCGGCTCTACCCTTGCGTACAGCCCGAATCACTGGGTTGTGAACTAATCGACTGAGGGCGTTATCTACTGCTAAATTGGCTTGAGAAGCAATTAGAGTTCGTCCACCACGAAGGGCAATTTGATAGCAAATCTCGGCAATTACGGTAGTTTTACCAGTACCCGGTGGCCCTTGAATAAGAACAAGATCCTTAGCGGCAAGTACCTTTTCTACTGCTGCTTTCTGACCAGGATTAGCAGAAGATAACAACAAATCTTGTGGCTGAAGTTCAACAGTTGTTTTGATTTGTCGAGCCTGAGAAGCATCGAATAAAAAGTTACCCAAATAAGGATTTTGGGTGTAACCATTATTCAAATCATCTAAAGCTTTTTTCTTGCGCTGAATCTGCTGAATATCACCAACTGCTTCAAAACATAAAAATCCTGTATCTGGCAACTTATAACGCTCTGTTGCCATATATTCAGCTAAATCGCGTTCTAATCTGAGGCTGATAATACAACGGTTGGGGTCAACTTCCTCAACAGTCCCTAATTGACGACCGCTAATCCAATTTTTACCGACGGGTGCAGTTTCAAAAAGCTTTAAATCTTCGTTTTTTGTGCGTCTTGCTCGTTCCCAAAAATTGTCAACATCAAGGGAATTTTGATAAAACCCGTCAAGGGTGGCTGAGGCTACATCTATTTCAAAACTTATCCGTCTTTTGAAATTATAGTTATGACTTACATAACGCACACAAAATTGACGCGCTTTAGCAATTTTTTCTTCAATCTGCAAAAAGGCTTTCCAAGCTTTCAGCTGATCTTCTGTAGGCACATGATCGCCACAAACTGGCGCGGCGGCGATGCGTTTCAATGTTGCAGGCGGTATGTCGAGATGATGCTGATGATTAGGCAGCAAACGTAAGCGACAAGGTACAGCATAGCTATCAGAGTGTGCCCGTGAGGGTTGTAATAAGTAAGCCGACAGTATTTTTAAACTGCCGCGTCCATCTTTTTGTACAGCTGCTCGAAATCCTAATGTTTTTCTGAGCTTCTCTAGTCTTGCGGGTAACTGAAACTCATCGGAGTCTGTTGCTATTGTCAAATCCCAAATTTCTTCTCTTGCCTCTTTCCCCGCGCCTTTGCGACGCACATAAAAGAGAGAAGGTTTTTTACCGACACATTCATACATTAACTCATTGGCGCGATCGCGCCGCTCCCGAAATTCGGGATATGATTTCAGGGCAGTTTCCCCTTCCAGATGACGGATAAAACTATCAATTGCTGAAGCTATAAATGTATAGCCCCAATCTTCAGAGGTTATTTTAGTAGTTTTCGAGGATTTTGCTGTTAGTTTATTTACTGCTACACGAATACGTTCTGCTTCGGATTCTGAGATACTGCTAGTATGACTTTTGACTACAATTTTGAGCTTTTCACAAATTACTAATAGCTTTTTACTATCTAAATTTAATTCTTTTGCTAGTTCGTAGATTCTGGGTTTGCCGTTATTCATCCACTGCTGCCTTTGCACACAAAGTTTTTATATTTTAAAACTTACGCAATAACTCTCTGAAAGTTTTATTCCTTCTCTTCTCTACGAGAGGCTGCACCAAATTTATGAAAATCCTGATTTAATATAATATTCATTGTAAATGTTGCTACTAACCTGGGGCAGTGTTAGCCCAACTGTCTTGAACGTTTTAGGAATCTAACAACACTTTTTGCGACTACTGCAAGCATGATTATTATGACACCATAAAACAAGGCATCTAATAAAAATGCCCCAATATTTATATTCTGGAAATCTTCAACCCCGATTCTCCCCCAGCCGTGTACAGGTGAACCAGCATTATCGTCATGCACTATTGGGAATGGAAACCCAGCCGTTAAGGAATTACCACCCATACATGCATTTAGAGGACATGGTTCACTGAAGCAGAATCGCTCACAACCAGGAGGATTCTGATACCACAACGATAATAGAACGAATGGAATTCCTAACAATGAACTGAATATTATTGCTGCGATCGCTTTTCTAAATTTGCTCATCTCAGGAATTTATAAAAAATCGATTAGTCCATCAAAAAAATTCAAGAGGCTGGATCAAAGTTTGTACTGCTGGTAAACTTCACTGGCGGCGCGATGCAGCAGGGAATGTCGCCAAACTAAAGATTTCATATCATCCGCATAACCGCCGCCGATGACGCAGGCGACAGGATAACCGCTACTCATACAGGTACTTAAAACCTGCATTTCTCGGCGGAAAATCCCGGCATCGGTAAGGGCTAATTTGCCTAAGCGATCGCCTATGTGAGGATCTACACCTGCATCATAAAATACTAAGTCTGGCTTGACTTTAGATAATAAATCTGATAAGTAATTTGCCAAAGTTTGTAAATAAGCATCATCCTCCATTCCCACCGGCAAAGGAACATCCAAATCGCTGTTTTGTTTAGTACCGGGGAAATTGACTTCGCAGTGCATGGAGAAAGTAAAAACGCTATCGTCGTTTTGGAAGATAAAAGCTGTGCCGTCTCCTTGATGGACATCCAAATCCACAATGAGGATTTTTTGGACAAGTCCAATTTTTTGTAAAACGCGACAGGCGATCGCTAAATCGTTGAAAATACAAAAACCAGACCCATAACTAGGAAAGGCATGATGAGTTCCACCAGCAGTATTGCAAGCTAAACCTTGACTTAATGCTAGTTTAGCAGTAAGTATCGTACCACCTACCGCGACACAGGTACGATTTGCTAATGCTGGACTCCAAGGCAAACCAATGCGACGCTGTGCTTTGGGATCTAGGGTTCCTTCGCAATAAGCTTGAACATAATTTGGGGTGTGGACTAACTCTATCAACTCTAGGGGCGGACGTTCAGGTGTGTGAAATTGTTCTTGATTAGCTACACCATCAGCTAACAGCAATTCGTAGAGTTTTCGGAATTTAGACATCGGAAAGCGATGTCCTTCAGGTAGGGGAGCAATATAATCTGGGTGGTAAATAATTGGCAAGTCCATAATCGAGAAAATCTCAAGCAGCTAATCTGACAACTAGTTACCTTGGTGGGGTAAAGGGTAAGGGGTAAAGGGAAAAGGTTTTTAGCTGCTGTCCCTTAGAGGATGTTTGAAAAGTCCTCTTGTCGGGATCAAAAATTTTAGATCCCCCTAACCCCCCTTTTTTCAACTACGGTGTACATACAAGTCCTTCTCACCCCCTCTAACTCCCCCTTGCCAAGGCTACGGTGTACACACAAGTCTGAAATAGCTGATTATCCAAGGTTTTACCCCACCCTAACCCTCCCCTTGGAAAGGGGAGGGAACTGTATTTCTAGTTTCCCCCCTTTCCAAGGGGGGATTAAGGGGGGTAATTCGACTTGTGTGTACACTGTAGCTTGCCAAGTGGAAGAACCAGATATTTCCCCCCTTTGCAAGGGGGGACTAAGGGGGGTAAATCCAGGGTTGATGTGTTGATACACCGTAGCCTTTTTTCAAGGGAGTTAGAGGGGATCTAAAAATGCCCAAAGTCACAGCGAAACACAAAAAAAGGGATAAGCCCAAAAGCCTATCCCCAAAAAATCAACAAATCAATGTATCAAGTTCCTGAAGTCCAAGAATTGATGTACTCAATTTGGTCAGCAGTTAGGCTATCAATCTTAATACCAATAGCTTGCAACTTCAGCCGCGCAATTTCTTGATCAACTTCAACAGGAATTGAGTGCAAACCAGGTTCCAACTTACCTTTATTCTTCACCAGGTATTCACAAGCCAAAGCTTGGTTCGCAAAACTCATATCCATAACTGCGCTGGGGTGTCCTTCAGCCGCAGCCAGGTTAATCAAGCGTCCTTGTCCAAGAACGACAACTGATTTACCATTTTTCAACTTATATTCTTCGGTGAAAGGACGAACTTCCTTGATTTCCTTAGCTTGTGCAGCCAAGTATTTCAAATCAAGTTCCAAGTCAAAGTGGCCGGAGTTACAAACGATCGCACCGTCTTTCATGACATCGAAGTGTTCACCGCGAACGACGTGCTTGTTACCAGTCACAGTGATAAAAATATCACCTTGGGGTGCAGCTTCAGCCATTGGTAGGACGCGGAAGCCATCCATTACGGCTTCAATTGCCTTGATGGGGTCGATTTCGGTAACGATGACGTTAGCACCCATCCCACGGGCGCGGAGGGCTGTACCTTTACCACACCAGCCATAACCGACGACGACAATATTTTTACCAGCCAACAAAATATTTGTGGCGCGGATAATGCCATCTAGGGTTGATTGCCCAGTACCATAGCGATTATCAAAGAAGTGCTTGGTGTCGGCGTCGTTAACGTTGACTGCGGGGAAGGTGAGAACGCCTTCTCTAAACATGGCGCGTAAACGCACAATACCGGTGGTGGTTTCTTCGGTGCTACCTATCAAATCAGCGATTTGGTGTTGGCGTTGTTGTACCAAAGTTGCAACCACATCGCTACCGTCATCAACAATAATGTTGGGGCGATGATCTAAAGCTATTTGAACGTGGCGGTTATAGGTTTCGTTATCTTCGCCCTTTTGAGCAAAGACGGGAATTTCATGATCGACGACGAGGCTAGCGGCTACGTCATCTTGCGTTGATAGTGGGTTGCTAGCAATTAAAAGCGCATCTGCACCACCGGCTTTCAGAGCGATCGCCAAATGTGCTGTTTCTGTTGTAATGTGGGCACAAGCTACAAGGCGTAAACCAGCGAAGGGCTTTTCAATAGCAAAGCGATCGCGGATTTGCTGCAAAACTGGCATTTCGCGTCCAGCCCATTCAATGCGCTGTCTTCCCAAGGCAGCTAGGCCGAGGTCTTTAACCTCGTGCTTTAATCGGGGAGAAGTTGCGGTCATCAAAAATTACCTCAAAAAATTAAAAAAGTTACGTAAATTTTACGCACTCTACTAGGTTATTGTACAACTTGCGATTTTTGCTTGTATTTAGCAAATCACTAGTCAATACTCCTCAAGACTAGCTTGACGTTTGCTTACCCTAATGTCAACTTCATCGCCAGGTTCTTTCTTTTTGTTTTATCTTTGGTAAGAGGAATACTTTTTTCAGCCTTGTTTCCTAATTTTAGGTATATTGTCATCTGTCTAAAGATAGAAAACAAACACAAAAACATCGAAGTTTCATCATTTGAAGAGAAAACCTCAACTTTAGATAGGTACATTTACCCAAAGAAATTGCGGAGGATGGTTATAGAAGTAGTTACTAGTAAATTTTTTTTCAAGGAGGTGTTTGAGTGCGTTTTCAATTTTTGGCGATCGCCAGTTCAATGGCCATAGCTGTTGTATCTGTGCCAAAAGCCACAGCCCAGATCCCTTTTCTCCCTCAACTGCAAGCTCCCAGTAGTGTGAGTAATGACACAGATAACAGAATTGTTTCGGGCTGGGTTTATTTAGATGGTCGGCGGTTGTTTCAGATAGCGGCATCAAGAACCAACTTTCCCGAACGTATAGAAAACGTCCAGCAGAATTTGGAGAGAATTAGCCAAAGTTACTTTCAGTCATCTGGAAACAACGAAGCCAAGGTAGAGGTTGGGAAAGTAAATGACTTACCAGTAATTTATATCAATAGCCAATACCTGATGACCATTACTTCCGATGATGCCAGATTGCGACAGGTAGACATGGCAACATCGGCAAATCAAATCAGAGATGCCTTGCAACAAGACTTGCAACAAGCAAAGGAAGAAAGACAAACTCAATTTTTAATCGACCAAGGTAAAATTGCTGCGGGCATTGGATTGGTGATGATTCTCATGAGTTTGGGGGTATATAGCTGGCAGCAACGTTCCAAAAAGGATTTACTAAACCCCATTGCCTATCAAACCAACATAGGGGCTTTAAACTCCCCAATTACACCAGCAGCAGCCCAACCAATTGCAACACAACTGAATCAACAGCAACATCGACATCTCCAAGAAGTTAAGAGACGATTGTTTCAGCTAAGTCAAGCTGGAATTTGGGGAGGTGGAAGCTTCTTTATTTTGGGTCTATTTCCCTATACACGAGCGTTTCAAGTCGGAATTCTCAATGCTGCCCAATTTCCTTTGCGATTAGGTGTCGTGTTATTGGGAACCTATGTAGTGATCCGTTTAACCTACGCCCTGATTGACCGCTTCACCACCACTTTAATTAGCAGTGGTGCTTTACTGACTCCCGAAAGTTCTGAACGGCTGCAACTGCGAGTTTCCACATTTTCTGGTGTGACTAAAAGCATCGCTACTGGGATCTGCGTAGGAGTAGGCTTCTTGCTAGCGCTGGTGGCATTGGGGATAGATATCGTTCCCTTGCTAGCGGGTGCGAGTTTAGTTGGTGTTGCGGTGTCTTTAGCCTCGCAAAACTTAATTAAAGATGCGATTAATGGTTTCTTGATCATTCTAGAAGACCAGTACGCTTTAGGCGACGTGATTAATGTGGGAGACGTGGGAGGCTTAGTAGAAAATTTGAATCTGCGGATGACCCAACTACGAGATTCTGAAGGACGCTTAATTACGATTCCCAATAGTGAAATTAAAGTTGTTGCTAATCTTTCTAGTCGTTGGTCAAGAGCCGATTTAACAATTCCCATCGCCTACCAAGCCAATACAGAAGAGGCTTTGAAGTTGATTAAAACTGTTGCCAACCAGATGAATCAAGAACTGCAATGGCAACGTCAAATTTTGGAACCGCCACAAGTTTTGGGAATAGATCAATTTGGCGATCGCGGTTTGATTATTCGCGTCTGGATAAAAACACAGCCCCTCAAACAATGGGATGTAGCACGAGAGTTTCGCCGCCGCCTGAAAATTGCCCTAGACGAAGCTGGAATTTCTATTTCTGTCCCTCAACAAGCAATTTGGGTCAATGATGAGCAGTTGTTAAATTTTCAAGGTAATGGCAATGGCAAAGCTAATTAGAAATTTGGCTTCATAACCGCATTCTTCAGTTACCTCATTCCCAGTTTGAGACTGGGAATGTCCCTTGCTGGGGGTAGCAGCCCAATGAACAGCATAGCTAGAGGCTAGAAACGAGGTTTAAAAAGTCTTCAATGCTCAATTTTGTGCTTAAGTCTTTCTGGCAAAGCTCCTAGTTTTAAATTACCCCCCCTTAATTCCCCCTTGGAAAAGGCTACGGTGCAGTGTACACACAAGTCTAATTACCCCCCTTAATCCCCCCTTGCCAAGGCTACGGTGTACACACA
>NZ_KV757552.1 GCF_001712795.1 Nostoc sp. KVJ20
CACCAGTGGCTTTTCGGCCCACCCTACAAGAATCATCCCTTGATTCAGCACGCCTGAAATGATTTAGGCCTACTACCAAAATATTCTCAAGCTCATTCTGAAACATGGTGAATGGTGAATCACCTAAAGCTGATTAGTGCAATACTGGTGTTAAACCTTCTTCCAGAGTCCAATAAAGTGCAGGGAGATGAACAGTATGGCTGAACACGTATTTCATGACCAACTGAGTCTAGAGGAAGAAACCGAAAAACTTGGAAAGCAAGCATTGAGCTTGGGTTTGATTCCCAGCTTTGTGGTACATTACTTTCCCGATACCTGGGTATTTTATATCCCTAATGAAAGTCAATCCGAACCGCTGACACCAGAAGAGGCATACTTTCGTTTAAAGCAACTGGTTAAATAGTAGATATCTTGACAACAGATTTCTGAAAATAACCGCTAGGCACTGCAATTGTTGAGTAACAGTAATTATGGCGAAACCAGCAATTTTAACCGTCGATGATGATCCAGAGGTGCTGCAAGCAGTGTCACGGGACTTGCGTCATCAGTATGGCGATCGCTTCCGTATTGTTCGGGCAGATTCCGGTATTACCGCTCTGGATGTGGTGCAGCAACTCAAATTACGGAATGAAGCTGTTGCCCTATTTTTGGTAGATCAACGTATGCCCCAGATGGGAGGTGTAGAGTTCCTAGAACAGGCAAAAGGCATTTTTCCCGATGCCAAACGTGCCTTGTTGACGGCGTATGCAGATACGGATGCTGCCATTAAATCAATTAATAGTGCCAGACTTGATTATTACTTACTTAAGCCCTGGAATCCGCCAGAAGAAAAGTTATATCCGGTTTTAGATGATTTGCTAGATGACTGGCTAGCTGGATTCCGCCCACCCTTTCAAGGCATTCGAGTCATTGGTAATCGCTGGTCGCCTTTTTCACATCAGGTGAAAGATTTCCTAGCACGTAACCAGATTCCATTTAAGTGGTTAGATATTGAACTGGAACCGGAGGCGGCCAAATTGGTGGAATACGCCCAAGCTGATTGTAGACAACAATTGCCCTTGGTGCTGTTTCCTGATGGTTCTCGGTTAATTCAACCATCTAATTTAGAGATTGCTGCCAAAATTGGACTGCAAACTCAGGCAGAGCGTCCATTTTATGATTTGGCGATCGTGGGTGCTGGCCCTGCTGGACTGGCTGCCGCCGTCTATGGCGCTTCCGAAGGATTGAGTACTGTCTTAATTGAGCGGGAAGCGCCAGGAGGACAAGCAGGTACGAGTTCGCGGATTGAGAACTATTTGGGGTTTCCTATTGGCTTGAGCGGTAGTGATTTGGCAAGGCGGGGAGTCACCCAAGCGCGGCGATTTGGGGTAGAGATTCTCACACCTCAAGTAGTAACTGGGGTTAGGCTGGAAAATCCTTATCGGATTCTGCAATTAGCAGATGGGAGCGAGATTAGTTGCCATGCACTTTTAGTTGCAACCGGCGTTTCCTATCGCTGGCTAAAGGTTCCAGGAGCCGAAAAGCTGACAGGGGCAGGAATTTACTATGGTGCTGCCATGACTGAAGCGATCGCCTGCACCAATGAAGAGGTTTACTTGGTAGGCGGGGCAAACTCTGCCGGACAGGCAGCAATGCATTTTTCTAAGTATGCCAGCAAAGTGATCATGTTGGTGCGGGGTGAGTCACTATCATTGAGTATGTCCCAATACTTGATTGACCAAATTGCCGCGACTGAAAATATCCAAGTTTGTACAGGTTGCAGCGTCGTGGAAGTGAAAGGAGAGAAACATTTAGAAGCAATTGTGATTGCCCATGCCAAGACTGGACAAACTGAAACCGTAGCAGCGCGATCGCTCTTTATTTTCATCGGTGCTAGCCCCAAAACAGATTGGCTCGATGGTGTTATTCAACGCGATGCTCAGGGGTTTATCATCACAGGGCCAGATTTAATGGCTAATGGCAAATCGCCCCCAGCTTGGAATTTGGAACGTTCTCCTTTTTTGCTAGAAACCAACATTCCAGGCATCTTCGCAGCCGGAGATGTCCGCTACGGTTCAGTTAAGCGCGTGGCATCCGGTGTGGGAGAAGGTTCGATTGCTATTCAATTCGTTCACCGCTACCTAAGTAATGTTTAAGTGAAGCGGTAAATACCAAGCTGTTTAAGTAAAATCTGCAACCCCTCCCCCCTGCCCTCTCAACTACGGCGTACACACAAGTCTCTTGACCCGCACCTTAGTTGCATCGACCCGCACCTTAGTTGCATCGACCCGCACCTTAGTTACATCGACCCGCAAAAATTAACCCACCCTACGTTACACAGCAACTTTAAAAGACTTGTGTGTACACGGTAGGCCCTCTCAAGGAGGTTTATTAATGTTATGTATTGAGGAATTAGTCAACTTAGACGCGTTTCAACAACTTCCCAAAGAGCGATTGCAGTGGGTTTGCGATCGCGCTCAAACAGTTGAACTTTCTGCTGGAGAAGTATTATCCCATGAGGGAGATCCTGTATGCCGCTTATTTATCTTAGTCAAAGGTAAAATCAACATCACCCGCCGCAGTGAAGGAGTTGAAATTCCCATCGGGCAACACGAAGCCCCATCCTTTTTTGGTGAAATTCCAGTACTCACAGGCGAACCTGCACCTGTGACAATGCGGGCGTTGACAAATTGCCGCATTTATGAAATGAAGGGAGAAGACTTCCGTAAACTGCTGCATGAATGTCGTGATTTTGAGCAGATGGTCTTCCGAATTATGCAAAGTCGTGTCCGGGGGCTAGAGTCTTTCATTCGTGGGCGGGAAAAGATGGCAGCTTTAGGGACACTTGCTGCCGGATTAGCTCATGAACTCAACAACCCAGCCGCAGCCCTGGTTCGGACTTTAAAAGAAATGCCAGCCGCCATCCTAGAGTTACAACGAATGAACTTAGTTTATGGGCAACGCAATGTTGACGAAGCCCATACTCAACACTGGTTGAGAGTACGCGATCAAGGCTATGATGCGATTTTGAATAATCGCCTAGATCCGGTGACTTTAAGCGATCGCGAATCCATATTGCTGGAATGGTTAGAAGATTATGGTGTGAAGCAAGCATGGAAATTGGCAGAACCTTTAGCGGAAGGTGGTGTTGAGGTTGAAAGCCTAGAGCAATTAATGGAACGTTGGCGCAACGATGACACGGAATTGCGAGAAATGGGATTGCACTGGCTAGCACTTTCCTTTGAAGTCATGTCAATGATTAAACATGGTTTGCGAGGATCTGAGAGGATTTCCGAACTTGTGCAAGCGATGAAGTCTTATTCTTACCTCGATCAAGGCACTCAGCAAGAAGTAGATATACATCAAGGCTTGGAAGATACCTTACGATTGTTTGTTCATAAACTCAAGTGCGGTGTCCAAGTGCAACGCAATTATGATCGAAGTCTTCCGAAAATTCTTGCCTATGGCAGCGAACTGAATCAAGTGTGGACAAACTTGATTGACAACGCCATTGATGCAATGGATGGTAAGGGATTGCTGGAAATTACAACATCCCATTGCGATCGCTATGCCCATATTGACATCATCGATTCTGGCAGTGGAATTCCACTTGAAATTAAAACGCGCATTTTTGAACCCTTCTTCACTACCAAGTCAGTGGGGCAGGGATCGGGATTGGGTTTAGAAACTACTCGCCGGATTGTAGAGAATCGCCATCACGGTACGCTTTCATTTGAGTCGCAGCCAGGTAGAACTTGTTTCACCATCTGCTTGCCTTTGACATCTTGAAGGAGGCAGGAGGAGGCAGGAGGCAGGAGGCAGGAGGCAGGAGGCAGGAGGCAGGGGAGGCAGGGGAGGCAGAGGAGGCAGGGGAGGAAAGTTATTGCCATTGGTGTCAACTTAAGCTGAAACCCTTTTCAAATCTCGTTTACAGCCTCCGGCTGGAAATGCTGCTCCTGGCGGCTCTGCCGCCAGCAGGAGAGACGGAGCTTCAAGGATAGGCATTCCCAGTCTGAGACTGGGAACGAGACAATTCTGCCCCCTGCCTCCCCTGCCTCCCCTGCCTCCCCTTCTCCCTCTGCTCACCTCAACAGATAACTTTGTTAACCGAACCGTCTTGAGTTCTCCCCTAGTTCTCCCCGATCGCACTTTAATCTTAAAAGTCTAGAAGTCTTAAGGTTCTGGGTGCTTTCAGCAAGAAGGAGAACAATGCAACTAAAACACAGCCACATTTTCCGTCAAGAAGCCCTGGAGCGTTTATCTTCACCAGAACAACTGGATCAAGCGATAAATGTAGTTAAGCCTCAAGCTTGGTTGACTTTATCTGCGATGAGCTTTGTGGTTGCTGTGGCTGGCGTTTGGAGTGTGTTTGGTAGAATTCCCCTCACTGTTACAGGTCAAGGTATTTTGATTAAACCGCACCATGTTGTGGAATTTCAAGCACCCAGTTCTGGCCCATTACTAACTCTCAAGGTGAAGGCGGGGGATGTTATTAAACAAGGTGATGTACTGGGTATTATCGACCAATCAGCTTTGAAGCAGCAGTTGCAGCAAGAGCAGATAAAGTTGCAACAACTGCAAACCCAGAATCAAGAGACTGACAGGTTACAAAAGCTGCTGATTGACCAACAAATCATCACCCTTGGGCAGCAAAAACTGGATTTAGAAAGTAATCTGCGCCGAGAACAAGATGCACCCAAGTTACGCGATCAAACCCAAAGAGCGATCGCTCAAAAACGTCAAAGCATTAATTCCCGCAAACAACAAATTAATTACTTACTCAAAACTCTCAAAAAACGGGTTGATAACCGCCGTCACCTTTTTGAGCAGCATGTCATCAGCCAAGATATGCTCGTGCAAGCTGAACAAGAATATTTTAATACTCAAAGCGAACTTTCAGATATTGACGTACAACTCAAGGATCTGGAAATCCAAGAAACTACCACGCAACGAGAATATCTGGAAAATCTTAATAGAATTGACGAAATTAAAACCAAAATTAAAGATATTAATACTCAAAATACTAAACTACGCGAACAAGACTTAAAGCAATCAATTGATAAAACCAATCAAATTCGGGAAGTAAAGCGGCGAATTGCCCAATTAGAACTGCAACTATCTCAAGATAGTAGAATTATTAGCAAATATAATGGTCACATTCTCGAACTGAGCGCTGTACCTGGACAAATGATGAATCCGGGTAGTCGCTTGGGTTCAATTGAGGCTGAACAGCCAAATTCAAAACTTATGAGTCTTGTTTACTTTGCGAATAAAGATGGTAAGCAAATCAAGCCAGGGATGGCTGTACAGGTGACTCCTAGTTTTGCCAAACGTGAGCGCGAAGGTGGCATTGTCGGAACGATCGCAGATGTTTCTGCATTTCCAGTAAGTACACAAGATATTACAGCGATCGTTGGTAACAAAGAAATAGCCGCTAGTCTTGCGGGTAAAGGTGAAGGTCAGGTGCAAGCTTTTGTCCAACTCCAAGAAAACCCTACATCAGTCAGTGGCTACAAATGGTCATCCTCTGATGGCCCAGCCTTAAAAATATCCTCTGGCACAACTACATCAGTTCAAGTGAAAGTTGGAGAAAAAGCACCGATTTCTTATATTATTCCTATGCTGCGATCTTGGACGGGAATTTATTAATTTGGGAATGGGGCATGGGGCATTGGGCATTGAGGTTAAAACTTGAAGATTCAGCTTCAGAGGCTCAACTTTCAGGTTCTAATACCAATTCCCAATTCCCAATTCCCAATGCCCAATGCCCCATTCCCAATTCCCAATGCCCCATTCCCAATTCCCCATGCCCCATTCCCAATTCCCAATCCCAAAATTTAAACCAAATCGTGTCCGCACTTCTACACTTTTGCAAATGGAAGCGGTCGAATGTGGTGCGGCGGCTTTAGGAATAATTCTGAGCTATTACGGGCGGATTGTGCCACTGGCTAAATTGCGTGAAGAATGTGGTGTTTCGCGGGATGGGAGTAAAGCTTTTAATATCCTCAAAGCTGCCAAGAACTATGGACTCAATGCTAAAGGTTTAAAACTGTCTCTGGAAAAAGTGACAGCTATCCGTCTTCCCTACATTGCCTTTTGGAATTTTAATCATTTTCTCGTGGTAGAAGGATATAGCAAAAAACGCGTCTACCTCAACGATCCTGCAAATGGTCGCAGAACAGTGAGTTGGGAAGAGTTCGATCGCGCATACACGGGTGTTGTGCTGACAATGGAACCAGGAGCGGATTTTCAGAAGGGAGGCAAAAAAAATCACATTGTCTCCGCCTTAAGTAGCCGTTTACAAAACTCACGGGTTACTATCTTATTTTGCTTGCTTGCGGGGTTATTGCTAACACTGCCTCGGTTAGCTGTACCAGCCTTTGCTCAGGTATTTATCGATGAGATTTTAATCCAAGACCGGCAAGATTGGTTACGACCTTTGTTGTTAGGGATGTTGTTAACTACTATATTGCGGGCATTTCTGGCTAGACTGCGGCTGACTTATCTGCGGCGATTGATGGTTAAGTTGTCAGTCAGCACATCAGGACAATTTCTCTGGCATATTCTGCGATTGCCTATTGGGTTTTATGACCAACGGTTTGCTGGGGAAATCAGTAGCCGGGTGCAACTAAATGACCGGGTGGCAGAAGTACTTTCAGGGTCTTTGGCAACCACATTAATTGATGCGGTGATGATGGTCTTTTACCTACTGATTATGATTCAGTATGACCAATTGCTGAGTGCGATCGCAGTCGGTTTTGCTTTAATCAACATTCTCGCCCTCCTATTTCTATCGCAAACTCGTGTAGATACAAATATGCGCCTAGCTCAGGAATATGGCAAGGTGGGCGGAGTAACGATTAGCGGCATCCAAACCATAGAAACCATCAAAGCTTCAGGGCTGGAGTCAGATTTATTTGCTCGGTTTGCGGGTTATTACGCTAAAGCCATGAACGCCCAACAACAATTAGGCTTACAAACTCAAATTCTCACCACATTACCCACAATTTTGACAGCCCTAGCCACAGCTTCTATTTTGCTGGTTGGTGGTTTACAGGTAATGAATGGCAATCTCAGTATTGGAATGCTGGTTGCCTACCAAAGTTTAACACTGAGCTTTTTAGAGCCAGTTAATAGTCTCGTTAACTTCGGCAGCACACTGCAAGATTTAGAAGCTGACTTAAACCGCCTTGATGATGTATTGCAAAATCCCGTTGATTTGGAAGTCGAGGGAGGCAAGGGAGTAGAGGAGCAGAGGAGCAGAGGGGAACTTATTACAAGTATTCCCCATGCCCAATGCCCAATGCCCAATACTTCGACTACGCTCAGTACAAGTGCCCCATGCCCAATGTGGCAATTACAGGGTCATGTTGAGTTACGGAATATTACATTTGGCTATAGTCGTGTAGAATCTCCCTTGATTGAGAATTTAAGCTTGACTGTCAAGCCAGGGCAAAGGATAGCGCTTGTGGGGGGAAGTGGTTCTGGTAAATCGACAGTTGCTAAATTAATTTGCGGGCTTTATCAACCTTGGGATGGGGAAATCTGCTTTGATGGTGTAGAGCGATCGCAAATTAAGCGTTCTGTTCTGGCTAACTGGTTGGCAATGGTTGAACAGGATATCTTTTTATTTGCCGGCACTGTCCGAGAAAATATCACTCTTTGGGATTCAACTGTACCAGAAGCCGATTTGGTGCAGGCTTGCCAAGATGCAGCGATTCATGATGCGATCGCATCTATGCCTGGGAAATATGACTTTGAGTTAATCGAAGGCGGTATGAATATTAGTGGTGGACAACGCCAGCGTTTAGAAATTGCCCGCGCTTTGGTGAGAAATCCCACAGTCTTAGTATTGGATGAAGCAACCAGCGCCCTGGATGCAGAAACAGAGTTGATTATTAACCGTAACTTGCAACAGCGTGGTTGTTCGTGTATTGTAGTAGCCCACCGCCTCAGCACAATCCGCGATTGCCATGAAATTATTGTGCTAGAGCAAGGTAAAATCGTGCAGCGTGGAACCCATGAGGAATTATGGCAGCAAGGCGGAACTTATGTTCGTCTACTTCACGCAGCAGAAGCATAGGAGTATTTGTAAAAAACCTAAACGACAATGTATAATTATCCTTGCGAATTGTTTATTTGCACTCACTTACTTATCCAATCTTCCCCACCAGCTAGTTGAGCTAAATAATCATCCATAATGGCTGGTAATTCTTTTGCCGAATAAGTATATGTTAAAGCTATAAACTCATTTGCTGTAGTTAAAATCTGGTTTCTATCTAGAATTGCTGACAGTTGAGAGCGAGTGTATTTACCGTTTAAAACTTCCAGACTTGCATCAGCGATAGCATCTTCAATTACTTCTTCTAGTATAAGCATTTCCCATTCATCTTGATTAATATAGTAAGACTTTTTATTATCTTTAATATTCAATTTTTTAATTTGTTTAATTGAGTTGCGAATAGAATTTACCCAAGAACCAGTTAATCGCTGTTCTATTTGGTTTTTAATTAAATGAATCAACAGAATGTTTAAATAAGATTCTATATTACGCAGAATAGCTTGTTTACTCATGCCCTCTAACTCATCAACAATCACCAAAGCATCTGCGTATCTTCCTTCCAGAATACTATTTTTTAGGTCGATTAATTCTTGTGTCATTTGTATTGTCTGTATTGCCTGCAAGACTTAACGGTGATAATCTAAATTTAACTCAATCCAGTTCGATTAAGGCTAAAAAATCTTTTTGCACTTACCGAACTTATATCGATTTCCCGCAAGTGAATCCTCTTCCCACATACTCCCTTCAAGCAAACGAACCAGTACTGTTGAATGACTCAGAAACATTCTGGATAGTGCAGTCTGGAACATTGGCGGTGTTTGTCACTAGAGTTAAAAACAGTTTACCAAAGGAGCATCGCCGCTATTTGTTTCATGTGAACGCTGGTGAAGCCTTATTACCGGAAGTAATAGCACAAAGCCAATGGAATTTTGTAGCGATCGCAATTGAACCTACCCAATTATGCCAGATGTCAATGGTTGATTTGGTTAAGGGAATCGCGGCGGCTGACTCTCAAGCCATAGAATTTTTAGAAGGTTGGGTAAATCATTTAGGACAATCTCTTAGTGCCCAGCAAACAGTTTTGACTACGCCATTAAACCTTGTACAGGCAGTTGAACGGGATTTTTCATTATCGTCTGGTGAAACGCTACAGGGAAGGCAACAAACACTTGTATGGGTGAAGTTGCAGCAAGGCAATACTCACTGGATGGGAATCGGGGAATTAACGTTGAATTCTACCTCACCAGCGTTTCCACTCACAAATAATATGTGGCTGGAGGCGGAAAATGAGGTTATCGGGCAGATATTGCCAACGGCAGATGTAGAAAATTCTAAGGAACTTCTGGCAGGTTTAGCCAGTTTGCATACTTATTTCTTTCACTACTTCAGTTTGCTGGCAAATAAAGAAGCAGAAGCAGAATTTCGGCAGTTTCAGGAACGCGAACAATTTAATCAGCAAGTAATAGAGGGGGCACTCTCTGACTTAGCAACAGTATTGCAGCCACAGCAGGAGGCGGTTTTTTCTCAGGAAGGGCCGCCCCTACTGGTAGCATTTGGGGCAGTTGGACGATCGCTGGGGATAGAGATTTGTCCACCAGCAGAGGATTTGAATTCTATTAAAGACCCTGTAGCTGCGATCGCACAAGCATCACAAATTCGTATCCGCCGGATAACTTTAGCAGATGGCTGGTGGCATCAAGACCAAGGGGCGATGTTAGCTTATACTCAGTTGGAAAAGCGCCCAGTGGCGTTGTTACCTACAGATAATAGAGATTATGTCATCTTTGACCCCGTAGCGCGGACTCGGACACCTGTAAATGAATCAATAGCAAAAACACTGTCACCATTAGCCTACGTTCTATATCGACCATTACCCCAAATTGCGCTCAACGCTATCGACCTGCTGCGGTTTGGGGTCAAGGGTTATGAGAAAGACATCGCCAGTATTTTAGTAGTAGGGCTACTAGGCACAATATTGGGAATGGTTGCACCACAAGCAACAGCAATATTAATCAATCATGCCATTCCAGATAGCGATCGCGCTTTACTGTGGCAGATAGGATTGGTCATGTTTGCAGTCGCCTTTGGGCAGTTAGCGTTTCAAGTTGCCCAAAGTATTATTACCCTACGAGTTGAAAGCGCCACTGATAGCATATTACAGCCAGCCATTTGGGATCGGTTACTCAGACTAAGCCCTAGCTTTTTTCGTCAGTATACTTCTGGAGATTTAGTCAACCGCGTTATGGCGGTGAGGGAAATCCATCAAAAACTCAGTGGTGCTACCCAAAGAACGTTGTTAAGTGGAGTCTTTGCGCTATTTAATTTAGTGCTGATGTTTATTTACAGTTGGCAACTAGCGTTTGTGGGCGTGGGTTTAGCAATATTTGCCGCTGTGGTTACGACTGTTGCAAGTTTCCTCTTGGTGAAGAAATCGAAAAAAGAGCAAGAACTCAATGGTGCAATTCAGGGACTCACGGTACAACTAATTAACGGTGTTGCCAAACTGCGAGTCACAATGGCAGAAGAACGCGCATTTGCAGCTTGGGCAAAAAAGTACAGCCAGCAGATCCGACTAAAGGCGAGTTGGCAAGAGATTAAAGATGGTATTTCTATATTTAACGAAGCACTCCCTTTAGTAAGTTCTATACTGCTGTTTGGGTTTGCCATGCTGTTGATGCAGACACCTCTAACACTGGGTACATTTGTTGCTTTCAACTATGCTTTGGCGATTTTTATCAAAGGAGTAATTGACCTGAGCAATACTGTATCGGAAATTTGGAGTATTGTACCAATATGGGAACGAGCAAAACCGATTTGGCGATCGCAGCCTGAATATGACCCAACCAAGGTTAACCCCGGTCAATTAAGCGGTCGCATTGCTCTAAATCGTGTCAGCTTTCGCTACTCGGAGAATGGCAGCTTAATCCTCAATGATGTTAGTCTCCATGCCGAACCAGGGGAATTTGTTGCGATCGTTGGGTCTTCTGGAAGTGGAAAATCAACGATATTGCGGTTGTTATTGGGTTTTGAAACTCCATTGACAGGTAGCATCTATTATGATGGCAATGATTTAGCAGAGATGGAACTCCAGGCTGTGCGAAGACAGTTAGGAGTGGTATTACAAAATGGTAAAATCGGCACAGGATCGGTTTTTGATAACATCACCGCCGGGGCTTTAGTTTCCCTAGAAGAAGCTTGGTCAGCAGCACAAATGGCAGGTTTTGCTGATGATATCAAGCAAATGCCAATGGGGATGCATACGATCGTCGCCGAGGGTGGTAGTAATCTTTCCGGTGGACAACGGCAAAGATTATTGATTGCGCGATCGCTTGTTTCCAAGCCTAAAATTATCTTGATGGATGAAGCAACCAGCGCCCTAGATAACCGCACCCAGGCAATTGTAACTGAAAGTTTAGCTAAGTTAAATGCTACCAGAGTAGTGATTGCCCATCGTCTCAGCACAATTCGTAATGCCGATCGCATCTATGTTATTGACGCTGGTCATGTCGTGCAGGTAGGTAATTTTGCAGAATTGATTGCCCAATCAGGGTTATTTGCCAGACTAGTAGCCCAACAGTTAGAAGGAGAGTAGGGGCGCAAGCAATACGGTTTGGTTAAAGGGGAAAGGGGAAAGGTTTTGAATACATCCTTTACTTTACCCTTTACCCGCAACTCCATTCCCCAGGCTACTTCGGCGAACTCATTTGTTATTTCGGTGAACTCATTTGTTACTTCGGCGAACGCATTTGTTATTTCAGCGAACGCATTTGTTATTTCAGCGAACGCATTTGTTATTTCAGCGAACGCATTTGTTATTTCGGTGAACGCATTTGTTATTTCGGTGAACTCATTTGTTATTTCGGTGAACTCATTTGTTATTTCAGCGAACTCATTTGTTATTTCGGTGAACTCATTTGTTATTTCAGCGAACTCATTTGTTATTTCGGTGAACTCATTTGTTATTTCGGTGAACGCATTTGTTATTTCGGCGTGTCCATACCACACACCCTTTACCCCAAACCCGATTCCGAGTTAAAAATTCAAAAACCGAGAAGTATTGCCTTAGTTCTGCTTTAGTATGGAATGAGCAACTTGGTATAAAGATTGGATATTTAGTCCATCATTAGGATATTCAACCATAGCAAAATTACAAGTTGCCTGGAAGCGATCGCCATTGGGAGCTGTAAAGACTTGCTGGCGCAGCTTGGTTAAAATGTCACTGAGGCGATGTTTGACGATCAGCCGTTCTGTTTCAGTAAACCCAGAAACTCCGACCACAAATTCTCCATTACCCCAATATCCCAATATTTCGCCACTGCAAAAAACCGATTGGAATAGACGACTCCATCGTTGTAATACTTGATTACCAGCCTCATGTCCATACTGGATATTAATTTGGCGTAAATCGCTGATATTCAATGTCACCAAGCAAATCGATTGCTGATTTTTCTCGGCTTGAGCAATCAGGTGTTGTAAGTCGCGGCTAGACTGTAACTGATTTGCTAGTCCGGTTAAGGGATCTTTGGTAGAGAGTGACTGTAGTAGGCGGCTGCGTTCTAGGCGGTGGGTGATCCTTGCCAGCAGTTCTGCCCCCACAACGGGTTTAACCACATAATCATCTCCCCCAGCAGCAAACACCTGCTGCACTGTTTCCATCTCCCGATGAGCCGTCAGAAATACAATTGGCAATTCCTGCCATTGCGGATCTGTGCGAACTGCCTGACAAAGTTCTATACCACTAATTTGGGGCATTTCCACATCCAAAATCAACAAATCTGGTGCAGTAGATTGCAATACCTCCCAGAAACGTAAGGGATCGTCCAATGCGGTAATTCGCATTCCCCAAGGTTCTAACATTGGGCCTAATGCCGCTAAAATCAGTGGGTCATCATCAACTACTAATACATTTACTGTTAAAGAACGGGTAAATTGTAATATTTGAGACGCAGTTTCCCAAACTTGATTTGCTGTGACAGGCTTGAGGAGAAAACCCCGCGCCCCAGACTGAGCCAAAGTCACCCGATCCATTAGCTGATCAGTGACAGCGATCGCCAGAACAGGTACAGGAGGAGTATGTGTTGCTAAGTCCAACATGAATGCTAAACTTTCTTCTCGCTGCCCGATCTCATCTACATTCAGTACGACTAAATCTGGTGATGTGGTTTGCAAGAAGTTTTTTGCAGCTTCTAACGTTGTTATTTGTTGCCAACGCATTTCCATAGAAGATGCCAGTTGTTGCAACTGTGAACCCAGTTGTAAATCATGGTCAATCAGCAGTAACTTCGGATTTATCTCGTCCCCAATCGAGGTAGCAGTTTGATTAACTACCTTCATTAGGTTTAACAAGTTGCCTAACTCTTGGATTAGCGATATTATCTGGTGTTTTTGGGCTAGTAATAACTCTCCATCTTTGTCTAAAATTTGTTCGATTTCCCGCGCTATTTGAGTACCTTTTTCTTGCTCAAACATTCCCAAAACACCGGCTAGTTTATGCGCTTCCCGTTCTGCCGATTTACGTAATTCTATATTTAGTGTGCCGCTAGAGATTTCTACGGCTGCTTGTTGCAGTACCTCCATTCGCTGTGTCATTAGCCCTTGGTATTGACTCCACAACCCACTCATTGCTTGGTTAAATTGCTGTTCAACGGATGAGGAAGTATTGGGTATGGAGTAATCCCGATCTGGATTTTTTTGAGTTGTTTTTTTTTCGCTATTTCTACTACTAGTAGCTTTTTGGGATTTTAAGCGATATCCCAAACCATAAACATTTTCAATCCAGTCTACGGCTCCAACTACTTTCAACTTGTGTCGCAACCACTTAATATGAGACTTAACAGTTTCCTCTTGGGGTGGATCGTCAAAAGTCCAGAGATGTTCGATAATATCTCCCCGACTGAAAACCCGCGATGGATTCCGTAGTAATAACTCCAGCAGACTATATTCTTTGGGTGTTAAATCCAGAACTTGATTATCGTATGTTACCTCGCAAGTACTTGGATCTAACCGCAATGCCCCAACTTCTAGCACTGGAGGACGGGGAGTATCGCCGCGACGTAACAAAGCGCGTACCCTTGCTTGGAGTTCTGCCAAATTTAAAGGTTTAATGAGATAATCATCTGCTCCAGCATCGAGTCCACGAATGCGATCGCTAGTTTCATCTTTTGCTGTGATCAACAAAATAGGAGTGGAACGGCCACTAGAACGTAAACGTTGACATAAAGTAATGCCATCGAGTTTCGGCAGTCCAACATCTGTTAATATCAAGTCGTAGTTGGTACTTTGGGCATATTCCCAGCCAATTTGTCCATCTCCTGCAATTTCAACAGCATAGTGTTGTTGGGTAAGAGACTGCAACAAAACACTCGCTAAAACTTCGTCATCTTCGATCAGCAAGATTCTCATAGCAACTTACTCCACTAGGACTAGCCCTTTCAAGGTGTGTTATTTTCCTGTTTTTTCTGGTTTAGAATCTTATAAGTTGAGACATCTTTTCTTTTATAAACCGCTCAAACACCTTCTCCAGTAACATTCTTATTCACACCCTAAGATTTACATCTCTTTTAACCAGACTACAAATCAGTCCATCACGCAACACCTTGAAAGAGTTTGTTAACTAGCAGCGATCGCTTGACTAAGTAAGTGGGCGTAAATAATTAAAGGTTTGTAGTGGGGACTTTAGTCCTCTCTTAAGAGGATGTTTTAAAAGTGGGGGGCAATTGTAAGAAAGCTCACAAGGCTTAAGCTGAAATTATAAGCATCAGCACCTTGTGAGCAAATGACTAAAGCATATCGTAGTAACCTGAGTTGGGAACAGTGGGAATTGATTGAAAAAGAGTTTCCCTTACCGAAAGCAGGGGGTCGGCCTCGTAGGATAGCTATATAC
>NZ_KV757553.1 GCF_001712795.1 Nostoc sp. KVJ20
ATATTCAGTCTACTTCAGTAGACTTTAGCTATGAGCCAGAGAATTCATTCTCTGGTGGGTTATGAAGCCCGCAGCGAAGCTATTTTTGGCTTAAGTTGACACCAGTGAGCAATGTGCTTTACCCCTATATTTGGTATTTTCTGTCAATGCGTAAGTCCTAAAATTATCAATCTTCAAGTCATTTTGACAAAATTTAGCTTGCTGGTTTAATCAAAGCTATGATTTTAAATTTTTGCTAAGGAACCTCATACGAATAAATTACCTTTTTTAATCGCTGAACCCCTACTAATCAAGGTTATTTTTTTTTCAAAGGAAAGTTATTTCACGACTCCTAATGTACTTAAATAGTTTTTTGTAATTTGATAACTTTCTTCTAAAAATGTATTAGATTGATTATATAACCTAACTTGTTAATTACAAAAGTGCCTATATAAGGTAAAGACAAAGATAAAAGCTCTCAGGTTAAGCATAAAACCTTTACTGGTGACTACATGAATTGATTTGGGTAATTTTTGAGTAATGATACTAAAAGTCGTCTAAATATCAATACCTTATTCCCCAAAGCAAATCCTCACAACATTACAGGCAAGCAAAACGGGGCAATTAATGAACATGCGTGTCAACTTAAGCCAAAAATAGCGTACTGATTAGTTGTTCACCCGCCAGGGAATATAATTAAGAGACTAAATTGCTCAAGTTTACTGAAGTAGACTGAAAATTTTCGCGCTCTTTAGTCCTCTTCAGAGGAATTTAGCTATGAGACGGGGATTTACAATCCCTGGCGGACGTGAGGTTTCGCGTTAAGTTGACACCAATGATTAATGAATTGCCCCCCGTTATGACTATTGTTTGCGTAAGTCCTGAATTAAATCTCGAAAGCACCTAACGCTTTGAGGACATCTTTTTGAGCTATCGTGATTCCTGTTACGCCTGTAATATTGGTTCCTTGATAAGGTCTGTCAGGATTGAGTGTTTTCAAAGATTCACCCGTTTGGGCATCCCAAATCTGAATAGTTCCGTTTTGGCTGCCGCTAGCGATCGCATAATGTTCTGTAGATTTGCCAAATGCGATATGCGATCGCATTGCATGAGGCAGGACAGGCAACACTTTCAGGCAAACTCCTGTATGTCTATCCCAAATTCTCACTGTTTGATCTAAGCTGCTACTTGCCAAAATATCACCTTCTGGACTAAAGGCGACTGACCAAACACTATTACTGTGTCCCTGAAATATATTCAGACATTCACCTGTATCAACCGACCACAGGCGCACTGTTTCATCTTCACTAGCGCTACTGAGAATTTGCCCATCTGGACTAAAAGCGATCGCTTGGACTCTACTAGTGTGTCCTTCTAAAATTTGGAGACATTCACCAGTGGAAATAGACCACAAGCGAATGGTTTGGTCTTCGCTACTGCTAGCGAGGATTTCACCATTGGGGCTAAAGGTAACGCACCAAATCCAACTGGAATGACCTTGCAATATATTCAGGCATTTTCCTGTATTGATAGACCATAAGCGAATGGTTCGGTCGTCACTGCCGCTTGCTAAAATTTGTCTATCAGGACTAAAGGCAACTGATTGCACCCAATTTACATGACCTTTCAAAATTTGCAGACATTGCCCTGTGCTAACTGACCAAATACGAACGGTGCGATCGGCGCTGCTACTGGCTAGCAAATCTCCATCTGGGTGAAACACTACGGAAGTTACCCAGCCACTATGTCCGGTGAATTTTTTCAGGCAAGTCCCCGTAATGACATCCCATAATCTCACGGTTTGGTCTGTGCTACCACTGGCAATTTGACCATCTGCATTAAAAGCAACTGAAAATACCGAATTACTATAGCCTTTTAAGGTTTTAAAGCATCTACCTGTGCTGACATCCCATAGCTTTACAGTTTGGTCTGTGCTACCACTGGCAATGGTTTGACCATCTACGTTAAAGGCAACTGAAAATATAGAATTGGTGTGTCCTGGTAAAATATTTAGGCATTGCCCTGTACTAGTTTCCCAAATTCTGACTGTTTTATCGTCGCTGGCGCTGACTAGCATTTGAGCATCGGGGCTAAAGGCTACTGAGCGGACGCGATCGCTATGTTCTTGTAATATATTGAAGCACTTTCCAGTACTAACTTCCCAAAGTCGAATCGTGAAATCGGCGCTACCACTGGCTAGGGTTTGCCCATCTGGACTAAAGGAAAGTGACCAAATGCGATCGCTATGTCCTTCTAAAATGCGATCGCATTCTCCGCTAATTTTCCAAAGTCGAATCGTGAAATCGGCGCTGCCACTAGCTAGAGTTTGACCATCTGGACTCCATGATACTGAGAGAATTCGATCAGTATGACCCGACAAAATTTTATGACAATCCCCAGTGTTGACATTCCATAATCTTATTGTTGGTTCATCGCCTCCACTAGCGAGGATTTGACCATCGGCACTAAAGGCAACTGACCAAATCGAACTTGTATGTCCTGACAAAGTTCTCAGACATTTACCAGTGTTGACATCCCACAGCCGAATCGTTTTATCACTACTACAACTTGCTAATAATTGCCCATCTGGACTAAAAGCAACTGACCAAACCCAACCCAGATGTCCGGCAAAATTGACAACAAGTTTCCCTGTTGCAACTTCCCAGATCCGAAGCCCACCTTCTGCATCTCCCGTAGCTAACAATGTTCCATCTGGGCTATAAGCAATGCCAGCAAACACCATACCAAAGGTTTCAGCAAAAACACACTGACTCAAATCAGAATATTCAAAATTAACATTATACAAATTCACATCTTGTAAATAGGCTTGCCAAATCGTTAAATTTGAAAAATTGTAGTTAGTTAAAGTTGATTGTAATTGACAAAGTAAATTTAAAATATTACCACCTGCGTATCCAGTTTTAAGTGACGATGTGCCTCGTAGCTTTGTTAAACATTGAGTTAGTATATTTTCAATTGCAAGCTTTTCACTTACTTCTATTAATAAGGTATCAAGTAATAAGCGTTCCAGAATCGGCTTCAGGATGAAACGAACTTGCGTTTCTCGCACATAATCTTTTGCAGTAGCTCTGAGTAACGCATGAGTTTTGAACAGCAGATTTTTTTGTTCAGCATTTGCTTCTAAACCTGCCAGAATTTCTTGACACACTTGAGTAACTAATTTCTCAGTGACATATTCCATCACCATCGGCTGAAGTGAAAACTGTGCCGGATGTTTTGCAATCAGTGTCAGCTTGTTTTTCTCAATTAAAGAGCGCTGCTCTAACGATTCTAGAACGTCAATTAATTTCTGTGGCGATATCGGGGGAAAAATATCTGATCGCAGTTCTGAAAATGAAGCAGAATCACGATAGATAGCCAGCCAATAAATCACTGCTTTCTCAGATTCAGAAAGCCGTTCAAATTGCTGATCAATTAGATTACGAATATTACCAAAAACAAATGTTTGCTGATTAAGAAAATCAGAAAGACTGCCATCAAACAAGTTTTGAATCGTAGTCGCTATAATTTTCAATGCTAGAGGATTTCCTGCATAACCTTCAATCAGCCGATTCCATTCTGTTGTTGAGCCTTGAAAGTTACCCTTTAACTGCAAAAGTTCTTGTGCTTCTGTTTTCTGCAATCCACCCAATTGAAAAACTCGAACGGGTAAGCTTGCTCCTTCTAGGAGGCGAACTTCTGGAGGCTGATCTCGACTTGTTAGTAGTAAACAGCTTTGATGACGAATTTCTCCAATTTGTCTAAATATTTCGCCATAAGCTTCATAGCCTTCGATATAAGATGATTTAGATTTATCGTTGTGTTGTAAGATGGTTTCAACATTATCAAATATTACTAAACAACGCTGCGATCGCAAATAATGCAACAGACGCGAAATTTTGCCTTCAACGGTTTCTGGATAATCAATTTCTTGTTGATTGGATAATAATTTCAATAACTCGGTTAATATCTCTTGTACAGGTGGCGCATTTCGCAGACTTCGCCAAATTACCCATTTAAACTCGCTCTGTAATTGTTGCGCCAGCTTGATAGATAGAGAAGTCTTTCCCATCCCACCCATTCCTAACAAAGCCACAAGCCGACAACGATCGACTAAAATCCACTGCTGTAACTGAGCTAGTTCTGCTTGTCTTCCGTAGAAAAAATCAACATCGATTGCATCTCCCCAATCTTGATACGAAGTCTTGACTTCTGTAATCAGTAAATTATTAGTAACTTTTACTCTCGTTTCTTCTTCGTGATTATTAAATATATTCTCTTTCTCTGGAATCGATTGTGCCGTCACATTTTCTATTTTAAATCGACGCTCAATTGCGGTTCTAAAACTTGTCTTATTAACTTTTTCTCCTAACACTTCTGAAAGGAGCTTCCATAGCTTCGGGCCAATATCATGTTTTAAGTAAGTTGGAGAATAGCCATAAATATCGGCAATGCGATCGTAACTTTGGCGTTCCAAAGACCAAGACTCACGCAACATAGCTTGTTGGAGATCGCTCAAATGAATTCTTGACTTGGCGAAAACGAGAGAGTCTGTAAATGCGAGTGCTTGATCGATATCCATTGCTGCGATCGACAAAAGTTAAATCCACTTAAAATTCTATAAGTAGAATGTGATAATTTATTTATCAGATAATAGCAAAAATAATATGCAATATTTTACAACTTCTTTACATAAAGCTTATGATTCAGTCATTAATTAGTCGAATTTGGGAATCACTTTTACGCTTACTATTACAGAGAATTACTCTTGTACTCACGCTGATGTTATGTGCTGCGATCGCGATCGCAATTTCTAATATGTCTGGGCTTTCATCGAGCTTGATTAAATCCCAAGCAGTTCAAAATGCTGCCTTAAATGTCCAATCATTGACTCAAGCTTTTGACCTCTATAGCGCCGCCGCCGCAGATCGAGCTAAACTCGTGCCTGGAGTTACCGTTACCCACGCTTACCTCAATACCAAGGGTGCAATCCCCTTACCCTCAACTTTTGCGATCGAGCTTGGTGAGCAAATTAGTGAAAAAAATTCTGAAATGTCTGTACGACTGTACAGTAACTATCCATATCCTTGGCGCACGACAGGGGGAGCAAAAGACGAATTTGAGCGCGATGCACTCAACTTCTTGAGAGAAAACCCTCGTCAAAAATTCTATCGTCTTGAGAAGAAAAATGGAAACACCACTTTGCGCTATGCACAAGCCAGTCTCATGAAACCAAGTTGCGTAACTTGTCATAACACAGACATCAATAGTCCAAAGAAAAACTGGGAAGTAGGAGATGTTGCTGGAGCCTGGGAGATTTCTCAATCTCTCGATAATTTAGTAACCAAAACCAACCAAAGTCTCCAAGGAACCTTCGCTATGTTAGGCGGTATGTCAGTCTTAGGACTCTCAGGATTGACACTTGTTGTTGGGAAACTCCGAGAAAACGCGAGAAGTTTAGAGCATAGAGTTAGAGAACGAACCACAGATTTAGCAGAAGCCAACACTGAATTAGAAAAAAGAAACGAATTAATTCGCCAAGTTTTCGGACGATATTTGAGTGATACGGTTGTTGCTAACTTGTTAGAAAGCCCTGAAAGATTAAAACTTGGTGGTGAACGACGCAAAATTACTATCCTCACCTCCGACTTACGAGGCTTCACATCTCTCTCAGAACGCTTTCCTCCAGAAGAGGTAATTCACATTCTCAACCTCTATTTAGAATACATGGCGGATGTGATTAATCATTATCAAGGCACTATTGATGAGTTTATGGGAGACGGTATTTTAGTCTTATTTGGTGCCCCGATCGCTAAAGAAGATGATGCCCTCAGAGCAGTTACCTGTGCTTGTGCCATGCAGTTAGCAATGGGTGGCGTGAATGAAAAAATGAAAACCCTCGGCTGGCCACCATTAGAAATGGGGATTGGGATTAACACAGGTGAAGTTATAGTCGGCAATATTGGTTCTGAGAAGCGGACTAAATATGGAATTGTCGGCAGTCAAGTAAATCTCACCTATCGAATTGAGTCATATACTAGTGGCGGTCAAATTCTCATTTCCGAGCAGACTTTTCAAGAAGTCGGTTCAAGCGTCAGAATTATTGGACAAAAGCAAGTTCAGCCGAAAGGTGTGAGCCAAGAAATTACCATTTATGAAGTATATGGTGTGGGTGGACGATACAATCTTTATTTGCCCAAAGAAGAAGAACTATTTTTTCCTGTTCCTCAAGAAATTCCGCTTTTATACACTATTTTGCATGACAAGCAAATGGGGAATCCGGTCTTTTCCGGGCGTTTAGTCAAACTATCAACAAAAGGAGCCGAATTACAGGTAGATATTCCCAATGTGATACCACCTAAATTAACGAACATTAAAATTAATCTTTTTACGTCTAAAAATTCAACCCAAGTGAGTGAAGATATCTATGCCAAAGTTTTAGAAAAAGTGGCAGGTAGAGGAAGCTTTTATATTCATTTTACGGCTGTTCCTCCTACACTATTAACTCAGTTTAATAATCTCTACCAGATAATTTCTCAATAACTTAATTCAACAGAATATCAACTAGAACATTCTTGTATAATTTTGCCTCATTTTAACAAATAGACAGTCCGCTTTATAGGAAAAACTCTGCATCTCTTTGCGCTTTTATTGGCGTTTAAACTAAAACCTATCATTAAAAAATTGAGTTGCAAAATACCTCTGTGGGTTCATGAAAACTGTAGGTACTTTTTATAACATTTAAAATGCATACTTCCATTTTCCTATCTGTGCGTAGATCCTCATGGCTAAAGTTGAAGAATTGACACCGCAGCAACTCTCCGAAACAGACCTGAAACCACGAGGGAGAGTTTATACGAGTCCTATCAGTTGGCGCGACCAGTTTTTGTACCAATTGGTATTAGATAGATTCAGTGACGACAATGAAAATCAAAGGGAACTGTTTGATCACACCAACCTTTCAAAATTCCAGGTCAAAGACAAAGCCGACTGGATGGCAGCAGGGACAAAGTTTGTTGGCGGTACTCTCAGGGGAGTTAAGAGTAAGTTAGATTACTTGCAACGATTGGGAGTAACAACACTGTGGATTAACCCACCTTGGCGACAACGTTCTGATTTAGAAGCTTACCACAGCGATCGCATTCAAGAATTTTTAGATGTTGACCCCCACTTTGGCACTCGTCAAGATTTAAGAGATTTGATTGATGCTGCCCACGATCGCAGGATGTATGTCATCCTAGATGTAACATACAACCAGAGTGCTGATAACTGGTTTCACAGAAATGATGTAATTGCAGCTTTAGCCAGAGTTTATCAATATTGGATTGCTCTTTCTGACTGCGATGGTTTGCGGATAGATAGCCTCAAGCACGTTTCTCCCGAAGATTCCCGCAAATTCTGCACAGCTATCCGCGAGTATGCCGAATATATCGGTAAAGACAACTTTTTACTGACTGGGGAAATAACCTCCGGTAGTATGGCTGGTGCATACATAGATATTATTGCCCGCAATCTCAGTGCTGTATTAGACATCGCGCAGACTCCTAATGAATTGGCTGCATTTGCAAAAGGTTTAGTACATCCCAAGCAATTTTTCGATTTGTATAGCGAAAACAATCTCGCTGGAGAATACCGCCAAACGGGGATATATCATGTCTCCATCTTGGATGATTATGAGATGTCATCCCGGACTAATAAGCAGCGATTTGCCGCAAACAGTAATGTCCCTAATCTCTATGAACAAGTTGCTCATGCTGTCGGTGTGCAATTAACTATGCCAGGAATTCCTGCTATTTATTATGGAACAGAACAGGCTTTTGATGGCAATGAAGGCTATCACGATTCCAGCATAGAAGGCGGAAGGTTTGCGGAAGATAGATATATCAAAGAAGCAATGTTTGGCGGTGCTTTTGGCGCATTTCAAACAGCAGACTGTCACTTCTTCGATATCGATCATCCTACCTATTTGCGGATAGCTGCGATCGCACGTATCCGTAACAGTCACGATAAAATTGGTAAAGCATTGCGCCGTGGACATCACTACCTGCGCGAAACATCCTTTTATAACTCCCCCTTTTCGATTCCCGGACAAGGCGAATTAGTTGCTTGGTCACAGACTTTATTTGACACAGAAGTGTTGATGGTACTAAATACCAACGGCTTAGAAAATCGCGGTGCAGAAGTGACAGTAGATACTTATATGCATCCTCAAGACTCTACTATGACCTTTTTATACAAAAGCGATTGGAGCGATGCCGATTTACGCAATCCACGACAGCACCAAACTGTACGTGTAGAACATCATAATGACCGTCGCGCAACTGTGCGAATTGATTTGCCTCCTTCGGGAATGGCGATTTTGGCGTAAGCTAACACCAGCATTTGGGCAAAGCTTTGGTTTTATCAAAATGCTTTGCCCCTGCAATTAAGAAATATCTACATTCTAATTTTCATCGAAATTTTCGTAATGGTTTATGTCCTTCTTGTAGACAATTTGTAGGCAAATCATTGCCACTCACTTTAAAGTCAAAACATGACAAAAAAAGATAGTTATGACTACCAACGAAATATCCGATACAGCCAATAATTAAAGTGATCGCAATCAATTTTATAATCAGATTTTTAGACAGATGAATAATGTCTTCATTAATAATTGCAAAAACCATGTAGAGGGTATAAGGTAGGCAAATCACATAAACAACAATTCCTAAGCCGAGACTAAGTATTTTTCGCAAAGCACCCGTCGTAGAAATTTCATGGAAAGGCACAAAAGGCAGGATAAACCACAATGTAGGGATACTCATCAGCAGTAATCCTGGCCATCTAATTGGTGAACGGTTGCGTGGAAGTAAAAGGCACGCTAGGAGAGTTGCTGATGAAGCTACCCAAATCAAGAAGATTTTCTCAAAGAAAATAACTTTAAAGGCTCCCAAGTTAAAGCTGAGATCCCACATACTTAGAGCTAATGTAATAGCAGCTAAGAGAAAGATCTTGATTTTTAGCTTAGTGTACTGCTCCATTTTTTTATCATTCATCTCTTCTTTGAGATAGTGTTTTTACTTAAACATATTTCTAGCAAAAACTTTCACTAAATACCTCTGAAGATTCATGAAAAACTGGATAACTATATTCCAAAATTGAATACTCAGATTTAAATGAGCCAAATTATATCTCCAAGTAGATAATCACTATGGACAATATAATTAATTACAACAACGATAAAGGACTCCTTGCTTACATTCAATTTCTAGCATCTAGCGCCCAAAAAATTGGAGATGGTAATACTGATAGAGTATTTGACTTCGAGGACGCACTCGACCAAACAGAAATGGCACAGCTAGCTGTTGATGAACTAAAAAAAATCCCTGAAGTCAAGGCATTATTTACAGAACGCTGGCTACCAGCCCCTTTCAATTTAGATGATTTAGCCAAACTCCCAGAAGGGACTTTAGGTAATGTTTATGCCAGAGGAATGAAAGCCAGAGGATTTGATCCCTATTTTTACAAAAAAGTTCCTGTTGTTGATGACATTTCCTATCTCAAAATGCTTTGGAGATCCACTCATGACATATATCATGTAGTTGCTGGATTTGACACCGATTTAGTTGGTGAAATTGGTCTACAAGCTTTTTTCTTAGCTCAGACTCCAATACCTATCAGCGTCATGCTTTTGAGTTTGAGTATGGTAATAATTAGCCTTTATCAACCGACTAATTTTAAAGCTTTAATGACAGAAATATCTCGTGGCTACAAGGTGGGTTCTCATACTCCAGGCAAGTTTATCGCGCAAAAATGGGATCAACTTTGGGATGTACCAGTCAGTGAAATTCGTGAGCATCTGGGAGTATATTCTACTCCGTAAAACTGCTAATTTAAGAACAGATATGTTGAAGAAGAAAATTCTAGATCCAAAGACGCGATAAATCGCCGTCTCTACAAGGATCAATCTTTCTGTCTTGATGACGATTTATCGTGTCTCTTGTCTTAACCGAACCATATTGAGAGTACGCGGACTCGTTAACGCTGCAAAGCACTGCTTTTTCGGTCAAAATTAATTCTGACTCCTGAATTCTGACTCCTGAATTCTGTTCGAGAAAAATTGCAACACCCTGCACTTTAGGAGTACAGGGTGTAAGACAGCTATATTTTGTGTGATTCCCAGCTTCTATTTACCTCAAAGCCAATCTCGATAAGCTGATATTTCATTTACGCTGATTTCAAATGGCATTCCCTTGCCAAATGGCGGATAAACGCGGATTTTACCATTGCTAGCAAACCGCTCTAACCTATTACCCAACTGGGCAATATTGCTGACAATATGCCAGTAAGATACTAAGTCAGGGCAATCAATAATTAATGTGAGGATGCTAGCATTTGTTGTGAGATACCACTGACAATTAGACAATAGGACTCGCGTAATGCGATCGCAGGCTAGAAAAAAGCATCTGCCAGCAGACTGTTCTAGCTCCATTTGCAGCATTCCATCCTGTTTTGTTACCTCAGTGGGAGGTAAATCATCGGGAGGAAGCAAGTATAGTTTAGAAGACATAATTTCGCACCTCTTGGTTGTAGCGCGTCAAACTGTCCAGGTTTTTTTGCAAATCCGCAGACGAGGGTTTGAGTGCTAGCGTACCTAAATCTAATTCGTCCTGAAATTTCTTGATTTTGTCTCGACAAGTCTCCACATCACCGATAATTGAATTCTCAATCAAATAATCTTCATCGAAACAAATATTTGTGCGATCAAATGGTTTTTGGTTGGGATTCGCACTATTTTGCAATACTTGAGCCGTATTAGCTTTCATTTTCTGGCTAAATTGGCGAACGAAAGGCAATGCCTCACTCACAGCCTCATCAAATGTTTTGCCAACAAAAAAGAAGCGTGCCAGCACCAACTTTTCCGCACCACTAGAATTTAAGGCTCGATATTTGGCAACAGTATCCTTCAATCTGTGTAGGGAAAATGGCGGCCCACCCATCAAGCTGAAGGAATGTTTAGCGGCAAACTCGATACCATCATCCCCACCAGTGGCAACATACACTGGTATTTGACTCTGCAATGGTTTTGGGTATATTGTCAGGCGATCGCACTGATAATACTTACCGTTAAATGATACATCAGTTTCATATAACAGCTTGTGAATCAGTGCGATCGCCTCTAGCATTTTAGGACGGGCTTCACTGGGGAGTGTCGCAAAATGCTTGTTTTGTTGGGGAAAGGGGCCGCCTTTCGCAACTCCAAACAATAATCGTCCATTGCAAAGGTTATCCAGAGTGGCAATATCTTCCGCTACCCGAATCGGGTTATGGAATGGCAGTAACACCGCCGCCGTCCCCAATTGGATAGTTGAAGTCAATCCCGCCAAATGTGCCATTAACAGCAACATAGACGGGCTGAGATTGGATTCACTAAAATGGTGTTCACTCACCCAGGCTTCCTCAAAACCTAAGCTTTCTGCCTGTTTTACCAGCGCGACTTGCTCAAACATGGCACGACGAGCATCTTGGTGATAATTATCGTAATTGCAGAAAATTCCAGTTTTCATTACTTGCGTTAATACTTTGTACTCACCGTAGGTGCTGGCTATTCTGGTTTGTAGTAAGCACTTTAGTGCTTAAATATTTGAAGACTAAATTCCTCTCTACAAACACATTTCCCCTCTTAATTAATGCGATGAATTACTAAGTTGCAACCCACTGCAACTCCAACCATAGGCGTGGGTTGTTCTCTTTTACCTTCGACATCGGATCGCGCAACAATCGCTTGGCATTCATGCAGACAACCTGGATTAAACCCATATTGTCTGCTACTTCTCTGAGTATTTCTTTTTGAGCTTGCACACAGGAAATCATTTCGTCAGAGCAATAAATTCCTATATATTGCAAACGTCTGGCAGGTCGTCCCCAAAAACAGGTGATGACTTTCACATAACACCCATCCAGCAATTCCCCAACTTGCGGATAGTAATGGTTGACGACTCTTGTGAATTCTTTAGCTAAGATATCTTCAGCAATCATTGGAACTGATATTTCTGTAGCGTCCATCACGCTATTTAATATAACATAATTTTGTCAGTTAAATATGACAAAATAGCCTAACAGGGTTAAATAAAATCTTAAATATTAATTGAATAATAATTCAGGAGTCAGAATTTAGAATCAAGATGCGATGCTCAAAAATACTCGCTATCTGCTTTTTCAGTCAGAATTAATTATGTTATACCATTTCACTCAAATCTTGATACATATAGATTTTTCGTAGGGGTTTAGCACTGCTAAACCCTTACCCATGTATTTGTATCATTATTAAAGTGAAATAGTATTAGCGGTAACGTGGCGTTTAGCCCATTCTGACTCCTGACTCTTGAATTCTGCTCAATAAAAAAAGAGGTGTACCTTATTTAGGTATCACCTCCGTGCGTAAAGCATCTTTATTGTTGAATCCTAACTTTTGAATTTTAATTATTATTATCGAGCATTGCGTTCACAAACTAAAACCTCTGCTACGATATCCGGCACATTCATACAGTCTGTAAATCCTTCAGAACCACGAATTGGTGATATGAATGTATAGTTTGGATCACACTCTCCATTGTCATATACTTGAATAAACCACCGATCGGGAAATCCTTCTACACCTAGTTCCACAGTGTACCAACTCTCGCCAATCAGACGAGAGTTAAAGATTGTGAACCACTCTCTATTTTCTTCTGAGATATTCCAATCTGCCATGAGCAGTTCTAAAGCTATTTGTCCTGCATCCGTTGAAGTCAACAGCATTTTTACTCCTTATTTGCAACTTCAGTATTTGCAACTTCAGTACTGGGAACTTCCGGGTATAAACCCAATTCTTTAGCTAGTTCACGCGCCACAAAAAATAAAAATTTTGCACCATCTTGATTGCCTTCATGGGCAAACATAGTTGCTACTTGTAACATTGTTTCTACGAAACCAGAATCAATCAATTCTGGCTTTGATTCCAAAATTTCTGGTTCTTGGCCATTAGGACATCTGAGTAATTCGTCAATCAGATTAAAATACAGTTGTTGGCGTTGTTCTGACATGGTATTTTTGTTGATTTGATTGGGTAAATTGTGAATAGGTTACTGTTCGATACTTTGCTGCCACAGCCTTTCCAACATTTCAACTTGTTCTTTTAAAACAGCAGCACGATGAACAAGATACCTGTCGTAAAAGAGAATCCCTAACCCAACACAAATCGGGGTTAACAAGAAGAACCATTGCAGGATAGTAGCAAATTTATATTGTTCAGCAACAGTCAGCATTTGATGAACCACATTACGATCAGAGGATTGAATGTTAGTCTGAGGGGAATGTGTACCCTCTATCCGGGGAGCCAAGGCGGGAGAATCTGTATTAGTGTTGTTAACTTCGTAAGCTAAATTCTGGGATTTTATTAACTCCAGATGTCGCTCCCAAATTATGCCAAATACTACTAGCCCTGGTGAAAGCACTGCTAAGGTAACGACGAAAACTGTAAGGACATTTAAAAGTTTGGCTTTCATCTTGGCTCTCCCTTGCTAGGTAGTATGCACCCCAATACTTCTCGGATTTTGGGGAAAAGGGGAACGGGAAAGGGAAAAGAAAAAATCTTTACCCCTTAACCTTTAACCTTTAACCTTTTTCCCAAACCCGATTCCGAGTTAAAAGTGATTAACCGAGAAGTATTGATATGCACCCAGTAAGAAAATATCTTTTGCTGTTTAGCTAAAGTAGTTATATATTTCTACCTCTGAAACAGTTTTGATATTAAAATATGTGTAAACGGTAATTTTCATAATTGTTAGTTCTCAGTTATTTTTCTCATCACCACTGATCACTGACTAATGAAAATTTACCAACTTTTTCACAAAATGTCGGATTATTCAGTCAGAAATAACGCACTTAGATTCTGGAACCTGCTTGCATCCTACTCTCAAAAGAGAGATTAAGAAGTCCCCCCTAGTTCACTCAGCTTGCGCTCAGGAATGTTGGGGGGTAGAGGGGAATCTCTGCGTAAATCCTATACGATTTATATCAGCCCCTCTCCACCAAACAGTTTACCCTAGCCCTGTTAAGATTATTAAATTCATTAGAATAGTACTCAAAGGCTGTAATTCCCATCTGATAAGTCTTATAAAAATTAATTGGGGTATGGGTGCTAGTGTTTTTGAGACGAGGCTCTAGTGTTTTCGAGGTGGGGTTCTGGTGTTTTTGTACTCAACCTAAATGCAATGTAGACAATGATTAAGGACTGTTTTTGATGCAATTTTGGACGGGCAAAATCTGCACTCAAAAGAGAATACCAATGCCTCTTGATCAAGATAGACTAATAATTTAAGAAAAGCAATTAAATGTTTTGAAAGCAAATTATATTTCCATAACAAATAGAAAAAATGGTGAAAATTATTCATATATACAGAATTACAGAAATCGAATCTCAACCAAAGAGACAATAGTCAGCAATTCCAAATGGTAAAATAGAAGGATGCTTCCCCAGTCCTCTGCTGAAGTGAGAATCAATGGGAACATCTTATAAAAGTTCTTCCTAAACTTTCATATTTTGTGGTTTAGTTAGAATACATAGTATATGCACTCATTGACACTACACTACAAATTAAATACACAAAAGCTTATTGTTATAAGTAAATACTCTGTACTAAGATTTAGGATTTTAGGAGTTAAATAATGCGGATTGCTCAAGACATAACAGAACTGATCGGACGAACTCCTTTAGTTCAATTGAACAAGATTCCTCAAGCTGAGGGAGTAGTAGCAAGGATAGTTGTCAAATTAGAAGGTATGAACCCAGCGGCTTCGGTGAAAGACCGCATTGGTTTAAGTATGGTACTCTCAGCAGAAGCCGCTGGCTCAATTTCCCCTGGAAAGACTATTTTAGTTGAACCCACCTCTGGTAATACAGGAATTGCTTTGGCGATGGTAGCAGCAGCGCGTGGCTACCGTTTGATTTTGACAATGCCAGAGACGATGAGCCAAGAACGACGAGCTATGCTGAGAGCTTATGGTGCATCTTTAGAGTTGACACCAGGTGCAGAGGGAATGCGGGGAGCAATTCGCAAAGCCGAAGAAATTGTGGCTAATACTCCCAATGCTTTTATGTTGCAACAGTTCCGCAACCCTGCTAATCCCAAAGTTCACCAGGAAACTACCGCCGAAGAAATTTGGGCCGATACAGACGGGGAAGTAGATATCGTTATTGCTGGTGTAGGTACTGGTGGGACGATTACTGGGATTGCAGAAGTACTCAAACAGCGCAAGGGGACTTTTAAAGCGATCGCAGTTGAACCCAGCAACAGCCCAGTTCTCTCTGGTGGTGAAGCTGGCTCACATAAAATTCAAGGTATCGGTGCGGGATTTATCCCAGATGTTCTCCGCCTAGAATTAGTTGATGAAGTAATTAGAGTCAGTGATGAACAAGCGATCGCTTATGGACGACGCTTGGCAAAAGAAGAAGGCTTATTATCTGGGATATCCTCTGGTGCAGCTTTGTGTGCTGCGATTCAAGTAGGTAAACGTCCAGAAAACGCCGGACGTTTAATCGTGATGATTCAACCTTCCTTTGGTGAACGTTACCTCAGCACACCTATGTTTCAAGATTTGTCCTTAGAAACTGCTGGGGTGCGTTAAGAAGATAAGGGGCAGAGAGGCAGAGGGAAAGGTGCAGAGGAAAAGAGTTTTCCCCCTACTCCCTTGCCTCTTTTTCAACTGACTATTTTCCGACTTATGGCCTCTCCAATCTCCATCAATGTCTCTTCCTCTTTGGGAGTAAATTCGTAGGGAATCGGCTTGGCAATGCCCAAAGTTCCATGCAATCGGCCATTCAACATCAGAGGCACCGTGATTGAGCCTTCTACCTTGGTTTCTTTTGCTGAGGGTATAGCCACCCCCGATTCGTCGGTTTGCAGGTTGCAAATCTGTACAGGTCGCTTGCGTTCGGCGGCGACACCGGCCATCCCTTTGCCAATGGGAATTACCGTCATTTTAGGCAACAGGAATTCTGGAATACCCTGGTAAGCCTTTAGGTGCAACAACTGGCTGTCCTGATCCAGGGTATGGATAGTACCTGTAGAGCAGTCAAAAGCGCCCAGGATTTCAGCCAGCAGGCCATTCCAGCCGATGGCAGATCCTTCGTCAGCCAAGGTTTCAAAAATGGGTTTGGTATCTAAAGTCATAATGGTAGAAAAGTTTTTTAGAGTTCCATAATTATTGTGAATTTTATGTCACACTTTTGTAATATAACTCCGAAAAATTGTAGGCTTAACTCACTTTTTGGAGCAAACGATTGAAATTATGGTTATTTAGGGACTTCCAAGTAAAAAATATTCCATTGGGATTGTTGATCGTTGACGGTTCACAGTCAACAGTCAACAACTTTAAGCGGAATAATTTATTTTTTGGAGTTCCCTAAGATAATGCCACACTATAGCAATCCGATAGCGAAGCGGTAGCGAGTCTTGTCTACGACACGCTACGCGAACGAGCGTCTTTGATTTCTGAATCACTCGTAGAGTTAAGGGACTGGGTATTGGGGACTAGGGACTGGGAAGAAGGAATAAAGGTGTACTGAGTTTTGTTCAAAAATCAAATATGATTCCTATAGATAAATCCAAATATTAATAATTAAAAATTATAAAGCTACAAATAGAAGCCGAATGGCAGAATAACCCAGAATCCCCGCAATTAGATTGCGGGGAGTGCGTTAAAAAGACTAATTCACTCCAAAGTTGTATATTGAGATTTGGGAGCATCGTCGCATCTCAAACTCAATAACTCACGATTTTAACGCAAATATCCTGTACTAATGTTTACAGTTGCCTTTCTTTTGGTGTTCATGACCATGTTCATGATGACCATGACCGTGGGAGCAGCCTTGCAAATTCTCTTTCATCAGATTGTCGCTAATTTGTTGCAAGGATTCATCCACAGCTTGTAAGCCAATCCAAGCATCAATCTTTTGTACATCAAATCCTACCTCGCGCTGTTCGCCTACTTCTAACAAAGGACGGCGAATCAACAACGGCTCTTTCAGCATCAGCGCCAAAGCGGTTTGTTCATCCACTTTTTCAGGAACTACCTCACCAGATTTTACCTTTGGGGCGGAAGGATTAAACCATTCAGCTACGGGGCGATCGCCAAAGAATGAGCGCAACCGTTCAACTGTCCAAGGTTCTGTTAGCAGGTTGTATGGTATCACCTCATGACCAGCAGCCGTAAGCAAAACTTTTTGCTTAGTACCACCTTTACAGCCTGGTTTGCTATAGAAACTTACTCTCGCCATGAAATTATCTCCTAATTACTCAATTGTTTGTAGTTGGCGCTTTAGCGCTAAAACGCCAACTACGAACCGATGAAATTAATCCCAACGATTCCTAATTAAAAATTCCTAGCCTGATGATTCACTAAGTCAAACTCAAATCTCTCATCTGGATCAGTTTCGCCGTAGATATTAAAAGTCACAGTTGGTTCATCTCCCATTGCTTCTACGCTGTGAATTGCATCGGAAGTGAAGCTAATAATATCCCCTGGAAATAGAGTTATCTCTCCCGTCTGTTCAATTTTGTCCTGAAATTCTGGGTTATTAGTGCGTCGCCAAAAAGTATTTTTTTCCTCACCTTTTAACACCGCCACTATTCCCCATGTCCCATGATTATGAATGGTTGATCTGGTTCCCGGTGCAAATGTTACTGTTTGCACCGTCAACGGAAAACCCAATTCATCATATAGGAGTAAAACAGAGTTTCCCGTTTTGGGTGAAGGCTCTAAATTTTGACTTTGCACCCAGTAGGAATTTACTATCAAGCGCCTTACGAGCATCCGAATTTCTGGCAGACAATTGGCTTCATTGTCACCACTGTTGAGAACATCTTCCACCTCAGTTAAAAACCGATAAAGGCGGTAATTTTCTCTCAATAAATCCCATGCTCTCACAGATTTACAGGCTTGATACTGACCGTCCCCCGTTAGCAGCCAATCCCTACCTTTCATAACTTTTAAATTGATAACGGCGAAGATTGGATAATCAGGATCGGAGAGACATTAGGAATATTACCTACAGGAAGTTTAGTAGGTATGGTGATGGGAGGAAAGATAGAGTTACTATCAGTAGTCGCTCCTAACAGCGAGTAAGAAGAATATGATCTAGTAGATAACCAATTGTTCATGATTGTTCACCTTGATTTTTGATTGCTGACTAATTAACGAACTTTGGGGGTTTAAGTCCCCAGCAAGACAGGCAGCCCGTTTTGAGTCGGGGTCTAAATCTCCGTCACAAAACGTAATTGCGAATTGTTTTAATCATCTTCTTCTGGCGGACGTGTCAAAATATCCAGCAGAATCCCAGCACCAAAATCATTCTTGTCGTCTATCTGTTTGACTCTGGTACTGATTTCTTTTGCTTCCTCGATTGCCCCTAAATTTGCTAGTACTAATCCAGAAGCAGCATAAGCGTTTAAGTACAATCGAATTTGTGGGTCTTCTTTGCGATTGACTAATATCAACTTAAGTTGCTCCCAATCATCAGGTAATTTTTCTATTTCTTTAATTTTATCTAATAATTTGATTGTTGTTTGTAGTGCAAGAGAATAATTATTTTTATAATAGAAAAATCTATATGCTGCTACTAAGACATCTGTATTTTCACCAGTCTGTGCTAAAGCTTGTTGAATATACTTTTCCGACTCTGATGTGTTTTCCCAGTTTTGTGCAGCTAAAATTAATAGATTTTTGATGTCTTCTGGAACCTCGAACCATGAGAATTTGTTTGTATTAGCTTGCATATTGGTAACTGGGGAGTGGGGAGTAGGGAATAGGGAGTGGGCAATAACTCAGCATAATTACGAATTACGTTAGCGCAGCGTTAGCGACGCAGGAGCGTCATTACGAATTACGAATTGTTAATGCCCCACTCCCCTTTAAAACAAAGTAAGAACGTACACCAAGGTGAATAATACAATCCAAATAATGTCTACGAAGTGCCAGTAAATTTCTGTCATTTCGATGAAAGTATGATTGGTTGCAGAATATTCACCGGGAAGACGCGATCGCCACAATACTCGTAAAATCAATAACAGTCCCACAAAAACGTGCAAACCGTGGAACCCAGTCATGATATAAAAGCAGTTGGCGAAGACGTTGGTAGTCAGTCCGTATCCTAAAGTTGAATACTCATAAACCTGACCACCCAAGAAAATTGCCCCCATGATTGCAGTAATCGCATACCACAGTTGCATTCCCTTGACATTATTCTTTTTAATCGCCTTATCACCGAAGTGAATCACGAAACTACTAGACACCAGAATAATGGTGTTAATTGTCGGCACAAGTAGTTCTACTTCAGTTTCTTCTGGAGGCCAAACTGCTGTAATACCTCTAAAAAACAAGAAAGTGGCAAAAAATCCGCCAAACATCAAGGATTCAGAGGCGAGGAATGTCAAAAGTCCCCAAACTCTTAAATCGGGATGTTCTTCGTGTCCTGCACTGTGATCTTCGCTTGTCGTAGCTATGGTCATATTGTTTACCCTTAAAGGTGAAGCGTCGGGCAATTGAATTCTTCACAATCTTGATTCTCTTGTGGGATGGGTGTCTCACCCGTCTTAGATTCAGGGCGAGCAGGATGCCATTGGTGTCAACTTAAGCCAAAAATAGCGTACTGATTGGGTGTTGTTCACCCGCCAGGGATTGTAAATCCCTGACTAATTGCTCAAGTCTACTGAAGTAGACTGAAAATTTTTGCGCTATGAAGTCCTCTTCAGAGGACTTTAGCTATGAGACAGGGATTTACAATCCCTGGCGGACGTGCGGTTTCGCGTTAAGTTGACACCAGTGGCTTTTCGGCCCACCCCACAAGAGTTATTTCATCACTAAGCACTAGCTTCCGGCGTTGCAGATGTCTCTACTTCATTACTATGACCATGACCGTAGTCATAAGGGCCATGAGTCACAACAGGCAACACTTCCCAGTTTTCAATTATGGGTGGTGAGCTAGTTGTCCATTCTAATGTCAAAGCTTGCCAAGGATTATCACCAGCCAAAGGCCCTTTCAGCCAACTGTAAATCATGTTGATGGCGAAAGGAATTACCGATATCCCCAAAACAAATGAACCAAAGGTGCAAATTTGATTGAGGTCGATAAATTGGGGGTCATACATTGCCACTCGTCGGGGCATTCCTTTCAAACCCAACTCGTGCATGGGTAAAAAGGTCAGATTAGTACCGATGAAGGTGAGGGCAAAGTGAATCCGTCCCCAGGTTTCATTCAGCATTCGTCCGGTCATTTTGGGGAACCAGTGATAAATACCGGCGTAGATACCAAACACGGAACCGCCAAACAGAACGTAATGGAAATGTCCAACAACATAATATGTGTCGTGGACGTGAACATCAAAGGGGGCTGTTCCCATCGTCACACCACTTAAGCCGCCCATGACAAACATGGATAACAAGCCAATGGCGAAAAGCATTGCACCGGTGAAGCGGATTTTACCACCCCAGAGGGTAGCAACCCAGGCAAAAATCTTCACGCCAGTGGGAACTGCAACTATGAGGGTGGAGATGGTGAAGAACATCCGCATCCAGCCGGGTGTACCACTGGTGAACATGTGGTGTACCCAAACGAACAAACCCACAACGCAGATGGCTACACTAGAATAAGCGATCGCTTTATAACCAAAAATTGGCTTACGAGCGTGAACTGGAATTACCTCCGACATGATGCCGAAGATGGGCAGAATCATTAAATATACTGCCGGGTGAGAATAAAACCAGAATAAGTGTTGATAAATTACAACGTTTCCACCTGCATCTGGTTTAAAGAAGGAAGTGCCAAAGTTGAGGTCAAACAACAGCAGAACTAAACCGGCTGCTAATACAGGTGTGGAGAGAAGCGCCAGGATGGAGGTTGCCAAGATTGCCCAGCAAAACAGGGGTACTTGATCCCATTTCATGCTAGGAACCTTCATCATCAAAATGGTGATCACAAAGTTCAGTGAACCCAAAATTGAAGAAGTTCCTACCAAGACGATCGCAAGTATCCACATAGTTTGAGCGATTGGTGCTGTCACCAAACTCAATGGTGGGTAAGCTGTCCAACCAGATTGCGAACCGCCAAAAATGAAACTACCTAATATCAGTAATCCGGCTGGTGGGTTTAACCAAAAGGCGATCGCATTCAGCTTCGGGAAAGCCATATCCCTAGCACCAACCATCAACGGCACTAAATAGTTACCAAATCCGCCAATAGCGCTAGGGACAATCCACAGGAAGATCATGATCGTCCCGTGATTGGTCATGAAAGCGTTATACAAATTGGGGTCGAGTACGTCTGCATCTGGTGTTGCTAATTCGACACGGATAGCGATCGCCATCAGTCCGCCGATGAGATAGAACACAAACGCCGTCACTAGGTATTGGATACCAATAACCTTGTGGTCAACATTAAATGTAAAATAATCTTGCCATTTCCACGCCTTCGGATGAGAGGTGTGGCCAGCCACCATTTCCGGTTTATTTCCTTCTGGTGGAGTATTCCGTGGAAATTCTACCTGTGTCATATTTTTTACCCTTATGCAAAGTCCAGGGTTAAACGTCCTGCAATTTTAGATTTTGGATTTTGGATTTTGGATTAAAAGAATTTTTTGGTTTATGCCTCAGTGGCGTAGCGGAACCAATCTAAAATCGTAAATCTAAAATCCAAAATCGTTTGACTAATGACCAATGACCATTGACTCTAGAGTTGCTGCACTAATTCCCATTTCATGGGTGTGGGGTGCGAGAAACTCTGATGTTGATAAGTCAGCTGGATTAATTGCAACAACTTGATTTAGGTTTTGTTGTTGAGCAATCTGGTTTTCTGTCCGCCAGTTATCATATTCTTCCGGTGTGTGGACAATTACCTGTGTCCGCATTGAACCGTGATAACCGCCGCACAACTCAGCACAAACTACGGGATATGTACCTGGTTTGGTGGCAACAAATCTTAGTTCGGTGGGGATACCAGGAAGTGCATCTTGCTTCAAGCGGAAGTTTGGAACCCAGAATGAATGAATTACATCTTGTGCTGAAAGGTTGAGTTGGACATCAGCACCGACGGGTATGTGCAATTCCCCAGAGGTAATGCCACTATCAGGATAGTTAAATATCCAGGCATACTGTATGCCTTTGACATCAACAACTAAGTCGGCTGGTTTCCCCAGGGTTTGAGGAGATGCGCCAATCCCAATTGTTGGGGCAATTGTTGGAGCAGTTGTTGCTTCAGAAGCATCACTTAATGTAGCTGCAATCGCTGTTCCCGACTTATGAGCAACATGAGCTGCTGAATGAGGATGACCGGCAGGTTCAAAGCCGCCCATTTGGTTAAAAACATCTACGCTGTAGATGCCCAAACAGAGAACAATCACTGTTGGAATTGCTGTCCAGAAGATTTCTAAGGGAACGTTACCTTCTATTGGCAAACCATCGGTATCATCACCGCGACGGCGACGAAACTTCACCAAAAAAACTACAATTGTTCCTTCTACCACCAAGAAGAGTGCGATCGCAATGGTAAGCATGACGTTGAAAAAACCGTCTACCAAAGGCGCTTGGAGCGATGCTTGCACCGGCATCAGAGTATGATTCTGACCAATCCAAATACTGATTGCTGTAACTACTATCCCAGCAACCAGAGTCCATAGTGAAACAGGAACTTGTTGCATACATGCTACCTGTGTAAACAGTCTTTAAAGGTGTGATTTTCTGGTATTAGGTTTTAGGGGAGAGTTTACAGGTTACAGGTAATAGGAATTCATCTATTCCCTGTAACCTGTACCCTATTCCCTTGTTCTTTCCCATTCCCTATTACCCATTTCCTTTTCACTTATTAACTTTCTAACGTGTAGCCATAAAAAAAGGGGGAAACTTCCAGATTTTTTCCATATCTTTCCCCCAGAAAATTACAAATTATATTTCAACTAATACCACAAAGTTAGCCCCCTGCTTTCCAAAAAGCTAGTTGTTCCAAGAGGGCACTGTTAGTCCTAATATTGATTAGGCTATATTAGCAGCAAGTTTAAATTTGTTAATAGCTAGCATTTTGCGATTTACGGATTTGTTTACTGTGAACTTTTTATTAGTTTCAGTAAATATTTTGTATTCCCCTCAAGTTACCTTGCCTATTGCTATAGCGCTTTATACAAACAGTGCCTCCTTGAATGAACAACAATTTTGACTAACTTCAAAAACCTTAATTGTTTAATACAACATGGGTGTAGCAATTCTTGGGGCAAATCCGCGAACAAGCTTCACAACCAATACAATTCTCTGGAGAAGTAACTGCCATTACTTTCCGTTCGATTTCTTCATCATCTTCATCTTCCACAAATTCGCCTTCTTCATTGAGCGCCTTCAAACCTAGCACATTGTAGCCGCATACTTTAACGCATCTGCCACAGCCGATACATTTATCCTTGTCAATTTCTTGAGCAAATTTTGGTGTCCAAGCCTTACCACCAAATGTCAAACCTGTTAGTTGTGCCATGAATAATTCCTCGGCAATTTGCCTGTAAATCTGTTTGTGCATTAATCATCATATTATCCTAACCTTTTCTTTTTTTTGTATTAAAAACTTACTTTTATCTCATCAAAAATCGATGACTTTGAACACAATCGCGCATTGTTTTTTATTTAAAATAATAGATGAAAGTTATTGCCAATAATTATTATGCATATTTGGTTAGAAACCTAAGCTCTCAGCCCCAAATCCTAGTAGATAATGGCGATAAGTCAAAACCTCTCTCCTTGTAGAAAAGAGGTTTTCCAAATAAAAATGATGATATTATTTTTCAAATATATTTAGGTTTAGGCAGATATATATAGATAAACTGTATACACAAATACAAAAAAATATGTTCGTGAGTTACAGTTTGGTATATGCAATATGTATTTTATCAAGCAATAATTTTGAATTCGCTTTTAATTCAATTATTTAGATAAATGATGACATTTTTCTATCACATGAAGAAATCGAATTGATTTATGAAGGAACTGTAAATTTGATGGCAGAATATGATCATGCATTAAATATTAAAATTATTAATAAATCAGATGAAATCAAATCGCCACAGGCTTAAATATGTCCTAAAAACACTTTATGGTCAAATCTAAAATGTTCATTAAATACGTAATTAAATAAATGTTAAGGTTTTTTTCTAAGCTCGACACGAACAAATTAATCATTTTTTTCATGAAATGTATAGTTAATAAAGAAGTTTTATCAGGCTCGGTTTAAAAGCCTTAAATAGCTTCCAATTGGATGCAAAGTCAAAATATGGATGTGGGAAGTGAATTTGGTGAGAAAAAATTATTCTTGCCAGAAAGATAATGTGGTGGCGAGTCATGAATAAACAGGACTCATCCAGGGGAGAACTGAGACAGACATCTCAACGATTAGAGTGGGAAAAGAGCCTTATGCCTTATACAATTCCTAACAACAGTTGCGTTGGATGTGACAACTGCCGCCCCCAATGTCCTACGGGTGCAATCAGAGTAGAGGACAATGAATACTGGGTTGATCCTGGTCTTTGTAATAATTGTGAGGGCTATTATCCAGAACCACAATGTGTAATAGCTTGTCCAACTAAGTCTCCCATTCCTTGGCAGGCGAAAAAGGGGAGATGCAAAGTGGAACCGAGAGATGCTACCAGTTTAGACTTGTTTTCTAATGGTAAGAATAATCCATTTGCTTCTGCGATCGCAATTTGGGAAGCTTGTAATGTACTAGCGCAACGCACATCACTACATTGGGAAACCGATGAAGAAGGCTACATCAGTTATGGGCGACAAGTCAATCAAGGCCGAGGTGCGATCGCTTTTCACATCCAAGATCCCTTCAAAGTTAACGACAAAGCCACAGATATAGCCGCAATTGAAGGGCTTGACATCAGAGCCACTTGCATACATCTGATTTTTGCAGCTTACGCCACAGCCTTAGATCAACCTTGGGAGCAAGAATTTGCGATCGATGAGCGACAAATTGAGAAATATTTGGGGATGGAGAAACGCAAAGATTTAAGCAAAGCTGCCAAACTAGCTTTGATGAAAAATCTTGTCCAGCAAGCTTGTTCCCTGATTATCTCCATTGACTGGCCCCAACAAGGCCGAATCAACGGATTCTCAGTTACAAACAGCCGCTTATGGCACTTAGTAGACATTCAACACCACTTTCAAGAAGACAATCTCGGATGCAAATATCTGATTGGGCTAACTTTTAAAATAAAAGCAGGTTTATGGGCACAATATTTCTTAAATAAACAAGCGTGTAAAGAGCGAACCGCCTTCTATCAATACGGTAGTCTCCCCAAAACGCTGCTAACCACAGTCATGAGCATTTGGCAGCAACATGAAGGCGCAGTCCGACTAATGCTGTGGTTGCTGTTTAAAACCAAAATGGGCAAAGAACAACGCATCACCATTCCTACTTTGCTGCGTATTGCTTACGGTGAAGAAAAAGTCGCCCTTGCATCCAGACAACGGGAAGAACGCAAACGTCTACTGCGAACCTTTGAAAGCGATTTGGAAATTCTCAATCACTATGGAATGAAGCCACTTTTCGATCCAGTTACTTACCCACCAGAAATTCAACCTTTGTGGGCGAAATTAATTGATCTTCCCGAAGATCCAGATGAAGCATTAGAATTTTGGACTAATGACGGTGGTGCTGAAACTCGCCTCACAGACACAGGCCCCCGTGGTAAATGGAATCTGCTCATGAATGCGCGGATTTTGGCTTTTGAACTTCCAGCAGAATGGGAACAGCAAATCTCAGAATCAGAAAAAAAGCAACGACGAACTGCTAAAGCCAAAAAGAAGCCTAAAGCTACAAATGATTTACTAGGTGAACAGATTTTGGAAGCGCGAAAAAATTTGAATCTTTCCCAAAGAGAGTTGGCAAAACTCACAGGTAAAAGCCAAAGCTGGATTCGAGATATTGAAAGTGGTCGGTTAAAGGCCAAATTAGAAGACCAAATACTTTTAAGAAAAGTCTTAAATATGACTTAATCTCGATTCGGAATTTAAACGCAAAGGGGCGCAGTAGACGCTTTTGCGGCTTGCCGCAGGCTGGGAAACGCAGAGGTACACAGAGATTTTGTTACGAATTTGTGCAGCGTTATACCAAATTTAGCAATCCTCTGCGATCCTCTGCGCTTCCCTTTGCGTCCCTCTGCGTTTAAAAGCTCATCTCTTTTATGTACTATAACTCATAACCTTACTAGATGTAATCCAGAGACTACCTACAGCATATTTAGTAACTACCAACTCTCGTGTAGCATTACATGAACTCTTCAGTTGTTGAGTCTTAGTTTCATCTTTCACCAGTTTAGCCTGGTAAGTGTAGAAAGAACCAGAAGGCTTTTCAAAACTTAGTTCAGCTAGGATAGTATTATTGTCTAAACTTTGCTCCAAAATTTTGCCTGCAACTTTGTAGTTAAACCAATCCCATCCATTGCAGAGGATTAGTTCTCTTTCCAAAACCTGAAGTGCAGCAGGTAGAATTCCCCAGCCCCGATAGACTTTATTTAAGCATTGAATATCGCCAGTCCGAGTCAAAATTGATCTAAATGAATCTTGTTCGAGCCGACCATAGTATCTTCCTTCAGGCAAATCTATGACTGTTGGTGCAAACCGATGTCCACCAAAGTGCGATGATTTCCAAATTCGCACATTATCCAAGCACAAATCAGCATTACTCGCTGTAATTTTGAAGTAAAAAGGAGCGCCATATCTGGCACAGCACTTATCATGGCTACCGTGGGTACAAACTAAAATATCTCTAGTTGTACTAGTTTCTACCTCAGAATTAGAACTGATACCCCATAACCATTTTTGGACAACTTCTGCTACTTGCTCAATATTGTCTAGCTTAAACTCTTGCTTATGGTATCCATTACTTAAACCTTCTTTTTTTTGATAAATCAAAAGCGTAGTGTGGTTTATTTTGTGTGATACATCATTAGCAATTAAGAGGAATCTAATCGGTAATTTAGCACGCTTCACTTCATCTACCAAAATCCTTAAATTCTGGGGCACCCATTTGGAATTCAAGGCTTCTGATGTCCAAGGTAAAGGACACTCAACTAAAATATAAGTTTGATAATTGGTGGCACTACCAATAACATCTTCTCCTACTTGCTGTGAATCGTCAGAACAAAAAAAAGTATTCATCTATCTATACTCATTAGCGTATTTTATGGACAAAAGGTATTACAAACTACAATTGTCTTCTGGGCTACAATATCCTTCAGTCAAGGAGATAAAAAAGAACAATATGTATTTCCCAGTCAAAACTAGGTAGCCACTTTATAACATCATTATTACTCAAAGTCTTTCCGGTTAATAAATTCTCCACAATAGAAATAAATAGCGTCAAGATAGATTTTTCCGTATAAGCGACGTTAATTTTGTATCTAGTTTTATTGTTATTTGGTATTTTATAAATTTTCACTTGCTGAAATTCGGCTTTTCTGAACTTGGTTTCTTTCTCTAAGTCAAATATATTCAATGCTGTGTGTATACGCAAAGTGGCTTGAAAAGTTACCAACTATTAGCTTACTTGCAATATCGATGTAGCTGATACTACAATTCAAGATATTGCTAGCAGCAACACACTTATTTAAAGTTTTGCTGAAATTATCTACATAACTAGTTACAAATCCTGTTTTTACACATAAAGATATAATTCTGTGCCGCTTTTGTGAAGAACATATTCCTAAAGGTAGATGCGGAAATATTTGATAAGTAGAGATCACTTTCGTAAGCCAATGCTGTTTTAAGACTTCTTCCACACTATCTGCTCTTAATGCATCTATAGAACTGTACATATTGCAAATAATTCTCAATTAGCCGAGAAAAAATAAAAATAACAAAGTCAGGGGTAAATCTTTTACTGCCCCGTACTCCATGTGCGATGTGTTAAGAATCAAAACTAGTGACTAATTATTAGCAGCGTCGCTGGGATTAACCTTAACAAACCTAGTATTTACTTTTTTACCTAATCTAACTTCCTGAAGTTAATGTCAGGGTTTGATGATAGGTATCTGCTTTGACTGTAACTGAAGTCAATTAGAAATGCAAGTATTTAGGAATCTTTATGGCTTCTTTACAGTTTGTTGCTTCCAGGAGGTTGGTTAAATCAAGCTTAACGGGCATTTGATAGTGGAGATAGCTGATTAGAACAAGTATTTATACTTTCAATATAATAGATAAAGTTTTGCAATTGTGACAAATTGTTGCTAGTCAGGGCGTATATAGGAATCCGGCTTGATTCCTGAATTTACTTACGTGGGTAGGGAATAGGGAATAGGATTTCAGAAGATTAAGGTGTACCGAATTTTTTTCAAAAATCAAATATGAGTCCTATATAAATACTATGAAAGTCAAAATAGATTGAATTATTCCAACGGAAATTGTGAATATTTTGATAAAGTAAAACAGATGTGGAGGTAAGATTATGATCCAAGCCTTGCCCAAATTACTCACCTTTAATGAATTTAGCGAATGGTATCCCAACGATGGTAAACGCTATGAATTACATAAGGGAGTAATTGTTGAAATGCCACCCCCAACCGGATCGCATGAAAAAGTTGTTGCGTTTTTGTCGCGGAAATTAACCGTGGAGTTTGATCGTCTTAATTTACCCTACGGAATTCCCAAAACAGCATTAGTCAAAACTCCTACTGCCGAATCAGCTTATTCGCCTGATGTGTTGCTGCTAAATCTTGATAATCTCGACAATGAACCGCTTTTTCAAAAACAGTCAACAGTAAGCCAAGCAGCATCAGTTCCAATAGTTATTGAAGTTGTTTCAACTAACTGGCGAGATGATTACTACAATAAATTTCGTGATTATGAGGAAATGGGCATTCCTGAATATTGGATTGCTGATTATGCTGCATTGGGTGCAAGAAAGTTTATTGGCAATCCCAAACAACCCACTATTTTTGTATGCGAATTAGTTGATGGTGAATATCAAATGACACCGTTTCAAGGTAACACCGCAATTTCATCACCTACCTTTCCCCAATTAAATTTAACCGCACAACAGATTTTTGATGCGGCTAACTAAACCACATCTTGCCATCATTTAAAGGTGAGTGAATGACATTAATTTTAGCTCTCGATTTTGGTGGAACTAAGCTAGCAGCAGCATTGGTAAATGTTGGTTCGAGAAAGTGGTTGCGTTATGAACGTCGTTTATCGCCAGTCGATGCAGATGCTAACACTGACTTAGAAATAATGCGATCGCTCATTTACTCTTTGCTAGAAGATGCAAAACCTGCTGCGATCGGTGTCAGCTTTGGTGGTCCAGTTGACGCTTCAACAGGGACAGTGCGACTATCTCATCATGTCGCTGGATGGGAAAATATTCCTCTCAAAAGGTTGCTAGAGGAGGAGTTTGGTGTTCCTGTTGGTGTAGATAATGATGCTAACGTTGCGGCTTTGGGTGAACACCGTTTTGGTGCGGGACAGGGATACGATAGCCTGTTTTACATTACTGTCAGCACTGGCGTGGGTGGTGGTTGGATACTCAATGGCCAGCCTTGGCGGGGTGCTGGTGGGATGGCTGGCGAAATTGGACACGTGGTTGTAGATCCGGCTGGGCCAGTTTGTTTGTGTGGTAAGCGGGGATGTGTGGAACGTTTGGCTTCAGGGCCTTATATGGCGCAAAATGTTAGGGAAATTTTGCAAACTAAACCGCAGAGGCGCGAAGAAATCAAAGGCGGAGAGGTTTTGCGGCGTTTGGTGGGGGATGATTTAACATTGCTGACGGGACAGTTGGTAGCTGAAGCTGCGGCGGCTGGTGATGATTTGGCAAAGGAAGTTTTGCACAAAGCTGCTTGGGCGCTGGGTGTGGGTATTGGCAATGTGGCGAACTTGATGAATCCGCAGCGCTTTGTGTTGGGAGGCGGTGTGACGAAGGCGGGGGAGTATTTTTGGCAAGTGGTGCGTCAAGTGGCGCGGGAGACGGCTTTACCGGAAGTTGATTTTGAAGTTGTGCCGGCGGTTCTGGGGGATGATGCGCCTTTGTGGGGTGGTGTGGCGATCGCTTCTATTATGGTAGAGGCATTAAAGTTCTCAGTAGAGTAATTACCTCAACTGTGACTTCAGCTGGTGCTTTGCAAGCAAACTCGGCTTTTCTTTCTTGCCAATCGAAAGACTTCACCTGGTCTGCCAGCACTACTCCTGATACTGCTAAACCTTCTGAAACAGGTACTTCAAAAGGATATCCCTTGACTTTTGTAGTAATCGGACATACCAAGACCAGTCGAACTCGACGATTATATTTAAGTGGTGAGATGACAAGAGCAGGACGCCTACCTGCTTGCTCACGTCCAATTTGAGGCGTGAAGTTTATCCAAATAATATCACCCTGCTTCGGTATGTATAATTCATATTCAGAATATTTCATGACCTACAGGCTTTCCACTGTCAATTTCACTATGTAAATTATCGGGTGTTACTCGTGACAGAAGTTCATCGAGGTCATGTACTTTTTCACTTAAGGAAGATAAGTTGCTCGTAATGCTTTGCAATGCTAAGGATTCTATAGATTTACCAGTTAACTCCGCAAGATGATGCAATTGCTCAAACAGAGATTCTGGAATTTCTAAGGTCAGCTTTTGGTTAGTCATCTTTGGAAAGATTTGATTATTGTTTTCTTTAACCTACTATTACTGTTGAATATCTTGGCGAAACTCTCTAATAGCTTCCAAGGAAGATGTTGAAGAAGAATTCAGAAGTCAGAATTCAGGAGTCAGAATGCAATCAGTGGGGGATTCAGACCCGCCACTGATTGAAGACCACCAAATTGAAAATTTGGTGGGGGTGCAAAAACGCCGCTTATTCATACACCAGTCGCACAAAATTCATTCTGAATTCTGGCTCCTGACTCCTGAATTCTGTTTGATAACAACAGACAACGATTAAGCACGGATAAATCTAATTATGGGAATAACTTACTTTTAACCATATTTATCTTATTTCCATTTTAAGTCAAAACCAAATTATCCCGGTGAATCGCGGTTTCCACACCTGGATAACCTAAAATCGTGGAAATTTCTCGTGAATGGCACCCACGAATCTTTTGCAGTTCATTGCTGTTGTAATTCACAAGTCCTCTGGCAATTTCGTTACCGTTGCTGTCACACAATTGCACCGCATCTTGTGTGTCAAATTCTCCTTCTACGGCTTTAATTCCAGCAGCTAATAACGATTTTCCCCCTAGAGAAATTGCCGCGATCGCACCTTCATCTAAATACAATTTTCCCGCAGGTACAAGTCCGTAAGCTATCCAACGTTTACGCGCCGAAGTTGGTTCTGGTTGCGGTTCAAAATGCGTCCCAATCAGTTCACCTTGGATAATTTTTTCGATATTCCGAGGAAATCGCCCTTGGGTAATTACAGTCCGCACCCCAGCCGCGATCGCAATCCTCGCAGCCGAAATTTTTGTCACCATCCCACCAGTACCCCACTGAGAACCTTGGGAACCTATTTGTAATTGAGCTAATTCTTTAATGCTACTAACTAGAGTGATTGGCCGCGCATCGGGTACAGAACGGGGATCGGCTGAGTACAACCGATCGACATCGGTAAGCAAAAATAGCCAATCTGCTTCTACTAAACTAGCAACCAATGCCGAAAGCGTGTCATTATCACCAAATTTTAGTTCGTCTATTGCTACGGTATCATTTTCATTGACTATGGGGATCACTCCCAGTCCCAGTAATTCCTGAAAGGTGTTGTAGGCGTTGAGATAGCGGCTGCGCTGTACTAAGTCACTACGAGTCAATAATACTTGAGCGATCGCCTGTTGGAGAGTAGTAAATAAATCATCATATATACGGATTAGCCTGCCTTGTCCAACTGCTGCTACAGCCTGTTTGAGTGCGATCGCTTTGGGACGTTCAGTTAAACCCAACCGCGCACAACCCACCCCCACAGCGCCAGAAGAAACTAAAATCACCCGATGTCCCTGGCGTTTTAAATTGCAAAGTGTCTCCGCCAAGGTAGCGATGGTAGAAAGTGCTAATTGTCCCGTTTCTGGTTGGGTTAGGCTAGAAGTACCGATTTTGACAACAATTGTTTTAGTCATTGGTCATTAGTCATTGATCATTGGTCATTAGTCATTGGTCATTAGTCATTGGTCATTAGTAACTGACGAATGACAACGGACAAATGACAAAGGACAAATGACTAAAGAAATTGTAAAGCGCCAATCCCTCTATGGTGAAGGTTGACGCTTTACGGGGTATATTTACTTAGTATGAGTTAGGGTCTTTTTTGGCTGACCCCATGTTATTAATACTTATGATCCCCGATTTTTGGGTTCCATAAAGATTCCTTAACTATTTCTTTAGATTTACTTTCCTGATCACTTCTCAACTTTTGTGAATCTTAGTTTTCTTGGGGGTGATAGAGGCTCCCAGAATTTCAGATATCCAAACTTCAAAGTTGCGGACGGGATGAGAGCGGAGAGCCGCGTCGGCATGAACAATCGGCTCAACTAAAATGGTAAACATTCCCAGGCGATTACCTGCGATGACATCGGTAAACAAGCGATCGCCTACCATACCCACTTGATGGACTGGTAGATCCATTCCCCTAAGTGCTGCCCTAATTTTGCGTCGGGAAGGCTTGGCTGCACCCAAGTAGTAAGGCAAGTTGAGCGATCGCGCAATGCCACCAATTCGTGCTTCACTGAGGTTGTTACTGACCAAGCATAATGCAGTACAGGTACGGATTTGCTCTACCCACTCTCGTAGTTCTGGGGAAGCTATCCCGACTGTAAAGGGTACTAAAGTTTCATCTACATCCAATACCAGCCCTTTAAGCCCGTATTTTTGGATAATATCTGGGGTTAGGTTCAACACTGAACCCTCTAAAATCAAATCAGGCTGTAAAAGATTGTTCCAGACCATAGTCAACAGTCAAATGTAGATAGCTAAGACAAATGAGCATAACCCAATATAGTTTAGTTAGTCGAACCCGATCCTGGAATATCTCCCTGAACACTTTGAGATAAAATCCCTAAAATTTTATCTATTTCTTTGATGTAATAATTACTCAAATCAATAAATATATCGTTTTCTTCTAACTGTAAAAATTTCCAAATATCCCCTGTTGTTACCGCGCCATAAATTTTTCTGATTTCATTTCCTTCTTGTTGATTAAATAACTGTGCTGCCAACATGGCTGCTGCACATTGACCTAATCCACCTTTAATATTTTCATCGAAAGCGACGGGAAACTCCATCCCCAGGTGTCTGTAGAGGGATAGTCGCCCCGTCGCTTGGGGCATTGGGCATTGGTAACTTCTTCCCCATGCCCCATGCCCCATTCCCTATGCCCAAAAACTCCATCCCCTTGTGGGTGGAGTTTTTTATTTTTGGCTTCAATAATAACCACTACAGGCACATTAATTGTTAGTTGCTCTTTAGAACGACTGATGATAAAGTCACAATAGCCATTCAGACCCTTTTCTGGATCTACATTAAAATCTGTTCCTGAAAACAAACTAATTGGATAATTAGCCCTGCGTCTTACCTCCAACAATATCGGAGTGATAATCATTTCTGAACGAGATTTTTCAGTATTAATTGCTAAAGCCAGTTCTGTAGTTTCTTCTAAAGAATTTTTGAGTTTTTCGCTTGCCTGTAGAGGTTCTATGTCCGCACATAAATCAGTTTCTTCATCAATGCGGATGCTGAATGACTTTTTAAATTTACTTAATGTAAAGTCGCTATAAGCCATTTTCAGCACCTCATAGCAATTTTGGATTGTAGATAATGAAATTGAAAATCCCTGCCAACTAAAATGCTTTTTTCAGGATTTTAAACAACATTAATTGTCGCAATTTAGTGTTAGTGTTTCATCACTTCCACATTTAATGAGACATGGTAAAAGGTTTAACTGGATTGTGATGACAATCAAAATTCCCAATTAAAAAATTCAAAATGAAAATGTAACATTTTGAATTTTTCATCTTATTCCACTTCATTAAAAAGATGTTCTTCCAACAAAGGCTGCACTTGGCGGAACTCCTCTGGAGAAAGTAATTCAGGTTCACCTGTTTTTGCTATCCGTGCAAAAAACAACAGTGGATCAAGCGGTGTATAAATTGCATACTCCTGATCTTCATCATAGAAGCTAGCGAGTAGCTGTAATTGCTCTGGCTCTAAATCTTCACCTTCGTCTTCGATTTCTAAGGTGAAGAGTTCTGATTCTTCAACTGGCGGTAAATCACCTGCAACTGTCAAAGCATAAGCTGTGTTCTTTAGTATCAAGTTTTGCTCAGATAGCACAGCTTGAGCATTAGCAAAAATTTGCTCAATTATGTTGTCGTCTTCTACTAGAACTGCTTCTTCTTCCTCATCGTCGCCTTCCCAAGAAAAAATTTCTACAGGTGAGTCTACAGGAAGAAGTAAAACGTATTCTTGTCCATCTACCTCCAGGGAATGCTCTATGTAACAGTCGAGCGATCGCCCTTTGTCATCGGTTAAAGTGATGGAACCCGCATGAGCGTTATCATTTTCTTCAGGAAATGGAGGGGAAAACATAGCCGAAATGTAAAAATTTAATAAATACCAGCAACTTTGAAAATCGCTTCACTATCATTAATGACATATTATGTCAATCAAATAGCTTTATACGTAGATACAACTGCTGGCTAATCGTTTTCAGAATATCATGTTAAAAGGTATCAATACTCAATAACCGCCACTGAACTACGGGAACTGGCACGCTTCACATCCAGCCATTGTTGCAAAATCAAAGCGGCTGCCTTGCGGTCAATCAAACCTTTATGGCGTGACGGGGAGCGGTTTTCAGCTATCAGCAGTTGCTCTGCTTGAAATGAAGTTAATCGCTCATCCACATATTCCACAGGCAGTTTTAGTGCTTTAGCAAGTCTTGTAGTAAATTTTTGAACTTGACGCGCTTGAAATCCTATTGAGCCATCCATTGAATAGGGTAAGCCCATAACTAGAACTTGCACTTCGCGTTCATTAACTAGTTGTCGGATTTGCTCGACATCCTGCTCAAAAGATGTACGCTCAATTGTGGTGATCCCCGTGGCAATTAAACCCGTGCGATCGCACCCAGCTACACCAATTCGCTTGCGACCAAAATCTAGTCCCAAGGCTGAAATAAACGGTTTTGCTTGCTCTTGGGATATCACACTAATTCTCCTGTTGTACATCTGCTGATTCAGGAATCGGCGATGCTTCAATGCTAGGGTTTTTTCCCGAAAAGTTAATCGGTTCTGACTTAATTGGCAGTGGTTTATCTGACAATGGCAGCTTTACTGGTTGTATCCATGACATCCCACCTGGTATGGGTTTACGTGCCGGTTGTAAACCTTGTAGCATATCAGTCCACTGGATTCCTTCTAGGGAGACGAATTTAGACTCCCGTAGCTTGTGCCACACAGAGCGAGACATAACTAATGTATGTTCTATGCGTTTTGCCCCAATTCGCTCCAAATACTCTTCTCGCTCTGCCTGATAGTCTGAGGAGGCTAATTGTAACCCTTGCTGGGGAAAATCTTGGGCAATACGAGCCAGTTGGGATAGTAATTCTGGATATAGCCAGGTGTAAGCAGGATGAACTGTCAGCGTTGCAGCATGGGGAACTTCACCCTTACGGTCAAGTTGCACCTGAAAATAGCCGATCGCAGCTTTGCGTTGGGGTTCAAATACGTAACCACTCACCACTTCTGTTTTGGTCAGCCATTGCTTCACTGCATCAGTTAAAGCGCCGAACAAGCTGGTTTTAAAGTCGCGGGTATTGCGGTCAAAAACTTGACGTACCAAAGGTGGCATCGATGCCGTATCCAGTTGATATAGCAACTGGGCATCAGCATTACTCACTGGCAAGAGATTGGGCAAATCTGGCTCTGCTTGTGCCAATTCAGCCAGTAATTCTGGCCCAATTTCCCAGTAAGTCATTTCTGCTAGACGCTGGAATCCATTTTGTCGATATAGTGCCAGCGCCTCAATGTCGTTAATATTAACTTCCAATAGCCAAGTGCGAGCTTCCAAAATCGATTCAAAGCAATGACGCAAAAGTTGCGAACCAATTCCTTGTTTATCGACACCACGCTCTAGTAGCACTTGATCAATCCGCCAAGTGCTGCGTGTCCGATTAAAGGGTGACACTTGAATCATTCCTAGAAGCAACCGCCCTTGCTCTGCTACATAGGCGCAGAGGCGATACTGGAGCGGGTTAGGAAACCAGCTTAAAAATTTGAGTAATCCATACCAGCGACGCAGCCTTTGCATCTGGCTGATGGCAAAACCTGCTCCCTTGGGAGTTAGGGCTGCGAATGACTCTTGAGTTATGCGCTCAATCCCGTCCAGATCCCGGTATTGGACTGGTCGGATAATAACGCTGAGGTTTCTGGGAAGTAATGAAGTCATTTTTATTCGAGCCGACATTTAGCCGTAACTAACTGCTCTTCAAAGGAACTGCTGCAATTATCTTAACTAGTTTCTGCTTTCTACTATTGTGCCAAAAGGGTGATTTTAGTAACTTAATACTTAAAGAAGCAGAAAAAGCAGACCTTGTGAGAACACCATTGGCATTAACCCAACAACATCTGCCCTTATTTTATTTGAATTTTGATTAAAACTTGTATATATTTATAGCCCTTGTCGAGAAACTAGCTTTTCAAAGTTGGCTTGGGTTTGATGGAGTAATTGCTGGCGACTATCTACCAGTGTTTGCTTCAGGGTTGGAACAAGATTGCGAGCTTGCAGAGTCATGTGAAGTTGCAGGTTGGCGACATATTCACTGAAATCTTGATTCATTTCATCTGCGCCCGCATCCGTCAATAAATTTGATTCCATTGCCACTGTGTTCTCCTGTGTTAATCCTGTGCTATCTCTCTTCATGACCAAAAACTATCACGTTGTTTGGACTAACTTCTTAATTTGCAATGAAGTTTAACGCTTCTTAGGGATAGGAATAGCGATCGCTATAGGATTTTCATCTGCCTATTAAAATCTCAAACCAACACCACCCTGTACAGAGATAGCTGTACCACCGCTATCACGGTAGGCATCAAAAGCAATGATGGCGTTGCCAAAAAGCACAGTATTGCTATTTGGGATCATATAATCAATGCCCGGTTGTAAAGCAAAACTAATTTTATCGCCCACAGGAGAAGAACCACCACCACCAGCCAACACTAATCCAGCGCCCAGGTAGGCATCAGTTTGCCAATTCAGGGGGAAATCGTAGGAAACCGTTGGCACAATTGCCGTATTATTACCAACTAACACTTGAGCGCGTAGTGAAATCGGTGCTTCCAAAAGCTTGTATCGTCCCGCTATCACCCCTCCGAGTTGAATACCATCGGTAACACCAATAGTGGGGCCTATACCGATATAACTACCATAGGCTACTTGAGCTTGTGCTGGTTTAGTACTCGCCAGACTCAAGACCAAGCCAGCCCCCAGAACTGAAACCAAATATGGAATATATTTCATAACCGAACTCCTCACACCATTTTGAATTTGGGCATTGGGCATGGGGCATTGGGCATTGGTTATTAATTCTTCTCCCCCTGCCTCCCCTGCCCCTCTGCCCCTCTGCTCCATTCTACGGGCAACGGGGATGAATGCCTCCTTGAGTACAAATGTATGCTAATTGCTTGGCATCTAAATTTTTTGCTTGAGAAAAATCAACACCTTGGACTACGGCAGATATTGAGCCTAAATCTGGGGTTTGGACAAATTGATCTGCTGGATCTTGTTTGCTAGGGGCGAGAATTGCCCCTTTAAAATCTGCTCCAGTGACATTCGCCCCCCGTAAATCTGCAAGACTCAGATCGGCATTTTGCAAGTTAACGTTTTCCATCTGGGCAGAACGCAAAACAGCACCAGCTAAACGAGTGGCACTCAGGTTAGCATTGCTGAGATTAGCACGATCCAAATAGGCTCCTGATAAATCTGCCCCTTGCCAATCAGTGTTCGTTAAATTGGCAAAGGATAATTGTGTTCCTATCGCAGTGGCGCGACCTAAACGCGCGGCGTATAGATTGGCTTCGTTCAATTTGGCGTCACCTAAATCAGCCCCAGTCAAGCTGGCTTTTTCCAAAACTGCGTTTCGCAGATCGGCTCCTACTAGTTGGGTGCTATTGAGTTTAGCGTCATATAGACGCGCATTGGATAAGTTAGCTCTATTGAGAGTGGCGCGGCTCAAGTCGGTACGGTTCATCAAGACGCGACTGAGGTTAGCATCAGTAAGATTGGCTTGCTGCAACTGAGCTTGGCTTAAATCAGCCATCACATCGTCGTAAGTATCCCAGCGTCCATCCTCACCCGCACTCCGGAAGCGGCTACCCTTAAAGCTGGCTTGGTTAAGATTTGCAGATTTAAACTTAACTCCTGATAAATCAAGGCTGTCTAGTACCAAGTTGAAGAAGGAACTTCCAGGAGTACCGCTTTGACCTAATTGGGTGCTACTAAGGTCAACGCCCTCGATTTTCCCACTGTAAACAGAGAGAATCTTGTTGATCGTCCGCTGGTTTCTTTGTAGCCGCCCTTGCCGCAATTCGCGCTCTTTGGTTGCAGTGCTACCCACAGATTCCAGTTCGCTAACCAAAAACTGATTCTTATTTTTTAATTCAGGGATGGCTTGAGGCCCAACAGTTGTCAAAGCTTGTTGAATCGTATCCAGAAGACTGGAGTTGGTTTCGCTAACTAATAAATCTGCCAGGAATTTAATGGATTGTGGGTCATTAAGACCACCCATAGCTAGAATTGCGCTTTGGCGTTGCTCATTAGTCGCCCCAGAGTTGGGACTTAATTGTTTGACAATTTCGAGGAACTGTTGGCTATTAATTTGCTGAGTTGCTCGCTGGGATTGTTGAATTTGGATATAAACTTGAGTGCCGATTAAAGTTGCCAACACAGCAGTCATACTCGTCAGCCCTACCCCAAACAAAGTTAGATTGGGATTTTGCTGTATCCGCCGCCACAGATTGGGCGACTTGTTGCTTTGGGCTACCGCTAATTCTTCATTTCCCTCTTGCCATTCTTCTGCTTCATCATTACCGCCAGCAGACTGAACTTGTCTGTTACTAGCTAAGAGCGCATCTATTGTATGAGTGCCTGCGAGTTGATCGTGCAGTGCGCGACGCCCCCGACGTGACGGTAAGCCTATCCCTTCACCCACAATCATTAACAAAGACAAAAATGTGAATAATCCTAAATTAGGGAAAGCAAAGCTGTAGCGCCACAGCAGATAGGCGATGGAAATGGGTACAGTCCAACGCCCAACTCCTTCTCTAATCACCACTGCGCCCAAACCAGGTGGCTTTCCTTGCTCGTTGACAACCCGCACTTTTAACCAACGTTTAGGAATTGTGCTACCAGTCTTAGCTAGTAAATATAATTGCCACCATGAGAGAGTTACAGGTGCTAACAGGGCGATCGTCCACAAAATATTAGTTGGCCATGCGACGTTACGGATGCCATAGCTCACAGGCAAAGCTAAGGGTCTAGCGATCGCTCTTTCTATTACTACCAGTACGGGATTAAGCGGCACTCGGTTCAGATCGCTTCTAGAATTGGCATAGACACCAATGCCGAAGGGAATCAACCCACTAGTAACAACTAGTGTGATTTCAGCCGCCCAAGCAGCAAAACGCCTGCTAGCAAGCAGCAGCGAACTGGCTCTTTCCGGTTGTTTTGACTGACCAGATTGATTACTTCTCCTGACAATTGGTGCCGTCATTGTATAATTTCCTTTGACATTATTTTTACGCCGCGATCGGCACAATTAAAATAGACTAAGCTGATCAGCAAAAAGAAAAGCATATTGAAATAGACTTTAGAAGTCATAAGTCAGGAACCGTTTGTATTCTGGCTCCTGACTTTCATAACTCCGGGCAGAGTGCAAAGTAAATGCATATCAACTTATTGCTTACGTTGAAAGCTACCAGACACAAAAAATTTGTATCCAACATACACTAACACTGCCAAAAGTGCCAGACTGATTACAGATGCAACTAGTTTAAACACTGCTTGCAGCATCGCCAACCCTACTAGCACCGTCACTCCCGCAACTACCAGCTTCTTCGTCCCAGATAAGCTGTTGAACCAAATCTTAAACCGCTCCAGTTGCAAGTTCAAGTTGGCAAAAACAGACTGAGGCGTTTGTTTTGGCTCTTGTGGTTGAGGAACCGCCCCCGGTGGGGAATTAATCTCTGCCTCTAGCTGATTGAGGCGACGCTGTAAGTCTTCTTCTGGTTGAGGATTCATCAATTTTTCTACCTCAGTTAGCACACTTATCCAACAAACCAGCCAAATTCTATTTTTGGTGGTTGTTTTAGTGATTTTAGCTAATGTCTGTGCCTGTAAGACCTGTCTGCACAGGGAAAAATTATGTTTTTTTCTTGTTGCCTTCCAGACATCATATTTCTCAGGAGTTACGCAAACAATAGCCGAAACCCTTTTTTCAGGTAGGGGCAATTGATGAATCATTGGTGTCAACTTAAGCTAAAAGCCTTTTCAAATCTCGTTTCCAGCCTCTGGGCTGGAAATGCTACTCTTGGCGGCTCTGCCGCCAGCAAGGGAGGCGGAGCCTCTAAGATGGCATTCCCAGCCGGAGACTGGGAACGAGACACGAGACAATATCTAAAAGCTTTTTCTAGACAGGCTTTCAGGTTAAGTTGACACCAATGTTGATGAATTTCCCCCTACAGCATGTAGTTTTGCGTAAGTCCAATTTCTGATGTAAAGACTTTGCATTGCAACGTCTCTACACACATCTATCAAATCTTCACAAACAATCCTTAACTGAACGGTATTGCTTTATACGGCAGATTTTGGAACCAAGACGGCTTGCCGTCGTCTATTAAATCAGACTATATAACAATATTGCTCTAAAAAAATCTGGAGCATTAATTAAAATGAAGACGCTTAGGCTACTTGCAATTGTTCCCACAGCTTTGGCGATGAGTTTGGTTTTCACTGAGGCTAATTTGGCACAAACACCAACAATCCAAATTAATCGGAATCTCCAATCAGATCCACTGATTTTGAACGGAAAGTCTGGGGGAACTGTGAAAAGCAATTGTGGCAATATTACCACTGAACCTAATCAAGTGATCCAGGTTACGGAGTCACTACCTTATTTGCGATTAACAGTAGAGAGTCAAGGGAAACCAACGCTGTTGATCGACGGGCCTGGAGGGCGCTTTTGTGTATTAGCAGATAGTTACTCTGGAGGGAAGTCAGAACTTTCTGGTTACTGGCAGGCAGGAAAATACTCCCTGTACGTGGGCGAACTATCACAACGAGAGTATAACTACACCCTCTCAATCTCGCAAAAAAATAAATAGTAATTAGTCATTTGGACTTCGCTAATGACTAATTACTAATGACTAATCTTCCAGCGATTTGGCTGGAACTTCCACAGCAGTGACATCAATTGTGCCTTCTGGTGTGAAGCGCTGAAAATGACTATCTTGTACTAAAAGTGACTCTCCACAGTTAGGACACTGCAACTGACTATTGTTTAAACCTGTAAATTCATATCCACAGACGGGACACTGATCGGCAACCAAGTTGCGTTGTAGCCACCAACGAAAGCCAAAAAAAGCCACAATAGGTGCCAAAAACAGCAACCCGACAATAATTAGTAACGAATTGACCAACCAACCCAAGCCCAGTGATGCCAGCAACCAAATAACTGCCAGCAGAGTGAGCCAAGGTCGGAGATTTAAAAGGTTCAATTGAAATGACTTAAAGCTCATTTTTTAAATGTCGTCCTGCTCTCCTTCTAGGATAGCGATTTTAGTCATTTGTTATTGGGACTCAAAACTGAGGATATAAGCATTTTTTGCAAGTGCTGTTGGAAGGCATCTATGCCAAACAGAGCGATCGCTTGTTCTCGCAGCCACTTTCCATCACATCGCTGGTCATCCCCTTGAAGCATTTCTATACAAGCTGCTGCTACGGCATCAGGACTGCGGTGTGGTACTCGCCATCCCAGTTTACCATCTTGCAAAGGGTCTGCGGAACCATCGTCGTCACCGGATAATACAGGTACTCCACAAGCCATTGCTTCCAGATAAACAATGCCAAAGCCTTCTTGCGAAGGCATAATATAGGCATCAGCAAGGCGGTAATGTTGCATTAATTCTTCTGTAGCCACGAAACCAGCAAATACGACGCGATCGCTCACACCCAAATCTTTTGCTAGCTGCGCCAATCGTGGTTGGTCATCACCGCGACCAATTACCAAATATTTGACTTCTGGAAAAACCTGAGCGATTTGTGGTAATGCCCGAATGGTGACATCTACACCCTTATAAATATCCCCTGACCATAACCGCGCTACTGTCATTAAAACTTTAGCACCAGTTAAGCCATATTTCTGGAGTAATTCTGGCTGCTTGGAACCAGGTGTAAATTTATCTCCATCAATTGCACAAGGCATCATCTGTACCATTTTCGGGTTTAGACTATTAGCAACACAAGCGCGATCGCGGCTGTAGCGACTAATTGTCCAAATTCCAATTGCTGAGATCAAGGCGCGACGTTCTTGATTTTTCAGCGGTTCCCAGACTTCTTTACCGTAAGTTAGTACAGTGTAAGGAATCCCCAAAGGCTGGCAAAGAGTTTGTACTAGTACTGCTAAGTTTATATGACCGCAGAAAACTTGCTGGGGACGGCTTTGCAACAGACATTTAAGTAAAGCCGCTGCCATTTGTAGTCTCCCCAAATAGGGAGACTGATTTTTAAAGTAATGAAATTTTAAGTTCTCGTCTTCAAACGCATTTAAGCTATCAGGACTATCTCGTAGCAAAAAGACTTCTGCCTTGTAGTCTTGGCTTAATCCCAGATAAGCGCGAAAAATATCTTTTATATATGATTGAATACCACCTTCGTGAGCAAAAATTTCTAAGAACACGAAGACATGGTTAGTTTTTTTGTTAACTTTATCACCTAACTTGAGGTTTTCTGCCACTGTAGTGATGTGCATATTAGATTATTTAAACTCGCGGTAAGGGTGCGATGCCTGTGGCAAGGACTTCATCCAACGCACCACTCTGTAAGCGCTCCAAATCTGTTTTGACCATTTTTTCTAAAAGTTCCTCAAAGCTCACTTGGGGTTCCCAGCCGAGGTTTCTTTTCGCTTTACTGGGGTTAGCTACTAGTTGAAAATGCTCATCTTGCCGCAACAAGCTGGTATTTATGACTACATGTTGTGTCCAATCCAAGCCGACAGACTCAAAAGCTGTGGCAACTAAATCTTTAACACTATGCAGTTTACCTGTACCAATCACATATTCTTCGGGTTCATCAACTTGCAACATCAGCCACATTGCTTCTACGTAATCTCCCGCAAACCCCCAATCGCGTTTGGCGTCTAGATTACCCATTTCTAAGGTGTCAGTTAAACCCAATTTTATTGATGCGACTGCTAAAGAAACTTTTCGTGTGACAAACTGAGGTGCGCGTAGAGGAGACTCGTGATTATATAAAATTCCGCTACAGGCAAATAGTCCATAGCGCTGTCTGTGATGCACCATCGTCCAGTGAGCGTGCATTTTAGCCGCAGCATAAGGATTTTTAGGACGAAAAGGAGTTTCCTCATCTTGAGGCGAGAGGAATACATCGCCAAACATTTCTGAACTGCTGGCTTGATAAAATCTGGTAGACAAACCAACTTTTCGTACTGCTTCTAAGAGTCTAGTAGCTGTACCAGTTATCAAGTCTAGGGTTCCCAACGGATCGTTCCAGGAGTCGGGGACAAAACTGGGAGCCGCTAGATTGTAAATTTCTTGGGGACGTAGTTGTTCAACTGCGGTCAACAGCGCTGCACTATCCCTCAAGTCAACCGTAAAAATTTCTACCTGATTTGCCAGTGTGCCCAGTTTTGTCAAATTCGGTTGTCGATGTGGGGGTACTAATCCTACAACTCTATAACCACGGTTGAGAAGCAAATGGCTGAGATAGTAGCCATCTTGACCAGTAATTCCTGTAATTAGGGCTGTCTTAGTCATATTTTCTCCCCTACTCTCTCTATCTCTTTAAGCACAAAATGGCACTTGTTGGAGAACAAAAATAAGGCTCTCAACACTGCTGACAAATCTTAACAAGTGAGCTAGTGTAACTCGAATGCTATCTTTACTGTATTCACTAATTTTTTTTATACAAAAATATTCTTGGAAATTTTACAAAAAAATCATAATTACTAAGCAATTTCACGTAAAAAATATATTACTCCAATTCAAATAATTTTGAAAAAGGAGTATACTCTTATCAATCAAATAACTTTATATTTGAGCAAACACCCCTTCTGCTGGTGCTTCTGTTTTAAAGTGAGTGGCTGGAATTTAGCAGCAGCGACACAGGAGAAGTTTTGTTTGTCTTGCTCTTAAGTATAACCAAGCTAGCAAGAGCATCTGTCTGCGATACGCTGCGCGAACGTAGAGAAGACTTGTCTTCGCACTCTGCCGATACTCCTTCCCTACGCTTCGCCTCCGCTCAAAAGCCAAAATTGGCATCAGAAGTATTCTTACCTTCCTTTACCCTTGACTACTTCACTTTTACTTTTGTGCTTCTACAGAGTATTTGACGATGAGCAGGCAATTTCTACCATCTGTACCGCGTTCGTATACAACACGGTCTGCCAAGCGCCGGAGGAGAAACCATCCATACCCGCCTACTTGTAGAGTACCTGGGGCTGGCTCTGCGATCGCATCAGGATTGAAAGGTTTTCCATAATCCCAAATTCTAATCTCTAGTCGGTCAATCCACAGATAAACATTAATCTCAATGGTTGTTTCCGGCGGTAAAGCATGATGAGCGTGACGAACAGCGTTGGTAAAGCCTTCTGCTAATGCTAAATTGAGGCGATCAAGTTGGGTTTTTGACCAGCCAAGTTGAGACAAATGTTGCAGACAAAATTGCTCAAACCATTCTTGCACCTGGTTTAGGAGCCTGAGTTCGCTCTTAACCGTCAGATGGTCTTGCTGCACTATAGTAAGCATTAACTGTGACTTGAATATAAGTAAACCCAAGTTGCTAGTTATTAAATTTTGCGCTACTCGCAAAATTTCTCTGACATAAAAAAATCTAAATTTACATATTTTGTGTACCAAAATACAAAACATGAAGGATTTTGGCATTCGGAGGGTTGTAACTAGCAACTTACGTTAAGTAAGTAAAAAATGTTTGTATTTGTTGACTCTTGGTAATTTGAGATTTTGGAAGAGTTTTTTCATCCAAAACTTCAAAATCCCAAATGGAATCTGAATTATTTCAGAATTCAGAATACAGATCAGAGTTTAATTCTGAATTCTGGCTTCTGAATCCTGAATTTGTTTCCTGTTAAAATTGACGCCTGTTAATTGTTTTCAAAAGCACATCTGCATCTGCTCTTGAAACTCACAGGCGTCAAAGCACTTTGTGGTGACTAATTTAGAATAGTCCCAAGGTCAAAGATTTATCCAATGGCAAAGCAGCGCCAATACCTAGCCACAGGGTGACAAGAGTACCAAAAAGGAATACTGTGGTTGCAACTGGACGGCGGAAGGGGTTTTGGAACTTATTCACGTTCTCAATAAAAGGAACGAGGATTAGACCCACTGGTACAGAACCCATTGCTAACACTCCTAAAAGTTTGTTAGGAAGCGATCGCAAAATTTGGAAGACTGGATACAAATACCACTCTGGTAAAATTTCCAATGGTGTGGCGAAAGGATTTGCTGGTTCACCGGTCATTGCTGGATCTAGCACGGCTAGAGCCACAATCGCAGCGAAGGAACCCATGATCACAATTGGAAAGACGTAAAGTAAGTCATTAGGCCAAGCGGGTTCACCATAGTAGTTGTGACCCATGCCTTTAGCGAGTTTGGCTCTTAACTGAGGATCGCTCAGGTCAGGTTTCTTTTGTGTTGACATTTTGAAATGTGCTCTCCTGCTTAAGTTAAATTAAAGCATTTGTGAAAGCTATCAGCTACTAGGCAACCAACAGGCGGCAAACAGCGTTTGTATATCTACAGTCAGCCGCCTGGAGGGTGTCTACAGCTTTAGGCTTCAGATACAAGTATTTGTTTTTTGGAACTTATGTGCAATTAATTTCTTGTGTTTCATAAGTTTAAAACAAACAACTCGATCTGAAAACTGACAAATGTTGCCTTTCGCTAATAGCTGAGATTACAAAGGCCCGGAAATACCTTGCTTGCGGATCATCAAGAAGTGAAACAGCATGAAGACTGCAATTAACCAAGGCAATACAAAGGTGTGGGCGCTGTAGTAACGAGTTAGTGTTGCTTGACCAACACTCGAACCGCCGCGCAACAGGTCAGAAATCAGAACGCCAACCACGGGAATTGCTTCTGGTACGCCGCTAACGATTTTCACAGCCCAGTAGCCAACTTGATCCCAAGGTAGAGAATAGCCGGTAACTCCGAAGGAAACGGTGATCACAGCTAGGATGACACCACTTACCCAGGTGAGTTCGCGGGGCTTTTTGAAACCACCTGTAAGATAAACCCGGAAGACGTGCAAAATCATCATCAACACCATCATGCTCGCAGACCAGCGATGGATGGAGCGAATTAGCCAACCGAAGTTTACTTCATTCATGATGTACTGCACTGAGGAGAAAGCTTCAGTGACTGTTGGCCTGTAGTAGAACGTCATGGCAAATCCAGTAGCAAACTGGATCAGAAAGCAAACCAGGGTAATTCCACCCAGACAGTAAAAGATATTGACGTGGGGAGGGACGTATTTGCTAGTAACATCTTCAGCGAGCGCCTGAATTTCTAGGCGTTCCTCAAACCAGTCGTAAACGTTGGCCATACAATCTCAAGTTCCTAAAAGTCGGTTGCGGTTGATAAATTCCGAAGTTCTGAATCGGCAGAAGCCTTCGCTCAGACTTCTCTCCCAATTAGCAAGTTTGGGATTTTAGTAAAGGGGAGTTTTTTTGTTTGCTTTTTAGCTTTTGGCGTGCTAAGAGACTTCAGAAACTTTACACTCTGTAAAGATAGAATATATTGCGATCTCTTTACGCCCCTACACACAAAATAGTGGACACAAAGTAGATTTTATCCTTTGGCGAGTGGATACGATGCATCAGTTGACTGAACAACTTGATGAGAAAAATGCACCACTTCTATAAAAAAAGTAACATAATCGAGAGATAGATTTCATCAACAACAGGGGAAGTGAGCATTTATAGCCAATTTGGGTTGAGGTGGAATTGATAATGGGGTTCATGAACAAACAAGTCTTTCGGGTTGGATTTTCATTGCTAATGGCGTTTTGGTTGGCGTTGGGTACGCTCACCCAGCCGGCTCTAGCTTTGACGACGGAACAAAAGCTGGTTTCGGAAGTTTGGCGAATTGTTAATCGCACTTATCTAGATGAGACGTTTAATCATCAAAACTGGGCAGCAGTCAGGCAAAAGGTTCTGGAGAAGCCTTTGGCAGACTCAAATGCCAGTTATGCGGCAATTGGGAAGATGCTCAAGAGCCTTGACGATCCTTTTACCCGCTTTTTAGATCCAGAACAGTACCGCAGCTTGCAGGTAAATACTTCCGGGGAATTGACTGGGGTAGGATTACAAATTGCTTTGAATTCTGAGAATGGGAAGTTAGAAGTAGTTGCTCCTATCGCCGGTTCACCGGCAGATAAAGCGGGGATTAGACCACGCGATCGCATCCTCAAAATTGAAGGCGTCTCTACAGAAAATCTCACCCTTGATGAAGCTGCAACCAGAATGCGCGGGCCGAGTGGTAGCCTTGTCACTTTACTGATCGAACGGGACGGAGAAGCAGAAACAGAAATTAGACTAACACGCGATCGCATTGCTCTTAACCCTGTGGTTTCCGAATTGCGTGTTTCCACTGACAATACGCCTATTGGCTACCTACGACTGACTCAATTCAATGCCAACGCCTCAACGGAATTGGCACACGCTATTTCTAGTCTAGAAAAAAAAGGGGCTGCTGCCTACATTCTAGATTTACGAAATAATCCTGGGGGGCTATTGCAATCAGGAATTGAAATCGCCCGTCTTTGGTTAGACTCCGGCACTATCGTTTACACTGTTAACCGACAAGGCATTCAGGGCAGTTTTGAAGCCTTTGGCCCAGCCCTGACAAACGATCCTCTGGTGATTTTGGTGAATCAAGGAACTGCTAGTGCCAGTGAGATTCTCGCCGGCGCACTCCAAGATAATGGTCGCGCCCAGTTGGTAGGCGAAACCACCTTTGGAAAGGGCTTAATTCAATCCTTATTTGAATTATCAGATGGTTCGGGCTTGGCAGTCACAATTGCTAAGTATGAAACTCCTCAACACCGGGATATTAACAAACTAGGTATTAAACCGGATACAGTGATTTCCCAAGCAGCCATTAACCGCGAACAGATTGGCACTGAAGCGGATCTGCAATATCAAGCAGCAGTACAACTTTTGGTGAAAAATTCGGTGGTGGCGGGAAAGGCATGAAGAGTGATGAGTAATGAGTAATGAGTAATGAGTGATGAGTGATGAGTAGGAAATCTCACTTATTACTCAGCATTCACAAAGGCATAGTTAGGGCAGGGGCAAGTTATTTTTATCCTAGAATAACTGCGATTTTCTCGTTTATATCGACAATGGTAGCTGAATCACAAATTCAGTTCCTTCGCCAAGTTGAGAATTAACTTCGATCGCTCCGCCATGTTTTTCCACAATAATTTGACGGGCGATCGCAAGTCCTAATCCTGTTCCTTTGCCAACAGCTTTCGTCGTAAATAAATGGTCAAATATCTTTTGTTTTACCTCTTGAGCCATTCCCTTTCCATTGTCAGCAATTGTAATTTTTACACCTTTAATTTCTAGTGATGTTTTAATTATGATGCGGTTAGGATTAATTTTAATTTCCTCAAAACTCCGATTTGTATTTGATTCATCCAATGCATCAATTGCATTTGCTAAGATATTCATAAATACTTGATTTAATTGCCCAGGAAAACACTCAACTTGAGGTAAAGTGCTGTATTCAGTTATCACTTCAATTGCTGGACGTTGCTCGTTAGCCTTGAGACGATGTTTCAAAATTAAAATCGTGCTGTCGATGCCTTGATGAATATGAAACGGCACTTTATAATCTTTGTCGGCACGGGAGAAAGTTCGTAAACTGGTGCTGATATTTTTTAAGCGATCGCACGCCATAGTCATAGAATCAATCATCTTGGGCAAGTCTTCTAAGCTATAATCCAAGTCGATTTCTTCGGCGTGGTGAAGAATTTGATCATTTTTGTTGGGTAAACTTTTTTGATAAAGCTTTAAGTGTTCAAAAATATCAGCAACAGTGGGTTTAGCTTGCTTGAGACTAGCAGCAATAAAACCAAGGGGATTATTCATTTCGTGAGCCACACCAGCAACTAGATTCCCCAGTGCTGACATCTTTTCACTTTGGACAATTTGTAATTGGGCATTTTGTAAATCGTTCAATGCTTGTTGCAAATCTTGTGATTTTTGCTGCAAGGCAAGTTCAGCTTGTTTGCGATCGCTAATATCTCGCATTACAACCACCGCACCGGCTTTGTTACCCGCAGGATCGAAGATCGCTTGTCCGCTAGCTAACAAAATTCTCGTAGAACCATGCTTTGGCGCAATTACCATTTCGGCATTTTCGACTATTTCCCCTTGCAAGGCGCGAAACAAAGGAATTTCGGTTTTTAATAGAGGTGTTTTACCATCAAGTTGATAAAGATCGAAGTATTCTGCCCATTCTTCTGCTGGTAATGATTCTACTGGTAAGCCATGAAATTCACGAGTTGCTTTGTTAAATAGAGTCAATTTACCATTAGCATCACAAACAACAATCCCATCTGTAATATTGTGAATGATGGCATTCAAAAACTCTCGTTCTTTGGCTAGAGATGCTTCAGCCTGTTTGCGTAAGCGCAGCTCGTTGTAGACATTGCTAATATCAATCACCACTCCATCCCAGACGATTGCGCCATCGACTTGCCGCTCTGGCCGAGCAAGAGATTGAATCCATTTGACGGTTCCTGAAGGCAGGATAATCCGACATTCTATGTCAAATGGTGTCAGATTTTGAGCAGAGTAGGCGATCGCTTGGGCAATAGCTGGCTGATCGTCAGGATGATTCATGGCGTAAAGGCTATGCGTCCCTGTCATCACTGATTCTGGTTCTAAGCCATACAAGTCCAAACAGCCAGAACTAACGTATGGCGTTGAAGTTGAACCGTCAGCCGCTAACCGGAATTGGTACACCATACCAGGAATATTATTTGTCAAATTTTGGAAGCGGATTTCACTAGCTTGCAATTTTGCTAGAGATTGTTCCAACTGTTGAGCATAGTTCTGGGAATTGCGGTAAAGGCGGGCATTTTCCACAGAAATGGCAGCTTGAGCGCAAAGTAAGTTGAGTAGCTTGACGCGATCGCTTGTAAATGCTCCAGTTGCCAAATTGTTTTCCAAATACAAAATGCCTAGCAACTTACCCTGATGCAAAATCGGGATGCACAAGATGCTTTTGGGCTGCTGTTGCTGAATATACGGGTCATTAATTAATTGCGGATGCACCGTGGCATCAATAATCACTACTGGTTGTAAGTTGCGTTTGACGGTATTAATTAAGCTAACTGGTAGATCGGGGGAGTCTTCAACAGGCTGTGGGTTCGACAACATTGGGTAAAAATCAACTTCAGCAGTTCCTTTGTTCTGTAGAGATGTGCCACCAAAGGAAAGCTGGGCTAACGCCTGAATTAGTAAACCACCTGACTCCAAAAGCATGAACACACACTTATCAGCTCCGGCATTTTCAATGACGATATGCAGCAACGTCGAGAGCAGCTTTTCGAGTTCGATTTCGCTAGAAAGGGTTTGGGAAGCTTTGAGAATAGTAGCTAAATCTAAAGCAACAGAGACGTTGCTACTACTGGAAGTGGCAGAACTGGTGGAGGTGATACTTTCTAATGTGAAGATAGTTTCGTTAGTTGAGAGGGGAGAACGAGTTGGCTGGAGAATGGGAGCGAGGAGTTGGGGATAGCGTCGTTCCAAATCGGCGACTTTGGCTTTAGCTTCCCAACGAGCATAGCCGTAGTAGGCTTGGGTCATGTATTCTTGAGCAATCCGCTCTTTGCCCCAGTCGAGGTAAAATTTGGCAGCTAGTTCATTGGCAAGTGCTTCTTCTTGGATGTAATCGTTTTCTTTGGCTCCTTTGATGGCGCGATCGTACAAATCTATTGCCTCGGCTTTGTTGCCTTGGACTCGTTCTCGTTCCGCCTCGACTAGATAAAACTTGTGCAAGAAATTCATCGGCGCATGAGTTGCCCAGTCTTTGAGTTTTTCTTGATTTGCAGCGATACATTCCTTGATTGGCTGCTGTTCTGGGGTTGAAAGTTCTCCCAAATATGCTATTTGGGCTAAAGATTCATAGAAATGAAAGATGGGTACATATAAAAAAGCCAGGACAGCATCCAAATACCGTCTTGCTTGTTCAGCCTGTTCTACGGCTTGTTTAAACTCTGAAAACAGATAAGACAGAACTAGTTTGTTAATCCACAGCAATGCTAATCCGGTGCGATCGCCCGCTGTTTCATGTAATGGAAGTTGATGCTGTTCATTGTAGGCTGCACCGCTCAACACCACTACTTCATCCCCATTCCCCATTAAATTCAGCAAAATTTGTCGAATCACCTGGGAATAGGTCAAACTGAGATTTTGCTTGAGGTGCTTGAGGGCTTCACAATATCGGGCAAGTTCTGACTCCAGTTGCGTTAAATTCTTTCCAGCAAAATAGGAGTAAAAACCGTAATTATACGCAGAGTAACCCGCAAAAGCAAAATCGCCTACATCTAAACAACTACAATAAGCTATCTGCAAGGGGTTTAATGTCTCACGCAGGTGCATTTTCCAATGCCTTGTGTACACATAGACTAGTAATAAAGTTTTCCCCTTCAATTCGGAATTTTGCTGACGTGATAGCAGATCGAGGGCTAACTGACCGAATTCATAACCTAATTCAACCTTTCCGAACACACCACACATCAATATTCCATAAGAGACATAGCTAAAGGTCGAGGTTGACTCATTGCCATATACAACAGACAAATAAACCTTTTTTAAAATCACCAATAAATACAGTAGTGGCTGATACAGATAGGCGCAGGGTGCTACTGATGTCAAAATTCGAGCCGCTGCCAGGATGTTTGCATTCTTTGCTTCGCTGAGGTTGAGTAACTCACCAGGTTGACGCTCTCCAATCGCATCGGAAACGGTACTAAAGGCAGCTGCCACATCTTCCTGGGTAGGATCTGCGGGCAGTTCTACTCCTAATTGCTTTAAAATGGCAAGTGCCGCTGCGATCGCTTGAGAAAATTGACCCTGGGCTGTGAATGCTTCAATCTTCACTTCATAGACGCTAATTTGAGCTAACGGAGTTTTGGCGTGATTCAAGACAAGGCTGGCATTAGCTGCCATCTGCTCTAAATCACCACTCAGATAGGCGGCTTCTGTGGCGACTTGATGGAGTGCTAAGGTCAACTCATACTGATGCTGCCAATTGTTTTGGGCAAGTAACCCAATGCCTACCTGAGCATATTTACAGGCGGCAGTATAGGCTGTGGCCGCCTTTGCCTTGCGACTTGCCATCAGGTTAAATTCGGCTAATGTTTGACGTTCTGCGGATTGGGCGATCAATTCAGTCGCAATATTGAGTTGACTGACTATTTCAAAAATCCGTTCTTCTCGGTTGCTTTCGGGAGTATTGCTTAAGAGTAACTGTCCAATCTTCAGGTGAACGGGTTGTTTTTCATCGGCGGGAATTAGTGAGTATGCTGCTTGTTGCACCCGGTCATGTAAAAATTTATAAGTAACTGTCATTTGTCCTTGGTCATTGGTCATTTGTTTATGACTATTGACAAACGACTCCTGTTGATAAAACTTATAAACTTCATTTTGGGGTATAATTAAACCTTCTTGTAAAGCTTTCCATAAACTTGTAGCCGTTTCAATTTGCGATTGTTCAGAAACGATCGCCAATGTCTTCAAATCAAATTGATTACCAATACAGGCTGCCAGTTTCAAGATATCTTGAGTGTTGGGTGGCAATTTCTGAAGTTGTTGTGCCACAAATTCCACCACGTCATCAGTGAGAGCGAGCGATCGCACTTGTGCTACATCACATTGCCAGAAACCTATCTCCCAATCAAAGGTAATCAGCCCATCCTCATGTAGCGCTTTCAAAAACTGAGTTGTGAAAAAGGGATTACCTTGGGCTTTTTGATAAACCAACTCTGTCAATGGCAATGCTTGGCCTGTTGCACAACTGAGGGAGTCGGCAATTAAATGGTTCACATCTACTTGACTCAAGGGATCTAGAGTTAAAGTCTTGACGCAGGAAGATGCCTTTTCAATTTCATCTAACGTCAACATCAGTGGATGAGCTGCAAACACCTCGTTATCGCGGTAGGCGCCAATAATGAATAGATAACCCCAATCACTCTGAGTCATCAACAGTTTCAGCAAATTGAGCGATGCCGAATCTGCCCACTGCAAGTCATCAAGAAACATCACCAAAGGATGCTCTCTTGTGGTGAAGACTTGAATGAACTTTTGGAACAGCAGATTAAAACGGTTCTGTGCCGCACTACCCGATAATTGTGCGATCGCACCCTGTTTGCCGATCAGCTGCTCTAATTCAGGAATTACCTCGATCAGGAGTTGCCCGTTGTCTCCAACTGCCGCTAAAATCTTGCTCTGCCATTGCTTCAGTTGGGTATCACTTTCACTGAGCAACTGTCCCATCAGGTCACGAAAAGCTTGCACAAAAGCAGATAGAGGAATGTTGCGGTTGAACTGGTCGTATTTGCCCTTGATGAAATAGCCGTTCCACCGGACAATTGGCTTATGTACTTCATTGACAACTGCGGTTTTACCAATACCAGAGAAACCTGCTACTAGCATCAGTTGGGAACCACCATTAGCAACATAACCAAAGGTATCCAGTAACGTTTGCACTTCCGATTCTCGCCCGTAGAGTTTTTCGGGTATGAGGAAGCGATCGCTGATATCTCGCTGTCCCAAATCAAACCAGGTGTGCTTACCTGTTTCTCGCCACTGTTCTACGCAAGTCACTAGGTCATGTTTAATTCCTAGCGCACTCTGATAGCGGTCTTCGGCGTTCTTCGCCATCAGTTTGCGGACAATTTCCCCCAGCATCAGGGGCAAATCGGGGTTGAAATCGCAGAGAAAGGGTGGTTGTTTGGCAATGTGACAATGCAGCAATTCCATCGGCTCATTGGACTCAAAGGGTAATTGTCCACTCAACAGTTCAAAGAAAGTTACGCCTAATGAATAAAAGTCACTGCGGTAGTCAATACCCCTGTTCATCCGTCCGGTTTGCTCTGGTGACAGATACGCTAGCGTTCCCTCTAGTCCTTTGGGACTTTGGATCTCCTGGGTTTCTCGTGGTAAAAGCGAGGCAATACTGAAGTCAATCAGCTTGATTTGTTTGGTCTGAGGGTGAATCAGGATGTTGGCTGGTTTAATGTCTTTGTGAATGACACTCTGTTGATGCAACTGGTGTAAGGTGTCTAATAATTGCAAAGCAATGGGTAGGAATTGCTCTAATGTCAGTATTTTTCCTTGAGTAAATTGCCGCAAGGAAACACCACCAAAGTCTTCCATGACTAGAACATAGCCATTATGATAGGCTTCCAGACTATAAGGTTTGATAATGCCGGAAATATCTATGTTTTTAGCGATCGCATATTGGTTGCGAAACTGTACTAATTCGCTAAAAGTCGGGTATTCTCGTTTTAAGAGCTTGATGACAACTGGCAGGCGATCGCATTCTCGAACTGCCCGATACACTTGGGTGCGAGAACCTAAATATAGTTGTTCTATAGTTTGGTAGCCAGCGATCCTTAAAGTTCCATCAACTTTGGCGCTCATAAGTTTTTACGAGAATATCTGTATACTAGCGTTATAATTCCCAGGACAATATCTTGGTTAACAAACGTTAGAAAACTGGTATTGAGCAAAACAGTTCCCAGTTCCGTTAGCGGTAGCTTTAACGCACCCGACAATTTAAGATTTACTTTATAAAAGGGTTTCTTACGCTCCTATTTTGTTAATTCCAAAATTTTCTCAAAATCAAAGTTATTTACTAACTGCCTTAACCCATTAGCTAAATGAGCAATGGAATGAGGGAATTTGATTAATTAATTGCAGAATTTGCTGACCATGAACTTTAGTTGCACAGTCACGTAATTGTGCTATCCATGCATCTGGCATAACTGCTAACTCCCTTACTTCTAAAGTAGAGGCTCTATCCGCAGCAAAGCTGGTAAATCTAGAGAGGCGAGGTGTTGATAAGCTTGATCTATGACTCGCTTGCCTCTAAGAAAGCCTGTATTAGCTCCAGGACAAATATACCGGAGAGTTTCTGGTGTAAAATGTTCTAACAATAATCGAAGACTCTGAATTTGCCTTGGCCAGTGAAAGGTTTTAGCTGACCGTAATAATGCTGGCTTGCCATGCTGATTTGGGAGTAAATGGCGACCAGAAAATAATATACCTCCAAATTCACCGTAGTAGAGGCAAGATGAGCCGGGAGAATGACCTGGTGTCCAAATCACTTGTGTTGCTGCATCAATGATAAATTCTTGTCTAAATGTAGTTACGGTTAAGCCTGGTAATAAATAAGCTTCTTGCTCTTGAATCAGCACCTCGCAGCCAAAGGTTTGCTGAAATTCGGCAGTCTTGCCAATAGCGCCGCGATGAGTGATAAATAACCAACGCACGCCTCCATGCGATCGCAAAAAATCTTGATTTGTTTGGTCTAAAGCAGGGCAATCTATGAGGATATTCCCTTCATTTCTTACAATAAAATAAGAGGTTCCCCCTAATGTGTCCCGATTGGGTGGAAAGGCAAAAATACTCTCTTGTGCGAAGTCCGATTGCAGAGAACTTCCGCTAGGAACTTCGTCAGGGAAGACAGCCCGTGGTGACTTAGTTGTATGACTTGGTTTTTGAGGTAAAGGGCACATGATCAAAGAACCGAAACTGAGGAGTTGTGGACAATCTGGTGGTAGTGTGGAAATTCTCAAGAATTGAACTAGGGATTGGGAATTGGGCATGGGGCATGGGGCATGGGACATTTGGGTATTAGTTATTCTTGTCTCCCAGTCCCCAGTACCCAATACCCATTCCCCTGTTAACCCTTGTGAAAAAAATTGGGATTTGAGGTCTGCCTTGTAGTTAATGCTATGGTGCTGAAGCTACTGGTAGGGTGTTTTGTCAAAATTACTGTAGATAACATGGCATTTTGGTTTCTGTTTATCCTCCTACTGGGGCTAGCTACCTATATAATGGTGCAGCACAGCGTCGCTCACATCACTCGGACGCCAGTATGGTTGTTGTGGCTGGTTTTAATGACACCAGCATTTCTGTTAAGTGGATGGACGCTGATATACGGGGCGAAACCACCTCCACCGCCAGGACTGATCATTTGGTCGTTATTTGTCTGCACACTGTTGTACTGGATGTTGTTTCACTGGGGGCGTCGAGTGCCAAGAGATACACAGACCGAAACTGAAGCCCAAGCCCAAGCTTCAGAATCACAGCCGACTATCCAGCCTACCCCAGAGCCAATAGTGCGTCCCATTGAGCCAACGGAAGAAACCCAACTGCGAAATTGTTTTCCTTGGTCTGTATACTACGTTCAAAATATTGAGTATCGACCACAAGCTGTGATTTGCCGTGGTCAGTTGCGAACTAAAGCCAGCAACGCCTACCAGCAGATTAAGACTAATATTGAAGCACAATTTGGCGATCGCTTCTTGCTGATCTTTCAAGAAGGTTTAAATGATAAACCTTTCTTTGTGCTAGTTCCCAATATTCAAGCTGCTAAAGAGAGAAATACATCACGACGCGACCAGGAACAGTTAACTAAACCAGGATTAGCACTTCTACTACTAGTAGCTACTTTGCTAACTACTACCTTGGTAGGAGTGGAAATTGCTGGTGTTTCTCTGCCGCCTCTCTGGGAAATTGGCTCTTTGTTCAAAGTTCTATCTAACCCAGATGTCCTGTTTAAGGGATTGCCTTATGCTTTAGGACTAATGACTATTTTGGGTATTCATGAACTTGGGCATTATTTGACAGCTAAGTTTTACAAAATTCGCTCGACGTTGCCTTACTTTATTCCCGTACCTTTCTTTTTGGGAACTTTTGGGGCATTTATTCAGATGCGTAGTCCAATTCCCAACCGCAAAGCTTTATTTGATATTAGTATTGCTGGCCCAGTTGCAGGTTTTGTTATTACTTTGCCACTACTAATATGGGGCTTGGCTAATTCTGATGTGGTTCCCATCACTGAAAAAACCCGACTTTTGAATCCTGATGCCCTTAATCCCAAATATTCGATTTTACTGGCGTTACTCTCAAAGTTAGCTTTGGGAAGTGAGTTAACAGCAAAATCAGCCCTTGACTTGCATCCAGTTGCAGTAGCAGGTTTTCTGGGATTAATTGTGACGGCGTTAAATTTAATGCCTGTGGGACAACTAGATGGAGGTCACATTGTCCATGCGATGTTTGGACAACGAACTGCGATGGTAATTGGTCAAATTGCTCGCGTGTTGTTGCTATTGCTGGCTTTAGTTCGGGAAGAATTTTTGGTGTGGGCGATTATCTTATTATTTATGCCGTTGATTGATGAACCTGCGCTAAATGATGTCAGTGAATTGGATAACAAACGTGACGTTTGGGGATTATTGGCAATGGCTTTGTTGATTATAATTATTTTGCCATTACCGCAAGCGATCGCTAACCTTTTGCAAATTTAAGTAGAGTATTCACCAATTCTGGATTCTGTATTCTCACTCCTGATTTATTTCCTTCATGCAGTACTAGTACAGCGCAGCGTAAATAAGCTACCCATTTGAAATGTCTAAAACCCTTACGGAACAGTAATTACGAATTACAAATTACGAATTACGAATTACGAATTACACAAATCAGTACTAGTTCCATATTTGCCTTGTCAATTCTCCAAGTCCTCATTCCCTCGTGCTGCTACGATGACCTGTGCTTCTCTCAAGACGCGCATGGCTCCGTCGTTACCAGTGGTATCGCCCCATAAATAACCGCGTACTACTTCCTGAATCACGGTGTTATCTGCAACATCTGCTCTTAACTCACGTCCCACAGCATACATCGTTTGGGAGTTAAAGGGTTTCCCCTGTGCTGCGATCGGAACAACCCGCCGTTGTCGTAGTACTTCTAAAAGCGATCGCCTAATTAACTCTACTCCCTGTTGATTGCTGATTAAAATTTCGCTTAAAGATTCTGATATTGGTGATTTTTCAGACACCGTTGATTGAACTTCTTTACCACCAAACCACTGTTTTAGCTTTTCCCAGAAGTTTTTTTGTGGGGGAGATTTTGGTATTGAGGTAGCAGATAATGCTTCTATTTCTTCTTGCCAGTAAGTACAAGCCTGATCTAAAGCATCCAGGATACCCAGCAAATCTTTTAGTAGTTTTTCTTGCTGTTTTTCAAATTTATCCAATGCCTGTTTTTGGCTTTCTTCCAGGCGTATTTGTAGCTGTTCTTTATCTGTACGAGTTACTTCCAATGCTTGCACCAAAGCATCTTGAGTAGAACGCAATAATTTACCCTGTTGCTTAACTTCATGGCGCAAAGCAGTCCATTCTGCCACCATTTGATAGGCATCAAAAGAATTAGTAGATTCTGGTGCCTTAACCAGATAGTCTGGTGGCGTTTGTTCTGAATGTAAATAATCTAAAAATTTGTTAAATAAAGTTTCTTTGTTATTTGTCATTTGTCATTTGTCATTTGTTTTCAATACCCCATTCCCCATTCCCCATTCCCCATTCCCCATTTCCAAACAATCAAAATGTGGCACGAATTAAATCATCTAGGCTAACTTCTAGTTGAGCGATCGCTTTTTCTCGTACCTGTTTTAATATTTCTGGGTTCAGTTCTGCTTCTAAGGGACGAATCTTCAAAAAATCCTCATTTTGGATTGTCTCTCCTTTACGAAGTGCCTCGTAAGCTCCTCGAATTGCCTTAAATTCTTCTGGATAAGTATGAGCGGGAAATTCACGCAGCTTGGAATGATACGCCGCTTTAATTTCAGCGGGGGTAGCTCCTGGAGAAATTCCTAAGTGTTCGTGGTGGGAAGTCATAAATGGGGATTGGGGACTGGGGACTGGGACTTGTACTGAGCGTTGCTGTTGGTGCAGCCTCTCCAAGAGTTATATTGATTCTGACTCCTGAATTCTGAATTCTGAATTCTTCTTCAATTAAAATAATTGCTGAAAATTTCATCTTCTTCTACCCTTTGGTTTTCTAGAGGTAGGTGGTAAGCTTCTAAAGATAAAGTCTAAGTCGATCTCTGATTCATCATCTTCTTCCTCATCATCATCCAAGAAATTAGGCATACTGTTTAACATCATTTGCTTAAGTTCTGGAAGCATCTTCTCAAACTCAGCTTGGGGAATTTTGCTGCCAAATAATTTTTTAAGCATCCCTTCTAATAAATCATCAATATTTGACATATTCAGATTGTCAAATTTCTCTGGATCTGGCATTATGCTCTGAGTTTCTTTAGCGGCAAGAAACGCCTGTTCTTCCCGAAATGCTTGTAATGCTTTGGCATCTTGTAGGCGACGAGCTAATTCAAATCCCTCTTGCTTTAATTGTTCATATTTTGGTTGATTGAGATGGTAGGTAGTGGCTCTAGCTAATAGCAATAAAGGATTTTGTGGTTCCCGACGTAATGCTTCTTCTAAGGCAGGAATCAAGGTTGTAATCCAGCCAAAACGGCGTGCTTGCAGTTGGATATTTGCCAGAGCATTGCCTGGTTGGGGCATGGTGTCGAGGTAGGCACGCAGAGGAGATTCTAGTTTTTGGGGACTTCCTTCTTTGACAGCTAAGACAACTAAATGGGCAACTCTGGCTTCTGGGTGTTCTGCTGATAGGTTGAACAACTTTTGCAGATATTGATTTGTTAAAGCGGCGATGCCTTTTTCGCGTTTGGCGAATAGATGGATAGAAAGAGCGATCGCTTGCAATACAAAAATTTGCTCATTTCCAGATATTTGTTCTAAGAGAGCTTCCCAGGCTTCGGTGGCTGCTTTTTGATTTAACGAAACTCGTCCGCCAGAGTTGGGAGAACTTTGTACTGCATTCACAAAAATTTGACAGGCACGCAAAGCCGGATCTTTCTGCTCTTTCCCCTGCACCAGACGACTAAAGAAAGGATAACTTAGCGTAGAAATAGCATCCACCCAGGGCAATACTTCTACTTCCGATTCAATACTGAAGTCGCCAAAGTGCTTGCCAAAACGCCGACGAGCTTCATTACGTGCTTGTTTGTCTCCTAGTTCATCCCAACAACTCAGCAAGCCATCATAAATTTCTTGATAGCGACAGCCACCTTCAATGGCTTGGGTAATCAGTGCGATCGCTTCAGTATAATTTTCCTCCATTGCCGCAAAAAGTCCCTTGCGGCCAAGTAATTCGGGTGATGTGGGACAGATACGTTCTGCTTGTTGTAAAGCTCCTAAAGCAGCGCGATCGCGATCTAGTGCCATGTAAGCATCTGCCATCCGGCAATGGAGGTGAGCTAAGGTTGGTTTCAACCGTTCCGCAGGCCATTCTTGAGGCTTTTGTTTTCCTTCCTGCTCTAACCACTTCAACAACTGAGTCAACAAACGTCGGCGTTCTTGCTCAGAATCAGTAACTTCAAAGACCTCTAACAGGTTAACTGCCAACTGCGGGTTAAAGGGTTTCTCTGTTAATAAAGGCTGCCAAAATAGCTCTGCACATTCTGCTTGTCCTTGATTAAGTGCCTGTTGACCTGCAAGGGTTAAAAGCGATGTCCGCAGAATATTTAGTTCCGGGAAACGATCTGCACACCGTTCCATCCGTAGCAACACATGGGCGGCATCATGATGATTGCCATCATTAATTAGCTGTACAATTGCCAACGCTGATATTGCATCCTGGATCACCTGGTCTGATTGTTCCAGATTTTGGGGATTGAGGGGTGGTTCTCCGGTCTTTGCTTGTTGGGAAGTTGCCAACCGCTCTAAAATTGGATGTTCCAAATACTTTGGTCTGCCAAAGGTGAATCTGGATGATTGCAAACCCAATAGATTAGCGGCTGCACTCCAACTACCACTCACTTGCTGACTGTAAACAAGCCAAGCATTTGGTAAATCTCCTGGGGTGATGGGGCGCTTAATTTTTTGAAAAGATGTCAAAGCGGCTTGTGGTTGTTCATTTTTGAGAGCAATAACCCCTCGAACCCAGTGGAGTTGGGCAGCGCTGAAGCGTTTAGATTGTTGGTTGATTAACTGCTCAACTGTGGCGATATCTCCTTTGAGCAATAGGAGCTTGAGATAAGAGATGCTGTAGTCTTTGGTGAGATTGCCTGCTTCAAAAGCCTCACGGAGCAAATTCAGAGCTACGTCCAATTGATTCAACTCTAGCAAACACCTTGCTTGCCAGTAGTGAGCCTCTCCTGCCAGACCCAATTGTAGAGCGCGTCCAAAAGATTTTTCTGCCTGTTTAAAATCTTGCTTCTGGAATTCCTGTTGACCCCGCAGTAACCAAATCTCTGATTCTTTGGGAGTGAATTCAATATCAGGATGCGATCGCTGATTTTTTTTAATTTCTTCTAACGCCTGCCGATATTTTTTCTGCTTCAGCAATTCTTGCAGTTTTACCTGGAAGGGGTTTTCAGCAAGTTTTGTACCTGTGCTAGAGACATGTTTTGGTGAGTGGTGTTTGGACTCATGTTTAGCCATCCTTGCCTCCAGTTTGGTAAAACTGTTGATACACCCTATATATATTTAATCAAGATATCAGCGATCACGATCGTTTCATAGGTAGTTGCTGACCGAAAAAGAATCATGATTAACAATTCAAAATTCAAAATATGAAATATGAAAAAGTTGGATATTTTTTTACGATACTTACGCCATGTGCGACTTTATCTCAAACCTAACCCCCAACCCCTTCCCTACAAGGGAAGGGGAGCAAAAATCAAAGCCTCTCTCCTTTTAGGAGAGAGGTTTGGAGAGAGGTAAGAATATTAAGTTGCACATCGCGTGATACTTGTGTGTAAACCCCAGCCCAAAGTGAGCGAGGCTTTGATTTTTCCTCACAAGACAGTGGTGGTGGGTTTAAATATCCCACACTCCTAAATTTTTATCAATTCTGACTCCTGTTAGCGGTAGCGGGGCGTTTAGCCCATTCTGACTCCTGAATTCTTCTTCAACGTTTTGCTAATTCTGGAGTCCGCCCTTTCAAACCAATCATCAATTTCAGCATAAACACCTTTAACATCGGTACTCGCTGTAAAAGCCATAAACCCAGGCGACGAACCACCACCACAGGTAAGAAGTTATTAGAAAACATCCGATCTAACAAATCGGTGAAACCTAAAATTGTCAGATTTTCTAACTTACGCCAGCGTTCATAACCTTTGAGAATCTGGATGTCACCAATATCTTTACCCGCTTTGTGCGCTGCTTGAATTACTTGCGCCAAAGCCGCTGCATCCCGAATACCCAAATTTAAACCTTGTCCACCGACGGGATGGCAATTGTGCGCCGCATCACCAATTAATGCTAGTCGGGGGAGAACATAGCGATCGCTTTGCATGAGTTGTACCTGAAAAACAAAGCGATCGCCTAGTAATTCCAATTTTCCCATTTGATCGCCATAGCGGCGGGTTAATTCTGCCAAAAATTGCTCATCATTTAAGGCACACAAAGCTTTTGCTTCTTCGTGGGGTGCTGTCCAGACAATGCGGCAACGGTTCCCCGGTAAAGGTAAAATCGCAAAGGGCCCGCTAGACCAAAATCTTTCGTAAGCAGTGTTATTGTGGGGTTTTTCTGGTTTGACAAATGCCACAATGCAAGACTGCCAATATTTCCAGCCAGAGGTTTTGATTCCAGCAGCTTGCCGAATTGGCGATCGCGATCCGTCTGCTGCTACAACTAATTTGCTGCGAACTGTTCTTAGCTGATCGGCAACTTTTATATCTATGGCGACTATATTCTGCTGGTACTGCGTATTTACCACTTCCGCCGGACACAGATAAGTCACATTTGGGCAATCTTGGATAAAGTCTTGCAAAGGCTGCAATAGGGCTTGGTGTTCCGCCACATAACCCAACTCTGCTGTATGTATATCATCTGTGGTAAATTCCACCACATTGGGATAATCGGCATCAGAAAGACGAACTCGGCAATACTTGGCGATTTGAGGCAACATTTTGTCCCAAACTCCAATTCCTTCATAAATTAGTGACGAAAGCTTGTGAACTGCATAGGCTTGTCCCTTGGCTACCGCCGCTGATGCCACTTTCGCCTCAATTAGCAAGACACTCAAACCAGAATCTTTTAAAGCAGAGGCTAGAGTTAACCCAATAATCCCACCGCCGACAATTACCAAATCATATTCATATCCCCGCTCATTTGGCGGTGTTGGTTGAGGGGAAAGAGTTTGCTCAAGCTGCGTTATGGTCATTGTTAAGTTAGGTTACAGCGTCTTAACTCTTATTTTGACGCGATCGCGCCTCCTTGAGCAAGTTAACAATTCAAAATTAAATAGGACTTACGCACTCAAAACCTGAAAACTTGATCCCTTCTAACCCCTCTTAAAAAGGCTACGTGTATACACAAGTTATCGAATTACCCCACCCTAACCCTCCCCTTGCAAAGGGGAGGGAACTGGATTTTCTATTTCCCCCCTTTGCAAGGGCAGGGCTGATTCATTCCCTAAATAGCTAGAAAAATCAAGGGTTCTAGCAATTTTAAATTGGTTATTTTGTTACCAGCGTGCCGATAAAATGAACTATTTTACTGATATTTAAGTGCTTAAACGTTCATCTCATCGTCACGCTTACTTACAATTTTCTTGCTAACCATCTTGACAAATCCTGTTTGAAATGGAATGAATCAGCCCTGCTTTGCAAGGGGGGATTAAGGGGGGTAAATCCAGGGTTTGGGCTTCATTACCAAGATGTGTGTACACCGTAGCCTTTTTAAGGTGGGGATATAAAAAGCCCCCTTTTTAAGGGGGTTGGGGGATCTCTTATTCATCTGAATTATTTACTGACTCGATAGATTGGTCTAACCTGACGATAAGTATTAAGTAAGTCTAGAAATTTATTACCATCAAAATTTATCGGGTCAACTTTTTTACTAGAACGGTCTACTAGTTTATGGGTAGTGATGCGATCGTCTGGGACTTGACTTTGAGCAATTAACCAAGCAAGAGAATTATATTGAGCTTCCGTATAACCGCTATGGCTTTGTTGGCTGCTAGCGTCATAACCATCTGGCGGTGTTTCCAAAGAAACGTGATAGGCAAAATTATTCACAGACGGGGGCAAATTTGGATTAGTCTTCACAGTTTCCACGCCATCAGGACTATCAAATACTGAGTTAGCTGCACCAAAAGCCCGCTTGTCTGGCGGTACTAGATAAACCACCGTTCCATCTAACTTGATTAAAGCGTGGTAACTTGCTTGCACACTTTCATCGTCATGGGCTACTTGAAAGAAATTGATGGCGCTAGAAGCTGAATAACCAGTTTCATGGAGGACGATAATTGGTTGGTTGGTGAGAGGAAGGCCGTTAACATCTTGGGCGTAGCGTTCTCCATAGTTAGTTGGGTTAACTGCGACAACTTGATAATTAGGTCTGTATTGTGCAAAAGCTTGAGTGGTTACGTACCTTGCTACAGGCTTGTTAGTCTTGACTGGGGACTTGATAACATCTTGAGATTTCTTCTCTGGCTCTTTCGCTGATTGCAATTCTGCCTGGGGATAATGACTCCAGGCTGTAACCTGTGGATTGGATGTATTGGATGTATCAGATATTGTCGGATTATTTTGTAATTTTGTCGCTCGTCCAATTAGCAGCACTATAATTAGAGCCATGAACATCAGCGAGATTAGCAGCACCCTAGTCGCCCAGTCTTTAAACCTCATTTTTCTGATACCCGTAAAACAGTAGATATTAATTTATAGCTAAATTTGCATATCCTTTGTAGAGGCGCAATTCTGTAAACCCCTACAGCTTATGGTATCCAAACGAGAATCGCTATAATACCTTAAGTCTAGTTAAATATACGTTACTAGTATATGTTGTAATCCTAAGTCATTGTTTTAGATGCTTCCTTTGTCTAGGAGCTATCTCAATGCTATCAAAACCATCGCTACCGTGAAGTTAGATCCCCGACTTCTTAAAGAAGTCGGGGATCTGGACAGCGCGAATTTTTACATCTCTACAATTTAAGATTGCAATCTCAAAGCTCAAATAGTTAATTTTTATACTCTGATGCGTAGTGTTCGCATAGCCATAGGTAACTTAGTGGCTGATTTTGCGATCACTTACCGAAGTTCTGCAACGCCAAAGCTGATTTTACAGTCTTCGTTGACATTCACTCATTAACGGAGTTCAAAGCCTCATTAACGGAGCTAAAAGACTCATTAACGGAGTTTAAAGACTCGTTAATGGAGTTCAAAGACTCATTCACGAGTATCAAAGACTCATTAATGGAGTTCAAAGACTCATTCACGAGTATCAAAGGTGCGTTACGCTTTCGCGCCACCCCAAGGCTACGATCGCTTTATCGCCTACGCACCACCAACGCTACAGGCGATTGTTTTATGGCATACATTGAAGATAGTTAGCAGTCGGCAATTCCATGAATATTCGTCAAGAACTTCTAAGTCTGATTGAACAACTGAATGATGAGCAGTTATCAGCATTGCTTGATTTAGCTCTTTCTTTCAAAAATGGTGAAAAATCTGTTAATCCTGCTGTTGAATCTCAGGCTTATCAGGATTGGGTAAGCCCTGAAAATGATATTTACGACGAAGTATTTGCTGATGAACTTACAGCGCGGTGATGTTGTGTTGTGTCGAGTCCCCATGCCTTCAACGGGATTGGCACAGTTTAAAGTTCGCCCTGCAAGTATTAAAGAAATTGTAGTTGATTACTCTAAATGCTTAACAGGCATTGATACTAGCTTTCCCAAGCAATGAGCAACTTCTTTCCGATGACACCGATTTGGGTTCATTTCAGCACACAACAGTAAAACATTACCAGTTTGAGCAATTTGTGCAATTTCATGTAGAGCTATATCTGCTTCTTCTTGATTTACTGGAATCCAATTTTCTTTCCCAGATGTATTACCTAAAGCAGTTTTAGAAATATACTCAATATTATTTAATTCACAAAACACTTTAATTTTGTCGCCGTACCATTTACGACTCCAAGCACGAGGAACCATCCTCACATCAACAACACATTCCACATCAAACTTTTGCAGGTATTCCAAGAAGGCATCGTAGTCTTTGCGATTGCCATATCCAAAAGTAAGTATACATCTTGTTTTAGCAATATCTTTAACTGTCATTTTTAATTCCTGGAACAATCAAGTTTAAATATTAGATTTTTATTAATGGTGGGTAAAATATCCCAATAATCATAAAGCTATTTTTGTGAGTTTTTAGGTTTCCCATGATAAAGTATAAATCTTTTTTGGTTAAAAACTCGTCTTCTAGCTTTTGGCGTACTTTTTCTAAAGCCTCCTTTTCTTTACTCTCCATACTTGTTTCATTTGATCTATCTCTACAATTTCTATAAAGTTGTTGAATTTCCCAATCACTTATTGTACAACGATGCTTATCTCCATCTTGAAAAATAAACTCGTAACCAAAATTGTAAGGGATTTTATCTAACTGCACTGAAGGCTCAAACAAGTCTAGTTGATCCAAGATTCCTTGCTGTTTTGGGTTCCATTCTCGTTCTGTCTCGTTACAGAAGTATTTTTTTATAGTTTGTGGTTTAATAATACCGAGAGACTTACCTTGTTCTTTAATCTCCCGGATAGATTTGAATTCTAGCGACAGAACCAAGGCTTTTCGCTCTTCCCAGTTTTTGCGAGTATCAATTTTTCGTATTACTTCTATCGAAGAATCATCTATAGCAATCCTAAATGAGTTGTGAAAAATTACACATAACGATAAGCTGGATCTAATTAATATAGAAAATACACAACTCCCTATATGAAAGAATTGATAGATTTTATCCAAGGGAACCCAGATAAAAGAGAATTGAAACGAGCGCTGGCTGTACAAATGGTGATGGAAAGTTACACTCATTCTCAGATTACAGAAATTTTGCACGTATCTTTAGGCTTTGTCAATAAGTGGAAATATATTTTTGTGGAACAGGGGGTTGCAGGGTTAAAACTTAAATATCAAGGTTCGAGGGGTTATCTTGATAGCAAACAAAAACAAACAGTGATTGAATGGCTTAAACAAAAAGATTACTGACATTTAAATGAACTAAAAGAGTACATAGAAGAGAGTTTCAATATAGCATTTGAGTCAAATCAAAGCTATTATGACCTATTTAAAGAAGCATCTATAAGTTGGAAAAAAACACAAAAAAAGAACCCACGCAAAGACGAGGAGTTAGTAGCAAAAAAAAACTAGAAATTACAGCATGGCTCAATGCACATCAAAGTGAGATTGTGTCTGGAGAAATGGTTGTATTTTTTGAGGATGAGTGTCATTTGTTGTGGGGAGACATTTGTGGTTATATTTGGGGTAATACTCAAGAAAGAATTGAAGTTCCAGTTCTTAACGAAAGACAAAGACAGACATACTTTGGCGCACTGAATTATTACACACAAGAATTTTTAATTAAGCCGTTCAAAAAAGGTGATTCTAAATCGGCAATTGCATTCGTAGAATACCTGCTTACTCAATATCCTAAAAGCCGCATTAGTTTGATTTGGGATGGAGCTAGTTATCACCGTTCAGTTGAATTTCAAGATTATTTAAAATCTCTAAATCAGGGGCTAAACGAGGACGAATGGAAAGTTACTTGTATTCGCTTCGCTCCTAATGACCCGACACAAAACCCAGTGGAAGATATTTGGTTGTCTGCTAAAAAGTTTATTAGAGAGTTTTATCATCTATGTAAATCTTTTACTATTGTCAAGCGTTTATTTGAACTCGCTGTTCACCATGAAATATTTAATTTCCCAAAGATATTTATGTATGATTGATTTTCACAAATGATTTAGGATTGCTATATACGAAAACTTTCTTCTCTATAATCTTTGTCATTTCTTTCTATTTTAGCACTTATAATTGACCATCTTGGATAACGCTTATCAAAATCTAATTGACGAAACCGAATCGGATAAATACGAATCCACTGAATTGGTTTCTCGTCATCATCTAATAAAACCCCTGCTGTACAGACTGTTTCTTGATATTTAGTGCTAATTGAAGGGTATGTTTTAGTTGCAATTAAAATTTTCCTTCTTTCCATAGAACAACCTCTATTTTATAAACTAATTTATTATTTACAGTGATATTATAGATACATTAGCAATTTCAGTATAGTATCAAAACTTTTCCATTACATACTGCCGAAACTCTCAAAATTTTGGAAAATAATAAAGTAAGTCGAATATTATACGACTAACCCAAATTATTCTCGGAAAATATGACTCATCCTTTCCTTGAACGCCTGCGTAGTCCAGATAGCCCAGTCCTCGTATTCGACGGGGCTATGGGAACCAACTTACAAACCCAAAACCTGACTGCTGAAGACTTCGGCGGCCCACAGTATGAAGGTTGTAACGAATACTTAGTCCACACGAAACCCGAAGCTGTCGCTAAGGTTCACCGTGACTTTCTCGCCGCTGGTGCTGATGTCATTGAAACCGATACCTTTGGGAGTACGTCCCTGGTGCTGGCAGAATATGACTTGGCAGACCAAGCTTATTACCTCAGCAAGACAGCCGCAGAATTGGCGAAGCGTGTCGCGGCGGAATTTTCCACGCCAGAAAAACCCCGGTTTGTGGCTGGTTCTATCGGCCCCACAACGAAACTCCCTACCTTGGGACATATTGACTTTGACACCATGAAAGCTACTTTTGCGGAACAAGCAGAAGCGCTGTGGGATGGTGGTGTCGATTTATTTCTGGTGGAGACTTGCCAAGATGTGCTGCAAATTAAAGCGGCGCTGAATGCCATTGAAGAGGTATTTGCCAAAAAAGGCGATCGCAGACCGTTGATGGTGTCTGTGACAATGGAAAGCATGGGCACAATGTTGGTTGGTTCCGAAATCAGCGCTGTGCTGACAATTTTGGCGCCTTATCCAATAGATATTCTCGGTCTAAACTGTGCCACTGGCCCAGACTTGATGAAACCACATATCAAGTATTTGGCAGAACATTCACCTTTCATCGTTTCCTGTATTCCCAATGCGGGTTTACCTGAGAACGTCGGCGGTCAAGCGCACTACCGCCTGACACCGTTGGAATTACGGATGTCATTGATGCATTTTGTTGAAGATTTGGGTGTCCAAGTGATTGGGGGTTGCTGTGGGACGCGTCCAGAACACATTCAACAATTGGCAGAACTTGCTAAAGACCTGAAGCCAAAAGTTAGACACCCAAGTTTAGAACCCGCAGCAGCATCAATTTACACCACTCAGCCCTACGACCAAGATAATTCTTTCTTGATTGTCGGTGAACGTCTCAACGCCAGTGGTTCCAAGAAGTGCCGCGATTTGCTAAATGCCGAAGATTGGGATGGACTCGTTTCAATGGCGAGGGCGCAAGTCAAAGAAGGCGCACACATCCTCGATGTCAACGTCGATTATGTGGGACGTGACGGTGTACGGGATATGCACGAATTAGTTTCGCGCATTGTTAATAATGTCACACTGCCGTTAATGCTTGACTCCACCGAATGGGAAAAAATGGAGGCGGGTTTAAAGGTTGCCGGTGGTAAATGTTTGCTGAATTCCACCAACTACGAAGATGGGGAACCGCGCTTTTTGAAGGTGCTGGAGTTAGCGAAGAAATACGGTGCTGGTGTAGTAATTGGTACTATCGATGAAGATGGGATGGCGCGGACAGCAGATAAAAAGTTTGCGATCGCACAACGCGCATATCGTCAAGCTGTAGAATATGGCATACCACCCACAGAAATATTCTTTGATACCCTAGCGTTACCAATTTCCACCGGGATTGAAGAAGACCGAGAAAATGGTAAAGCCACAATTGAATCTATCCGGCGGATTCGTGAAGGATTACCTGGATGTCATGTGATTTTGGGTGTTTCCAATATTTCCTTTGGTTTGAATCCAGCCTCGCGGATGGTGTTGAACTCAGTGTTTTTGCACGAAGCGACAACAGCGGGAATGGATGCAGCCATTGTCAGCGCTAACAAAATTTTACCGCTCTCGAAGATTGACGCCCGCCATCAAGAAATTTGTCGGCAGTTGATTTATGATGAGCGGAAATTTGAGGGTAACGTCTGCGTTTACGATCCCTTGGGAGAGCTTACCACAGCGTTTGCTGGGGTGACAACTAAGCGCGATCGCTCCTTAGATGAAAGTCTCCCCATCCCCGAACGCCTCACACGCCACATCATCGACGGCGAACGCATTGGCTTAGAAGAACATCTGAAAAAAGCCTTAGAAGAACATCCCCCCTTAGAAATTATCAACACCTTCTTGCTAGATGGCATGAAAGTTGTCGGGGAATTATTCGGTTCTGGACAAATGCAGCTACCTTTCGTCTTGCAATCTGCGGAAACCATGAAAGCTGCGGTAGCGTTTCTAGAACCCTTCATGGAAAAATCAGAATCAGGCAACAATGCCAAGGGAACCTTTATCATTGCCACAGTGAAAGGCGATGTCCACGATATTGGTAAAAACTTGGTGGATATTATCTTGTCCAACAATGGTTACAAGGTGATTAACCTGGGAATTAAGCAGCCAGTAGAAAACATCATCAACGCTTACGAACAGCACAAACCTGATTGTATTGCCATGAGTGGTTTGCTGGTGAAATCCACCGCCTTCATGAAAGAGAACTTGGAGGTATTTAACGAAAAGGGAATTAGTGTCCCTGTAATTTTAGGTGGTGCGGCGCTGACTCCTAAATTTGTCTATGAAGATTGCCAAAATACCTACAAAGGTAAAGTCGTTTATGGCAAAGATGCCTTTTCTGACTTGCACTTCATGGATAAATTAATGCCAGCAAAGGCAACTAATAACTGGGAAGATTTGCAGGGATTTTTGAATGAAGTGGAAACTGCTGAAGTTTCGACGAATGGTAACAAAGAACCAAAAGCTACAACTGCTGAAGAAACATCTGCTGAACCAAAAGAAGTAGATACGAGACGTTCCGAAGCTGTGGCTGTGGATATTGAACGTCCCACACCGCCTTTCTGGGGAACGAAATTATTGCAGCCTAGTGATATTCCCATCGAGGAAATATTCTGGCACTTAGATTTACAAGCTTTGGTTGCTGGACAATGGCAATTCCGCAAACCAAAGGAACAATCTAAGGAAGAATATCAGGCTTTCTTAGCTGAGAAAGTTTACCCTGTGTTAGAAACTTGGAAACAGCGGATTATTGAAGAGAATCTGTTGCATCCCCAAGTGATTTATGGGTATTTCCCTTGTCAATCTGAGGGTAATTCTCTACATATATATGACTCAGAAAGTCAATCACAACAGGTTGCAACTTTCGAGTTTCCCAGACAAAAGTCTTTAAGGCGGCTATGCATAGCAGATTTCTTCGCACCGAAGGAATCGGGAATTATTGATGTCTTCCCAATGCAGGCGGTAACTGTAGGGGAAATTGCCACAGAGTTCGCCCAAAAGCTGTTTGCTGCCAATCAATACACCGATTACCTGTATTTCCACGGTATGGCGGTGCAGGTGGCGGAAGCTGTAGCTGAATGGACACACGCTAGAATACGCCGAGAGTTAGGCTTTACTGCTGAAGAACCCGACAATATTCGGGATATATTAGCACAACGCTATCGTGGCTCACGGTATAGTTTTGGATATCCAGCTTGTCCAAATATTCAGGATCAGTACAAGCAACTGGAGTTATTGCAGACTGACAGGATTAACTTGTATATGGATGAAAGCGAACAACTTTATCCAGAACAGTCTACCACTGCGATTATTACCTATCACCCAGTAGCAAAATACTTTAGCGCGTAGAATCCTACCCATTAATCCAATAAACTTGGGGCTAGTGATATTTTGCCCTTAAAGATCCCCCCAACCCCCATTAAAAAGGGGTTGGGGGGATCTTCACCAATTTAGGAGTATTGGCATAAAGCAAATCTAGATTTTTGGCGGATGGTAAAAAAACTGAGCCAATAAAGTTGCCTAAAAAGCTTTCCCGCTCTTGTGTTGGGCTATTTCGGCAAAAGCTAGGCTACCTCTTTTTTGGTGAAAGTATTACCAGAAGGAATCACACCACATATTATCGGCTCAATGCGATCGCAACTTCCCAGAAAAGCTTTACAATAATGATTATCATTATTATAAAGCTTTACGGAAGTTTGAATTGATTATGACTCAACTAACAGTACCAACTTCAAACCCAACTCTTGAGATTCCTAAAAAAGGAATGCCTGTTACTATCATCACCGGATTTTTAGGTAGTGGTAAAACTACACTGCTAAATCAAATTCTCAAGAATAAACAAGATTTAAAAGTTGCCGTACTCGTGAATGAGTTTGGTGATATTAACATAGACAGCCAATTGCTGATTTCTGTTGACCAAGATATGGTAGAACTAACTAATGGCTGTATTTGTTGTACTATCAATGATAATTTAGTTGATGCAGTTTATCGAGTTTTAGAAAGAGAAGACCGGATTGATTATTTAGTTATTGAAACAACTGGTGTCGCTGACCCACTACCAATTATCTTAACTTTTTTAGGTACAGAATTAAGGGATTTAATAAACCTTGACTCTATTCTCACTGTGGTAGATGCTGAGGCGTTTAATCAAGAACATTTCCATAGTGAAGCTGCTTTAAAACAGATCACATACGGAGATATTATTCTTTTGAATAAAACAGACCTTGTGACTCCAGAAAAACTAAAAGACGTAGAAAATTTTATCCATGATATGAAAAATGGTGCAAAAATCCTGCACACCAAACATGGGGAGGTAGCGTTACCATTAATTTTAGATGTGGGTTTAACTCCAATAAATGAGTATACTGCCAATGATTACCAAGATACTCATGAGCATGAACACCATCATCATCATGGACATCACTCACATCATTTAGAAAATGATGGATTTATTTCGATTTCTTTCCAAACTGATAGACCATTTGATGTCCATAAGTTTGAGAACTTTCTCACCGAAAAGATGCCACAGAATGTATTTCGAGCTAAGGGCATTTTATGGTTTAGTGATAGCGACTTGCGCCATATTTTTCAACTGAGTGGCCTTCGCTATAGCTTACATGCTGATGAATGGCAGACTCCACCTAAAAATCAAGCTGTTTTTATTGGTAGAAAGTTGGATATTAGCGAAATTTACTCACAACTTAATGAATGTTTGGCATAATTAATAAGTGTTAATTAAGCATTACACTTGGTTAGTAGTCGTTAGTGATTATTCTCAAAATTGACTTATGACTCTTGACTATTAACTCAAGGTGTTATGTTGTTATACAGAATCATTAAACCTATCCACCCGCTGCGGGATCTTATGCAGAAGCGTTCTGAATAAGAATTGTTAAGCCCAGCTGCATGTCCTTCACCACACCTCTTATGCCAGATAAATCTGCACCAGAAATTGAACTGATACGCGCGGCTTACGCTGCCTTCAACGCGCGAGATATTGACGCCGCCCTCGCCACAACGACTCCTGATGTGGCTTGGCCGAAAGCGTTTGAAGGCGGTTATGTTCATGGACATCAAGCAGTCCGCGCTTACTGGACGAGGCAATGGTTCGGCATCAATCCGCACGTTGAGCCGATTTCCTTTCACCGGGAGGATTCCGGACGCATTTTAGTTGATGTGCATCAGGTCGTGCGCGACTTAGCTGGAACAGTTCTTTCCGATCAGCACGTTGGTCATCGTTATACCATTGAGCATGGCTTGATTCAAACTATGGAAATCTGTCCACCTCCATTGTCCGGCCACTGAGCCTAACAAAGCGCTGCAACGAACGGCGGGGTAGTATCTGCAAAGAGGTTGCTTTTCCTCCCGCCATCGCTGTTTTTACTGGCAGAATAGACATCTCCAGGTTGTAAACGTTTGGCGGAAATTTTGGAAGATTTATCTCATGGTAGTGTCAATCGTTTCCTTTTAAGGGAAAGGTATGAACCCAAGGATTTATTTAATGAAGTAAAGCCGTACATCAATTTAACAGGCGGTACTTTAAGTGGAGACGATACAGTTATTGACAAGCCTTATAGTGACCCGCATTTAACAGAGTTAATTGGTTATTTTGGGTATGGAAAGCATCATCGTATAGTTAAAGTAATTCAATTAATTACTTTGTATTACACCGACCTGTTAGGTAAATCTGTGCCCATAAATTATCAAATATATAACAAACAAGAAGGGAAAACAAAAAATGATTATTTAAGAGAAATGATTGCTGAAGTTTTGGCTTGGGGATTACAGCCGAAGACGGTGACTACAGATGCTTGGTATTCCAGTCGCGAAAATCTAAGATTTATTAGGGAAAAGGGATTAGGACTTTTCATGGGCATAGCAAATAATCATTCTTCATTAGTTAGGTGCTGTTACTTTCACGATTGTTTTGGGAATCCTGTAGTTGTATACCCACCAAATTTGTTAATCTCTCAGCTTAGGTAGGCTTATTTATGCAACTCATCACCTCGTTAGATATTAGAAATTCAGAATATTTATCAAAAAATCGCCTTATCAGTTACCATCACCAGTTGCGTCTAATTTTTTCGCTGGGTAATCAAGTAAAAAACGTTCTGGAAATTGGGATTTTTAATTCTCTGTTAACAGACATCCTGAAGAATAATGGATACAACGTCTCTACTGCTGATGTTGACCCCAGCCTCAAGCCAGAAATAATTTTGGATTTGACTACAGATTTTTCCTTACCAAAAGATAAATTTGATGCAATTGTCCTGTTTCAAGTGCTGGAACACTTCCCCTACGAACAGTCAGAAGAAGCATTGAGAAAACTTGCTATTGCAACTAAGAAATTTTTGGTGATTTCGATTCCCTATTGCACTCAATACCTCTCGTTTCAGGTGAAAACTTCTTTCTCAGGCAGACCAAGGCATTTACTATTCAATGTGCCAAAATTCTGGAGTACAACACCAGTCTGTGACGAACACTGCTGGGAAATGGGTTTAAAAGGATATCCGAAAACGCGGATTTTAAACTCTGTTGCCAAAGCTGGGTTAACTGTTAAGCAAGAATTTATCGATCCCACTTATCCATACCATTATTTTTTGCTGTTGGAGAAGAATTCTAGTAATACTTAAACAGCAATCTGTGGGGAGTGGGGAGTCGGAAGTAGGGGAATCCGAATCAGAAAATGGCGGCAAACTATGCTCAAGAAACGAGCGATCGCCTAAGCTATGCTTTTAAAATCCTAATTGGTATCATGCCCTTCTGTGTTCTCCGGGTTTATCCTGGAAAACAGATGGCTAGGTTGTATTACCTACTATCATCATTTCAGATACTAACATCGAAAACTACCAATTATGCTAGAACAAGGCACTATCAGTATTCATACTGAGAATATTTTCCCGATCATTAAGAAGTCGCTTTACTCAGACCACCAAATCTTCTTGCGGGAACTGGTATCCAACGCTGTAGACGCCATCCAAAAGCTAAAAATGGTATCCCGCGCCGGCGATTATGCTGGAGATATCGGCGAACCAGAAATTGAAATTGCCATTGACAAAGATAAGAAAACTCTATCCATCTCCGATAACGGTATCGGGATGACCGCAGATGAAGTTAAGAAATATATCAATCAGGTTGCCTTCTCTAGTGCTGAAGAATTTATTCATAAATATGAAGGCAAATCAGATCAACCGATAATCGGCCACTTTGGTCTTGGTTTCTACTCTTCCTTCATGGTGGCGCAAAAGGTAGAAATTGATACCCTCTCTTATCAAGAAGGGGCGCAAGCGGTTCACTGGACTTGTGATGGTTCGCCAGCTTTTACTCTCGAAGAATCTTCCCGGACAACTCGCGGTACTACTATTATTCTCAGTCTGCAAGGGGAAGAAGAGGAATTTCTCGAATCAGCACGAATCAAGAATCTTGTCAAGACATACTGCGACTTCTTGCCAGTCCCAATTAAACTAGACGGCGAAGTAGTAAATAAGCAAAAAGCACCGTGGCGAGAGTCTCCAAGTAATCTGACTCAAGAAGATTATTTAGAGTTTTATCGCTACCTGTATCCTTTTCAAGAAGAACCGCTGTTATGGGTACATTTAAATACAGACTATCCCTTTATCATCAACGGAATTCTGTATTTCCCCAAAATGCGACCGGATGTAGATGTTACCAAAGGGCAGATCAAGCTATTTTGCAATCAAGTTTTCGTTAGCGACAACTGCGAAGAAATTATCCCGCAATTTTTGATGCCGATGCGGGGTGTGATTGATAGCACCGATATTCCCCTAAACGTATCGCGCAGTGCCTTGCAAGGCGATCGCACCGTGAAGCGAATTGGTGATTACATTGCCAAAAAAGTAGGCGATCGCCTCAAAGAACTCTTCCGCGATAACCGCGAACAATACATTAGCGCCTGGAAAGACCTCGGCACCTTTGTAAAATTCGGCGTTCTCAACGACGAGAAATTCAAAAAACAAATCGAAGATATCATCGTCTTCCGCACCACCGCCAAGCTGACAGAAAAAGTTGCTGCTGAAACACCAGTGGTTGAAGTCCAGTCTTCAGACGGCGATGCTTGGCAAGATGTCACTCCTTCACCCAGTTCTGACTCAGCACCCATAGCTCCCTATACTACGCTGAAAGAGTATCTAGAACGCAACAAAGAACGCAACGAAAACCGGGTTTTCTACAGCACTGATGGAGCAACCCAAGCTACATACATAGAACTGCACAAAAATCAAGGCTTGGAAGTCCTGTTTATGGACTCCTTTATTGACACCCACTTTATCAACTTCCTAGAACGGGAATATCAGGATGTCAAGTTTACGCGGGTAGACTCAGACTTAGATAATACCCTGCTGGAACAAGATAAAGATAAGGAAATTGTCGATCCCAAGACGAATAAAACCCGGAGTGAGACAATCAAAGAGTTATTTGAGAAATCTCTCAACAAACCCAAACTCAACATCCGTACCGAAGCCTTGAAATCAGACGATCCTCAAGGAACACCACCTGCGATCGTGCTTTTACCAGAGATTCTCCGTCGTATGCGGGAAATGAGCGCCATGATGCAGCAGCAAACAGCAGAGTTTCCCGAAGACCACATTTTGTTGGTAAATACTGCTCACCCACTGATTCAAAATCTGGCAAATATTAACCAAGGTAGTATCATTCAAGGTGACGGTGAATCGCCTACAAATCAGTTAGTCAACTTGATTTGTCAACACGTTTACGATTTAGCGCTGATGTCTCAGAAAGGATTTGACGCTGAGGGAATGAAATCCTTCGTCGAGCGATCGAATGACGTACTCACCAAGCTGACGGAACAAGCGAGTAAATAGTGCTGAGTGGGGCATTGGACATTGAAAAGAGGCAGAGGGGAAGAACTTAGTGTAAACTTCTCCTCTGCTCCCCTGCTCCCCTGCCTCCCCTGCTCCCCTGCCTCCCCTGCTCCCTCATCTCCCTCATCTCCCCACTTCTGCTGCCTAAGACCTAAAATGGAAAGGCTGTATTAAAATAACAATCTGGAGATAGTAGCTATGTCCCGTCGCTGTGAACTAACTGGTAAGAAGGCAAATAACGCTTTTTCTGTTTCTCACTCCCACCGTCGTACAAAACGCCTTCAACACGCTAATCTGCAAGACAAGCGTGTTTGGTGGGAAGGCGGAAATCGCTGGGTGAGATTAAAGCTGTCTACTAAAGCAATTAAAACCCTACAAACTAATGGGTTAGAAGCAATGGCAAAAGAAGCTGGCATTAACCTAAATCATTACTAAATAATGTGGATTTCATAACCCAAAGCTTTCGTTGGGTGAAATACTAGGTAATTTGTAGGGTAGCACACCTAGCTGTGCTACCCTACTGCTTTGTCTAGCTAATTTTGAGGGATTTTAGTAATTTTCTGTTACCCAATCAATACGATCCTTTCCCCAAAATCTTTCGCCTTCCACTATCCAGGTTGGCACTCTAGGACAAGCAAATTGTTCATGATAGAACTCATATTTGATTTCTGAAAAAACTCAGTACAACTAAAAAGCCTTCTTGACTATTGCCTATTGCCTATTGCCTGCCTACGCAAATTAGTTCAGAAATCAAAGCGGATTCCTATATTCTGCTAAAGCTGCTACTAATTCTAGAATGCGATCGCCATTCAGCCCACCATCATTTGCACTAAATTAACTCGCTATTTTGATTGATATTAAACTTGGCTTTTCACCCATTGGCGAAATTCTTTAACTAATTCCAAATAATCTTTTTCTCCCACCTGCTCTAAGAAATTAGAAATCTCTGTTAGAGGCAGATTAGGAAATACTAAACTCTGTTCAACAGATATATATTTCTGATTTTGTAAAATGTTAATACTAAAATAACTACCATCATATCGCCAGATTTCAGGTACACCCATATCAGCATAGACTTCAAAGCGATTTTTAGAACTGCTAGTAATATCAATTTCCACTACCAAATCTGGTGGCGGATCTTGTTGCAAGTTAATTCTTTTTTTGCCTCTAATTATATTGATATTTTCAATATAAAAGCATTCATCTGGTTCTGCGCCACTAAGCTCTGGACGTTTGAAAGTAGTAGAACCAAGGGGGTCGATTCTAACGTCTAATTCTTCTCCTAGAGTTTCGACAAATCGACCTAATACTTTTTTGTATCGTTCATGTTCAGGTGAAGGAACCATGATTTCTAGAGTCCCTCGATTATAAGTAAGCCGGAGGCGGCGACTAGCACTAAGTTCAGTTAGCAACTTTTCATAAGTTTGCCAACTGATACCCGATAGGTGGACGATTTCTGTGGGTTGAAGCAGTATGTTGCTAGCCATAGCGATATTTGATGTAGGTTCTCGCTGTACAATAGCCATTCTTACCCTCACTGTACTTTAAGCTGAATCTTCTTTAAAGGAAGGTGTCTGGTTGCTACAGTCGCGGTGAAAAATACTAAGCTGGTAAATAGCACGTTAAAACTTTAGCGGAAATTCAGAATCGCATTCATCGGCGGTTTAGAATTCCCCATTGGCGAACTACCTGTAATTACATTATGTTTGATGCATTATCTGACCGTTTAGAATCCGCCTGGAAAAAACTGCGGGGACAGGACAAAATTTCTCAATCCAATATTCAAGATGCATTGCGCGAAGTGCGCCGCGCCTTGTTGGAAGCAGATGTCAATCTCCAGGTAGTCAAAGATTTTATTAGCGAAGTCGAAGCCAAGGCACAGGGAGCCGAGGTGATTACCGGCGTGCGACCTGACCAACAGTTCATCAAAATTGTTCATGATGAATTGGTGCAGGTAATGGGAGAAGAAAATGTTCCCATCGCAGAAGCCCCAGAACAGCCTACTATTGTGTTGATGGCTGGGTTGCAAGGTACTGGTAAAACCACAGCTACCGCTAAGTTAGCTTTACATCTGAGAAAATTAGAGCGTAGCTGTTTGTTGGTGGCGACAGACGTATATCGCCCAGCCGCGATCGATCAGTTGCTAACGTTGGGTAAACAAATTGACGTACCAGTATTTGAACTAGGAAGCGACGCCGATCCCGTAGAAATTGCCCGACAAGGTGTAGAACGCGCTAGGGCAGAAGGCGTAAATACAGTAATTATTGATACTGCTGGTCGTCTGCAAATTGACGAAGACATGATGGCGGAATTAGCCCGCATCAAAGCAACTGTCCAACCCCATGAAACTCTTCTGGTGGTGGACGCGATGACTGGTCAAGAGGCTGCAAATCTTACCCGCACCTTCCATGAGCAGATCGGAATTACTGGGGCGATTCTCACCAAGATGGATGGTGATAGCCGTGGTGGTGCAGCGCTTTCGGTGCGAAAGATTTCGGGAGCGCCAATTAAATTTGTGGGCGTGGGTGAGAAAGTCGAGGCACTGCAACCCTTTTATCCCGATCGCATGGCATCGCGGATTTTGGGAATGGGCGATGTGCTAACTCTGGTAGAAAAAGCCCAAGAAGAGTTTGATTTAGCCGATGCCGAGAAAATGCAGGAGAAAATCCTGTCAGCGAAGTTTGACTTTACTGACTTTCTCAAGCAGTTGCGAATGCTGAAGAACATGGGTTCTCTGGGAGGCTTCATCAAGATGATCCCAGGGATGAACAAGCTTTCAGACGATCAGCTAAAGCAGGGAGAAACCCAACTAAAGCGCTGTGAAGCCATGATTAACTCCATGACTCGCCAAGAACGCCATGACCCCGATTTATTAGCCAGTTCTCCCAGTCGGCGGCGGCGGATTGCTGCTGGCTCCGGCTATAGAGAGTCAGATGTGACAAAACTGGTGGGTGATTTCCAAAAAATGCGATCGCTCATGCAGCAAATGGGTCAAGGTGGCTTCCCTGGAATGCCGGGAATGTTTGGCGGCGGCGGTATGGGCAACGCCTTCGCTGGTGCTGGTAATCGTCCCCCAGCCCCCGGATGGCGTGGCTATGGTGGCGATGCAGGCGCGAAAAAGAAAAAACCCAAAGATAAAAAGAAAAAAGGCTTCGGCAATCTTTAATTATTGGGCATGGGGCATGGGGCATGGAGTATTGGTAATTTACAAATGACTAATGACCAATGACAAATGACTAATGACCAATGACTAATAGCAGCAAATGCTAGGCAGTGCTAAAATTAGCATTTCGACCTCAGAATTTATCAGCAGAGGAAACTAACCCTCAATTTCTCGGCAGCAGCCAGATTTAGGTTACTTCCTCACCAATTAGTTGCTAACTAATATCTAACAACCAACGGGAGAACGATTCTTCAACCATGATCAAACTGCGCTTGAAGCGATTCGGTAAAAAGCGGGAAGCAAGTTACCGCATTGTCGCCATTAACAACCTTGCTCGCCGCGATGGCCGTCCCCTAGAAGAGTTGGGATTCTATAACCCCAGAACTGATGAAGTGCGACTAGACGTTCCCGGTATCGTCAAGCGACTACAACAAGGCGCTCAACCCACTGACACCGTTCGTCGCATTCTAGTAAAAGCTAATGTTTTTGAGCAGGTCAGTGCAACAGCCGCATCATAATTTCGGAACAAAACTCCCAACAGCTAGCCCCAACTATGTTGATCTGGTTCGGTTTTTGGTGCAGCCGTTTCTGGAATCCCCAGAGACATTAAGCGTCGATTGTGAAATTTCTCAGACCCTCAACCGGGTTTGGGTTCGCATCGCTTTTGAAAGCACAGATAAAGGAAAAGTGTTTGGTCGAGGGGGACGCAATATTCAGGCGATTCGTACAGTAATTGCGGCAGCCGCAGCCGCAGCTGGGCAATCAACATACCTGGATATCTACGGCAGCACCACTCCGGGCCGCGAGGGTATGTCTTTTGATGAAGAGACAGAAGAGCGATCGCCACCGCCGACTAGGAGAGAACCGCGTGCAAACGATGGGCCTAAACCCATTGTTAAACCACGCCTCCGCTAGGTTGAAACTAGAGAGCAAATCTGAGCGGTTGTAGTCACTTCCGCTCAGAATTTTTGTAAAGATGAAAAGTCAAAAGGGCGAATAGAATTCGCAGCTACACAAACATAGACGCTTTGCGGCTTCCGCAGGGTAGTCCGCCTCCGCGGACTAAGGATAAATCCAATTCGCAATTCGCAATGGGCTAACGCCCCGCTCTGCTAACGCAATTAAACTCAGACAGGCACTTCAGGATGGGGTTTTTACCTAATCTTGAGATACAAGGATTTTTTCGCCCACTATTCCACTCGCTTTTAACTAATATTCGTCACCCACTCATACAGAATTCATACTGAATACTGAATTCTGAATTCTGAATACTGAATTCTGAATTCTGAATACTGAATTCTTCTTAAAAAAAGCATAATTTCGCCGTTAGCGAGAAAATATTAACCTTTGTCAAACACAGATCCTCACCAATTAAGAAATACTATGGCAGGTGCCTTAACAATTCAGCTGCCGAATGTTCCCAGTGCGATCGCTCTTGCAGGAGATGGAGAAGAAAATCTCAAAATTTTATCTCGGCAAACAGGAGCTACTTTAGTGCTACGCGGACAGGAATTAGTGATTTCTGGTACCGAAGGGCAAATTGATCTGGCTTCTCGATTAGTGCGATCGCTGGAAGGCCTCTGGATTAAAGGCAATAACATCACCAGTGCTGATATTTTAACAGCCCGTCAAGCCATAGATAGCGATCGGCAAGGGGAACTGCAAGACTTACAGCGAGATGTCCTCGCCAAAAGTCGTCGGGGTGAAGAAGTCCGTGCCAAAACCTTCCGCCAGCGTCAATATATCGACGCACTCCGTAGACGTGATCTTACCTTTGGGATTGGCCCTGCTGGTACCGGCAAGACTTATCTCGCTGTTGTTGTCGCCGTCCAAGCACTCCTTGCTAACCAAGTTGAAAAGCTAATTTTAACTCGCCCTGCCGTCGAAGCCGGCGAAAAACTTGGCTTTTTGCCTGGAGACTTACAGCAGAAAGTTAATCCCTATCTTCGCCCACTTTATGATGCTATTTATGAATTCATCGACCCAGAAAAAGTACCCAGTTTAATGGAACGCGGTGTGATTGAAGTCGCACCACTCGCCTATATGCGGGGACGCACTCTCAATAACGCTTTTATAATTGTCGATGAAGCTCAAAATACTACACCCGCTCAGATGAAAATGGTTTTGACTCGTTTGGGTTTCCGTTCGCGGATGGTGATTACAGGCGACATGACACAAACTGATTTACCACTTCATCAACAATCGGGTTTAGGAGTGGCTTTACAAATTTTAAAACACGTTGAAGGCATTGCCTTTTGCGAATTTACTCAAAAAGATGTCGTCCGCCATCCTCTAGTTCAGCGCATTGTTGCGGCTTATGAACAATATGAAAAATAGGGATTGGGAATGGGGCATGGGGCATGGGGCATTGGGCATTGGGTATTAGTTAGGAATCATCGTCTAACCAACGACAAATGACAAATGACAAATGACAAATGACAAATGACAAAGGACAAATGACAAATGACCACAACATTAAAAGAATTTTTAGAAGCTTGCGAGACTCTTGGAACTTTGCGTTTAATTGTTACTAGCAGCGCTGCTGTATTAGAAGCACGAGGCAAAATAGAAAAGTTATTTTATGCAGAATTGCCCAAAGGTAAATATGCAAATATGCATACAGAAGGCTTTGAGTTTCACTTGAATATGGACAAAATTACTCAGGTGAAATTTGAAACTGGTGAAGCGAAAAGGGGTAACTTTACAACCTATGCTATTCGGTTTTTAGATGATAAACAGGAGTCTGCTTTAAGCCTATTTTTACAATGGGGTAAACCAGGAGAATATGAACTAGGACAAGTGGAAGCTTGGCAAACTTTAAAAGAGAAGTATGGGGAAGTTTGGCAACCTTTACCAGCAGAAATTTAATACAGCTAAACTGATAAAGGTGGAGGAAATCGGATATCTGCACTAAACTGCTCGATATTAATGCTGCGATGAATCGGTAAAATATATTCTAAATTTTCGTGGGGACGGGGAATAATGTGATTAGAAATTACCTCGCCACCGTCAACTCGCAGCACTGCCTTTAAGCCGGCTGTCACAGCTACATTCACCTCGCCTATAGCTCCTCGAATTAACACGGTAATTCGTCCTAAATCAGTATTTTCATAACCAACAAGGGTTACACGGGCAGCTTTACACATGGCATCTCCCACTTCCACTGCTGCGGGAACGCCATAAACTTCAATCATGCCTAATGCCAATGTCATGCTATTACTATAAATTCGGGATAGGGCTAATTATCTCACTACAAAGTTTTAATTTATTACAGAAAATTACTTAATTTTTAATCGATAAACAATAACCATTAAATACAAAACTGCTAATGCTTGTAATGAAGGTAATTTGGAGTTTTTGCTTGTTGCTTTTATTCCTTTTGTGGGGTGGTGAAGCTTTTGCAGGAGAGTTGGCTGAACGGTTAGCAAATTTTCCCCAATGGGAAAAACTAACTTCAGTGCAACCCGCTTCGGGAGATTTAGTTTACCCTGAATGGATGGCTGGAACTTGGAAAGTTACAAGTACCTTAGTAGATTTAGCTGCGCCTTTAGCACCAGAGATTGTAACACCAGGATTTGAAGGTAATCGCCAACAATTAAATCAGCCTGTGAGTTTTGTAGTAAGATTTGTGAAGGAGCAACCACATCTTTCTGGGTTAAAAATATTACCTCAGATAGATTACAAATCCCCCGTTGTAGTAGCAGATAGAGCATTTAATAGCTTGAATTTGGCAAGGGCTTATTTAGGGGATGAAGCAGTGTTATTAGTCAAAGTAGATCCAGATTCACCTAATCGGCAGATTACGTTCTTGCGTAGCAGTCGCCAACTAGTTTCTATTGTGACTGCACGGGGCACAGAAATTACCCTTGATGGCAAGTTCATCACCACAGAAGTATTTCAACAACTATTTAAAGGCGGCTCACGTCCCTATTTAAACTCTGTAGAATCTACTACGGCTTATCACAAACTTTCAACATTTAATCCGGCGATTGAAGCAGATCAAGTTACTGCTGTCTATCTTTCACCCCAAGATCCAGATTACTTTAAAGCTGGTTCTCGACCAGTTGCTCTCTATCGCTATCGCCTCGAATTTTCCCCTCAAGAACTAACGACTACTCCCAAAGAGTGATTTGTCATCTAGCTCTTGACTACTTTGTAATACATTTGTAGTATATAAATTCCAAGTTTACGATCGCGCTCTTGGACGGTGTGCATCATGGCCAAATTTCAAGATATTGTCAATTATTTTCGCTCTGATTGGAAGCTGAGTCTCTTTAGTATCACGGCATCCAGCATCTACGAAATTGTTGATTTGGTTGTTCCTTATGCGATCGGGCAGATTTTAAACGTTTTGTCTGATCAGCCTTTGGATAAACCACTTCAAAGTGCGATCGCAACTTTTGCTGACATCACCAATTATCCAGTTACTAAAACTCTATCTTTGAGTTTATTACTGGGTTTAGTTTTTGTTGTCACCGTAGTGAGAGCACCAACACAACCTTGGTTAACCCATTGGTTTCATTGGGATATATCCTTAAGGTTGCGTCGGCAAAAAGCCCAAACAGCCATAGAAAAAATTCTGACTCTCCCACTGGAATTTTATGATGAAAATAACCCTGGACGCATTGCTGGAAGGATAGCTAGAGGTATTTCTAACCACACTTTTACTTACCCCGAAGTTGCCGGACAATTGATTCCTAAACTAGTTCGTTTGCTGGGAATTTTTGTTTTTATCTTGGTGATTGAGTGGCGAATTGCAATTTTGTATCTGATTTCCTTTATAGTCATTCTTAGCTTTAGCTTAAAGGATTTAAAGCAGCTGATTTGGCACGAAACTATTCTGGATAAATATGCAGAAGATACGGAAAGTCGCAATTCTGAACTGATTACCAACATCAAAACGGTGAAAGCCTTTGCTACAGAAGCGAAGGAACTGAAGCGCCAAAAGCAACGTTTGGATCGTGAACTAATGGTGGTTGAGTATCGTGTCCACAAAGGTTATACAAAACTGGCTACTTGGCAAAGGACTGTAATTCAATTCTGCGTATTTACTATCTTGGGTTTGACTCTAGCAGCAACAGCAGACGGTAGAATTTCTCTCGGTCACTTTGTCATGACCTTAACTCTTTCTAGCATGGCATATTCTGAATTAGAACCTATTAGCACTTTGGGAGAAGTTTTTGCCCGTCGTTATTCTTCGATGCTGCGGTTTCATGAATTTCTCCAAGAGCCAACTGCATCTGATTCAGCTAGTCTTTTAGAAGAGAGCAACCAAACAGAATCACCTTATAAATTTACAGGAAAAGTTGAGTTATCGCACGTCAGTTTTGGATATGATGCCAACCGTCCAGTTTTGCAAGATATCAACTTGTTGATTGAGCCATACCAAACAGTGGCATTAGTGGGGCGTTCCGGTTCTGGTAAGTCTACTTTAGTGAAATTGCTGTTACGATATTTTGAACCGAAAGAAGGTCAAATTCTGATTGATGGTCAAGATATTCGCACTTTGAATGTAGGTAAGTATAGACGAAGGCTTGCGATCGTTCACCAAGAAGTAGACATTTTCAACGGTACTATATTGGATAACCTGACTTATGGTAGAAGGAATGCCACTTTGGAGCAGGTTCAGGAAGCCTGTAGGATTGCCAGAGTTGATGAAGTAGTGCAGCACTTACCCCAAGGTTATTACACCGTTGTGGGGGAACGAGGTGTCAGGTTATCTGGAGGACAAAGACAACGTTTGGGAATTGCGAGGGCGTTGTTAGTCGAACCAGACGTGCTGATTTTTGACGAAGCCACGTCTAGTTTAGATTATGAATCTGAGCGTTCAATTCAGCTAGCGATGCGATCGATTCAGGGTACTTGCACCACTATTATTATTGCCCACCGTCTAAGCACAGTGCGGGAAGCCGATAAAATTGTAGTTCTGGAGCAAGGAAAGATTGTAGAAGTGGGTAGCCACAATGAACTCTTGCGTCACGAGGGCATTTATCGCCGCTTACACTCCCTGCAAGAAACAGGAGAACTCCTGAATTAGGTAACATCGATTCTTATTTTAATCAAGTAAAGGGGTAGGGAGCACAACAATGTTCATTGCTGTCAACTTCAGGCGAAAACTAGTTAAAGGAGTTAACTGGGGACAAGGTAAATCGTAGGATTTTTAAACGCAGAGGGAGGCAGAGCTTTTCCAAAGAGAATTTGCTACGAATTAATGAAATGCTCTACTAAGATTTACTCTTATCGGCTTCTTTCTGCGCTGCCTCACTATATTTCTTATATAGCTGAGTACGAATCTTAGCTTCCTGATAACGGCTGTGGTTTTGTGGTACAGTGCCCATTAAATCTGAAGCTCGTTGCCACTTAGCAGCTATCTCTAACCACTGAGTTGAGGTTGTGGCTGTTTTACCAGATGCAGAAGCTTGGTTGGCAATTCGTACAGATATTGGAAATGGATCGTCAGATTGCTCAGAAAGGCTATTATTAGGAGCAGGAGATAGTGTTTGGGCTTTCTTCTCGTTAGTATCTTCTGTTGTTAAAGATTTGGAAGTTTCTAGTTGCATTAAGTTTTTCAGCTTATCACCTAACTGAGCATAAACAATCCAACTAAGCAACAACAGTGAGCATAAACCAGCCGCTACTAATAGCTTTGTTTGAGGTTTATTTTTGTATTTTTCTTTGTTAATGAGTACTAAAGGACGAGAGATTGGAGTTTTCGGAAAATTTGGTTTTCCTAGTTCAGCTTGAGCTTCTGTGAAATCTTTAATTAGTTGCTTTACAATATTGGGCTGAATTAATGTAATTTCCTGCGACCAAAGCAATTGGTTTTCGCGATCGCTATCTATTTCCTTTAACCACAGTAATTGTTGTTCCCGAACAATTCGGCTGTTGATATTGACTCGGCGAATGTGACGCGGGGCGATGGACTCAAGAATTTGCTGGATTTGTTCTACGAGGGGAGATTGCTCAAGTTGCTCTACCCTAGCCGCCTCGCACAGAAGTTGTAAGACACCATCAGAAAACATGGCTCTAGTTCTGACACCAGACTTGGCTAGCTTTTCGTTCAATAGCTGAATAATCGCTGCAACGCTCCCTTGGTGGGCTTGCCAAGCGATATCGTTTATCCGGTCTACCACCTGAAATTTTGTGATAGTTCTTCCACCCTGACTGATTAACGTACTCATTAATTTAGGGACTCTTTTCTACTGACCTTGATCTTGTCTTCGATTTTACGAGTAAAAAGATGAGTTGCCAAATAATATCATAAATATAGAGCAATATAGAATTTTACTTCTCAATTCGGCAAAGATGCTCGATCGCGCTCAGTTAATTGGACAATCTCACGTCTTGAAAGCGTGGGATTTTTGGGCTGAAACTACGTTTTCAGGGTAATGCCGATGTTGGCAGACGGGTTACTTGTTTGACATAGTACATTCGGATATTCGGGATTCAGACCACGACCCAAATTTTGTTGCAAGAGCGTTCGCACGAGAAGAAAACTCTTTCCGAGTCCCCAGTCCCCAATCCCCAATCCCCAATTTATTGTTCACATACCAAACAAAATAGCTATATCAGGATACTTTTGTGAGGAATTCTCGCTTTTTTTACATTTTTGTCAGAATGGCAATACTAAATAGCACTGCGATCGCTACATTAGTAGATATATAAATAAAAATCATTGTTGATTTTTATTCGTTCGCAGTTCACACAAAATCATGAGTGCAAGTACCATTATTTCCGAAAATCCCTTACTCCAAGGCACTGGTTTACCTCCCTTTGCAGAGATTAAACCAGAACGAGTAGTACCAGCCTTCAATCAGTTGCTAGCAGAACTTGACCAGCAGCTTGCCACCTTAGAGACTAATATACAGCCTACTTGGAGTGGTTTAGTAGAACCCTTAGAAAAGCTGACAGAACGGCTTACCTGGAGTTGGGGGGCGGTAAATCATTTAATGGGTGTTAAAAATAGCCCGGAACTGCGCGAAGCTCATGAAATCGTACAGCCACTAGTAGTACAATTTATCAACAAGCTCGGTCAAAGCCAACCCATCTACAATGCTTTTAAAGCACTCCGTAGCAGTGATGGTTGGGCAACTTTAGAATTAGCCCAACAGCGTATTGTAGAAGCCGCCATTCGAGATGCAGAACTTTCTGGTGTTGGCTTAAAAGGAGAAGCAAGAGAGCGTTTCAACGCCATTCAGATGGAGTTAGCAGAACTTTCGACCAAATTCTCTAACCATGTACTTGATGCCACGAAAGCCTTCAGCTTAACCCTGACAACACAAGCAGAAATTGACGGGTTACCACCAAGTTTGGTGAGTTTAGCTGCCCAAGCGGCTCGTGCGGCAGGAGAAGAGAACGCCACACCAGAAAATGGCCCCTGGCGGATTACTTTAGACTACCCCAGCTACGGCCCTTTCATGCAGCACAGCACCCGTGGAGATTTGCGTGAAAAGCTCTACAAAGCTCATATCACTCGCGCTTCTAGTGGCGATTTAGATAACAACCCATTAATTGTGCGTATTTTGGAGTTACGGCAAGAACTCGCAGATTTACTGGGCTTTAAGAGTTATGCCGAGTTGAGTCTTGCAAGTAAAATGGCTCCTAATGTTGAGGCAGTAGAAGCACTATTAGAAGAACTACGTCAGGCGAGTTATGATGCTGCTGTCAAAGACTTAAAAGAACTCCAGGCTTTCGCCGCATCATACGGAGCAGAATATCAGGATTTAAAACATTGGGATATCAGCTTTTGGGCAGAACGCCAACGAGAAGCAAAATTTGCTTTTACCGCTGAAGAATTACGTCCCTACTTTCCCCTTCCCCAAGTGTTAGATGGCTTATTTGGACTTGTGAAGCGGCTGTTCGGTGTCACCGTAACCCCTGCCGATGGTCAAGCCCCAGTCTGGCATGAAGATGTCCGTTATTTCCAAATCGCTGATGAAACAGGTTCTCCCATCGCCTATTTCTACTTAGATCCCTATAGTCGTCCAGCAGAAAAACGCGGTGGTGCTTGGATGGATGTGTGTATCAATCGGGCCAAAATCACTGAGAATGGTGAAACTGGCATCCGCTTACCTGTGACTTATTTGATATGTAATCAAACTCCGCCAGTAGATGGCAAGCCAAGTTTGATGACTTTCTATGAAGTAGAAACTTTGTTCCACGAGTTTGGTCATGGATTGCACCACATGCTCACCAAGGTTGACTATGCCGGAGCCGCAGGCATCAATAATGTGGAGTGGGATGCAGTAGAATTACCCAGTCAGTTTATGGAAAACTGGTGCTATGAGCGACCCACTTTGTTTGGTATGGCTAAACATTACGAAACTGGGGAAGCTTTACCGGAACATTATTATCAAAAGCTGCTAGCGGCGCGTAATTATATGAGTGGTACTGCCATGTTGCGGCAGATTCACTTTAGCTGTGTTGATTTAGAACTACACTACCGCTATCGTTCCGGTAGCAATGAAACTCCAGCAGATGTGCGTCATCGCATAGCCAAGACTACTATTGTTTTACCACCACTTCCAGAAGATTCAATGCTATGCGCTTTTGGACATATTTTTGAGGGTGGCTATGCAGCAGGTTACTACAGTTACAAGTGGGCTGAGGTATTGAGCGCTGACGCTTTTGCCGCTTTTGAAGAAGCTGGGCTAGAAGATGAAGAAGCGATAAAAGCTACAGGTGGGCGTTATCGGGATACGGTGCTGGCACTCGGTGGTGGCAAACATCCAATGGAGGTGTTTAAAACTTTCCGGGGTCGTGAACCGAGTACGATCGCATTGCTCAAGCACAATGGTTTAGTGAGTGCTGCTGTAAACTAAACCAAACTTCTGTAGAGAGGTTGCAATGCAATGTCTCTACAAAAAAATTTTTGCAAATAATCTTTAACTGGTCGCCGCGTTCCTCCCTCACCAACTTTTATGTATGGTGGGGGAGGAACGCCGCTCCGGTACTGAGTACCAGGAATTGTTTTTGACAATTTGGTGGTGAGTAATGAGCAAACACCATATTTTTTCGATTTTATACCCAGTCCCCAATCCCTAATCCCCAGTCCCTTTTACTATTTTGTTCAGTCTAAGGTGTTTCCGGGAAAATGGTTTCTCCTGCAACATCATCTAAGCGGATGCTGCCTAGCAAATTCCGCCACTGTGCTTGCAGTGCCGCATCTTGAGGATTGTTTTGACGTAGTTCCTCTAGTGTCGTCAGTGCCTCGTACCATATCCCCTTTTGGGCATAGACAGCATAGCGCTTTAGAGGTTCTGTGGTTTGTAGCTCTTGAACTATGGCTGGATTCAGTTCAATTCGTTGGATTACTCCTTCAACAAAAGTTGGCGGCGAATTCTTTTCTTTGTCACAGCTAATAGTAAAAAACCAGCGGTATTGTTTGTTTACTGCTAAAGCAGGAGCAGTGGTAGGTAGAGAAACGCGGATGACTCCTGCTTTATCCGGTAGAGCGATCGCCTTTTGGTAAATCTCGTTAGAGTCCTGATCTTGCAGCACAAATTCAGCTGTATATAGCGAATCTTTGGTATATGGCACATAGAAAAACCAACTTGGGCGTTCTACCGTTGTCTGTGCCCAGACATTAATCACTGAGTTAGCTTCCTCAGTAAAGGGAGTTAAAGCAGTCAGGTCAGGTTTAGTAACTGGACATGCAGCCACTTCCCCGCGCTTCGCTCCACCACGAACGCGACCTCCAGGAGGAGGGCCAGGTGGAATTGGAGGTTGATTATAGGTTGTGGCTTGAGCAATGGTTGTTTTAGCATCAGAGCGATTAGGGGTTGGTTTCCCCTGTACTGGAGTCAAGTTAACTAGTAAGCTTGTACAGCTAAAAGCGACTAATAAAAAGAGTTTTATAAGTTGTGAATTTGAATTCATAAAAACCTGACCTCATACGATTTTAGATTTTAGATTTTAGATTTTAGATTTTAAATTGGGCATTTAGTTATTCTCCCCCCATTCCCCATTCCCCATTCCCCATTCCCTATTCCCCACTCCCCACCGGCACTTCTGTTTTTGAATGATAAATTGACATCAAGCTCACCATCGTGACCAGTGATAAAGCTGACGGTACAAACGGTACCCAAGCACCCGCAATTAACAGACCAAAGCAAACTACATACAAAACGCTAGAGGTAACACCGACTGCCAAGACCAACCAGGGTAACGAAAGCTTGTGCCAAGCCAGGACTCCCCCCACCACAGACCAGCCCAAAATCCAGACTATCTCAATCCACAGTGACCAAGCCCGCAGCAACGGCCGCCCATCCTGGACTGCACTGAGAATCTGACTGATCATGTGAGCCTGTACCAACACTCCTGGCATTTGATCATCTAAGGGAGCGCCATAGGGTGTGGGCCAGGTGTCTGGAGAATCCCCCTTTGCCACGACACCAATTAGAACAATCCGGTCTTTGATCGCGCTGGCGTTAACCGAATTAGATAAAAATTGCGTTAGCTTCACCTGTTGGGCTATCTGTTTTGGAGAACGGTAGTTGAGTAAGATTTGACCGCCATTAGCATCTATATTTTGATAGCCACCAGTTCGAGACTTTAGATTCGGAAAAATAGTTTTACCCAACTGCAAATTCCCTTTAGGGGTGAACTTTGGTTGAATTCCGTCAGGGCGCAGATAGAGGGATGCTAGTTGTAAACTGAAGGAATAGGGAGCAGAACACAACGATGTCGCTTCCTGATTCATGAACAGCAGATGCCGACGGATCACTCCATCGCGATCGTGAATAAAGTCACTGAATCCCAAGTTTCCTGGAGGGATTTCTGGTGGCGGCTTAATACCTTTAATATTTCCTGTGCTATCACTCCCCTTACATACGCCAACCAAGTTCGGAGTTTTTTGGAGACGAGTAATTAAATCTGGGTCTTTCGCCTTAAAATCACGGTAGATATCCAAGCCGATCGCACGGGGTTGGTATTGATTCAGTTTTGCTAAAAGTTTATTGAGAGATTTTTCGGAAATGGAAGCTCCGATCAAATACTCGCCATTTTGTCTTTGAGTCGCCAAATCATCATCGTCAATTGTGATTATTAGCAGTCGCGGATCAAGTCCTTCCGCAGGGCGCGATCGCATCATCAGGTCAAAGGCTTGAATCTCTTGATTTTCCAGCAATCCCAGCAATCTCACCCCACAAACCAAGGCTGTAATCGCCAAGCTAGATAACAAACTTGTCTGAAATCTGCGTCTGCTAGACAAAGCTAAATTTGGTATATCTTCAGTTTTGGTAGACCTTAATTCATCCCAAGTGGGTGGTATCTGCGCTGGATTTTGGCAAATCACTGGTAGCCAAGTTGCACAGGGAAATCGATCCTCAAGTCCTTGCAAACGTTCCCGCGCTTGGCGTACCGCTTGATATAAAGACTCTCCACCAGAAAAGCCTTCGAGAAAATACTTTAAAAACTCCTTAGCAACTTGGTCTGGGACGGGTTCGCGCATGACGATTATCTGAGGAATTTGCAAATCAGCCAATTCTCGCGCCAATCCCAATCCATCACAGGAGTTAAATATAGCTAATTGCAAGCCGTTTTCAATAGCTTTTTTGAGAGCGTACTTTAACTCGCCAATGGTAAGACTATCAGTTTTATTCAGGTAAATTCGTCCGCTTTCTCCATTCCTGTGACTAGAACTGTGCCCAGCAAAAAAAAGAATATCCCAGTTTTTTCCCCAGAGATGGTCAGTCAATTCTTTACGCTGTGGTTCTACCAGAAAGGTAACCTCTGCGTTAGGACATTGTTGCAGTAAAGCTTGATCGGCTTGGGTGTCAATCCCCTGACTATTGCCCACAATTGCCAAAATGTTGACTAATTGGTTTAAAGTGCGTGGCTTGTGAATGCGATCGTAGGATGGTGAAGAAAGGGCAATTTCAGCCTTGGGATAGCGTTCTAACAAGTCCCACAGATGCCAGGGTAATAGCTGCAATTGGCTATTTTCTGTTTGCAAAATCACCCGCACTTCATCCGTGGACGACAATCTTTCTAACCACTTTTCCCTTAAAGGGCGAAACTCTTCTGCTCGCAGCCAGATATTA
>NZ_KV757554.1 GCF_001712795.1 Nostoc sp. KVJ20
AAAATTTTCAGTCTACTTCAGTAGACTTGAGCAATTAGTCAGGGATTTACAATCCCTGGCGGGTGAACAACACCCAATCAGTACGCTATTTTTGGCAAAAGTAGACACCAGTGGCTTTTCGGCCCACCCCACAAGAATCATCCCTTGATTGAGCAACGCCGCTTTTTTTAAGTATTAATTGCACCCCTAACCAAAATCACTGTACTTTCTACACCAGAGGCGATCGCTTCGGGAATATTACCTTGAATCGCCTGCTGCAACAATCCCTCGCGCGAAGCTCCCAAAACTACAACATCATAACCTTCGGTTTTCACTAGGTTAATTACACCTTCCGCAACGGAATCAGCTTGGACTGGGAGCGCAACTACAGTACTGGACAATTTTCGCCGCCGCATCAAATGGCGGATGGCTTGTTCTAAAACTGACATATCTGGCTTGAGTTCCGATGGCTTAAACACCTGTGTCAGGCGAATTTGCGGATCATTTCCCAATGTAATTAAAGCCGGTAACAATTTAATCGCCAGAGGGGAATTGGGGCCACCAGCCATTGGGACTAGCCAGCGGTTGAAGGAGTGGGGGATTGGGGATTGGGGATTGNNGACTGGGAATGGGGAGTGGGGAGTGGGGAGTGGGGAGTGGGGAGTTTTGCCCAATTTTACTAAGACTACTTCGCAGGTGGCTTGGCGAATTACGGTGTCTACGACTGTGCCAAAAATCCGACCTGGGGTAGATGTGTTACCTTTCCATCCCATTAAAATTAGGTCGATATGTTGTTCGTTAATTGTTTCCAAAATTGCCTGCGCCACGTCGTGGGTAACTCGAATCTGCGTGTGCAGGGGAATTTTCCATTTTTTTGCTAAGACTTCTGCCTGTCGTAGCAAGCGGCGACTTTTTGCCGTTCTTACCTGTGTTTCCGATGGGGAACTGTGGCGGGGTATCAGCATCACTTGCACGCAATCTATTTCATAATGGCGATCGCGGGCAATAGCTGCTGCCATAAGTAACAAAATACCTGCTGTTTCGGGATTAGCTACGGGCACTAATAATCTACCTCTGCCGATGCTGGGCGAGCGCGTTTGGTAAACTATGTATGAAGGTTCTGGTCGCAATCCAGGAGTCCTGTTGTCACAATTGAGATGATCTGCTTCTGCCCGAATAATATCTGCACGGGTAATAATCCCAATCAGTTTCCGTCCATCCACCACTGGTAAGCGACTGATTTGATAGCGATCGAGTAAATACAGTACATTCCCCAAGGTGTGGATTGGTGTTACTGTCACTGGGACAGATGTCATAATTTCTTTTAAAAAAACATCGGCTAGGTTGCGATCGCGAAGTGTGTGATTTGTACTCTCGCGTGTTTTTAGCAAATCTGATTGCGTCACAATCCCCACTAACTTGCTATCTTCTACCACAGGAAAACCGCGATGATGGGAACGGGCAAAAGCTTGCATTGCTTCTTCCAAACTCATCTCTGCATCTAGAGTTTCCACCCGTTCTTGCATCACATCTTTTGCGGTTAACTTGGTTAATGCTCCCTCCATCGGTACTTCTTTAGTTAAAGTGATGCCCTTTAACTCCAAAAGTTTCTCATAAAGCGAACCAGGCACAACCTTATCCGCAACCAAATAAGCTGCTACAGAAACAATCATCAAAGGTAACACCAGATTGAAATCTGTAGTCATTTCAAACACAATCACAATTGCTGTGATTGGAACCTTGGAAACGGCACTAAAAAATCCACCCATACCCGCTAAGGCGTAAGTAGTAGGAGAACCAGATCCAGTAACATATAACTCAAATACACCGATAATATGTCCCAAACAAGAACCCAAAATCAGACTGGGAGCGAATAATCCCCCTGGTGCGCCTGAACCAAATGCTATCAGTGTGAGGATGAACTGGGCAGCAAAAGCGATCGCTGCTACGCTAGGATGTGCCCCTCCAGTAATTAAAGACTCTCGTAATCCGGTATTATCACGGAATGACGCCGGGAGTATGGCCACAATAATACCAGAGATAAATCCAGCTAAAGCCACCCGCAGCGGTAAGCTGATATGTAATCTTCTATAAAATTTAATACTAAATATTAAGCCGCGATTAAACAATGCACCAAACAACCCTGCCAAAATACCCAATAGCACAAAAAAGGGAATTTCGGGTATAGAAAATTGGCTGGAAGATTGCGTCAATTGCAGGTTAAGGTCAAGAGAGCCACCACCTAAAAGTCGGGATATTACCCCACCAATAAAGGATGCGATAATGGCAGTTCCCAGAGTCAGCCCTGATAAATCCTGGAGTAACTCTTCAACGATAAATAATACACCTGCGATCGGGGCATTGAAAGCAGCCGCCAAACCAGCACCCGCACCTGCTGCAATCATTTGCCGTCGATGATCTGGGGAAGTGGGAACCCAACGACTCATCCCTGCTGCTAAACTAGCCCCAACTTGGACAGTGGGGCCTTGGCGTCCCAGCGTCATACCGGAACCGATGGCGATAATAGCACTGAGTAACTTTACACCTGCCACCCGCCAAGATAATGACATCGGTACATTGGCAAGAGTTGCTTTCACTTGCGGGATACCGCTACCAGCGGCTTCTGGTGCCAACCTATCCACCAACCATCCAGCCACAAACCCCAGGATCAGACCAATTGCTGGTAGTGCCAGCCATACCGGGAAAAGGTGGGTAGTATGGACTCGCCATGTTCCCAGCCATCCCGAACCCACTTTCAGGAACACCGCAGATAGGGCAGCAACCAAACCGATAATACAAGCTTCGGCGATCGCTAAACCCTTTCTAGGCTGCCACCAGGTGCGAAAGCGCTGATTCATACCAATTTTGGATTTTAGATTTTGGATTTTGGATTGCTGTTACCGGAATCTCAGAGGATGTTTTAAAAGTCATTGGAAAATGTAACTTGTTGCTACACAGCACTATCCTCAATTACGAATTACGAATTACGTTAGCGTAGCGTTAGCGACGTAGGAGCGTCATTACGAATTAATTACTTCTCCCCGTGGTGGATAGCCCTTCTACTATCAGAGACGGAGTATAACAAGAACCATTCCAATCAGCATCATTGCCCAGTGTAACCAATTGTTTGAGGGCTGTGTAGACATTACCTGCTACCATCGTATCCTTAACACGCCCAATTACCTGACCATTTTGGACGCGGTAGCCTAAATCAACATTGATTGAAAAATCTCCAGAAATACTGCCGCCACCACCCAACATTTGATCCACAATCAAGCCATCATCTAGTTGTTCAATTAAGTCTGGTAGTGATGCCGAACCTGGCTGGATGAGAAAATTAAATAAACCAGGGGTGGGATAGCTGCCCAAGCCAGGGCGAAAACCATTTCCAGTGGTGTCAGTTCCCAATTGGCGTCCGGTGGTGCGATCGCCATAAAAATGCTGTAAAATCCCGTTTTGGATAAATACTAAAGATTTAGTTGGAGTGCCTTCATCATCAAAGGGGCAACTATAAGGGCCCGCTTCTGGATCTTGGTAGAGGGTAAGACTGGGTGCAACTACTTCCTTACCCAAACGTTCTGCCCAAGGGGAAGCCACTTCTAAGACTCGCTTGCCATTCAACGCTGCTTGTACAGTACCCCAAAGCATATCGGCGGCTTTAGAAGTGAATAAAATCGGGACACGGCCAGTAGGAGGTGAAACATTTTCTCTGGCCCAAATTAACCGTTGTAAAATTTGGTTAGCTAATCTTTCCGGGTGGAGTTCTCCCCGCTTAGTTTGACCATCAGAAACACTTAAAAAATCATCGCCGCGTACCCATTCTGCTGATATGTAGCAGCTGAGGGTAGTATCCGTATAGTGACAATCTAAACCTTTAGTGTTGACTAGTCTAGTGGTTTCAATATCACATTCCCAGTCACCATTGCATACAACATCGGGATAGGCATCACGGATGAGTGCGATCGCTTCCTTGCCCCAATCTACCAAAACCTCTATGGGCACACTTTCCCCTATATCTGGGTAGGAGGGCTGAGAGTTAGAGCCTAATTCTACTGTTTCTGGTTGATTGAGTTGACTGAGTGCCAGAGCTTTTTCCACCATTACTTCGGCTGTGACAGAACCGTAAGCCACCGTGAGTCCTGGTTGCCCGTTTCGCCAAAGCCTTAGTGCTGTGCCTTCAGATTGACTGGTTTCTAGCTGTTTGAGCCGGTTTGCCTCAAAAAACACTGGACGAGAAAGCGATCGCGACTGATACACCTCAGCTGCTTCTGCTCCAGATTTTATAGCTAGTTCCAGCAGCTGTTCTGCTAGTGTATCTTGTGACAAATTTTCAGAACCCATGACCCTTAGTGAATTGTGGATTTTGAACCGCATATCAACGCTTTCTCAAGAAAAGTGCGATCGTCAAAAGCCGACGATCAGACTTTCTGCTGATGAACGCAGATAACTATCCAAAAATCATCAGCGTATTTCGATAGTTACGATTTAAAACCGCAGATCAACACTGATGGACGCAGTTAATTATCCCAAATCATTGCCATGTCTCAACGGATCTGGTCATTTGTCATTTGTCATTTGTCATTTGTCATTTGTCATTGGTCATTTGTCATTGGTCATTGGTCATTGGTCATTGGTCATTGGTCATTGGTCATTGGTCATTGGGCATGGTTATTCTCCTTGTCCCCATGCCCCATTCCCCATTCCCCATTCCCCATTCCCCATTCCCCATTCCCCAATCCCCATTCCCCACTCCCCACTCCCCACTTTCAAAGATTAACCTCTTGCAACAGCCAAAAACCAGCAAAAGATTCTGCTTTAGGATCAGACTGCACACCGATAAAATGCACTCCGTTAGCTTTTTGCTTGGCTTCTTCAAAACCTTTAGCTTCTGCTAAGATTTGAGGCTTCTTAATATTTGCCACAATCCAGCTTTCAGTTACACCGGTTTCTAAAAGCAATCTTGCCTCTTCGCTGGTGTCAAATCTCAAAAAAGCCAACTCCAAACCAGACATCCAGCCAGCTAAGGGCAACGCTCTCGGTGAGAAAATCAAAATACCAGGAATCCGAGCTTCTGGTGAAACTTTCGCCAACTCTAAAGGAAAAGCTTCACCAAAACCAATTTCCCACTCTGGCATCTCAGCAAAATCCGCAGCATCTAAGGTAACAAATACCCACTGCTGTCCTTCCAAAGCATCTGGTAAACGTTGCGGCAAAGGTTTTTCCAAGCGGACTGAGGGATTAGTCCCCCCTTGATACCCTGCCTCTTGAGGATACACTTCCTCCATCCGCTGTTCTAACCATTGGTTGAGAACCAAAGTACGGCGGCTAGGTTGGGCGGGAATGCTCAAGTCTTGACAGGCTTTAGTAATCATATTGTTCATTTGGCGGCGGAAAAAGCGGATTTTAATTGGTGCTTTTCCAGCTTGGTCAATAGCCTCCTGCAATGCTGTCCGCAACCAGCCCGAATTTACCTGGGTACTGGGACAATATTGAGCATAGCGAAACAAAGAATCTGGTTTTGTGTCGATATCTAAGGGGCTTTCGCAGACTAAGACTTCCCAAACTTTTTTCTGATTAGCGTCCAAAATCGGACGAGAGTAAAAATCGATTTCCCAAATACTGCCCATGTTTTGCGGTAAAAATCTGGCTGTTATGTTTTCCTGATATGTTGATCATACGAGTCTTGGGGCAGCATTGGACATTGGACATGGGGCATTTGACATGGGGCATGGGGCATTGGGAATTGAGATAAATGAGTCTTTGAGGTGGATGAAGGGAGTTCTGAGATGGATGTTTGAAATTTTAACTCTTCACCATCAATCTTATTTTTTATCAGGCGATCGCTCAAGCATGGATTGCTCACAAGTGAAAAATCAAGGAGTGTGGAGAGTGTGGGGAGATAGAAAAAAGCAACAAACCTCCCACACCATGAGTGAGAAATCCGGGTCAAGGAGGATTTTATAGGTTGGCAAGTCCAAAAACTGACGATTCCTTAACCATCCCACTCCCTAATCAACCTGGCGGTTGATATAGGTCGGAGATGTTTTCGTCATCGTCCGGCTATCCATCCCCTTCCTCAGCGCAGCAGGAAGGGGAATTCCGCCGAATTAGTTAAACAACCACAAAATTGTTGTTCGTTAGTGACAACCCAGTAGATAATTCTGCAAATTGTACCTGAGTAAATGCGCCTGCATTACCATCTTGGTCAAAGAACAATGCACCTGTAGTGGAGTTATAAATAAATCGCTGGCTGCTAGTGGTTGCAGATTCTCCAAGTGTAAACTGACTTGTCTTAAGTACACCTGCTGATAAACCGCCACCAAAACCAGCAGCCGACACCTGAATTAGTTCATTAGTGGCATCGAAGTCACGTATCAGATTAAAACCTCCTTCATTGAAGAAGGTATCGAAAACAAAGGTATCAGTGCCACCTTCCCCATAGAGACTATCATTACCATAGTTACCTCTGAGGGTATCATCACCATTACCACCTTTAAGGGTGTTATTACCTGAGCTACTAGAGGCTATCAGGGAATCATTACCATCGCCCCCATCTAATAGATTATTGCCTGCTGAAAAGCTACCATCCAATGTATCGTTACCAACACCACCTTTAAGGGTGTTATTACCTGAAGCACCAGAGGCTATCAGGGAATCATTACCATCGCCCCCATCTAATAGATTATTGCCTGTTGAACCGGAAATACCCAATGTATCGTTACCAACACCACCTTTGAGGGTGTTCTCACCAGAGGTGTTAACAGCAGAGAGTAAATCATTACCATCGTCCCCATCTAATAAATTATCGCCTGTTGAACCGTAAACATTCAAGATATCATCACCAGCACCACCGTTGAGGGTGTTATCGCCAGATATGCTACCCTGAACGTAATTTCCGAATTCGTCGTAAATGTAACTAAAAGCCTGTAAAGAATCATTGCCATTGCCTCCATTGAGGAGGTGATCCCCTGTCGAAAGACTAATATTCAAGAAATCGTCACCAGCGCCACCATCTACTGTATCGTTACCATTGCCTGGGCGGAGCGTATCATTACCATTGCTTCCCACAAGATAATCATCGTAGTCTGTACCTGTGATATTTAATTGTTCGATATTCTTATAGCTAAACACTGTTGTGTCTGCCGTCGAAGAAATTACTGTAATGTTAGTAGCAGGATTGAAAGTCGAAGTAATTCCCGTGGTAGCACTGCTATAACTGAAAGACAAGATGTCGTTACCTGCTCCCCCGTCTACTGTTTGAGTGACTAACGTAGATAGGGAGTCAAAATTTAAGGAATCATTGCCATTGCCACCATTAAGGGTGTTATTGCCAGTGCCACCATTGAGAGTATCATTGCCATCGCCACCGTTGAGAATATTATTGCCATCGCCACCCCTCAAAATGTCATTGCCACTTAAGCCTTCAAGAATGTCATCACCCCCTTGACCATTGATGACATCATTTGAATTGTCAAAGCCACTAACATTGTTGTCTAGGTCGTTTAGGAAGGTGACTGTGTTTTTTTTAAAGACAGTGCTTTGGGTGGAGTTGGCATCGAAGACATCAAAGCTGTCGGTGATGGCAGTTTGCCCATAAAACAGAATATTGCCCAAATCTACAGTGGCTCCAGTAGATTTGGTAAGGTTTTCTAGGTTTTCCAGAGCAAAGTTTTCCAGGATGAATCTGGTATCACCATACCCTTGAAAGCTAATTTCCAAACTTGTGCCATTCTGGGTGAGAAGTAAATTGTCGGCAGTGAAGCTACTATCGTTCTGGAATATTAGAGTGTCCACTTCGGCTGTAACTGCTGCTGTGGGGTTTGTTCCTTTACCTACTCCATCAAAATCGGCGATCGTAGTAGTGCCATTATTAATGGTGTCGCTGTATCTACCATTGTCGTTGTATGAGCCGTCGTAAACAAATTTATCCTTACCACCGCCGCCTGTGAGGCTATCATTGCCATTACCACCACTGAGGCTATCATCGCCATTACCACCACTGAGGGTGTTGTTACCAGTGGCACCAGAGGCTGTTAGAGTATCATTGCCATCGCCTCCATCTAGGAGGTTATTGCCTGAGGAGATAGAGTTGAAGTAGGAGTCTTGATATATAGACAAAAAGCCAGAGATGTCTAGAAAATCATTGCCATCGCCTCCAAAAAGCAGGTTATCGCCTGATGATCCACTAGCACTCAAGATATCATCACCATTACCGCCGTTGAGGGTGTTATCGCCATCTGAGCCAGAGTCAGACGATGTGTACTGCTCACTCCTTACAATCCCAGAGATAGAGAGAGAATCATTGCCATCGCCCCCATCTAAGAGGTTATCGCCTAATGAACCACTAGCATTTAAAGTATCATCACCAGCACCACCGTTGAGGGTATTGTTGCCTAAAGAGCGATCGTCGTAGCCTGGTATGTAGGCGTTGTATTCGTCGCTGCCAGAGGTGGAGAGAAAATCATTGCCATCGCCCCCATTAAACAGATTATTGCTTGAGGGGGAGTCAGCATACAAAGTATCGTCACCAACACCACCGTTGAGGGTATTATTGCCCGCGCCACCCCTCAAAATGTCATTGCCACTTAAGCCTTCAAGAATGTCATCACCCCCTTGACCATTGATGACATCATTTGAATTGTCAAAGCCACTAACATTGTTGGATAGGTCGTTTAGGAAGGTGACTGTGTTTTTTTTAAAGACAGTGCTTTGAGTGGAGTTGGCATCGAAGACATCAAAGCTGTCGGTAATGGTAGTTTGCCCATAAAACAGAATATTGCCTAAATCTACAGTGGCTCCAGCAGATTTAGTGAGGTTATCCAGGTTTTCCAGAGCAAAGTTTTCCAGGATGAATTTGTAACTACCAAATCCTTGAAAGCCGATTTCCAAACTTGTACCATTCTGGGCGAGGAGCAAGTTTTGAGCAGTAAAACCACTATAGCGCTGGAAACTTAGGGTATCCACTTCGGCAATGACTGCTGCTGTGGGGTTTGTTCCTTTGCCTACTCCACCGAAATCGGTGATCTTATTAATGTAGTTTGAGCCGCCGTCAAAAAATATATCGTTGCCACCGCCACCAGTTAGGGTGTCAGTGTAACCGTTGTGTTCAAAAGCACCCTTTAGTGTGTCGTTACCGCTGGTTCCAATGATAATTGGCATAAATTTTTCCTGATTGAATAGATTTTTGGAGTAACTTCAGTTGTCAATAATCGAGTTTATGCTGTTTTACGGCACAAGTAATTTGCCAAAAGTTTAAAGCTTTCGGCATACAATATTCATTCTTTAGATAGATAGACTCGCAAATTGTTCATTAAATATTTCCCCTTTAATTCGCTTCCAAACATTACTTATCCCAGTGTTGAGAACTATCTAAGTCTTAAGCTCTGTACAAAATTTAGTTGATTTGTCAATGCATAAGTCTTACTAGTTTCAAAACACGGAATACTTGAGACAGCATAAAACAGGAAATCTTTATACATTCGTTGTCAGCGTAGCTTGCCGCTGTAGGCATCGCTCTTGAATTTCTATCTGGAAAATAGAAAACATCAAAATAACCTGACATCTAAGTAAATATTCGATATTTACTTAGATGTCTATCTTTTCAAAAAATCTTTGCATACTCTTCATATTTGTAACTGTTCAAGGAAGAGTAGGAGAGTGATGCTTACGGCGGCAAGCTACGCAAACAATGGTAATCAAAATCTGATAAATTAAGTACACTCAGATCCTATATATGTATAAGTTTTTATGAAAAATGGTATAAAAATGCTTACTGTTACTAAAGCCAAGCGAGTTGCGATGCCTGCGACGCACGTAGCCATCGCAGTCTTTTCTTTCACACTCTTTGTTTATAGCCAAGTCGCCTCGGCTGCTTTAACTTTACCCCTACGCAGCAAAAAGGGAATGGTAGTTTCAGCCCATCCCCTAGCGAGTGAAGCGGGAATTTCGATGTTACGCAAAGGTGGTAATGCAGTGGATGCAGCTGTAGCCACAACCTTTGCAATTTCTGTAGTTGAGCCTTTTTCAGCCGGAATCGGTGGCGGCGGATTTTTGCTGATGCACTCTGAAAAAACTGGCGACATCAAAGCGTTAGATTTCCGTGAACGCGCACCCCTGAAAGCTACAAGAAATATGTATCTTGACGCAGAAGGAAAGGTGCGTCCCAATGCCAGTCTTAAAGGTTATTTAGCAGTGGCGACACCAGGAACGGTGTCGGGACTTTATGAAGTGCATCGTCGCTATGGTAAGCTTTCTTGGCAAGAGGTGATGAAACCTGCGATCGCACTTGCTAAAGATGGCTTCATTCTGGGCGATGTAGCAACTTGGCGTTATCTGCAAACAAACCAATCCAGCCAGCCAGCACTTCTTAACAATCCAGCCCTGCGGGAAATTTTCACTCGCAATGGCGAATTTTACAAACCAGGGGAGAAGCTAGTACAGCGTGATTTAGCACGCACTTTAACAGCAATTGCCCAAAATCCCCAAAGTTTTTACACCGGAAGTATTGCTCGTGCGATCGCTTCTGATATGGTAAAAAATGGTGGTTTAATTACTCTAGAAGACCTCAAAGCCTACAAACCAATCTGGCGCACTCCCGTTTGTGGAAATTTTCGCCAAGCTAAAATTTGCTCAATGCCACCACCTTCATCGGGAGGCGTTCATCTATTGCAGATTTTAAATATTATCGGTGATACCGATTTTAAATCTTTAGGATGGCATCATCCCGACGCTATACATTTAATGGTAGAGGCAATGAAGATTGCTTACAGCGATCGCTCACAATATTTAGGCGATCCTGATTTTGTCAAAGTCCCTGTACAAGAACTGCTTAGTCCAGCTTACGCCAAAAAACGCCGTCAAGAAATTAATATGCAACTGGCTAGACCCTCGACCGAGATCAAGCCAGTAGATTTAAATTCTAAATGTCTGCGTCTTCCCTCATCTACTTGTCCTCGGTATGAATCTCCTGAAACCAGCCATCTTAGTGTTGTGGATGAAGAACGCAACGCCGTGAGTTTGACTTTCACGATTAATCTCAGTTTTGGTGCTGGTGTAGTGACACCGGGAACTGGAATTGTGCTCAACAATGAGATGGATGATTTTGCTGCTGCGCCAGGAGTACCTAATGCCTTTGGTTTGGTTGGCAACGATGCCAATAGCATTGCGCCCCGCAAAACTCCTCTATCTAGCATGACACCCACAATTGTCACAGAAAATGGTCATTTCCGGATGGCAGTGGGTGCGCCTGGTGGTAGCACGATTATCACCCAGGTTTTGCAAGTGATTTTAAATGTGCTGGAATACAACATGGATGTTGGTGCGGCTGTTTCTGTTCCACGCATACATCATCAATGGCTACCAGATGAGTTGCGCGTCGAATCTTGGGGCTTAGATGCTTTGACTGTGCAAGACTTACGCCATCGGGGACACAAAATAAAGGAAACTGCTCCCTGGGGTAATGGTAACGCGATCGCAGTTACACCCGATGGAACTCTAGAAGGGGCCGCCGATCCTCGCGGTGAAGGTTCCCCAAGAGGTTGGTAAGCGATTCAGTAATTGGGGAGACACAGCCACCCGCAGAATAACTAATGACTTATTGACAAATGACAAATGACCAATGACTATTGATTTTGAATTGTTGACTCTGCATAGCTGCTGTTGCCAAACTCGTTTGCCCGTGCGCTAGGTACTAGTGTCCAACCGGCTTTCAGAAGTTTTTGATAAGTTGCCCAACCTTTAGAACCACCTGGTATTTGATAATCTGGGACTGCAAAATGTCCAACAGATGTGTAGGGACGCCAAGGCTGATTGGGTTCTGTTTGCAAATACAAAATTTTCTCTCCGTCGCCACCAGACTTAGATAACCAGCACATTTGTCGATGCATTGCAAACTCCTTTGCTTTTAGCTAATAACTAACGCATAATGACAGAATTTTGTCAAGCAATACCTCACCCTTGTGGAGTACTTTTTTGCCTAATACTTTAGACAAAGTGTAATTAAGTTCTATCCATTATTAGGATAATTACTTAACAATTTATGCCTAGAGGACAGCTGTTAGTAGGACACAAAGATAAACAGTTTTCGCTCACCTTCTTTATGGGGTGAGATTTTTCTAATGTTATCCGCGTTTTTTGTGATTGGGTGTAACAATAACTACTATTTTGACTGAGGTTCGCAATCAGACCATTTGTTTTTCTGATTATATTAATCAGAGATTTTGGAAATGACTAATGACCAATGACCAATGACCAATGACCGATGACCAATGACCAATGACCTAATGATGGGATTCCCACCAATTTTCGATAAAATTTTGTTGACTAGAAATAGTGCAGAGAGAATTTGGCCAACTACAGCTAAAATTAATAAATACAAGTAGAATAAAGAGCAATTTCACAATCCAAAGCGCTCTATCTATCATTCAACAAGCACAATGGAAGTCTTAGAACTCAAACGCGAAATCGAAACGTTGTCTGGCCGCCTGGGTAAAACCCAGGACTATCTTTGACGTACCTGCACTGACAGCCAAAATTCAAGACCTCGAAAAAATATCTGCTCAACCAGAATTTTGGAATGACCAAACCCAAGCCCAACAGACTCTACAAGAACTCAACGACCTGAAAGCCCACCTCGAACAATACGATCGCTGGCACGCCAATTTAGAAGATACTAAGGCAGTTGTTGAGTTATTGGAGTTAGAAACCGATGAGGCACTACTCCAAGAAGCAGAATCTACCATCACTAAACTGAATCGTGACCTTGACCAGTGGGAGTTACAACAATTACTTTCTGGCCCCTATGATGCTGAAGGTGCTGTACTGACCATTAGTGCTGGCGCTGGTGGCACAGATGCTCAAGACTGGGCATTTATGCTGATGCGGATGTACACCCGTTGGGGCGAAGCTCACGGTTATAAGGTAACTTTAGCGGAAGAGTCGGAGGGTGATGAAGCCGGAATTAAATCGGCAACCCTAGAAATTACTGGTCGCTATGCTTATGGTTACTTGCGATCGGAAATGGGTACACATCGCTTAGTGCGAATTTCACCTTTTAATGCTAACGGCAAGCGCCAAACCAGTTTTGCCGGGGTGGAAGTAATGCCGCAGATTGATAACTCTGTGCAATTGGATATTCCAGATAAGGATTTGGAAATCACCACAACTCGGTCTGGTGGTAAAGGTGGCCAAAACGTCAACAAAGTAGAAACTGCGGTGCGGATTGTTCACCTTCCCACGGGTCTTGCGGTGCGCTGTACAGAAGAACGATCGCAGCTGCAAAATAAAGAAAAAGCCCTAAATCGCCTCAAAGCAAAGCTGTTGGTCATCGCCAAAGAGCAACGTGCCCAAGAAATTGCCGAAATTCGTGGCGATATGGTGGAAGCCTCCTGGGGAAATCAAATCCGTAACTATGTATTTCACCCTTACCAAATGGTGAAAGACTTGCGTACAAACACGGAAACAACAGCAATTGGCGATATTATGAATGGTGAACTTGATACATTCATCCAAGCTTATCTGCGCCAAGAAAATAAACTAGTAGAAAACACTCCTGCATAATTGAGAGTTATTTACAAGTAGTAAGTAAATTGTTTTTAACATTACTTACTACTTATTATTTATTTTTTCGTATTTTCAGATTGGCGCGATCGCATGGCATCTTAGATAAATTTCTCAGCAATATACAGGCGATCGCTATTCTAGCCCAGACCAACTGTTACAGTTATAAAAGAGTCTGTAGACAAATAACTATGAGCAACTCTCCTTCATCAGAACCTCAACCTAGCTACGTAAAACTCGCCATGCGAAACATGGTGCGGAAGGGTGCAACTTCCCTGAAGCATTTTGCGTTGACTGCTGTAGGGCTTTTAGCTCTCCTTGTTGGTCTTGCTTACCTAACTCACTAACGACAAACCGTAAACCTCAGACTAGGAGACTGTGTGCCCCTGAGAGTTGAACTATATGTAGAAGAGTATTTTTACGAGTTGTTCCCGACAACATCCGTAAAGATTGGGGACACTTATGCCCGAATTCCTCCTGAAACTTGGGAAAACTGGTTTAATGACTGGTTAGAAATACTTCACCCTCAGATTCCGTCAGCGCCAAGTTATGAAATTGGGTTGCGTTTGACAGATGACTCGCAAATTCAAGAACTCAATTCTCAGTATCGTCAACAAAATAAGCCTACCGATGTTTTAGCCTTTGCTGCTTTGGAAGTGGATTTTCCTCAAAGCGAAGAAATGCTAACCTCTGTGCCATTATATCTAGGTGATATTATTGTGTCTGTAGATACGGCACAACGCCAAGCTCAACAACAAGAACATAGCTTATCAACTGAGCTAGCCTGGTTAGCTGCTCACGGTTTATTGCACTTGTTAGGCTGGGATCATCCTGATGAAGAAAGTTTGGAGCGAATGTTAGAACAGCAAGTGAGATTGCTGAACGCAGTAGGTATTACTATTGACATTGAATAGCAGTAGCTTGTGTATCCGTTAGTGTCAATTTTTGGTAATACTTTTATAATACTTCTGTGGAAAATTCCCTAAAGATTGCCTCAAAGTTAATTCTGCCATTAAGATTGGCAAATATTCCCACTGTAGCAACTCTATCTTTGTATTTTTAAGTCTATGTCCCAAAAAATTTCTCCACCACCAACGCCTACCTCGTTACAAACACTTGTGTCTAACGAACGAGAATTCTCTTGGAAAGTAGCCTCTAATTTATTTGTTAGTTTTAAATATGCTTGGGCTGGAATCAGCTATAGTTTTCAAACTCAACGTAATTTTCGCATCCATGTAAGTGTTTGTGCTTTAGCGATCGCTTTAAGCGTTTTTTTACATCTGCAAGCTGTGGAAATAGCGGTAATTGGTATAACTAGTGGTTTAGTTTTGGCATTAGAGTTACTAAATACAGCGATCGAGTCCCTTGTGGACTTAACCGTTAAGCAGACATACCATGATCTGGCAAAAATTGCTAAAGATTGTGCAGCCGGTGCAGTCCTTGTCTCTGCTTTAGTAGCGGTGCTGGTAGCTGGTACGCTATTGCTCCCTCCTCTGGTAACGTTAATTATATCGGCTTTGTAGAAGTGATTTGCGGAGGCTAGTACCGCAAGGCGGAATTAAAAATTAAAAATGAATACAGTATAAGGGTTTTGTTGATTGGGAATGGGTGGTTTATTTACGCCGTGCTGTGCTAGCAAAAACCGCAGGCATCGCCAAGTAACTCGGTAAGAGGATTATACTCTGTCCGATTTTCTTTGCAGAACACATTATAAGCAATTCAAAATTTACGAAGTGGCTTGTCGTAAAGTAGCTGCTTTATATATACCTGTCCACGTCAGCGTTATTTTTACACCTACCGAACAAATAGCATGAGATATTTGTCTATGCTGTTTGCAACTGAATGAGTGTTAAAAACCAGGAGTGATGAGCTTTGATTATAGTTATCGATAATTATGACAGTTTTACATATAACTTAGTGCAATATCTGGGAGAATTGGCAGCAGAATTCCCAGTTGCAGATGAGATTAAAGTTTTTCGTAACGACAAGATATCCATAGATGAGATTCAAGCCTTAAAGCCGGAAGCCGTGGTTATTTCTCCTGGGCCTGGTCGCCCGGAAGATGCTGGCATTTCTTTACAATTGATTGAACAACTAGGACAAGAGTTACCAATTTTAGGTGTCTGTTTGGGACATCAAAGCATCGGTCAAGTATTCGGTGGTAAAATAATTCCGGCTCCAGAATTGATGCATGGCAAAACCTCTCAGGTGTCTCACACTGGGGTGGGAGTTTTCCGGGGATTAGAAAATCCTCTAACCGCCACCAGGTATCATAGTTTGGTAATCGAACGTGAGACTTGCCCAGATGTGTTAGAAATCACCGCTTGGGTTGAAGATAACACCATTATGGGAGTGCGACACCGGAACTATCCTCACATTCAGGGCGTCCAATTTCACCCAGAGAGTGTCCTGACATCTTCAGGAAAACAGTTATTGCGAAATTTTTTGGAACAGTTACAGTCAAGAGCATAATTAATGAAACGACGACAGTTGATGGGCTATGCTGGGGCGGGGTTGGTCACAGCTTTAGTTACTACCTTGGGTTCTGAATCTCAAGCTGACGCACAATCTAGCGGTTTATCAGTTCAGTGGTTGGGTCATACTTGCTTTCTTTTTACTGGTGGCGGTGCGAAAGTTCTCGTCAATCCATTTCGGGCGGTCGGCTGTACTGCTGGGTATCGTCTACCAAAAGTGGCAGCAGATTTAGTGTTGATTAGCAGTCAACTGCTGGATGAAGGTGCTGTGGACGTACTACCGGGAAATGCAAAACTCATTTACGAATCAGGAGTTTATGAGTTTAAAGGCATTAAGTTCCAAGGAATTGCCATAGACCACGATCGCAAAGGTGGTAAACAGTTTGGCTCAAATACCGCTTGGAGTTGGAAGCAAGGCGGAATTAATATCCTACACTTAGGCGGAGCCGCTGCACCCATTTCCATTGAGCAAAAAATCCTGATGGGGCGTCCCGATGTAGCATTTATTCCAGTGGGAGGCAGTGCAAAAGCCTACAATGCTGAGGAAGCAAAGCAGGCTGTTCAAGTGTTAAATCCCAAGTTAGTCATTCCGACCCATTACCGGACACAGGCTGCTGATGCTGCTAAGTGCGATATTTCACCAGTGGATGATTTCCTGACCTTGATGCAAGGTATGCCAGTGCGGCGTAGCAATGGAGATAGTATTTCCATTAGCCCTGGTAAATTGCCGGAAAATGGGGAAATTCAAGTTTTGAGTTACAAATTTTGAATAAAATGGACTGAGAAAGAACCAGGGGAAGCAGGGGGGAGAATAATGACTTCTACCTCCTACCTCCTGAATTCAGAATTCTGAATGCTGAATTCTGATTTTAGAATGTATACCACTCTGGGCCAAGCTTATCTGCTTCGCTGATGGGAGTCTCAACGGCTGTTGTCTCATTTATAGTCCAAATGTTGTCTGTACCTGCTGTCTGGTCGCGCCAGTAGATATCAGTCTTGCCATCGCCGTTGAAATCACCAAGAGATGGTACTAAGGCCGCGTTATTAGCTGGCAAGAAAGCTTCAGTTGCAACTGTTGTGCCATCCATCAACCAAGCGGTGTTTGCACCTGTGGTTCCATTGTGCCAGAAGATATCGGTCTTGCCATCACCGTTGAAATCACCAATTTTAGAAGTCCAGGATGAGTCAAGTGTAGCCAAAGCACCTTCTGTGACTAAGATGCCATTCATCGTCCAAACCTTGTTCTCACCTGTTTGAGCGTTTCTCCACAGAATGTCTGTCTTAAAGTCACCGTTGAAATCACCAAGGTTAGCAGTCCAAGCGGCATCTTGTGATTGCAGAGCAAATTCAGTCTTTTGCGTACCATCCATAAACCAAGCGGTGTTATCGCCTGTTGTGGTATTGCGCCAGAAGATATCACTCTTGCCATTGCCGTCGAAATCAACAATGGTAGGAGTTAGTGCTGTGTCTGTAGGGTCTAGAACAGTTGCATTCAGAACGGTGGTGCCATCCATCTCCCAAATAGCGTTCTCGCCAGTTGTGGCATTATGCCAGAAGATATCAGTTTTGCGATCGCCGTTGAAATCTCCAATCTGAGGACTCCAGGCTGGATCAACGCTACTTAGAACAGCCGCACTACCAACTCTGGTGCCATCCATCAGGACAACGCTATTTTCACCGGTTGTCTTATTGCGTAATAAGAAGTCGGTTTTGCCATCAGCATTGAAGTCAGCAATTTTGTAATCATAGGCCGATAGGTCAAATTGACCCAAAGAACCCTGTTCGACAACTGTTGTGCCATCCATCAACCGAATGATAATCTCACCAGTTGAAGCATTAACCCAAACTTTGTCTGTTTTACCATCACCGTTAAAGTCAGGAGTAATCGCCGCACTAGTTAAGTAAGGATTAGGATTGGGATTTGCTGACGTTTTAATAGGCGCAGTCACCGCTTGACTTTCTAGTGCTAGTGAAGAACTCTTATTTCCAAACCCCAAATCATAATTTAAACTCTTAAGAGAAGTTGTCAAGATTTCTGATTTTGCAAAAGAATCTGATAACAATCGAGATGTATTCAAACCTAAGGGTGAGGAATTTGAATTGTCAGGCATGGTGTATTTTTATTATTGGTTGTTATATTCTTTTAACTTTCTTTGGCACTCTCTTTCTGTAACGAAATAACATTTACTAGGGTTTCAATATTTCTTTAGAACTATTTTTTATTTATTAATGTCACTCTTTGAAGATAAATATTTGTTTGTTTTAAACTATTATTCTAAAAATTTCAAGTTCTATATAAGCAATTACGAAATATTTTTTGTAACTTATATATGATTGCTGATAAATGATGACTATTTTATCTCTTTTCTTTGAAATTTCAAGGTTGTATCAAAAATCTACCTACGAAACAGAAATTTATTTTATGTTTAATTAAACAGACTTAATTTAAATAGAAGCTATCGCTTTTTTATTATGGGTTGAGGAGACATATAGGACTCATATTTGATTTGGTGAAAAAACTCAGTACAACTAATAAGCCTTCTTTCCTGTTGCCTGTTGCCTATTGCCTGTCTACGCAAATTCGTTCAGAAATCAAAGCGGATTCCTATAGCTTTTATACTGTGTGTTGTTAGATTTATGAAATGTCAGAATTTATATAAGATAACAACAAGATCCCCGACTTCTTTAAGAAGTCGGGGATTTAAGTGTTTCGAGATAATTGTTTATTATCCAATGATTTATGACTTGAATCGAAACAAATATTGGTTAGAATAACTTAGATTAGCAACTATTCAGAGGCATGATCTGTGCATACTCTGGTTGCCAAAAGTGTAAAATAACACAATACTTTAATACATACATCAGCTATGCAAGCAGAATATCGGCAGCGTCGCGAGCAATTAATGGCAAAAATTGGTGATGGTACAGCCATTTTTCGCAGTGCGCCAATGGCAGTAATGCACAACGATGTCGAGTATGTTTATCGCCAAGACAGTGATTTCTTCTACTTGACTGGTTTTAATGAACCACAGGCAGTAGCAGTGTTAGCGCCGCATCATTCAGAACATCGGTTTGTACTGTTCGTCCAACCGAAGGATCGGGAAAAGGAAGTATGGACTGGTTATCTTTGTGGGGTAGATGCAGCCAAGGAAATGTATGGTGCTGATGAAGCTTACCCCATTAGCGAGTTAGATGAAAAGTTACCGCAGTATTTAGAAAAAGCCAGCCGCATTTATTATCACTTAGGACGCGATCGCACCTTCAATGATCAAATCCTGAGACATTACCAAAGTTTACTGCGGACTTATCCGAAGCGCGGCACTGGGCCGATCGCTATTGAAGATACTGGTCCTGTCCTCAACAGCATGAGATTGATCAAAAGCGAAGCAGAGTTAGAATTGATGCGTCAAGCAGCTGCGATCGCTACCGAAGCACACAATTATGCCCAAGAAATTGCCGCACCCGGACGTTATGAGTATGAAATACAAGCGGAGATGGAACGCATCTTTCGCGTGCGGGGTGGGTTAGGGCCAGCTTACCCTTCCATTGTGGCTTCCGGCGCGAATGCTTGCGTACTCCACTACATTGAAAATAATCGTCAAATGCAGGATGGAGAATTACTACTAATTGATGCCGGTTGTGCCTACGGTTATTACAACTCCGATATTACGCGGACATTTCCCGTAGGTGGCAAATTTACGCCAGAACAAAAAACCCTGTATGAAATTGTTTTAGAAGCACAAAAACAAGCGATCGCTCAAGTGCAACCAGGTAATCCTTTCAACTTAGTTCACGATACAGCAGTGCGCGTCCTCACAGAAGGTTTAGTTGAACTTGGCATTCTCAAAGGTGAAATTGACAAGTTAATTGAAGAAGAAAAATATAAGCCATATTATATGCACCGCACCAGTCATTGGTTAGGTTTGGATGTCCATGATGTGGGTGTTTACCAGCACGGTGAAGATAAACCGCAGATTTTACAACCAGGTCAAATTTTGACAGTGGAACCAGGACTATATATTGTGCCAGATACGAAACTAGCAGAAGACCAACCAGAGACAGATCCTCGATGGGTTGGTATTGGTATTCGTATTGAGGATGATGTATTAGTTACACCTGCTGGACATGAAGTGTTAACTGCGGGAGTTCCCAAAGCGGTAGATGAAATCGAAAGATATTAAAGAAGTCGGAAGTCGGAAGTCGGAAGTCGGAAGTACAGTTTTGTAACGGGGATTTAGAACAAGACTTATATCCTTGCGGCTTGGTTTAAAGCAACAGGACTTAAACCCGCCGAATCATCACAAAGACGCGATAAATCGCGTCTTTTGTCTTAACCGAACAGTATTGGTTTGTAAAGCCCTGGTGATTGGAAATCGCGGCTATACAGACAAAACCCACCTCCGTGGGTTTAAAACCCTTGATTTTGTATTAGTCCACGGAGGTGGACAATGCTAATGTAGTCGCGATTTACAATTGCCCAATACTTTTAAAATTCCATTTTCAAGGGAAAAATGACGGTGAAAGTAGAACCAACGCCTACCTGCGAGGCTAGGTTAATTTGGCCTTGCAATAGTTTTACCAACCGCGATACTATTGCTAACCCCAACCCTGTACTATCGGGAAGATAGGGGCGATCGCTAGCACTTACACGAAAATAGGGTTCAAATATTTGGTCTTGGTTTTCTGGTGCAATGCCAATTCCTGTATCAGAAACGGCGATCGCCCATCTCTGATTCTCCAACACCTGACACATTATAATCACAGTCCCCGACTCTGTATAACGAATCGCATTACTAATAAGATTTGTGATAATCTGTTGCAGTTGGAAAGAATCTGCCATTACCTTTTCGGGAGCGCGATCGCAATCCACCACAATTTGTAAATTTTTTCCCGCAGCTAAAGGTTCTAACATTTCACACACATTACCAATTAATTCACGCACATCGGTAGGCGCTAATTGGAGTTTTATCTGTCCCGCTTCATAGCGCGAAAGTTCTAATACATCATTAATCAGATGAAGTAACTGTCTACCATTGCGTAGTACCCGCTCAATATGTTCTAAATTGGTAAAGTTGTCTTTTATCTCAGTCTTGCGTCGTTGTTGGCGTAAAAATAGATCCGAGTAGCCAATAATGGAAGTGAGGGGATGTTTCAATTCGTGGGCTAATTGGGAAAGATACTCTTGATTGGCGCTAATTAACCGCGTGAGTTCCTGATTATGGAGCGTTAGTGATGCTTGCAACCGGTGTAATTCTCGCAAGCGTTGCTCAACATAACTCTTGAAACATTGAGCGATCGCTTCATCTACAATCACATCAATCAAACGCATGGAACGAATTATCTCTGATGGGGTTCCCTTCAATAAATCTGCTTGTATAGCATCAAATATTACTGTTCGCAGCAGATGATATTCTCTGGCAATTTCTGCTGGATCAAAGCCTTGTTCGGCTCGAATCGCTCCATGCTGAAAACTGGCAGTAACCATTGACCGAATATCATTATCCTGAGATTTTGAAAGAACTGTCACCATTGCTTTCAAAAGATCAGGGATGTGATCCTTTACTGCTGTATAAGATAGTTCATCAGCACTTTCAATGCGTCTATCCTTGCGAACTGCTGCAATCCATTGCTTCAGGATGATATCCGTTTTTTCAGCCAGTATTTGACTAAAATCCATTATGTTAAATTCAGCTAGGAGATAGATGAGTAAACTTCCATATCCAAATAGTTTAGCGACTGAAATGGCGATCTACCAAAAAAATTGATATGTTCCACCTATCAATAGAAATAGATTTTGCAAATTCTTTCGTTGGTTAGATTAACTAACCGTAAATAAAAATTATGCGGTATAATATATATCCTAAAAGCAAACAATAAAACTCTTGCAGTCAACAAGCTTGATACTTGACTTAATTAAAATATTTAGCTTACTGTGTAAGGATTTCAGTCACAATACAACCAAAATTAGAGATTTTCTTGATTACCGAAAAGCCAATGTAGGTACTTGACTTCAGTATTAAAATAAACAACATTTACCATAAAACAGATGTAGTTACTAAAGCATTAATGTTATGCTCTACATATAGATGTTATAATGTGCATAATTTAGTATCTATTCGAGTAAGTCAGCCTAATCCAACGCATCATAGTGCGTGACGTTGGAGCGGAGGAACCAAATTGTGGGGCGAATCTTATAGAAAGTGAGGAGTTGAGAGTGAGGAGTTAGGAATTAAATAAAATTTAATAACTCATAACTCATAACTCATAACTCATAACTCTCTTAAGAAGGGCATCTCTCAGCCCTAGCCCGTCAGCTAACTTCGTAGGCATTGAGAGGAGACTGAAGAGACGGCATTTTTATAATGTCCCGATCTCATCAGTGTCCAAGGCTGGTACTGCTCAGACTTTTTGTACCTGCACTTAATTCTGTTGAGGTCGTCAATGATATTTCAACTCAATTTAGCAGCGATCGCGGCGATCGCTGGGCAAGCTGTTTGGAGAAAGACAAAACCTGTCATTTTTAGAGATGTCTTCTTTTTACCAGTATTGGGCTTCTTGGGAATAATTGTGCTGTGGTGGATTATTGCACTTGCCAACCATCAATTGATGCCCACTCCACCAGAAGCGCTAATCGCTAATTTAGACTACATCTTAAATCCCTTCTACCAAAGAGGCCCAGGCAACTTAGGAATTGGTTGGTTGTTAATAGCAAGTCTGCGTCGGGTATTAATAGGCTTTTTGTTAGGTGCGGTAGTAGCGATTCCTTTGGGGTTTCTAATTGGAATGTCCAGACCGGCAATGCTAGCACTTAATCCGATAATTCAAATTTTTAAACCCGTATCGCCCCTAGCTTGGCTGCCTATCGCCTTAGCAATTTTCAACTTAGCAGATCCTTCCGCCATTTTTGTCATCTTTATTACCTCCTTATGGCCAACAATTATTAATACCGCATTAGGAGTTTCTAGCGTTCCCAAAGATTATTTAGATGTGGCACGAGTGCTAGAAATGCCACGTTGGCGACGAATTACAAAAATCATTTGGCCTGCAAGTTTGCCGTATGTTTTTACAGGTTTACGAATTAGTTTAGGCATAGCTTGGCTAGTAATTGTTGCCGTGGAAATGCTTACAGGTGGTGTTGGTATCGGCTTTTTTGTCTGGGATGAATGGAGTCGTTTAAACCTGAGTTCAGTCTTTTTAGCTGTGTTGATAATTGGCTTAACTGGGTTAATCCTAGATTACGCCCTGGGCAAAATCCAAGAATTAGTAACCCATCGCCCTAGAACTGCCAACTAACTAAAGGGAATTTTAGATTTTAAATTTTAGATTTTGGATTGAAGAATTGAAAATCCAAAATTTAATAATATCTGTTCGCGCAGTGTCTAATCAAACAAATCTAAAATCCAAAATCTAAAATCCAAAATTGATCCACCAGTGGAGCTACAAAAATGGGTGATAATAACTGGACTCGACGAGATTTTATTAAAGGAATCGGAGCAACCACAACCGGAATAGCGCTATCTTCCTGTGGAATTTCAGGAGATAGATCAGCCAAAGGACTAACTGAAGAAGCCTTAGCTGTACAACCAGTAGTTAGATCCCAAGACCTAGAAAAATCTGACCTTACCATTGGTTACGTTCCCGTTAATGATTGTGCGCCATTTGCGATCGCCTGGAAAAAAGGTTTCTTCCGCAAATATGGTTTGAACGTTACACTCAACCGCGAAGCTAGTTGGGCTAATTCCCGCGACGGTTTAATTTTTGGTCGCCTGGATGCTTCACCCGTAGTATCCGGTGCTGTCACCAACGCCAGAATTGGTGCTGAAGGCGCACGCCAAGCCTCCTTGTGTGCAGCCATGACCATTCATCGTCATGGTAACGCCATGACAATGAACAAAGCCATGTGGGATTTTGGGCTGCGTCCGTGGTACGAATATCAAGAACAATATGGCGATGGCGCTTTGGAAGCCTTTGGGCGCGATTTCCGAGGCTATTTTGAGAAGCAGTCGTCAGAAAACAAAGTCTGGGCGGTAGTATTAAGTTCTGCCATTTATGAATACTTTGTCCGCTACGTATCCGCCGCCGCAGGTGTTGATCCTCTCAAAGAATTTCGGATCATCATCGTTCCGCCCCCTCAAATGGTAACAAACGTGAGGATTGGTGCCATGCAAGCTTACATGGTTGCAGAACCCTGGAATACACGAGCAATAACAGGTAATGAAAACATCGGCTTTACCTTCGCACAAGGAAAAGAAGTCTGGTTAGGACACCCAGATCGACTTTTAGGAGTGATGCAATCTTTCATCGAAAAATATCCCAAAACCTATCGTTCTCTAGTCAAGGCGATGATTGAAGCCTGTCAGTATTGCAGCAAAGTAGAAAATCGCCAAGAAGTAGCCGAACTACTTACAGACCGTTCCTTTACAGGTGCTAAACCCAAAAATCAAGATGCTCCAATTGCCAAATTTACAAGTCCCGGAATTCTGGGCAACTATAATTACGGCGGCTTTGACGGCAAAGACCGCACCATCCAAGCCGATGACACCACGATTTTCTTCGATATTCCTGACAACCTTCCCAAACAGCCAGGAGAACACTCGACATTCTTATGGAGATCGAGAAGTATCTGGTTAATGACACAAGCAGCCCGGTGGGGACAAATTAAGGAATTCCCCAAAAATGCCCAGAAATTAGCCGAAGATGGCTGGAGAACAGATTTATATCGGGAGATAGCATCAGAAATGGGCATTCAGTGTCCCAAGGATGATTACAAGGTCGAACCACCAGAAGTATTTATAGATAAGAAAGGCTTCGATCCCAGCGATCCGGTGGGTTATCTGAATAGTTTTGCTATCAGGGCTAACGCTCCCACTAACTTTTTCATGTCGTGAAGTACCCCTTTTTGCTTCGCTGAAAAAGGAGCTTCCAATTTCAACTACAGCAACGACGGTCTTATTCGTCTTTTGGGTTTTCCGTTTCATCCGCTCTTGCCACGTTAGGCATTCCTATTACTAGAAATTCGGAACTAAATCTGATGATGGTCTTACAAAACGTCAACAGGCAGCCGCCCGTCTACCACAAGCAGTTTGATTTTTATTTGCACAACACCGCTTGGATTTATTGCAATATGCAGACCAGCTAACAGTGTTCTTTCCCCGATCTACCGATTTATCTGCGGCAAGTATCTTACTACTACTTTGAAGTTAGCCTGTCTGTTCAATACGGTCGGGTGGGTCAGCGACCATTTATATCATACGTCGCTAATGCTGCGCTATCAGCAGCCAGCATCCTTTTGATCGGAAACAATCCAAAATTGATTGACTAGATTATTTCGGGAGCATTTGATGATGGAATATACTTCATTACCTATTAATACCCAAACCGAAGTTATGCCCCGCACTGGATTTTTAGAAATTGAAAATTTAGTCAAGTCTTATCCGACACCTGATCAAGAGAACTTTGTCGTTTTAGATGGAGTTAATCTGACCATTGGTGAAGATGAATATATTTCTGTAATTGGTCACTCAGGTTGTGGAAAATCAACTCTACTCAAGATAGTAGCTGGTTTAGAAAAAGCAACTTCCGGCTCAGTCCGGCTAGATGGAAAAGAAATTCGTCAGCCAGGAGCCGAGCGGATGATGGTATTTCAGAACTATTCTTTGTTACCTTGGTTAACAGTACGAGAAAATATCCGTTTAGCTGTGGATGAAGTGCTAAAAAATGCTAATCGGGCTGAGAAAATTAGCATTGTAAATCAGCACTTGGCAATGGTAAACTTGACGGCGGCGGCTGACAAATATCCTGATGAAATCTCTGGAGGTATGAAACAACGAGTAGGTATTGCCAGAGCTTTAGCAATTCGTCCTAAAATGTTGCTGATGGATGAACCTTTTGGGGCACTAGATGCGCTAACTCGTGGCAAATTGCAGCGGCAAGTATTAGATATTTGGGAAAATAATCGTCAAGCAGTGATGATGATTACCCACGATGTAGACGAAGCAATTTATATGTCCGATCGCATCGTCTTGATGACCAATGGCCCAGCTGCTAATATCGGGGAGATTTTAGAAGTTCCTTTTGAGCATCCACGCGATCGCGCCGCCATGCGAAACTCAAAAGAATATTTTGAACTCCGCAACCACGCCCTAAATTTCCTTGATCGATATTTTGCCCAAGACGAGTAAATTAGATTATCATTTTTTTAGTGGGTAGCCTAATTCAAATTCATGAAAGCTGGATTTGAAACGGAGGAACCAATGTTTGGGGCTAATCTTGCAGAGAGCGGCAATTTAAGAGTAAAAAGTGAAGAATAATTAATTTTTAACTCAACACTCAGCACTCACGACTCAGCACTCCTAAGAGAGAGACACCTTCCAGTCTTAGCCCGTCAGCTAACTCCGTAGGCAATGGAAGGAACCCCCAAGAGTTTGGCTGTAATACAGTTATTATTGGGGTTTCCTTGACTGATTTAAGATTTGAGATTTTGGTTATCGTTACTCAATCTAAAATCCAAAATCCAAAATCCAAAATTTGTCCCCCCTGCTTCTCATTGCTAATTCATTTCATTGGGAGAAGTAAAGCTGTGCAAATCAAGCCAATGTTAGCACGTCTACAAAGTGCCACAGGTCGAGATGACTTAATTGAACAAATGGTACTGCTGCCAGAACCAAAAAAACCTTTTTATAACAAAGCTCAAAGCTCAAAAGCGGTTAATTTAATTGTTGCTTATGACGGATCTCCCAAAAGTCATACGGCATTAGATGTTGCCTTTTGGATTGCCCATCAAACCCGTTTAGCTACTAATGTAGAAGTTACAGTTCAAGCTGTTTATGTATTAGAAGATAATCAAAGCAGCCAGTATCCAAATATCTTGAGTTTTCCACAACAACAGCCTTCATTGGAATGTCAGGTTAGTGAAGTATCAAAGTCTGTCACACTAGTATTAACTCAACCAAAATTGCAGACAGTAGTAACTCCCCTACAACAAGCAGATATAATTCTCTGGCAAGCTCGAAGTTTGGCTGAAGAATGGCAGGGTTGCTTCAAATCTCATTTGCGCTTTGGCTGCATTTCCACAGAACTAGCCAAAGTTGTTGAAGCAGAAAATGCCGATATTCTGTTTTTAGGTTGCAACTCTGTGAATCATCCGATGATTGAGGCACTAGGCTCTAATTTTCCCTGCGCCGTTTTGGGTATTCCCAGTTGTATTGATGAATAATCGCTATTTCAAATTTCAGTAATTTTTATCCAATTTTAATCACAGATAAGTCACCTATAAATAGGTGGCTTTTTTCGCTACTATTCAACCAATTAAACTTCGAGAGGTTAGGGTGTGGAAAACTGGCAAGCAATCCTTAGTGTGATTACGTTTATAAGCGTCATTGTTTTAGTAATGACAGAATGGGTACATCTCACTATTGCGGCATTATTGGGAGCATTATTATTAGTTTTTAGCAACGTCATGACTTTGCAAGAAGCTGTTGGTTACATCGGCAAAAGTCATGGAACACTCGGTTTATTTTTTGGAGTTATGGTGTTAGTACGGGCTTTTGAGCCTACGAAGATATTTGATTATTTAGCCACTCAAATAGTACTTCTAGCTAAAGGACAAGGCAAACGTCTATTACTTGGTATTGTGGCTATAGTGACACCCATTTGTGCAGTCTTACCAAATGCCACAACAGTAATGTTGCTAGCACCTTTAATTCCACCAATGGCGGAAGAAGTTGGGATAAATTTCGTCCCCTTATTGATTTTAATGGTGTTTGTTGCTAATAGTGCCGGACTGCTGACTTTAGTTGGTGATCCTGCTACATTTATTGTCGGTGATGCTGTAAATATCAGCTTTACAGATTATTTATTGGAATTGAGTTTAGGAGGAGTAATTGCTATTGTCATAGTGATTGCAACGCTACCATTTTTATTCCGTAAAATTTGGAATACACAGTTAGATAATCTTGAAGAACTGCCGCACCCGCAAATAAATCATCCACGTGCTTTAAGCTTTGGTGCAATTATTGTATTTTTCGTCCTATTATTTTTTGTCATCGGAGAATCTTTACCAGTTCCGATTTCACCTGCTGCCGCAGCTTTGTTAGGAGCAGCTTTAGCTTTGCTTTTATCTCACCATAGCAAAATTGATTCAGTTAACAACATTTTGCGGGATGTAGACTGGAGTACATTGATATTTTTTATGAGTATTTTCGTTCTAATTGGAGGACTAGAAAAAACAGGTGTAATCAATGGCTTATCAGGAATATTGGCAGTAATTTTAGGAAAAAATATTATCCTGGGTTCCCTATTTTTATTATTTTTTGTGGGGATATTATCTAGCGTAGTTCCTAATATTCCTTTAGTGGTGGGGATGGTTCCCTTACTTAAACAATATATTGTGACTGTCGGATTAGCACCCACAGAAGTTTTAGCACAAGACTTTCAAGGACAGTTTCCGCCAGAAGTATTACCCCTGTTTTATGCCATGATGTTTGGTGCAACTTTAGGAGGTAATGGCACACTTGTAGGTGCATCATCTAATATCGTAGCCGCTGGGATTTCTGAGCAGCATGGACGCCGCATTTCATTTAAAACTTTTCTCCACTACGGTATTCCAGTGATGCTATTACAACTGGTAGCTTCAGCTTTATATGTGTTAGTTCGCTTTTTACTTTAGCTCTGAGTAGGCGTAAGTAATTAAAAGTTTGTAATAAGCGGCTCCATCTCTCAAAGTAGAGCTAAAGCCGTTTTAGGTGTTTAATTTCTAGTACTCCACCACATTAATTTTGATAAGTTCTTAGTGAGTAACTTTAGCCCTGCTTGAAGCACTAAAGTGCTGACTACGAAATATTTTCAGCAGTCAAAATGGCTGTGGCAGACTATTAGTAACCGATTATGTGTAATACGTCGCGCAGAACGCTAAAACCAGCTAAATCCCAAAGTAAATAGGCAAGAAAGCCAATAGCTGCTAATCGACCATTCCAGATTTCGGCTTGAGGAGTCCAGCCAAACAAAAATGCGTTGCGATCTATGCCGTTATAAGCTTTAGCAACAGTTGATAAATCAGTTGAAGGACGTGTTTCCATTTTTTTTACTCAAGATGTGTTTGTTAACTTTAATGTAGCTATTTATAACTAAACTGCTTTATGCCTATAGGAACAAACTATAGGCACTTCTTCTGGACGATAATCAACAACATATTGGTACGGACAAATCCACCTTGAGAGGGTGACAACAAATAACTATGTAAATAAATCCAAATTATGCATTGACAAGTTTACAATTGAGGCAAATAAATCGCTATAAATCAGCAATCAAAAATTAAAATGAACGATATATACATAATCTTATCTGCCAATTAGATGAAGTTTTTGCCAAGAGATAAGAAAAGTTATATCTTGCGCTGGATGAGGGTTTCAGCCTTTGGATGGATGCTTTAAACAGCTAAATTCTACGATTCTGATCTAAAGAGTTAGGTATTGCCATAGGTACAAAAATAAATAAATACTAAGAGTTGCTTCTCAAGAAAATCTTAATTCCCCCAAATTTAAACCTTAGAAGAAGGAAATACAATGTTCCAAAGTACGGACATCATGCTAGGACTCTACAAACCACTATTGTGGGTGGCACAGATTCCAGCAGAATCCTCAAACGTCACACCAGCACAGGCATCGGCTCTCGTTTCCGGGCCGCGCTTTTTTGTGGCTTTAATCTCCGGCGTGATTCTAGCCTTTGCTTTCCAATTAGTTCTAACTAATCTCTCCCTTGCAGCCGGTATTTCCTACCTGGGGCACTCATCTGATTCGGATTCAGATGATGGGGAAGTCGGAAGTTTGGGTGGCAGCATTCGCAAAATCGGCACAGCAGTGGGGATTTGGACATTAATCACTGTGACGATCGCCTTATTAATCGCTTCTTTCCTCGCAGTAAAATTGAGCCTGGTAATCTTAGATCCAGGATTGGGAGCGATTCTCGGTTTGGTGATTTGGGGTGCTTACTTTCTAATTCTCGTTTGGGTAAGTTCCACCACAGTAGGCTCCTTAATTGGCTCAGTCGTCAATACAGCAACCTCCGGGTTTCAGGCGATTATGGGGACTGCTACCGCCGCACTGGGCGCTAAAGCTGTGAATAACCAAGTGGTCGCAACAGCTGAAGCCGCCGCCGCCGCCGTTCGTCGGGAACTAGGAAGCGCCATTGACCCCGTAAGTATCCGGGAAAACATTGAAGATTACTTAGAAAAGATCCGTCCTCCAGAAATCGATGTGTCAAAGATTCGGAGTGATTTTGAAAATTTACTCAACGATCCGCAGTTAAAAGCGATCGCAGGGACTCCAGATATCCGCAACATCGACCGCCAAAAGTTCATCGAGTTAGTCAGCAGCCGCACCGACCTTTCCAAAAAAGACGTTAGCCGCATTGCTGATACGCTGTATAAAGTTTGGCAGCAAGTGGTAAGTCAGCAACCACCCACGGAAGACCGTTTGGGTGAGTTGATGGATTATCTAAAATCACTTCCACCAGGACAAAGCAAGACAGATGAACTCAACGCCAAGCTGGATCGGTTAGTCGCAGAAAAGGGTGGTTCCAAAGAATCTGACCAAAAGGCAGCTACGGGGCCAATTCAAAGTACACTCCAGCAAGGACTATCTGCCTTAACCGGCATTGTGTTGGGAAGAACAGATTTGTCTGATTTGGATGTAGAAAAAATCTTGCGTAGCCTCACCACTGCCAAAGATAAAGTCACCCAAGAAGCAGATAAGCTAGGGTTGCCAACACCATCGCAACCTTATAGTCCGATTCGGGCTGATGTAGAAAATTACCTCTACAACACTTATGCTTGGCAACTGAGTCCAGAAAAAATCACTCAGGAATTTCATGATGTCATCTACGACCCCGCAGCTGACCCTGGAATCGTCCGCAGGGAACTAGAACGACTATCTCGTAATGATTTCGCCAAAATCCTCCAACAGCGGGGATTGCTCACTCAAGGACAAATTCAGCGCATTGCCGATCGGTTAGAAACTGTCCGTAAAGAAGTGCTAGTGACAGTGAGAGCGAACGAAGAAAGAGATATAGTCCAAGATTTGCAACGCGCAGTGGAAAGTTATCTGCTCGTTACTCCAAAAGCAGATTTTACAGCCGAAGGCATTGAGCAGAATTTCAAACCTCTGTTGCAAGACCCAGAGGCAGATTATGAAACTCTGACATTGCGATTGGCGCAGGTTGAAAGGCAGGAAATTCGGGAGATATTGCTGCAACGTAATGATGTCCAGCTATATGAAGTAGACACCATTCTGGATGAGTTGGAAAAACAACGCGATCGCGTCTTGGTAGAATCCAAAGGACTAGCTGAACAGGCACAATATCAAGCAGAAACCCTGTGGCTGAATGTAGAATCATATCTGCGTAACACCGGAAAATCAGAACTGAATCCTGATGCCATCCGCGCCGACTTCAAAAAGTTACTGGAAGATCCCCAAGGTGGAATCACCTCAATTCGGGCGCGATTGTCTCGCTTTGACCGCGATACCTTGGTGCAATTGTTGAATCAGCGGGAAGATTTGAGTGAAGATCAAATTAATCAAATCATCAATACTGCTGAGGAGTCATGGCATAGTATTCGCCACACACCCCAAGCTTTAGCAGATAAGGCGAAAGAGCAATACGACTCTGTTACCACCACGATCGCAGATTATCTCCGGAATACTGGTAAACAAGAATTGAATCCAGAAGGTATTCAACGAGATTTGACCAGATTGTTTGAAAATCCCAAAGAGGGAGCGGTAGCACTACGCCGTCGGTTGTCGCAGTTAGACCGGGATACACTGGTGAAGTTGCTTAGTCAACGTCAAGATTTGAGTGAAGAACAAGTCAATGAAATCATTGATTCCACCCAAACTTCGATTCGCAACTTTGTACGTGCGCCTCGTCGCCTTGCTAGCCGCACACAGCAAAGAGTGGAAACATTCAAAGGTTATGTGGAAGAGTATCTGCGCCAAACAGGCAAAGAAGAACTCAATCCTGAAGGTATCAAACGCGACTTGCAATTATTGTTGCACGATCCACGAGTCGGGGTGGAAAGTTTTAGCGATCGCCTTTCCCATTTTGACCGTTCTACCATCATCGCCCTGCTGAAAATTCGGGAAGATATTTCTGATGAAGAAGCGGCGCGGATTGCCGACAACATTGTATCCGTCAGAGATCAATTTGTAGAACAAGTGCGGAATATTCAACGAGGCATTCAAGATGCAATTGATGGAGTTTTTGGCCGCATTCGTAACTACCTCAACTCCTTGGATCGCCCGGAACTTAACTATGACAGCATCAAGCACGATGTTCGCACATTCTTTGACGATCCCCAGGCGGGGTTTGATGCTCTGCGCGATCGTCTATCCTCTTTTGACCGTGATACCCTAGTGGCAATTATGAGTTCTCGTGAGGACATCTCCGAGGAAGATGCCAACCGGATTATCGACCAAATTGAACGGGCCCGCAACACAGTATTACAACGTGCAGAACGCATACAGCACGAAGCCCAACGCCGCCTAGAACAGGTGAAACATCAAGCCCAGCGGCAAGCAGAAGAAACCCGCAAAGCCGCAGCTACAGCAGCTTGGTGGCTGTTTGCCACAGCACTCGTCTCCGCGATTTTCTCTGCATTAGGAGGAGCGATCGCTGTAATTGCGCTGTAGTTTAAGTTGTCTCCGCTAACTTTTAAGCCTCCCGGTATGGGAGGCTTTTTTGTATTTAGGACTTACGCTGTAGGGTTTATTCATGAACATTGGTTTCAAGTTAAGCTTAAACGCTTATCCCACATACGTTTTACCCCCCTTAATCCCCCCTTGTAAAGGGGGGAAACAAGAAAATCTAGTTCCCTCCCCTTTACAAGGGGAGGGTTAGGGTGGGGTAACACGGTGATGGGATGGAACTCAATATCACGAGTGGGGGCGCACAGCTAGGTGTACGCCCCCACGAAGGAATGTATTCCACTGAATTGAAATATATTATTTAAATAACTGAACTGCTCAAAAACACAATGCCGATCGCACAGAAAGCGAAGCCAGCAATGGTAATTTTCCAGGGTAAAGTTCGGTTGGTTTCTCCCATACCCATTGCAACACCAATTTGTCTGGCACTCATGGCAACTGCAAACAGAGTTAAGGTCATACCTACTATATAGGCAATTAATGGTATCGTTCCTGCCCCAATAATAGATTCAGCAACAGTGTAACCCTGAAATAAACCAGCACTGATGCCCATCAGAGCAAGTACCACAAAGTTTGGTTGATTTGGCATCATCAGCATAGTACTAAAAATGATCGTAGAAATAGCGATCGCTATTTCTACACCTGGAAAATTTAGCTGGGATAGATGAATTACAATGCCCAATATTGCTGCTAAGACAAAACATCCAACTATCACAGCGCCACGAATAAACACAGATGAGAGTAAGCCAATAGCAACAATACCAACTAAACAATCCAAGCCAATTACTGGATCTGCCAGTCCCCAGAGAAAGCCTTCCCAGTAGTTAGAGATGGTATGGTCAACTGGTGTTCCACTTAATGAACTCAGCAAGCTAATTAAAAGTAGAACTGCGATCGCCCCAATATGGCGATACATTAAATTCGAGGTATAAAATTCCCGTGAAGTACGGAATGGTGATAATTTAGTTTTGAACATCACTATACGCCAAATTAGTTTTTTCGGTAATTTATACTACCCACTTACCCCAAAAAACTAACGTGGTAATTACGCTAGTACCGCAAGGCGGAATTCGTAATTCGTAATTCGTAATGACGCTCCTGCGTCGCTAACGCTGCGCTAACGTAATTCGTAATTAATTGTTTGCAAGGGTTTCAGATTGAAAACCCCAAGGCTAGGAATAGTAATACTTTTACCTCCTGCCTCCTGCCTTCTGCCTTCTGCCTCCTGCCTTCTGCCTCCTGCCTTCTGCCTCCTGCCTTCTGCCTCCTGCCTTCTGCCTCCTGCCTCCTGCCTCCTGCTATACTCAGCAAGTACACTGAATCAGTGGTTTAAGATATCACCGCAGTAATTCCTCAACTTGATGTTGGCTCCACAAAGTTCTGTATAAACCCTGTTGTTGTAAAAGTTCTAAATGATTTCCGATCTGAACAATTTTTCCCTTTTCCATCACAAAAATTCGATCAGCCGCCGCCGCTGCTGATAATTGATGGGTAATAAAAATTACTGTTTTGCGGTCTGTACCACTGGAAAGATTGTTGAGGATTTGTGTGGCTGTTTGATTATCCACACTAGAGAGAGCATCATCTAAAATTAACACTGGCGCATTGACCAGCATTGCCCTAGCTAAAGCAGTCCGTTGCCGCTGACCGCCAGAAAGAGTAATACCGCGTTCGCCAACAATAGTTTCGTATTGCTGGGGAAAATTGTTAATTTCTGATTCAATTTGAGCAAGTTTAGCAACATATTCTATCTGCTCTTGTTCGCTAACTGGATCGCCATAGCGGATATTATTTTTGATTGTGGTGCTAAATAGAAAGCTATCTTGAGGAACGTAGGCGATCGCAGATCGTAAATCTGTCAAAGCTATTTTAGTAATATCCAGCCCATCTAAAAACAACTGTCCTGATTCAATATCCAGCAAGCGCGGCAAAGCATTGGCCAAAGTCGATTTCCCCGAACCAATTGCCCCAACAATCGCTACAGTTTCTCCAGGAGCAATGGTAAAGTTAATATTTGCTAAAGCTGGAGTAGTGGAACCAGGGTAATTGTAGGTAAGATTTTTAGCTGTTAGTTCCCCTTTAAGTTCAGCCATCGGTAGATGTATCGCATCGGCTGCATCTTTAACTTTCGGTGTGACAGAGAGAATAGATTCAAGGCGATCTATACTAACTTCACCCCGTTGGTAGGCAGTAATTGTGAATCCTAAAAGGGCTGTGGGGAAAACCAGACGCTCTACATAAATTAACAGTGCTAAAAAGTCGCCAACCTGAAGTGTCCCAGAAGACATCCGCGCCGCCCCTAGCCAGATAATCACCAGTGAACTGACATTAGCTAGCCCACCAATTAACGGAAACAGCGTATTTCGGATTTTTGCCAGTTCTAAGTTAGCAGTCAATAACTGCTGATTTTTCTTAGCAAAAGCTCGACGTTCATTAGCTTCTTGGGCATAGATTTTAATTAAGGCAATGCCACTGATATCCTCCTGAATGAGTTCGCTGATGTCAGAGAGTTGCTCTTGGACTGCTGCTTGTTGTTTGCGTAAGCGATCGCTAAACAGACTCACCAGCAAGAGCATAAAAGGGTACACTGCCAGGGAGGCTAGTGTGAGATCCACACTAATGGCCAGCATTACAGGCAGTGTCAGGGCGTAGGCAAACACAGTATTTGCCAAACTCAAAACTGCAAAACCCAATAAACGCTTGATATTGTCCACATCACTGGTAGCCCGATTAATCAAATCGCCAGCAGTATTACTGGCAAAATAAGCCGGCTCCAGCTTGAGTAAGTGTTCAAAAATCCGTTGTTTCAGGTCAAATTCTACCTGCCGCCCCACCCCAAATAGCCAAATGCGGGATGCCATCCGCATTAGCCACATTGCCGAACTAAGCAAGACAATGATCACTACGTAATGTAGTATTTGGTTCCAACTGAAGGTTGTCGAGAGTTTATCGACACCAGCACGAATCAACCAAGGGATATAAACACCCAGTGCATTAACAGACAACAAAGCCAGAATGCCCAAGGACATTTCCTGCCAATGGGGTCGTAGGTAAGCACCGAGTTTAGCGAGTCGTCGAGATTTTGCCATTCAAGCAATTTTGCAACTTTATCATCATAGATTAACTGCTAGTCCCAGCAGACAGCTATGCAGAGGGAATAGGGAATAGGGAATGGGGAATGGGGAAGGGTAAAAACCTATTTGGAGACAGTGGGCTAAGTAATTCAACCCTTTGCCCTTTGCCCTTTACCCTTTACCCTTTACCCCTTTTTTTACTTTATTACCGCTGAACACGCAAGAACCTGTAAACTTCAGCGAGATAACTTTCCCAAGTTCTTGTTGTCAATAGCAACGTTTCTGAATTTGGTACAAAGTCTTCAAGCCGTAACCCGCGTGTGCGAATATCTTGAGGATTTCCTTGTAATAGGTAGGGAGGCACTCTCAAATTATAAGAAAGAATGCTATCCCCAGTCACATCAGAGATATTCACGGCAGTGGTTGGTTGCCCTAATGCTACCAGTGTCCCAGATATCGGTGCGGCACTTGCTACAGATGTTTCACCTGTCATTGCTAGAGGTGCTCTATAAAGAAAATAGGCGACTGCTGGTGTGCTTGCCAACAGCAAAATCGTCAGTGACCAACCTATCAGGTATCCTCCTGGTTTCTCTATTCCACCTCCTTTGATTTTCTGAGCTGCAAGAATCATCAGTAAAACAGAAGCTCCTAGAGGCTTGAGTGGAAAAGATATCATCCTCCACAACGACGCCACAGCTGGTTCGTTGGGGTTAAGAAATGACAGGGCTACGATTACCAAGATAACGACTAAGATTAATCGCCCTACAAAAGTTCCAGAGGGATAAAATCGCTGGAACAGAGAATATACGATAGTGCCAATCAGCAGCCACAGCAGTACTCGACTTAGCAATAGAAACATAGATTAACTCTCAAATTTTCTGGTGCGGTGAGCCAGTGTGGTGGTGAGGCAGTTCACTTTAATCGGGGTTTTCACGCCACTTCCTTCAACGGGAGGGAACCCCCGCAACGGAGTGGCTTCCCAGAAGGAACTGCCGTGCATAATTTCCCTGGATAAAACAACTGGCGACTTCCTAGCTTTAGCGACGCTATAAGCGTCACCCGTAAGGGCCAACCTAGAGGTTCCGGGAAATGGATTTATTTGATTGTCAAATTGTAATCGCACTGTTTGACTTAAAATACTTCAAACCTCACACCCAAAGACTACTACCGTCGTAGTGATTTTAGTGCAATTTTTTGACACTGCGCCTATTATTTATAATTTTCCAGAAGAGTAATGTAGCACCGGTAAACTAAATTAATTGAGTAATCCACTCAAAAGGAAAAACTATGTCGCCTGGAAAGCCTACCATTTTGGTAACAGGGGGAGCTGGATATATTGGTTCCCATACAGTGCTTGCCTTGAAGCAAGCGGGTTATAACGTTGTCATACTTGATAATTTGGTCTATGGGCATCGTGACCTTGTAGAAAAGGTTTTAGAGGTAGAACTGATCGTTGGGGATACAGGCGATCGCACTTTGCTAGATGACATATTTAAAACCCACGATATTTCTGCTGTGATGCACTTTTCTGCTTACGCCTACGTAGGAGAATCGGTGACTGACCCAGCCAAATATTACCGAAATAATGTCCTTGGTACTTTCACCCTGTTAGAAGCGATGCTGGCGGCATCTGTGAAGAAATTTGTCTTCTCTTCTACCTGTGCCACCTACGGAGTACCAGAATTTGTGCCCATTCCAGAAACCCATCCCCAAAATCCGATTAATCCTTATGGCGCTACAAAGCTAATGGTAGAGCGGATTCTCTCTGATTTTGATGTTGCTTACGGTTTCCAATCAGTGCGTTTTCGCTATTTTAATGCTGCTGGTGCTAATCCCAATGGCTTACTGGGCGAGGATCACAACCCAGAAACCCATTTGATTCCCTTGGTGCTAATGACCGCTTTAGGTAAAAGAGAATCCATCTCAATTTTCGGCACCGATTACCCCACACCCGATGGTACTTGTATTCGCGATTATATTCATGTCAACGACTTAGCAGATGCCCATATTTTGGGATTGGAATATTTATTAAAAGGTGGCGATAGCGAAGTTTTTAATTTGGGTAATGGCAGCGGTTTCTCCGTTAGAGAAGTTATTGCCGCAGCCGAACAGATAACAGGAATTTCCATACCAGTAGAAGAACGCGATCGCCGTCCTGGCGATCCCCCAATTCTCATCGGCACCAGCGAGAAAGCCAGAACAATCTTAGGCTGGCAACCTCAGTATCTATCCATCCAAGATATTGTCACTCATGCGTGGCAGTGGCATAAAAAGCGACATAAGTAGGAGGGAATGGGGAATGGGGAATGGGGAATGGGGAAGAATAATAATTATTATGTGCTTCCCCTACTCCCTACTCCCCACTCCCTACTCCCTACTCCCCACTCCGCCTCATATTTTGCAGTACAACAACTAATATGCCGATAAATCCGAGGATTGGAAGTGCGATCGCCCAAGTTGGTAATTTCTGAGATTCACCCTCTACTAAATCACCATTGACATCCCGTAGGTTTCGTGAGTTCTGTGTAGATCCACCTGCTACAGTAACTTCAAATTTGAAGTTAAAGGGTTTGAATCTTGCCCCGGAGGCTGGTCTACCATTTAGTTGCAACTCATAAATCCCTGGCTTGGGAAAGACAACTTCCGCCCCTGGGATGCCTTTATAGCGTTCAGCTGACACAGGTTCTAACTGTGGTTCTAGGAGTGGTGGCTCTCCCGCTGCATAGGGTTGGGCATAAACAGCCAACTCACAATTACACTGTGAGAGGGGAATCACCCTTCCACCTCTGCGGGTAAGGGCAAACCAAGCTTGAGAGGGTTCTCCAGCACGGGGATTATCATTTGGTTCAATGTGGAGAGTACCGCCGACATCTCCGGATACTTCCACTTTATGAGCAGATACAGGTTGCAGATTAGTTATTGATATAACTAAGCAACTCAGGAATAATAAATACTTTATTGTTCCTTGACTCTGCCAAAAAATGTTTTTGAGCGGGTAAAGCCTCTGTTTTTGACTCGTTGGGATGGAGCCAGAAAATAAGGATGATTTACCGCGATTTGGTTGGGGGAACATAAAACTTTTCTACGGCTAAATTTGACCAAAAAAAGCGCGATCGCACCATCAATACACTGAGGGTAATAATTCCCATCAGTACTGCTGCTAATTTATTTCCCCAAGTTGATTGCAAGGAACCCAGATAATGGGAACCAATCAACACAGCATGAATGGCACTCAAGAGCAAGGCTGGCACACCCAATAGATGAATCTGTCGCCAACGCTTGCCCAAAGATTTTTGCAAAGATTCCCAACTTGTTAAAGCGGCGGGGGACATTAATACCAATGCTACAGCACCCGCAGCCATACCCCACTGAAATTCTGGCGGCAGAAAAGAAAAGGCGGCAAAATTCCATTGCAATGAGTGTTCTATCATGTGGACGGTGTGAACCACAGAAAGCACAAAAGATCCCACTCCCAAGCCCCGGCGATAACGCAGTGGTGAAGCCCATAAGCCACTAATGGGACGCGCAATTAGCGCCAAAATTAAACAAATTAAAGCGGCGTGTCCGGTGTAATCTACCATTGTGTCACCAGTCCGCAATAAGGTGATGATGCCAATGGTGAGCGTCACCCAACCGCCTAATCGAAACAACTGACTGCGCCTGTCTTTACTTACCAATGATGTGGAGATGCCTACACCTAGCATTGTGGGTAAGGTTCCCAAGCCAAAAGCCAGCATAGTAGCTGTACCCATCCATAAATTGCCAGTTTCAGCGGCTTTAATTTGGGCAGCATACAGGAAACCACAGGGCATTAAACCCCAAGTCATCCCCAAAAGCATTGGTGTCCACCATTTGGTTTTTAAGGAAAGCTTAACCATTCCGCTGCTGAGGCGATCGTGTAAACTACCTTGCAATAGGGGGTGTAATACGGGAATGCGCGGTAGTAAATCGGGTTTTATTTGTCCTAATCCAAACCAAATCAGCATCACACCAGTTAGAATTGCCATCCAGCGCCGGAAGTCACTACCAACACCAGCTAGCTGTCCACCTTGTAGCAATACCGAACCCAGCGCCCCAATGCCAGCACCGACTAGAGCATAGCTCAACATCCGCCCTAGATTTAGCAGGATGTGAAATTTTAATTGCTGTTGCCAAGTCTCGGACTTTTCTAAGGTTGATGTCCGTCCTAAGGAGACTGTTTGCGCTATTTTTGGCTGATGAGACAGGGAAAATGCCACTGTTAGAGGGCCACACATCCCAAAGCAATGTCCAAAACTCCCCAGGAACCCCAGGATTGAAATCAGCAGTAAATCTACCATAAAAAAAGTCCTGAGTTCTGAGTCATGAGTCCTGAGTCTAAAAATAAAGATTTTGAAGAATTAAGAAGAACTTTTTTTCTCTTCTTCTTTGCTCAGTACTGAGTACTCAGTACTCCTCTAGTGCGGCACTTTAACTAAAGTTGCGATCGCTGTCAAAAGACAAAGCGTCAAACTTGATGTTTACTTATGAGGAAAGAAGAAAGCAAATATACCTGGCGATTAGAAATCGCGGCTACACAAACTTTCGTCCGCCTGCGCGGACTTAAGAAATTGGAAACCCGCGTAGGCAGGTTTTGTCCCCTGTAGCCGCGAATTCCATTCGCTAGGCTTTTTACAAAAGTGAGATTCTTCCAACGAGCCATCTGTCGATTGATAAGTACTTTTCCCTTAGAGCCTATTTAGTAAATATTAAGTAGAGTATATAACGGCTGTGTAGGTCTTGGATGGTTTGATAAAATCTATATTTGTTGCATTTTTCTTGACTTGAAAGTTTGAAACTGATATTAAATAATCATTGCTAGTTTGTTCTAATAAAATGAATTTCTATTGAGGCTTTGAATTAACAATAAAGTTGTCAACCTAGCAGTAAAGTCTTGATTTTACTAAATTAAACAAAAACTTATGTAGTAAGATTTAACTAAAATTCTAAGAGCCTATTTATAAATTAGATATTAAGTAGGTATGTTACGGCTATGTAAGAGGATGTTTGAAAAGTCATGATTGATGTATAAAATTTTTTTACCCCACCCTAGCCCTCCCCTTATAAAGGGGAGCCACTGCGTTGGGCGGCTTCGCCGACTTGAAGCATGTGGCGTGAGGGAACTGGATTTTATTGTTTCCACCCTTTATAAGGGGGGACTAAGGGGGGTAATAATTCGATTAAAAT
>NZ_KV757555.1:0-11633 GCF_001712795.1 Nostoc sp. KVJ20
AACTCACCATCTGACTTTTCACGGTATCTGCAGTCCCTCACTTCTCTTTCTCTCTCCTACAAGACTACGGTGTACACACAAGTCGGAAAAAGTTCAAGTTCCCATGTTTTTATTGTTTATCTCGTTTTATCTCGTTTATCTCGTTCCTATGCTCTGCATAGGAATGCCTGATTAGAGGCTCTGCCTCTAGTCATATATTGAGTCAGAGACTCGATGAATGCATTCCCAGGCGGAGCCTGGGAACGAGGAAATGCTTATCAAGCTAGGTTTTTAGGACTTGTGTGTACACCGTAGCTTATAAAGGGGGGAATTCAAAGTCCCCCTTTTTAAGGGGGATTTAGGGGGATCAAGATATGTGCAACTTCACATTAAATTGGTATTAGCTCGACTTTATCCATTTTTTCGCAATGTGATGTCTACGCTATCGCTGAAACTTTTGTGGTACAGAAGTTTTCTTTTTTAGCTTCATCAATAATCTGTGATGTGGAAAAAGTATTTGCTAAAAAGCCAGGCTTTTGCCGGATAAAGAAAACCGAGTTCTTAATTTTGGATAAAGTCGAGCTTAGAGAATTGATATGACATTACAAATTTTTTTGTACTATTTTCCTTATGTAGTGCGTAATAACACTTATTTGTCCTACATATTTTGATCTTATTTTTACATTTTATTTACAATTGCTGCCCAGAAAGTAGCTAAACTTTATACTCTAGGATATACTTTACCTCTTCACTATTGTTTATAAAAATATCCTATCCAACTTCATGATTACTTGAATCAAATGTCATTACTTATACCATTGTAGTAGCAGTTTACATGATTGATATTAGAGAAGTAGTTTAAAACATAGCTTGTCTAATACATATACATGAATAAAAAATGGGCTGCTAAACGACTTACAATCAACCTCACATCAAGTGAGGCACAGAGACTTGAACAATACTGTTCAATCACGGGAAGACCCGCAACTGATGTAATTAGAGAGTTAATTCGCTCTCTTTCTTCTAAGGAGGAAAAAGCCTCTGAAAACTAGGAAATCACACTGTACAAAAAAGAAACCCAGGGTAAGTACATTTCAATTTGTGAGTGTATAGTCCTTAACAGTTATCAGCTAACGGTTAATCCGCATTAAAGTTAGGGGATTTCAATAAGAACACTTTCTTACAAGGTGACGCTCCGACGCCGCTAACAGAGTGAAGACTTCCTCCACTCTGACTTTTTTTTGGGATATTGTGCAGTCATCTTGATACACTTGCGTAAGAAAGCGGGAAGCTGACGCAACAGTGGGAGTCTTAAACCGTGAGCTTCCCTCTGGTCGCGGCAGGAAACAGAGAGCATCAGGCAGTTTTCCTCCAGCAATAACTGCCTGATGCCTTCCTTGATAAATAGTAATATTACTGATTTTTTTTAGAAAAATTTAAGTTAGATATAGTGGCTGCCATGTATTTACTTATACTTTAGAAGTATTAAGGATTCGATCTGTAATTTAATTTATTTAATTACAAATAATGATTAGAAGAACCTTGGTTATAAATCAGCCAGAGGTAGGCAAGTTCGCGGGCAAACTGAGGATTTTTCCGGGATGTCTAACACTTAGCTTTGCGATCGCAGCAGTATTATGCAACTATCAAAATGCGATCGCCCAGACTCCCAATCCTCAGACATTACCCCCAGGTCGATTAGAGGATATTCCTGAAACTCCGTTACCGTCAGATGTTCTACCCAAGCCAACAGACAAGAATCAACTGCTTCCATCCCCAGAACTACCGAATCAGCCAATTGGGGAACAGGGTGACTTTAATGCCAGATTTCGGGTTGATCGCATTGAAGTTTTGGGCAGTACAGTTTTCAAAGCAGAACAGTTTACCGCTGTCACCGCTGCCTTTGTGGGACGAGAACTGACCTTTGCTGAGTTGTTGCAAGTTAGAGATGCCATCACAAAGCTCTACACTGATAACGGCTATGTAACTACAGGGGCGTTGATTACACCACAGACAGTAGAAGCTGGGGTGATCAAAATTCAGGTGATCGAAGGCACTGTGCAAGAAATCAAGATTATCGGTAATAGACGATTGCATAGTCAATACATTCGCGATCGCATCCAACTTGGTACTGGCAAACCGCTAAACATACCGCGCTTACTAGAAAAACTACAACTACTCCGTCTCGATCCGCGGATTCAAAACCTGTCAGCCGAGTTGCAAACAGGCCTGCAACTGGGAACCAATGTGTTGCAGGTTGAGGTTGAAGAAGCAGAAACTTTTAAACTGACAGCAAATCTGGATAATGGGCGATCGCCCAGTGTCGGCAGTTTTCGCCGGGGAGTGGATCTGCAAGAAGCCAATTTATTGGGCTTGGGTGATACTCTGAGTGTGGGATATGCCAACACCGATGGCAGTAATACCATCAACGTCAATTACGCGCTGCCGATTAATGCCCGTAATGGCACCGTATCCTTCGGTTTTAGCCAGGGATGGAATCGCGTCATTGAAAAGCCATTCAATGTTCTTGATATCCAGTCAAATAGCCGTTCTTACGAATTGGGCTATCGACAACCACTGCTGCAAAAAACAACCCAAGAATTGGCAATCGGGCTGTCATTTTCGCGCCAGGAAAGCCAAACTGAGTTGGGTATTGATAACATTGGCCCGTTTAAACTCTCCCCCGGTGCAGATGCAAACGGAAAAACTAATATTTCGGCTCTGCGATTTTTTCAAGAATATACCCAGCGAAGTAACCAGTATGTATTTGCAGCGCGATCGCAATTAAGCTTTGGCGTAGATTGGTTCGATGCAAATGTCAGTGATAATGAACCAGATAGCCGCTTTTTCGCATGGCGGGGACAGGCGCAGTGGGTGCGGCAATTAGCACCAGATACTCTATTTTTAGCTAGGGGCGATTTCCAATTGGCAGCAGATTCCCTAGTGCCTTTGGAGCAATTTGGTCTTGGTGGACAGCTAAGTGTACGAGGCTATCGCCAAGATGCATTACTCACAGATAATGGTCTGTTATTATCCGCAGAATTTCGAGTACCTATTGTCCGCGCTAAGAAGATTGGCGGGGTGCTACAACTGACACCCTTCATTGAAGTTGGCAAAGGCTGGAATGTTAAGGGCGAAAATCCATCACCAAGTACACTTCTTAGTACTGGGTTCGGGCTATTGTGGAAACAGGGCGATGACTTCTTAGCCCGCCTAGATTGGGGCATTCCTCTGATCTCAGTGGATGGTGAAAGGCGATCGCTCCAAGAAAATGGGCTATACTTCTCGATACGCTATTCACCGTTTTGAGATCGGTTAAATACTATACCGTTTTGGGCATCCTAAAATACAAGGTATAAATAAAGGCTTGGCGATGAATGCGACCTCTACTTGGTTGTTTCTGTGTGGTGGAATAGTGCCGTTGATGGTAATGCCAACCTGGTGCAGCTTTGCCAACGCCCAGGTAACTCCCGATGGCACATTGAATACTACTGTCTCCCAAAGCGGTAATAACTTCACCATCACCAACGGCGATCGAGTTGGTAATAACCTTTTCCACAGCTTTAGCCAATTCTCAGTTCCTACAAACGGCTCGGCATTCTTCAACAACGCCTCAGATGTGCAAAATATTTTCAGTCGCGTCACTGGAGGCAGTGTTTCATACATTGAGGGGTTAATTCAAGCGAACGGTGGTGCTAATCTGTTTTTGCTTAATCCTAGTGGGATTATTTTCGGCGCCAATGCTCAATTGAATATCGGTGGTTCGTTTATCGGTACAACTGCCAACAGTATTAAATTTACTGATGGTGTTGAGTTTAGCGCGATTAATTCCCCAGCGACTCCACTGTTGAGCATCAACGTTCCCGTTGGTTTGCAAATGGGTAGCAATCCCGCATCTATAACCGTTCAAGGCACAGGACACTCCTTGAGTAATCCTGGTGGACTGCCTCTTGTGACTCAAAATCCAAGTCCTACAGAATTGCGGATACAGCCGGGAAAAACCCTAGCTTTGGTGGGTGGCAATCTGGAGTTGAAAGGGGCAACGCTCACCGCCAAGCAAGGGCAAGTAGAATTAGGCAGTGTGAGTGGTGCAGGATTGGTTAGTTTGCTCCCAACTGTACAGGGGTATACTTTGGGATATGAAGATGGGCAAAACTTTGGTGATATTCAGCTAGCAGAGCGATCGCTATTAGATATCAGTGGGGTGAATGCAGGTTCCGTTCAAATTCGGGGGCGACACATTCAATTCACCGATGGCTCTCTGGTGCTGGCACGAAATTTAGGCAATCTCCCCGGCGGCGACATTCGCCTTCAGGCTACAGAGGCGATTGATTTGATTGGCACAACATTTGATAGCACAATTCGGAGCGGGGTACGTACCGAAGCTGTGGGTGTCGCAGCTAGTGGGAACATCAGTGTAATTACTCCCCGTCTTACCCTTCAGCAGGGAGGGGGGTTGAATAGCAATTCAGTTGGAGTGGCCCCCAGTGGCAATATCCACATTGATGCAACAGCAATTGAAATGTCTGGCTTCTCACCAATCAATCCAAATAGCGTTAGTACCCTTTCTACTTCTGTTTATGGTTCTGGAAACGCTGGCGATATCTCCATCAAAGCCAATAGTTTACTGGTGTCAAATGGTGCATCACTGATTTCAGCTACATTTGGTAGAGGCTCCAGTGGCAAAGTAGCAATTAGCACTAATCACACCACTGTGATGGGACAAAGCCCCGCCGGGCAATATAGCAACATTAGCTCAACTACATTTGCAACCGGAAACGCCAAAACTTTGACCCTAGATACCGCCAAGTTGCAAATTCTGGATGGGGGAGCAGTTGCGACAACCACATTTTTTGCAGGTAATGGGGGAGATATAAGCATTAACGCTACGGAATCCATCGAAATCAGTGGTCGCAGTCGGAACAATAACAGCAGTATCAACTCATCTACCACTCGACTAATTCCACAACTGCGGCAGAGATTCGGTTTGCCAGATATACTCACAGCGAATGCCGGCAGTGTGAGCATTACCACGCCGAACCTGACGGTGACAGATGGCGGAACAGTCAGTGTCACCAGTCAAGGTAGTGGAAATGGTGGCAGTCTCAACATTACAGCCAATACCATCCGATTAGACCGTCAAGGAAGCATCCAGGCACAAACAGAATCAGGTGATGGAGGTAATATCGCCTTACAAGTTGGGAAGTTGTTGCTGCTGCGTGACAATAGTGCGATCGCAGCAACAGCAGGTGGTAATGGTGATGGAGGTAATATAAACATTAATGCACCCATCATCACCGGATTAGAAAACAGTGACATCATTGCTAATGCCATTAAAGGTCAGGGAGGTAATATTCAAATCACCACCCAAGGCATCTTTGGGCTGAAGTTAAGCGACCAACTCACACCTGATAGTGACATCACCGCCAGTTCGCAATTTGGGTTGAGTGGCACTGTTCAAGTTAATACTATCGGTGTTGATCCAAATTCTGGCTTAGTCCAACTACCAGCAAATGTGGTTGATCCATCGCAGAAAATTGCCACAGGTTGCGCGGGCAATGAAGGCAGTCGGTTTGTGGCAACGGGACGGGGTGGTGTGCCGCAAAATCCAACGCAGCAAGTGACAAGCAATCGCATTTGGTCTGACATCCGCGATATCTCTGCATACCGGACAAATAGTGAAATCACAGCCCAAATTCCCCCATCCCCAAAAGTTATTGACCAAGCGACTTCCTGGCATCGCAACCCCCAAGGCAAAATTGAGTTAGTTGCAGATAAATACCCTGCTCAGACCCAACAAGTATTAACTTGCGCTGATCTACTTACAAGTCTTAGCAATGTTAGCAATAATACCATTTATGGGAACTCTAAATATAGAGTATAAAAGGAAACTTGGCGATGGGTGTTAATTCTGGTTGTTTGGGTTTAATTGGTGGAATATTGATCAGTGCGATGTGGTGTGACTTTAGCAATGCCCAAATTATTCCCGACGGAACCCTCAACACCAGTGTCTCCGCAAATGGTAATAATTTTACTATTACAAATGGAAATCGTGCTGGCAATAACCTTTTCCACAGCTTCAGCCAATTCTCAATTCCCAGCAACGGCTCGGCATTCTTCAACAACCCCTCAGATATTCAAAATATCTTCAGTCGTGTCACTGGGGGGAGTGTTTCCCAAATTGATGGTTTAATTAAAGCCAATGGTAGCGCCAATCTGTTTTTGCTCAATCCTAGTGGGATTATTTTCGGCACTTATGCTCAATTGAATATTGGTGGTTCATTTGTGGGGACAACGGCGAGTAGTATTAAGTTTGCTGATGGGACTCAGTTTAGTGCAGTAAATTCAGCGACAGCACCATTATTAACCATGAGTGTACCCATTGGTTTGCAACTGGGTATTTCTGCTGGTCAGATTGAGGTGCAGAGTAATGGGAATGATGGCATTGTACCTACCAGTAACTTGGGAATCGTAGCTTCTCCAGGAAAAACCATTGCCTTAGTTGGAGGAGATGTTACGTTTACAGGTGGTGTAATTACTGCCCTTGCAGGTCGAATTGAAGTGGGTGCAGTGGCTAGTGGGACTGTAAATCTGACTCCCACACCCACAGGATGGCAATTAGGTTATACACAAGTTGAAAATTTTCGAGATATAAAATTTACGGGGCGTTCTTCTCTGTGGAATCCCGATCCTGTTGGCAATCCTTTTGGGGGTATTCAAGTCGTAGGGCGAGATATTACCCTAGATCAATCCCAAATTGCCGCCGCCACAGCAGGAACTAGGCAGGGTGGTAATATTACGGTGAGTGCAGAGCGATCGCTCTTTTTGGGTGGTGTAAATCCTCAAGCTCAAGCTCCGAGCGCCTGGATTGTCAATCAGGTGGCTCCAGGAGCAACTGGGAACGGGGGAGCAGTGAAACTTCAAGCAGGCAATTTGACTTTACGAGATGGTGCAGCCATTGAAACCCTGAGTTTAGGAGCAGGAGCCGCAGGTACGGTGGAAGTAGTAGCAGATACCATTGCTGCTAGTGGTGTCGTCACTCTGCAATCTCCCTTATTTATATCTGGTACTACTAATAGCCGGATCGCCAGTCAAGTCTATGGAGCCGGAAATGGGGGAGATGTTGCCCTGGTGGTTGGAAAACTCATACTAGAAGATGGTGCTTCAGTCACAACAACCGTCTTTCCGGGGACAACTGGACGGGGTGGAAATATTTCGGTTGATGTCGCAGATGAGATTTATGCCTTACGAGTGAATTCCATTGGGTTTCAGTCCAGTGGTATTACTGCTTCCACATTTGGAATTGGTAATAGTGGAAACATCTATGTTTCTTCAGATAAATTAAATCTCATTGATGGAGGAACAATTAGCACCATTACTTCTCGCTTGTCAGGAATACCTGGTACGGGAATTGGTAACGCTGGAGATGTTACCTTAGTGGTACGTGAAGCGAGCAATTTAGTCGGAGTATCACCCATTTCTCCCTCCCAAAATAGCTTTATTGGCAGTCTTAGCACTGGCTCTGGTAATACTGGCAATGTGTTAATAACAACACCAGTACTATCTATCCAAGATGGTGCTACCTTGGGAGTGATTACTGTGCCAGTGGTTGGTGGACTTGGAGACCCCAACCAGGTAACTAATCTGGGGAGCAATGGCTCTGTTACTTTAAATGTAGCCGATCGCTTAACCGTTAGTGGTCTCAGTCCCATAACTGGCGGCAGTAGTGTTGTCAATAGCGCCAACTATAGCAGTGCCAAACCTGGAGATGTCACAATCACAACCAATCAATTGCTCGTTCTTAATGGTGGCATCATCAGTAACACGACTGTGGGAAGTGGTGATGCTGGGACTTTGACAATCCAAGCCAATGACATTCTGATCGATGGTGAAAATAATTTTGCAGTGATCGTTGCTAGTGCCCCCCTTTTGGATGCCACTAATCGTAGTTTGTTTAAGCTTCCAGACTCTCCCACCGGTAACACAGGTGTTATTAACATCAGTACTCAGCAATTAACTCTTCGCAATCAAGGTATTATCAGCGTTACTCATCAAGGTATTGGTAATGCAGGAGAGTTAAACATCCAAGCTGGCCGATTATTTTTAGATACTGGGGCAATTACTGCAACTACGGCATCTGGAAAAGGCGGTAACATCAATCTAGCATTAACAAATATACTTTTGGCTCGTAATGGGAGTCAAATTAATGTCGAAGCACGTGGTAATGGTAATGGTGGCAATATCAACATCAATGCTCCGGTGATTATTGGGTTAGAAAACAGCGATATTATTGCCAATGCTTTGAATGGTAATGGTGGCAATATTCAGATTAGTACTCAAGGCATCTTTGGCTTAAAATTCCGCGATCGCCTCACCCCAGAAAGTGACATCACTGCTAGTTCCCAATTGGGTATCAACGGTATGGTAGATATTAATAACTTCGGTGTTGATCCCAATTCTGGTTTAGTAGAACTAGCAGCAAATATAGCAGACCCATCCCAGCAAATTACCGCAGGTTGTTCTGATAATAAAGGCAGTAGTTTTGTAGCGACTGGAAGAGGTGGAGTACCGCAAAATCCTAATCAGGAAGTGACAAGCGGTGTCTACAACGGGCTACGCCTACGCACTTGGTCTGACATCCGCGATATCTCTGCACACCGCAAAACAGGTAATGTAACTACCCAAATAACAACCTCCCCAGAAACCCTTATTCAAGCTACTTCCTGGCATCACAACGCTCAAGGGAAAATTGAGTTAATTGCAGATAAATTCCCCACCCAGGTGCAAACATCCTTAACCTGTACTGCGGTTTCCAACTGAAGTCTGAGCGCTTGCGATTTCTGCGGCAAGTTCAGTTTTCATCGAAAATCGGCGGGAATCCCACCCCTTCTCTACGAGACGCTGCGCGAACGAGGGGCGGGAGGGATAGCCGCCCGCCGATTTGCACCAATGACTAATGACTCGAAATGATGCTGTTCAAACCCAATGCCATTTAGGGAATTCTATTTATATAAGTATTAATGGGAACCGAGCGATGAAAGCACCCTCTGTTTGCCGGGGTTTGATCAATGTAATGCTGACGGGTGGGATGCTCCTTTGGTGTGGCTCTGTGAGTGCCCAGGTAACTCCCGATCGCACTCTCAATACTACTGTCTTCCAAAGCGGTAATAACTTTACTATTACTAACGGTAGTGCCGCCAACAGTAACCTATTTCACAGTTTTCAGCAGTTTTCGGTTCCCACTGGCGGTTCAGCTACCTTTGATTTAGTGAACACGCCCAATATTTCTACCATCTTCAGCCGTGTTACTGGCGGTAATATCTCTAACATCGATGGCTTGATTCAGACAATTAACAGCAACAACCCCGTCAGTCTGTTCTTGATCAATCCTAGTGGGATAATCTTTGGAGCCAATGCCCAACTAAACATCGGGGGTTCGTTTATTGGTACAACTGCCAACAGTATTATATTTGCCGATGGTGCTGAGTTTAGTGTAATTAATTCTGAATCTGCCCCCTTGTTGAGCATCAATGTTCCCATAGGCTTGCAACTGGGTAACAATCCGGCATCTATAATCGTTCAAGGTACAGGACATACTTTGAGGAATATCAGTGGACTGGTTCTGCTTCCTCCGATTCAGACTCCCAGTTCTACAAAACTACGGGTACAGCCGGGAAACACCTTAGCTTTAGTGGGTGGCGACATACATCTAAATGGGGCAAACCTGGTCGCTGAAAAAGGGCGAGTTGAATTGGGTAGTTTAAGCGGTGCAGGATTGGTAAATCTGATACCAAGCGCACAGGGCTATACACTGGGATATGGAAATGTACAAAGCTTTGGCGATATTCAATTGGCACAGCGATCGCTATTAGATATCAGCGGTGTGAATGCAGGTTCCGTTCAAATTCAGGGTAGGCAAATTCAATTCACCGATGGCTCTCTGGTACTGGCGCAAAATTTTGGCAATCTCCCCGGTGGTGACATTCGCCTTCAGGCTACAGAGTCCATTAATCTGATTGCCAAAACAGCTGATGGCGCGATTCAGAGCGGAGTGCGTAGTAATGCTTTGGGTATGGGAGCTAGTGGGAATATCACCGTTATTACTCCCAACTTCACTATCAAGTCGGGAGCAGGGTTGAATAGCACAACTTATGGAGCAGCTCCGAGTGGCAATATTTATATTGATGCGATCGCTATTGAACTATCTGGCTTTTCACCCACTAATCCCGCTGACGTCACCACGTTAAACACTACTACACTAGGCACTGGAAATGCTGGTGATGTTTTCGTCAATGGTAATAGTCTACTAGTATCAAGCGGGGCCTCACTATCTTCGACTACCTTTGGCAGTGGTTCTAGCGGTAAAGTGACAATTCGTAACACCAATACCACGGTGATCGGAGAAAGCCCGTCTGAACTTTACAGCAACATTAGCTCAACTACATTTGCAACCGGAAGTGCCAAAACCTTGACCCTAGATATTGCCAAATTGCAAATTTTGGATGGAGGAGCAGTTGCCACCACCGCATTTTTTGCCGGTAATGGGGGAGATTTAAGCATCAACGCTACCGAATCAATCACAATCAGCGGTCAAGGTAGAGCAACTAATAGCAGCATTAACGCCTCTACCATCCGACCCGATCCGTTATTGCGGAAACGATTCGGTTTGCCGGATATATTAACAGCGAATGCCGGCACTGTCAGCATTACCACACCGAACTTGACGCTGACGGATGGTGGGACAGTCAGTGTTACCAGTCAAGGCAGTGGAAATGGTGGCAATATAAACATCAGTGCAGACACCATCCAATTAAAGAATCAAGGGTTTATCCAGGCACAAACAGAATCCGGGAATGGTGGTAATATTGCATTGTCCGCCAGAAACCTGTTACTTCTGCGGAATAATAGCCTGATTACCTCAACAGCTGGCGGCTCAGGGAATGGGGGTAATATCAGTATCAATGTACCCATCATCGCCGGATTAGAAAATAGTGATATTGTCGCCAATGCAGTTGTAGGTAACGGTGGTAACATCCAAATCACCACCCAAGGCATATTTGGCTTACAATTCCGTCCTCAACTCAGCCCAGAAAACGACATCACCGCCAGTTCACAATTTGGCGTAAGTGGCACTGTTCAAGTTAATACTATCGGTGTTGATCCAAATTCCGGCTTAGTTAAATTACCAGAAAATGTCACTGACCCATCGCAGCAAATTACTACAGGTTGTGCCGACAGTGAAGGCAGTCGGTTTGTGGCAACGGGACGGGGTGGTGTGCCGCAAAATCCCAGTCAGGAAGCGAGGAGCAATCGCACTTGGTCTGACATCCGGGATATCTCTGCACACCGCAAAATGGGTAATTTAAATGCCCAAATTCCAGCATCACCGAAAGTTCTCACCGAAGCCACAACTTGGCATCGTAACGCAAAGGGCAATGTTGAATTAATTGCGGCTCATTCAGCCAACTTACAGCCATCTTTAACCTGTGCTGTGGTGTCAAACTAATCAGTCCCGATGCTGGAAATGGTAAATTCAAATTATTTTGATTCTAGGCAATAGTTGTTCTCAACACGACTATTTCGGGAATCTTAAGACTATCAGTTAAAAGTAAGTATTTATGCCATGAGAGCGATGCCTAACGACAAGCCGCAAA
>NZ_KV757555.1:11664-14091 GCF_001712795.1 Nostoc sp. KVJ20
GCTTTGATTTAATCAATACACCCAATATTACAACTATATTTAGTCGAGTTACGGGTGGAAGTGTTTCCAATATTGATGGCTTAATTCGGACTCTTAATAGCAACAACCCTGTTAGTCTGTTTCTGCTCAATCCCAGTGGAATTGTGTTTGGGCCTAATGCCAGTCTGAATATTGGCGGTTCATTTGTTGGTACAACTGCCGACAGTATAGTATTTGCGGACGGGTTTAAGTTTAATGCCACCAATGCTACGCCACCCTTATTAACTATGAGCGTACCTGTTGGCTTACAATTTGGCAGCAATCCGGGAGCTATTACAGTCCAAGGGTTAGGACACAATGCCCAATTAGGCGACTCGCTTCAGGTTTCTGGACTGAACATCGGCACAAGAGGATTACAGTTGCAACCTGGAAAAACGCTAGCATTGCTGGGTGGGAATGTTGCCTTGGATGGAGGGTTGCTCTCCGCACCAGGAGGACTAATAGAACTGGGTAGCATCACTAACGGAAGCGTCGCCCTCAATTCCATCCCTCAAGGATTTGCACTAAGTTATCCCAATGCTTCGAGTTTTGGCGATATTCAGATCAACCAACGAGCTTTAGCATCTACACGCGATCTCAGTAATGAAAGTGGAGGAGCAATCCAAATTCAGGGGAAACAGGTCAGTATCCGAGATGGTTCGCTGATATTAGTGCAAAATCGCAGCAACCAAACTGCTGGTAATATTGCAATCAATGCTACTCAGTCCCTCCAGATCATCGGCAAGTCTCCTGATTTTAAGAGTTCCAGCAGTTTAGTTAATGAAACTATATCCTCCGGCGCGGCAGGGAATATTATCATCACCACTCCACAATTGAATATTGATCAAGGTGGGTATATCTTCAACCGTACTTTTAGCACAGGGCTGGGTGGCAACATTGCACTCAATACTGGTGAAATGCGGGTCAACGGTTTTGCATTTGGCGACCCTTCTCCTTTCCGAGCAGTCAGCCAGATATTAGCCGCTTCCTATGGGACTGGGAAAGGTGGAAATGTTGCCATCTCAACTCAAAACTTGTCTATTTTAGCTGGCGGCAATATAGCAGCAAGACCCTACGCTTCAGGCAATGGCGGCGATGTCAGCGTGAAAGCAGATACGATTCAGGTGACAAATGAGGGAGCGCCAAACGGTCTTTATTTTAGTCTGTTGTCTACTGCCACATTCGGGTCTGGTAACGCAGGGGATTTGAAAATCGATACCCGCACACTGTCGATTCAAGCTGGCGCCAGAGTGTCTGCTTCTAGCATAGTTTTAGGAAATGCGGGTTCACTGACTATCAATGCGTCTGAATCGATTGATGTCAATGGTGTAAAAGATGCACAAAATCCCAGCTATATTGGTACGGCGGTTCGTCCTGTTTTTGGAGTTTCTAGGGCTAATTCCGGTAGTACCAAGATTAACACCCCAGTTCTTAACATCAGTAATGGTGCAACGGTTTTTGTCCAGAATCTTGGCTCCGGTAACGCTAACACCCTGAAGATTAATGCCAACACCCTACGACTCGACAATGGGGCAAGCATTTCAGCATCCACAAAAGCAGGCGAAGGTGGTAATATTAATTTCCAACTGCGGGATCTACTACTCATACGTCATGGCAGTTTCATTAATGCAGAAGCTGGTGGCAGCGGTAATGGCGGCAATATTACGATCAATGCTCCGATCATTGTGGGTTTAGAAAACAGTGATATTATTGCCAATGCATTTCAAGGAAGGGGTGGCAATATTCAAATTGCAACTCAGGGGATTATCGGACTAAAGTTCCGTCCCGAACTTACTGCCGAAAATGACATCACTGCTAGTTCGCAATTTGGCGTAAGTGGAACTGTTCAAGTTAATACTATCGGTGTTGATCCAAATTCGGGTTTATTCCAACTACCAGTAAATGTCACTGACACATCGCAGCAAATTGCGACAGGTTGTGCCGGCAGTGAAGGCAGTCGGTTTGTGGCAACGGGGCGGGGTGGTGTGCCGCAAAATCCTAGTCAGGAAGCGAGGAGCGATGTCTACGACGGGCTACGCCTACGCACTTGGTCTGACATCCGCAATATCTCTGCATACCGCAAAACGGGTGATTTAAATGCCCAAATTCCAGCATCACCAAAAGTTCTCACCGAAGCCACAACTTGGCATCGCAACGCAAAGGGCAAAGTTGAGTTAATTGCAGCTCAACCAGCCAACTTACAGCCATCTTTAACCTGTGCAGTGGTGTCAAACTAATGTTCTGTCCTATTAGTTCTGAAGGGTTATAAAAGTTTGTAGTAAGGACTTTAGTCCTGGATTTTTAAGCACTTAAGTGCTTACTACAAACCCTGTAAAATTAATGGGACAGACCACTAATCAGTCCCGATGCTGGAAATGGTAAATTCAGATTAGAGTTGTCGGGAAATAA
>NZ_KV757556.1 GCF_001712795.1 Nostoc sp. KVJ20
TTTGATGGAGCAGAAGAGAAGTAATGAGTAATGAGTAATAAGTAATGAGTAAAAACTTCTTACTTCTTACTCATTACTTATTACTCATTACTTCTCCCCTGCACAAGCGCAGGCTTTAAGAGGTGTGGTGAGAAATCCGGGATCTACCGGTTGAGAAACTACAAAGTGGAACCTAAAAGCAGACAGTTGGTATTTGAATATCCCTCGTAGGTTAAAAATTAATATCAATTAGCTGAATAAGTGGCACAATTAGAGCCAAAATATACTTTAATTAAAATCACAATTAAGTATATAGTTATACTGCCGCCGCTTATGTCATCGCCCCTTGAGCGCCCGCTAAAATTTGAAATCACACTGCCATCCTCCCATCCTCAGTTATTAGAAGGATTAGATATATGGCTGCGCTTAGGTTTGATATCCGATACCCAAGTTAGGCAGCTATGCCGAGAGTTTCTGGTGTGTCCGGTGGTGCTGCAAACCCAGGCTAAAGCTAAAAATAAGGTAGTATTTGCAACTTACGACCCCGTACAGCAGTTGCCTACAGCAGCTTTACAATCTAGTAGCCGTAGACAACCGCAACCAAAAGCAGCTCAACCCAACTTTATCAGCACAATGTTGCAGTCCTTGGGTGCAGAACTGAGTGTCCGTTGGCTGCTTTTTCTAGGGGTATTTCTGGTAGTGGTATCTTCTGGGGTACTGGCTGCAAGTCAGTGGGAGAGGTTTCCCGCTTCTGGACAGTATGGAGTTTTATTTGCTTATACTTTGACTTTTTGGGGGTTAAGCTTTTGGGCGGCTAGGCAAAATAACCTCAGATTGACGGCGCAAACTTTGCTGATTGTCACGCTTTTGTTAGTGCCAGTAAATTTTTGGGCAATGGATAGCTTTCGGTTGTGGCAAAATCCTTTAGATTGGATTGTAGTTGCGATCGCCTCGCCTACTCTCACGGCTATAACTGTTTTACTCTCCAAAAATCGGACTATTTTTGCCAATTTACATACTGGCAAATTACCTTTAGTAAATATTTTGGGGCTGAGTTATCTGCATTGGGGTTGGCAATTAAGAGGATTTCCCTTGATTGCCGTTTATGTGGCAATGATCGGCACAACTATTATTACCGTTTATCACAATATTTACCAACAACCGAATACTGTCAGCAGGCAAAATGGAAGCGATGGCAGGAGCTTAAATATTACTTTGTCTGCTGCTGTAATTATTTATGCTTTGATAGTTCTGCTAGTACGGGCAATTTTTGTTGCTGGGGTAAATGTTACCCATTTGGGGTTAGCTATTGGTATTTGTGGTTGGTTAGTGACTTGGTTGGTACAGCGGGGATGGGAGAGGGCAATAACATTAATATCCTCCTCATCTTCCTCATCTCCCTCATCTCCCCCATCCCCCTCATCCCTCTTACTCTGGGAAAAACTCGGTGGCATTTTAATCTTTCTGGGTTGGCTGGTTTCAGTAGTTAATTATCCTTGGCAAGCGATCGCTGTGAGTGGTTTGAGTTTATGGTTTCTGGGAAGTCGCTTGTGGCGCTACAGTTTAAAGGTAGACTTCGCAGCAGTTTTCGTCATTGGCTTACAGACGATTTGGCTAGGTTGGCGATTAGTACCTGATAACTTCCAGAAATTAGCGATCGCAACTGGTACTCAACTCACCAATTCTCAAAATGAACCTTGGGCGTTACTGGGTATCGCTTTATTTCCCTACGTAGTTTTGATGGTGGCGCTCACAGATCGCTTGTATCGCAGGCAAAATCGAGAATTAGCTAAATTTGGCGAACTCCTCACCCTCTTATTTGGAACTTTTTTAACAACGATCGCTTTAGTAAACCCCACATTGCGATCGCTAAATCTGCTATTTTCTACCGCTACTCTCGCATTCGTCACCAAACGCCACTCCATTAATTCTTCCCCCTCTCTTCCCCTGGTGTATCTAACTCACATCATGGGGGTGCTGACATTTTGCTCTACCATTAATTGGCTGTTACCAACCCTAACTAATCAAGCCTGGGCAAGTATTTTATTAGCTCTGATGGTTGCAGAATGGGGATTTAGCCTGAGCGATGGACAATGGCGACGTAGTGCATGGGATATCGGTTTAGGGTTAGCCGCCGCTAGTTTTTTCTTATTGTGGATAAATGCAGAATCATCTTGGTATGGCATACCTGATAGCCAAGCTCATTGGGGAGTCTTATGGCTAGTTACGCCTTTAGCTCTCACAGGTGTTGCCAATCGGACAATTATCGAGCGTCAAATTCCTAGCCGTTACTTGAGTGTCTTGGCTGTGGCAGTTGCCCAGTTACTTACTTTACAGCTACCAGGAACTCGATTAATCGGTTTGGCTGTGGGTGCAGGATTGATGTTTGCAAATACGCACTATTTGCGAAACCAGACATCTGCGGTAATTACAGAAGGATTTGCTCTGAGTTTCATTGGGGCGCTGCTATGGACGGGTGTGCCTGGTTTACCTCGCCTCGCCCTAGCTGGTTGGTTTGTTGTAGGAGCGATCGCAACCCTAAGTCTATGGTTAGCGCGGACAATTTTGAGCCGACGCGGTAACGAATTAGGAGTTATTTATGCAGCCGCAAGTGATAAATGGGCGATCGCCTTGTGTGGTTTTGAGTTGTTGGGTTTGACACTATATTCAGTGCTGATTTACCGAGGGTTTACTACTTCAGGATTTTTGTACTTAATTGCGACTGCGATCGCTTTGGCAGCCATTGTTTATCGCAGTTGGCGCGAACCGACCAATTGGGCATTTTATGGCATCGGTTGGTGTTTGGAATTGTTGACTGCTCAGGTGTTGGGATTTGGGGAACGATCAATTGTTAGGATAGCGATCGCAAATATCGCATTAGGCTTAATTGCTCAACTTTTCGGAGAGTGGTGGCGGCGACGACATCAATTAGAAAGGCTTCCTAGCAGTTTTCACGTTTTGCCATTAATTTATGGCGCATTCAGTGTATTGCTACGTTTGAACACCTTCACCGAGTGGACTGGTTTATATTCCTTGGGTGTAGCTTTAATTATTATTGGCGTGGGGCGACGACGCGAGAACTTTAAACCCCTGCTGTACTTAGGAATTATTGGCGTATCAATTTCTGCTTATGAACTTTTGTTCTATCAAATGTTGCAAGCTTCAGGAGGAGCATTAGGTGATGGATTGATTGCCATGTCTGCCCTTGGGGCCAGTATCATGTATGCTTACCGCATTTTGTCGCCTTGGCTTGTTAGCTACTTACGCTTAACTCCTCAAGAATTGAAAGGAATTGCCCATATTCACTGGGCTTGGAGTAGCTGTTTATTAATGGCTGCCATTCCTCTTCCTATTGGAGTTAACCGTTTGGTGGGATTGGGAACGGGGGTATTTTTGATTCGTTATGCCATCTTTCAGGGACGAAATTCGCAGACTTCCCCCCGTATCTTCGGAGGAATCACAATCGCCGAGATGTGGGTTTACCTTGGCTTATTAGAGGTAGCCGGTATGAGGGTTTATTGGCGCGAGACAGCAGTAGGAAAATTTTGGGCTGGGCCATTAGTTCCTTGGAATGGTGCGATCGCCTGTGTGGTAGCCTATTTTCTATACATTCTGCCTTGGGAAAGTTGGGGTTGGTCAAAAAGACCTTGGCAGCTTGCTGCTTACATCACACCACTGATAATTTTATGGGAAACCAGACTGCAAACTTACCCGATTACTTTGGTACTTGTAGCTGGATTTTACATCTTCCTGGCAAAAGTGGGTGAAAACATCCGTTTTACATATATCAGTGTAGCGTTGATTGATTGGGCACTTTTCCGTTGGTTTGATTCCTTACGCCTAACTGATGCTTTGTGGTATGTAACACCAATTGGGTTATCACTGCTTTATATTGCTCAAGTAGATACCCAACTAAGGCTACCAGAGTATAAAGTTGCTCGTTATATTCTGAGAGTGCTAGGTAGTGGTTTAATTTGTGGGTGGGCAATTTTATTTAATCAAGACACAGCTTGGATACCCGGAATTTTCAGCCTCATCGCCATTTTTAGCGGATTAGCTTTACGAGTCCGAGCTTTTCTTTACATTGGTACAGCCACTTTTTTAATTACTACTATCTATCAATCGGTAATTTTCAGTTTGCAGTACTCTTTTTTAAAATGGATTGTTGGCTTGCTAGTTGGTATCCTCTTGATTTATATCGCCGCCAACTTTGAAACCCGTCGCGCTCAAATAACTTCCTTAATTCGTAACGCTATTGATGAATTTCAATCATGGGAATAAGGCTGTTTAGGGTATGGTAATTCTGCACGTACTTTCAGATTTCATTGACTGCGATTTTACTGTCAGCGACTCATCTTGTAGTTATTGGTACGAAGGGCGTTGTCCTCAAAGTGGCAATTACCTAAAACTACCCCGTACCTCAATGTCCGAAGCGATCGCCAAGGGACTAATGAAACACCTTGCCAACAATGAAAAACTCCATCCCCTTGTGGGTGGAGTTTTTGGGCATGGGGAATCGGGCATAGGGAATAGGGAAGATGTTACCAATGCCCCATGCCCAGTGCCCCAAGCGACGGGGCGACTATCCCTCTACAGACACCTGGGAATGGAGTTTCCCGTCGCTTTCAATGAATGTTATTCTCGTGAAGGCAAAATGTATGGAATCCTATTGGTTGAACTGCCTAATGGCGAACAACGTGTACTCAAAGCCTTTTCCGGTCTTTTGAATGGTTGCAGTATTGTTGAGGGCTGGGTGCCACCAATTCCAGGAAGAGACGAGGTTGCTTTAGAGGAAGCCCACACTTTGGCACAGTTGGACGCAATTAAGCAGGAAATTCTTACCTTGAAGCAACTGACCGAACGCCAGCAGTATGAAACCCTGTTTAATGAGTTTGAGCAGCAGTTGCAAGCAATGAGCGATCGCCATCGCCATTGCAAACATCAACGACAGGAAAAACGTCAGCAAATCTGCAATACACTCACTTCAGAAGCCCTGACTATTGCTCGTGAACAACTCGACGAAGAGAGTCGTCAGCAGGGAATTGAGCGACGACAACTTAAACGCCAGCAAAATGAAGTATTACAGCCGCTACAACAGTTAATTGCAGCAACGGATGCGCGAATTAGCGAACTGAAACAACAGCGTAAAGCCCTATCCCGTCAACTCCAAGCTCAGATGCACGCTACCTACAGCCTGACAAATTTTTCTGGGCGATCGCAATCATTACAAGAATTGATGCCAGGAGGTTTGCCCACTGGTACAGGAGATTGTTGTGCCCCAAAGTTACTGCATTACGCCGCAACAAATAATCTTAAACCATTGGCAATGGCAGAATTTTGGTGGGGTGCATCTTCAGTAAATCAAGATAAAATCCAGGGAGAGTTTTACGGAGCGTGTGCCGAGCGATGTCAGCCATTAATGGGGTTTTTGCTCTCAGGGCTGAAACCTAACCCCCCAGCCCCCTTCCCTGCAAGGGAAGGGGGAGTAAGAAGCCTCTCTTTACCCATTCTTTATGAAGACGAATGGCTGATTGCTGTAGACAAACCTGCTGGATTACTTTCGGTACCTGGTCGTTATCGCGATCGCCAAGATAGTGTGTTGAGTCGCTTACGTAATTTGTTAGCTGATGGTATGGCACTGGTATCTGTGCATCGCTTAGATCAGGAAACTTCCGGGATTTTGTTGTTAGCACGCGATCGCCAAACTCATCGGCAACTCAGCCAGCAGTTTCAGCAACGGCAGATTCACAAGGTTTATGAAGCCATACTTTCCGGTGTTGTGAAAGTTGAGCAAGGTGTGATTGATTTACCACTGTGGGGAGATCCGGAAAATCGCCCTGAGCAAAAAGTTGATTGGCAACATGGCAAACCCAGCTTGACACACTTCCAGGTAATGGCGAGAGAAGGAGACTACACCCGCATAGAATTTACGCCGCTAACAGGACGCACTCATCAGTTGAGAGTTCATGCAGCTGATGCACGAGGACTTGGGGTAACTATTTTAGGCGATCGCCTTTATGGATGCTGTGCAGTTACTAGTCGGTTACATTTGCACGCCAGAGAACTTCGCTTTGAGCATCCGCAGTTAGGAAAAACCCTGCATTTACAAGCAATTACCCCCTTTTAAAACCACAAGAACCCCAAATAGCTAAAGCGTAGCTTTATGAAAAAAGTGAAGGTTTAAAACCGTACTTCGTCCCGCTACGCGCTTTCGCCCGCAAGTAGCGTGAAACAGTCCTTGTATCCCAAGGTAGGTAGAAACCCCACCCCGGAGTGTCTGTCTTGATTCAATTGCGTTAGCGAGTCCGCGTACCCCTACGGGGAAGCAAGCTACGCTTTTAGCGTCTCGTAGAGAGCGTCATTGCGTTAGCGGAGCGGGGCGTTAGCCCATTGCGAATTGCTTTCATCTTCCCTAACAGCTAGCCTATTGCTTTTTAAATTTGTATGTGATAGTTTCTGCTTGTAGTTAATGATCGGTTATCCTACCGATTTACCGTATTTAGGAAAATTAATATCATAAACTAAATTATACGGAAATAATATCATTCCTTGAAAATTCCTAAATAAGCAGTTAAAGACAAGAGTGCTGGAAAATTAAAAATTCAAAATAGCATGACTAAAGTATTCATTCTTGACGCCAACCAACAACCGTTATATCCAGTACGCATCAGCCATGCTAGGCTGCTATTGTCACAAGGTAAAGCTACTGTATTCCAGCGATATCCTTTTACTATCATTCTGAAGGAGTCCCTTTCTCATCTAAAACTTGAGCAACTTGGCTTCAAGATTCATCCTGGTATTAAAATAAATCGTAATTGAATTCTTAATTACGAATTACGAATTACGACTTAGTTATTAATTTTAGTCGCCTCCTCAACAGAGGAATATAGATGACGAACCACACTATTTTAGAACCATTGCCAGAAGACCAATGGTTTATTGAAAGTCAGGAACTACGATCCTTTGTAGCAACAGTGCGGGAAATTAGCGCTAGTACTGTTGACGATCGCCCACAAACTCTAGCTAAATTAGAACCCTATTTTCAAGAACTCCTTGCCCAACAGGAATGGCTACCCCAAAAGTTTGCCCAAGTCAATCCTGAAAGCCGGATGGGTGGCGGTATTGGTCAGTGGCTACTTTATCGCGCCAAAGACCGTTCCCTGTCAGTTTTCAGCTTGGTGATTCCTCCAGGTTCCACGACTCCCATCCACGACCATTTAGCCTGGGGATTGATTGGTTTATACAAAGGCAATCAAGAAGAAACAGTCTATCGCCGTGTAGATAACGGCGATACCGAAGGACACGCACAATTACAAGTAACTGAAGTGCCATCGCTCCAACCAGGGGATATCTACCGCCTCTTACCCCCAGATGGTGATATCCACGCCGTCAAAACCACATCCCAGAACGCATCTGTATCTATTCATATCTTGGGTAATGATACTGGTTGCGTCTTGCGTCACCAGTTCATCCCAGAATCTCACAGCGTCAAATCCTTTCGCTCTGGATATTCCAACGCTCCCTGCAAAGAGGAGGAGGAAAAAGAACATGCCCAAGTACGATAGACCACAACCCCCAGTATTCGAGCGAGTTGAAGACGAACGTCTGCACCGCAAACAACGCCTAGCCGCTGCCTTTCGCCTGTTTGGTAAGTTTGGCTTCAGCGAAGGAATCGCAGGTCATATTACGGCTCGCGATCCGGAGTTTACAGACCATTTTTGGGTCAATCCATTAGGTACATACTTCGGTCATATCCGAGTTTCTGACCTGCTCTTAGTTAACAGAGAAGGTGAGGTGGTTAAAGGCGATGCTGAAGTAAATCGAGCTGCTTTTGCCATCCATTCTCAGATTCATGAAGCTCGACCTGATGTGATCGCGGCGGCTCACGCCCATTCACTTTATGGTAAAGCCTGGTCTAGTTTGGGGCGTCTCCTTGACCCCTTGACTCAAGATTCTTGTGCTTTTTACGAAGACCATGCCCTGTTTGACGATTTCACAGGTGTAGTTTTAGAAACCTCTGAAGGTCAACGACTGGCGCAATCTTTGGGGCCAAAGAAAGCCATAATCCTACGTAACCACAGCATTTTAACTGTGGGACATACAGTCGATGAAGCTGCCTTTTGGTACATTAGCTTAGAGCGATCGTGCCAAGCCCAACTGCTAGCAGAAGCTGCCGGTAGACCAACTATTATCAAACACGAAACAGCCCGTTTAACACAAACTCAAGTGGGATCACATACAAGTGGGTGGTTCAGTTTCCAGCCCCTTTATGACAGGATTGTGCGCGAAGAACCTGATTTGCTAAATTAACGCTGTGTTTTTTGGCACTGGGATAAATAAGTAGGGAAGGAGTAATTTACTATCGGGCCTCCTGCCTCTATTTTTTGTGTCAAATTTCCCTAAACTTATCTATATACTCCGGTAAACCTATAAGTTTATAGTATTCGTATAGCTCAAAGAAATCATTTTGATGATTAACCTAATCTTTCGCCGTTTTATTGCCAAGTGGATATCGTGGATCAAATTCAGGAATATCCCATTTAACAACCAACAGAAGTTATTCTTCTCTTCTTCTCCTTTACCAATAGCGGGGGCTTTTGTTACAGGGCTGTGTTTAAGCTTGCTATTTGCTGCTTGTTCATCGACATCTACTGTTAATTCTTCTAATCCTAGTGCTACGCCTGTTAGTAATTCTGCTTCCAGCAAAGCCACAGTAGTCAGATTTGGCTATCAAAAATCGAATATTTTGCTGAAAACCAAAGGTGTCTTAGAAAAACGTTTGTCACCAGATAGTATATCTGTAGAATGGATCGAATTTCCTGCGGGGCCACAATTGCTAGAAGCGATGAATGTCGGTAGTATTGACTTCGGACATGTAGGAGAATCACCACCGATATTTGCCCAAGCAGCAGGAGCGTCATTAACTTACGTGGCTGGTATTGCTGCTAGTCCTGCTGGTTCAGCAATTCTTGTTCCCCAGAATTCCTCAATTCAAAAACTTACTGACCTGAAAGGTAAAAAAATTGCCTTTCAAAAAGGTTCTAGCGCCCACTTATTATTAGTCCAAGCTTTAGAAAAAGCGGGATTGAAATATACAGATATTGATCCTAAATATTTGCCTCCCGCTGATGCCCGCGCTGCATTTGTTAAGGGTAGTGTAGATGCTTGGGTAATTTGGGATCCTTTCTATGCAGCCGCTCAAGAGGCAACTAAAGCCAGAGTCCTGATTGATGGAACAGGAATTAATAAACAGGGAGGATATTATTTGACAACCCGCAAATTTGTCACCGAAAATCCCCAAACCGTGAAGGCAGTTTTAGAGGAAATTCAAAACTTAGAAGAATGGTCTAAACAGCATCGAGAAGAAGTAGCACAAACTCTCTCATCTGTGCTAGGAATTGACATAATAACCATGAGAAAAGCTACTAATAGTCGAACTTTTGGTATTGTACCAATTGATGATAATCTGATAAATTTACAACAAACGGTTGCTGACACATATTATCAGTTAAAGCTGGTTCCTAAACAAGTGAATGTCAGAGATGGAGTGCTAACAAAAGAACAATATGCTGCATTTTCACCAAAGATTTAGACCAGAATCATGAAGAGGAATACAGAAGTCAGAATTCAGAATATTGCAACACATCCTTGGGTAAAGACGCGATGAATCGCGTCTCTACAGATGGTCTATTTGTCGCATTCTTTTTTCCAATTGGTATCAGCTTTCGGCTATTGTTTGCGTAAGTCCTACTGAATTCTGAATTCTGAATTCTTCTTTATAAACAACTGACAATTTTTGAAATGTAAATCTTGGAATTAATTATGACTAATCCAACAGAACTACTGCGATCGCGCTATGGTGAAATTCCCTTCAATCCTGAAATTGAATGGAATGATTCTCTGACAGCACTGCTATCTCACCGTTCAATCCGGTCTTATCTATCCGATCCTCTACCACCAGGAACTCTGGAGTTACTAATTGCAGCCGCCCAATCTGCATCTACTTCTTCTAATTTACAAACCTGGAGTGTGGTAGCAGTTGAAGATCAACACCGCAAAGAGGAGTTATCCAAGCTAGCCGGAAACCAAGCACATATTAAGCAGGTGCCTTTATTCTTGGTTTGGTTAGCAGACTTGGCGCGTCTAAGTTACGTTGCTGACAGTCGCGGCATATCTCATGATGCGCTGGAATATTTGGAAATGTTTGTAATGGCAACAATTGATGCAACATTGGCAGCGCAAAACGCCGCAGTTGCAGCTGAATCACTCGGTTTGGGAACAGTATACATTGGCGGAATCAGGAATCGCCCTCAAGAGGTAGCAGAGATATTAAATTTGCCGTCCTCGGTGTATGCTGTATTTGGGCTGTGTGTAGGCTATCCGAATCCGGAAGTAGAAGCAGCGATTAAGCCAAGGTTGCCGCAGTCAGCGATACTTCACCGTGAAACCTATAAGTTTGCCGAGCAAGAAGAAGCGATCGCTCACTACAACGACATTATCAAAGAATTCTATACTGAACAAAAGATGAATGTCCCTGGCGATTGGTCAGAACACTCAGCCCAACGCATCGCAACTGTAGAGTCATTGAGAGGACGCGATCGCTTGCGTGAAGCTCTCAACAACCTTGGTTTCAAATTGCGATAAACAAGAAGGAAGCATCAAAATTATGGATTTGCAACTCAGTGGCAAAGTAGCCAAGGATTGTCTTTAGCTGGAAACGAGGTTTTAAAGCCGTAGCCACATAGGTTAGGACATTTTGAAAACCCCAAGGCTAGGAATAGTAATACTTTTACCTCCTGCCTCCTGCCTCCTGCCTCCTGCCTTACTCGATAAAACTCTCAATACGCTACAACAGAAAAAACTCTCTGTTAAACCTGTGAAAAAACGAGTAACACTCACCTTCCCGAAACGCGCCGTGCAAATGCCAGTCACTTATGTACTGGCTAAAGAGTTCAACGTCGCCGCCAATATTATCCGCGCCCAAGTTGCCCCAAATCAAATTGGCAAACTGGTAGTGGAACTAGCGGGAGATATCGATCAATTAGATGCGGCGATCGAGTGGATGCGATCGCGCCATGTTAATGTCTCTTATACATTAGGCGAAATTGCGATCGACGAGGATGTGTGTGTCCACTGTGGCTTGTGTACTGGGGTTTGTCCTACCGAAGCCCTCACCCTCCATCCAGAGACATACAAATTGACATTCACGCGATCGCGCTGCATTGTCTGCGAACAGTGTATCCCCAGTTGTCCCGTACAAGCAATCTCCACTAACCTTTAACAATCCAAAATCCAAAATTGATACTAGCCCAGCTTGAAGACATCCGCAATTACACTAGTATCACCCACTAGCCTAGTTTTTGCTGGAGAGTCATAAACTACCAACAGTGAAGATATACCAGCGACATCTTGAAACAGCGTCATTCCCTCAGCATGGTCTTCCCGATTTCCATAGGGAATATCTTGAACAAAATCTGGATTTATGAAGACATTTTCTCTCGAATTCACACCATTTACCCAACGATAAACTTGCACGGGGCCATCTAAATCCATCGTTGGCCCAGCTAAAATCAACAAATCTTTTCCATCTATATACAAATCCCGAATTCCCAAACCATTCAACCAGATAAAATGCTTTTTATATAACTCCTTCACTTCTCCAATTTGGCTCAGTTTCATCAGTCCAGCAGTAGAGTCTTCTAACTCTATTTCCAATACCACAGCCCAACCCCGCAATACAGGGCCGCGTAAACCCAAAAAAACGCGGTTTTGATAAATGCCTATTCCTTCAATATCAAAGCCATTATCCTTTCCGGGAATTGCTGCTTTAATGAACGAGCCTAAATGTGGGTCATCTACTAAAGCTGTCATTAGCAAATTACCTTCGTTCGTCACCTCTAGTTTAGCGGCATTCAATTGCACATCTGGCTTTTGGGGATGTGGGCAAGATGATAATAACTTACCATCTATCAGAGGAATCCGTCCTAAGAGGTAACGGTTGGGTTCTGATTCAATTTTTGCTAGCCTTTTAAAGTTTTTGGCATCATCTTTATCAGGTTTGGGTTTTTTGCGTTTGTAGCTGTGAGAACCAACAAACCATAAGTAATGATCAGTGTAAGCTAGTCCTTCTATATCAATTTCTTCCTCTTCTGGTGCAGGTAAATTGATAAATTCTGCTACTCTAAATTGTTGGTGATCTGTAAATTTATCAGTATCAACCAAAGATAGACGTTCAATAGTTGAAGTTTCATCTGACCCCAACCATAAATACTTCTGATGTGTAAGCAGCACTGCTGATAAGTCTTCTCTATGTTCTTTAAAATTATCTACAAAAGTCAAGGAAACTTGATTTAGTAAATCTAATTTTGGCATTTCAAATCGTCTTTATATTTAAAAAATGTTAATTATGCTATTGTAATATAAATTTTAATAACTTCAAAAGAATTATTTAAAAATCATCACTTATATAAATCGCTAGGTGGATTGGCTATCTAGACCTTTGATAGATATTGCATACTCTTTTATAAGTATGCAACTATCAATAGTCATAAGAAAAGTTTACAATAATCATTGCATAAAAAAATATCATCAGTAGATGCAAATATTTAACTAATGTTATTATGCAATAACCTCATGAGGTAGTCATTAAGAGCAGTTATGAAATTAGCCACACAACCCACGGTAAAAACTCTAGGGGACTACGCCTACCAAGCGATTCAAAAACACTTTAAGAAAACCTTGAAGTGGGAAAAATCAGTGAAGAAAGATGAAGATCCAGAAGCGCTGCACCAAATGCGAGTGGGAATGCGCCGCTTACGGACAGCGGTAACTCGGTTTGGACTAGCGGTGGATGTGTCAAAACCAGTCAGCGATAGAAATATTGGTAAAATAGCTCGTCGTCTTGGTAGTCTGCGAGACTTAGATGTGCTCAAAGAAAGTTTGGAAAACAATTACAAACCAAACTTACCCCGTAAAGAGCAGGAATCTCTGCAAATAGCCTTCACAGCTTTGGCTAAACAACGTGAAGATGTACTATCAAGTGTACAGAAAACCTTAAAGAGTGAATCTTACAAATCTCTAAAAGATGCCTTAGATAAGTGGTTAGAGAAACCCAGTTATCAACCTTTTGCATCTGTTACCATTCAGCAAGTGCTACCAGACTTACTTTTACCAGAAGTGAGTAACTTCTTATTGCATCCGGGTTGGCTAGTTGGCACTGAAATTGTGGACTCAGAACTGAAAATTCAGAAAAACTGGGAACCAGAAAAAATCGAAAAAAAATTGGCAACAGAAGGCGAAGTTCTTCATAGTTTGCGAAAAGAAGCTAAACGTGTACGCTACCAGATGGAGTTATTTAGTGACTTATATGGTGAGTCTTACGCAGCTTATATTGGAGAAGTGAAAAGTATCCAAGAAATTTTGGGTACGATGCAAGATAGTGCGGTTTTAACTGAGTGGCTTGCAGATGTATTCAAGTCAGAACTTCAGACATTGCCCACCCTTGTTAGTTTGTTAACTGAAAATCGTTACCAGTCATGGCAGCAATGGCAACCTTTGCAAGAACGGTATCTGAAAACTGAAACCAGACATAGTTTTCATTTAACAATATTGCACCCGCTTTCAGGAGTAATAAATTAAAAGTTACTCTTGGTTGGGCAAGGATTGGACTAACGAACAGACAATTGAATAGGAGCCTCTAGAGACAAAACATAAACACTGCTCTGAGGAATTTGTACAATACGGGTATTTTCGGCGGAACGCAAACCTGAAATTATTCCAACAGCGCTTCCTAGCATAGCTCCTCGGTCAAACTGTTCGGGATCACCTTGGCTAAAAAAACCCAAGGTGCTTCCACCAATTCTGCCCCAAACAGAGCCATTCTCGACGGCTTTATCATTAGCTCGCATGTGGGTAATGGTAGTGCCGGGAATTATCTGACTTGATGCTTTAATTGAGACAATTCGACCGTTGACAACCAATGATTGCGCTACAATTTTAGCGCCTCCATCAATGGGTTTGATGGTAATAGTTACAGGGGTATTTTCTGGCGCTACAACATTACCTTGATTATCTTTAATAGCGCTAGCTAAAGGTAGTGTGAGAGGATAATCCTTTTTTTGGCCAACATCTACGGTAACGGATGCTGGAAATGAGACAATAATCGCTGTATCTTGAGGAATGTTAATCTCTGGATTGACTGCTTGAGTCGGCTGAGTTGGCTGAATCATTACTGGTTGAGCGTTCGCTGGTAGGATGATGGAACCCAATACAGATATAGAACAGGCGAGACTCAACAACATTTGCATTTTCATGACCGTTTTTCCCTTTGATGTGAGTAGTTTTTTTAGGATTAAATCCCTTCACTCAATCAATAGGTTTGCAGTTCTTGATTTATGCAAGCGGTAGTAAAATCAGAACATCCTTGGGTAAAGACGCGATGAATCGCGTCTCTACAAATGGTCTATTTGTGGCATTCTTTTTCCAAAATGGACTCAATACGACTATTCCTCCCCCCTGCTCCCTGCCCTAAGTTCGATAGGATATTTTTTTAGTTGGAAGTCCCTAACGCCAGTGTTGAGGTATTTTCAGATTTTCTGGTAGGATTGTTGTGCGATCGCCAATTGCCTGTTCAATCTGCTGTGATTCTAGGTTTTCTGAGCCGCTTAAGTTGGCTCCACAGAGGTTCGCTTCTTGGAAATCAGTTTCTTGTAGGTTAGCTGTACTAAGTAATGCACTTTCTAGATTAGCTCCAGCAAGTTTTGCCTTTTGCAAATTACTGCCAATCAGGTTGGCATCTTGGAGATTGCTACCCTCAAAGTTGACTTCTTCCAAATTGGCATCACAAAGGATTGCTCCTTCCAAGTTGGCATCACAAAGAACTGCCCTTGTCAGATTAGCATCACAAAGGATTGCCCCTTCCAAGTTGGCATCATAAAGAATTGCCTCAGAGAGGTTTGCTTTTCTGAGAACTACGCCTTGGAGATTGGCTTCTGGGAGGATTGCTTTTTGCAGGTTGGCTTCATAGAGGATTGACCCACAAAGATAAGTTACTGATAAGTCTGCATCAGAGAGATTTGCTCGTGTAAAATTAACCCATTGCAAATTAGCTCCTACGAGAATTGCTCTAGAGAGGTTAGCTTCTGTTAAGTCTGCATTACCGAGGTCTGTATTGCGTAAATCCAGTTTTTGATTTACCGGATCTTTATGTGAATCGCGTCTTCCAATAACAGTTAAGGCTGTTTGAATATCTGTAGGTAGTTTTGATGATTCCCGTAATTCGTCATCATATTCATGTTTCACCGGGGCATTCTCGCGGATAAAAGCAGCGAGGATTTCCATAATTGTCCAATGATCTTTTGGAGAATCTTTGGCAATTCTTTCTAAAGCATAAATTGCAGCAAATCGCGTTTCAATCTTTTCATTTCCCAACTGTTCAATTGCTTTAGAAAAGCGTTCGGAAACAATTTCTTGGTGGGTTGGTTGTGTGTAATTGATACTAGTGCCGATATTGTTATCCCAAGCTAGTGTCCCAGCCAGGAGTTGAGTTAATAGACTCTGATTTTCATCTAGAGAGAGTCTGGAAGTATAGTAAGCATTAATTATTAATGCTAATCCTCCAATGATTATGGCCAGAGTTGTTAATGCTTGGGTGATGTATTCGATTTTTTCTTGAGTTGAAAACCCTTGAATATATTCAAAGAATGAAAAAATTAAAGTTAATGATAAAATAAATATAACTGAGATAAATGCCAGCAAAGTCGTGAGTCCATTTGTTTTTATTAAAGACATGTCATAAGTCTTCATATTTGACTCCTTACGGAAATAAATTTAGGTTGATTCTAAGAGCAACTGTAGAGTTATGATAGAGTACAAACACGGATATGCTTAACCGATTCTTAAAGGCACTGCGTGAAAATCATTGATGAAATGCCTGCTAAATAAGAATGCTCCAATTCAGAATTGAGGATGCTATCAGGTGTAATTACAGATAACTTCCTGTTGCAGTCGAACTATACTGCCAAACTATAATGATTAAAATTCAATACGCTTGGGTTAAGGGCTAATTCTACAAAATAGTGGGTTTTCGAGACGCGATAAATCGCCGTCTCTACAAGTTTATTGGTCTTATCTGAACTGTATTGGATTAAAATTGCAGATTACTTAATTCACTTTTCTCAGCACATCTGACTAAATTGGAAATCGCTACAAGCAATTCCTCTGGGGCTACAGGTTTAACAATGTGCTGTTGAAACCCGGCTTTTAGTGCTTTCTGCTGATTGATTTCACCTGCGTAAGCAGTCAGAGCGATCGCAGGAATCTGTTTTCCCCTTACTGCTGCTTCTTGAGTCCGCACCTGTTCCATCAACATATAGCCGTTCATCTCTGGCATCCCAATATCGCTGAGTAAGATATCTGGCTTTGATTGTGTTAGCACTTGTAATGCTTCATATCCCGATGCTACTGCGGTGACGATCGCGCCAAACTGTTCCAGGACAAAGCTGAAAAAGTCGCGGGTGTCTGCATTGTCATCTACAATCAGGACTTGTATTCCCATGAGAGGAGAAGAGTTAAAAACGGCAGTTGAGGAATCAGTATTCGTGTCATCCTTAACTGTTGCACTGTCCTTGAGCAGTGGGAATCTAACTGTGAAGCTTGCTCCCTGATCCTCGCCAAGACTTTCAACCCAAACCGTTCCACCATGCATCTCAATTAAGTGACGAGCGATCGCTAAACCTAACCCTAACCCACCAAACTTTCTAGTTGTTGTACTATCACCCTGACAGAAATAGTCAAACACATGAGGTAGAAACTCAGGGTGAATCCCCTTCCCTGTATCACTCACAGTAATCTGCGCTTGAGCGTCGATGCACTCCAATCGCACATTTACTTTTCCCCCAGTCCCAGTAAACTTAACGGCATTTGATAAAAGATTCCAGAAAACTTGCTGTAAGCGGGCTGAGTCACCCAAAACTCTCCCCACAGTTGGATCAAGCATTGTCTCTATTTGAATAGTTTTAGCCTCTGCTGCTAAATGCACCGTTTCCATTGCGGCTTCAATGGTGGATACCAGATCGACTGGGATCATATTGAGGTTGAGTTTGCCTTGGAGGATGCGAGAAACATCCAGCAAGTCTTCAATTAGTTGAGCTTGTAATTTGGCATTGCGCTCAATAGTTTCCAGTCCTTTCTGGAGCAATATCTCATCAAATTTTCGCATTTGCAACAGTTTTGCCCAACCGAGAATCGGATTCAGGGGTGATCGCAACTCATGGGAAAGCACCGCCAGAAACTCATCTTTTATGCGGTTAGCAGCCTCTGCTTCCGCCCTGGCTATTTGCTCAAGTTGCAAAAGGCGATCGCGTTCTGATTCAGTGCGTTTGCGATCGGTAATATCAGTTAGCATAGCGATCGCACCTAAGAACTCACTCTGTTCATTCAAAATCGCTCTCGCAGAAATCAGTGTCCAGATGTATGAACCATCCTTGCAGCGCAATCGACCTTCTTTAAGATCCCTCCCCTCTCCCTTAAGCCACTCCAATTTCTCTTCGACTGCCATATCATCAGCCTGATCCATAAAATCAAATATGGAACGACCAAGTATTTCTTCTGCCGCATAACCCAACATCTGAGACAACCGCTGATTCACATACTCTGTTTGGGTTTGAGAATCAATCATCCAAATTCCCTCATAAGAGGTATCAACAATTCGGCGATACCTGGCTTCACTCTTCTGTAAAGACTCCTCTACTTGCTTGCGCTCACGCCGCTCTTTAGCTTCCCGCAATGCCCGTTGCACCGAGGGAACTAACCGCCCTAGTCGTTGCTTCAACACATAATCAGTTGCACCGTTTTTTAAAGCTTCGATCGCTAATTCTTCACCCAGCACGGCAGAAACAAAGATAAAAGGAACCTCTGAACAGCGATTTCGGGCAATTTCCAAGGCAGAAATTCCATCAAAAGATGGCAGGGCATAATCAGCAAGAATTAAATCGAAAGCCTCTGTTTCCACAGCCGCTACGAAATCAGCACCGGTTTCGACTCGGATCAGTTCGCAATTAATTCCTCCTTCAGTTAATACCGCTTGGGCAAGCTCTGCATCTAACAGGCTGTCTTCCAAAAGGAGGAAACGCAGGACATTCATCAGTTTCTCTCCTGTTGAGAATGAGGCGCTGGAGGTAAAGCACCAACGGGAGGCTGATTAATCACTGCCCAAAACAATCCCACACCTTTAATAGAATCGACAAAATCGTGGTAATCCACTGGCTTCACAACATAAGCATTGACCCCTAATTCGTAGCATCGAACTAGGTCTGGCTCCTCACGAGAAGAGGTCAGTACCACAACTGGAATAACTCGCATTACTGGGTCAGATTTGAGTTGTGCCAATACTTCTAATCCATCGATTTTAGGTAATTTCAAATCGAGTAGCACAACAACAGGATACCCTTCCATTCGCAACCGAAACAACCCCCGGCGATAAAGATAATCCAGTGCTTCCTCTCCATCACGTACCACCACTACTTCGTTGGCGAGATGGTTTTCTGACAAGGCCGCTAGTATTAATTCTGCATCGTTAGCACTGTCTTCAATCAGCAAAATTCGCTTGAGTTCTTTCATTCACTCTCCTTCTTTGACAACTTAGGCAGCGAGAAATAAAAGGTGGCTCCACTATCAACTACAGCTTCTGCCCAAACTCGACCATTATGCCGATGAATAATGCGTTGCACGTTTGCCAAACCAACACCTGTTCCTTCAAATTGTGGGTCGCTATGCAGGCGTTGAAATACTCCGAATAGCTTGTGAACATATTGCATATTAAAGCCAACGCCGTTATCTTGTACAAAAAAGACAACTTCGTTTTCATTGTCAATACTTCCAACAGTGATTTCTGCTGGGTTTCGAGTCTGGGTATATTTTACGGCATTGCCTATCAGGTTGCGAAGCACGAGCCGCAGCATGGAGGGGTCGCCCTGCACTTCTGACAATGACTCGATGTGCCAACGGATTATCCGTCCTGGAGTTTCTGCGATCAAATCGCGTTTTACTTCTTGTACCAATTCCTCCATATTCAGGTTGATGTAGCGCATTTCGGTGCGCCCCATCCGAGAAAATGTCAGCAACTCATCGATCAGTATTCCTGCCTGTTTTGCCGTTTCTGAAATTATTTTCAAATAGCGCTGACTCGTTTGATCTAAGCTTGTTGAAGTATGCCGTTTCTGAAGCAATTCGATAAATCCGCCAATGTGGCGCAGCGGTGCCCGCAAGTCGTGAGAGACTGAATAGGAGAAAGATTCAAGTTCCTTGTTGGCAGCTTCGAGTTGGACAGTGCGCTCTTGAATCCGTTGCTCCAGCATGTCATTGAGTTGTTGCAGGGCAGCTTCGGCAACCTTGCGATCGTGAATATCGCTGGCAATGCCCACCCACTTGATAATTTGTCCGGTTACATCTCGAAATGGCAAACCCCGGACAATATGCCAACGATAGCTACCATCAGAAACTCGACGAAAGCGAATTTCTATTTCATAGTTGGTCGCGTTAGCAACAGCCTCCATCGAAGTTTTAAAGACGCGATCGCGGTCATCGGGGTGAATGACATAAATCCAGCCATAACCAGTGGTCTGCTGCATTGTCAATCCAGTAAAATCTAACCAGTATTGATTGCAATAGGTAATACCACCATCGCTATTGCCCATCCAAATAGCCTGTGGCGACACTTCCGTTAAAATTCTATATCGCTCCTCACTGTCACGTAGCGCTTTTTCTGCCAAGTTGCGATCGTGAATATCAACACAGGAGCCAATATAGCCGAGAAACTCGCCTGTTGCTGCCAAACGAGGTACACCAGTATCAAAAACCCAACGGTATTCGCCATCAAAACGTCTAAGGCGATATTCCATTGTAAATTTTTGTCGGGCATGAAAAGCATTGGTGTATGTGTCTAAGCAACGCCGAAAATCATCGGGATGAACACCTTCAGTCCATCCATTGCCCATTTCTTGCTCTAGAGTTCGCCCGGTAAAATCTAGCCAGGGTTTATTAAAGTAGTTACAGAGTGTGTCAGTGCCAGACATCCACACCAGTACGGGGGCGGTGTCTGCCATTTGGTGAAAACGGGCTTCACTTTCGCGCAACGCTGCTTCTGCCCGTTTGCGTTCGCGGAGCGCAGCTTGCTGTTCGCTGATGTCAGTAATCAACGCTGCATACCCTTCAACAGTTCCCTGTTGATTAAATTGGGGAACGTAAATAGCATTAATGTAGCGTGTACCACCATCTTTATAAGGAATTTGACTTTCAAAAGTGACCTGCTCTCCTGCTAGTACTTGTTCCACATAAGGACGAAGCACTTTATAAGCGGATTCACCCAAAACTTCCCAAAGTGTCTTCCCATAAACTTCTGCTGCCGGATGCCCAAACCACTCTTCATAAGCTCGATTGTTGAAGCGGTAGCGTTGTTCTGAATCTACAAAGGAAATCAGAACTGGTAGCGTATCTGTAATTAGGCGAAGTTCTGTTTCTCGTTGCCGCAGTGCTTCCTCATTGGACTCTGTTAAGCGACCAAACCGTACCTGGCTTTCGTGTAGTAACTTCAGATTTGCCTCAGCTTGCCGTTGGGCTGTGCGGCGTGATTCGTTGAGCCAACTGATTAACCCTGCTGTTAGCATGAACACAACTAGCGGGATTACAATATTCAGATTGGTAATTTTCTGCGGATAAAGTGGCTTAAAAAAGAAGTAATTGATTGCCAAAGTAGACAAAACGGTTGCAAGTAACCCTGGCCCTAAGCCACCGTACCAGGCACTCACCATCACCGCAGCAAAAAATAGTGCCGCAGGCGTTGGAGCGAGATATGGATTGAGTACCAGAGTTGCCCACAGTGCTAAGGCAACGGATAGGAAAGCAACACCATAGTGGAACAGTTGCTCTCGGATGAATGTGCCCTTATCTCTACCGCCAGCAAAGAGGTTTTGGGGTTTAGATACCTTTGCCTTACGACTCATAACCCTACTCTGCTTCTGGGAAATATTGACTTAGCAAACTTTTGCCGGGTTCACCCATTTTCCGTAACATTTCTTCTATTAGTTTTAGCGCTATACGTGAAGGGACTGTATACCCATTCTCCCAACGGTTGACTGTTTTGAACGGAAACTCCTACTTTAGCAGCAAACTGTTTTTGAGAGAGGTTAAGTTGCTGCCGAAGCTTCCGAATTAAATTTAAAATTTCCCGCTGCTTTGTTACAGACATTTCTATATTTTATTTTCATAGAGTAATTAGATTAGGACAGGTGTCCTATCGTTTATCTCTTACTCAGGGAATATTTTCTCTGTTTTCGTCTCCAACTAAACCGTTTGAGTTCAAAGGTTCGGCGGTGATGCTCAGAGGTTCGGCGATGATGCTCAAAGGTTCGGCGATGATGCTCAGAGGTTCAACGATGATGCTCAGAGGTTCGGCGATGATGCTCAGAGGTTTAAGTTTCAGTATCTAAGGGTGAAACTTGAGGTTTCCAATGTTCGGGTAGTTGAAGATTTTTCGGTAGGATGGTTGTGCGATCGCCTTTAGCCTCTTCAATCTGCTGTTGTTCTAGATTTTTGGCTTCGTAGAGGTATGCCCCTTGCAGATTGGCTCCGATGAGGTTTGCCCCTTGCAGATTGGCTCCGATGAGGTTTGCCCCTTGCAGATTGGCTTCGATGTCGTTT
>NZ_KV757557.1 GCF_001712795.1 Nostoc sp. KVJ20
CCCCTACCCTTGAAAGACCCTAACCCTCCCCTTGCAAAGGGGAGGGAACCGGATTGATTTCTTTTTCCCCCCTTTGCAAGCTACGGTGTACACACAAGTCTGAAATAGCTGATTATCCAAGGTTTTACCCCACCCTAACCCTCCCCTTGAAAAGGGGAGGGAACTGTATTTCTAGTTTCCCCCCTTTGCAAGGGGGGATTAAGGGGGGTAATTCGACTTGTGTGTACACGATAGGCTTGCGGGGAGCAAACCCTACGGCTATTTTTGCTGCTTATTCTACGTCCCCTACAAGAGTAAAATTTCCCACTTGACTAAATCGGCCTTCCTGAGTCGGTAATTCTGCAATCATTTTGCAGTAAAATTAATCGTCTAGATACAGGAGGGCTTTGAGATGACTCGTGTCATCATTGTGCGCCACGGTCAAAGTGGTTATAACACCGAGCGGCGTATTCAGGGACGCACTGATGCGTCAACATTAACCGAAAAAGGTCGTAACGATGCAAGTAAAGTTGGCAAAGCCCTCAGCAATATTTTATTTAATGCTATTTATAGCAGTCCTCTGCAACGAGCGAAACACACAGCAGATATTATTCATAGCGAGTTAGCTACTACTTCTGAACAATCTGCTGTAATTCAAGTTTCTGATTTACTGCTAGAAATCGACCTCCCCGTATGGGCAGGGCTGATAACTGCCGAAGTCAAACAGAAGTTTGCCGAAGACTACTGCACTTGGCATCAGCGCCCCGACGAACTGCGGATGCTGATAAATGATGCACAAGGGACAAGAGAACATTTTCCTGTTCTTGCCATATACGAACAAGCACGGCAATTTTGGCAAGAAACTTTGTCCCAGCATCAAGGCGAAACTATTCTTATAGTGGGACATAACGGTATTAATCGCGCTCTCATTAGCACAGCCTTGGGAATTCCCCCAAGTCGCTACCATTCAATACAACAATCTAACTGTGGCATTACCGTACTAAATTTTGCCGGGGGATTGGGCGAACCAGTCCAGCTAGAATCCTTAAATCAGACGCAACACACGGGAGAGACTTTACCCTCATTGCGACCGGATCATAAAGGAATACGATTGTTATTGGTGCGTCACGGTGAAACCGACTGGAATCGCCAAACTAGGTTTCAAGGACAAATTGATGTCCCCCTTAACGACAACGGTAGACAACAATCGCAAAAAGCAGGTGAATTTCTCCGAGACGTAGCGATTGATTTTGCTGTCAGTAGCACAATGCTGCGCCCTAAAGAAACAGCAGAGATTATTTTAAAACAACATCCAAATGTAAAGTTAGACTTGCAAGATGGTTTAAGAGAAATCAGTCACGGACTCTGGGAAGGAAAATTAGAAACAGAGATAGAGCAAGAGTTTCCAGGAGAGTTGCAGCGCTGGCGGCTAGTACCAGCCCAAGTTCAAATGCCTGAAGGGGAAAATTTGCAAGAAGTGTGGGAACGCAGCGTTGCAGCTTGGCAATCTATTGTGCAAGTTGCATCAACTAATCAATTCAAAACTGTATTAGTTGTAGCTCATGACGCTACAAATAAAACCTTGCTTTGTCACATTCTAGGTTTATCACTAGAAAATTTCTGGAATTTCCGTCAGGGTAATGGCGCAGTTAGCGTTATCGATTACCCGTCTGGAATCGATGGTTTACCAGTATTACAAGCCATGAACATCACCACTCACTTCGGTGGAGGCGTACTAGATAAAACAGCAGCGGGGGCTTTGTAAGTGCTGAGTTAGGAATGAGAAGTGAGGAGTTAGGAGTGAGGAGTGAGGAATGAGAAGTGAGGAGTTGGAAATTGGGAGTGAGGAATAAAGTTAGAAGCAATGACTGAAAAACAAATAACTCATAAGTAGCTAGACGTAAATAAATTAAAGTTTGTAGTAAGGACTTTAGTCCTAATAATCCTTGCTTCGAGCGATGAATCGCTGATTACGAACTAGGATTTTACTTTATGTTGAATTATGCCTACTTACTTAAGTCCTAACTCATAACTCATAACTCATAACTAAAAACTTTTATGATTGAACTGCTGCAAAAAGTACGGGTGATTGACCCAGTTTCTAAAATAGATGAAATCTTTGATGTGTTGATTGCTGATGGTTATATCCGAGAAGTAGCTTCACACATTTCTGATATCACTTCTGATACTAAAATTAGAGATTGTCAGGGATTAGTTCTTGGCCCTGGGTTAATAGATTTGTACAGCCACTCTGGTGAACCTGGCTTTGAAGACCGAGAAACCCTCTTGTCTTTTTTACAAGCTGCTGCTGCTGGCGGCTTTACCAGAGTTAGCATTTTACCCAATACATCCCCTGTTATTGATAACCCTGCCCTTGTGGCACAGTTGCAGCAGAAGAGGGCAGAGGGGCAAAGGGGCAGAGGAGCAGAGGGGCAGAGGTCTATGGCAGAAACCTCTAACGCTGACCGGGGGGGCAGAGGGGCAGAGAAGAGTTTGTCTCCCCTGCTCCCCTGCTCCCCTGCTCCCCTGCTTCATATCTGGGGTGCTATTACCCTAGATGTTGCTGGGAAGCAATTAACGGAGTTGGCAGATTTAGCGGCGGCTGGAGTTGTTGGTTTTACCGATGGTAAGCCGTTAGAAAATTTGGCGCTGGTGCGGCGAGTGTTAGAGTATCTTCAGCCGTTGGGTAAACCTGTAGCATTTTGGCCTAGCGATCGCCAGTTAGCAGCAAATGGTGTAATGAGAGAAGGGGCGAATGCTCTGCGTTTTGGTTTACCTCCAATTCCCGCTAGCGCTGAAACTACTGCGATCGCAGCTATGCTTGAATTGGTTGCAACTATAGGCACACCAGTCCATATTATGCGTGTCTCCACAGATCGCAGCGTGGAATTAATCGCTTCAGCAAAGGCTGCTGGTTTACCCATCACCGCCAGCACCACCTGGATGCACCTTTTACTTGATACAAAAGCAATTAAGAGTTATCACACCAGCTTGCATTTAGACCCGCCTTTAGGTAATCCTAGTGATGTGGCGGCGTTGCGTGCAGGGGTACGTGCGGGTGTGATAGATGCGATCGCTATTGACCACACACCTTACAGCTATGAAGAAAAAGTCCAAGCTTTTGCCGAAGCACCAGCCGGGGCAATTGGTTTAGAGTTAGCATTACCTCTGCTGTGGCAATATCTTGTTGAAACTGAAGAATTTACAGCTTTAGAATTATGGCGGGCATTGAGTATTAGTCCAGCAGAGTGTTTGGGTCAGAAAGTCAGTGCAATTCTACCTCATCAACCAGCAGAACTTACTTTATTTGATCCTCAGCAAACCTGGAAAGTCGAACGGAAAAGTCTTTATACACTTTCACAAAATACACCTTGGTTAGGACAACAGTTGAAGGGTCATGTTGTGCAAACCTGGTTGTGAAAAATGGGTTTGGGGAAAAGGGTAAAGGGAAAAGGTTAAAGGTTTTAAGACTTACGCATTAACAGAAAATACCAAATATGGATTCTTTGAAAAAGCACGTCTGTCGTAGGGGTTTAGCATTTCTCACTGATGTCAACTTAAGCCAAAAATANNATGAGACAGGGATTTACAATCCCTGGCGGACATGCGGTTTCGCGTTAAGTTGACACCAGTGAGCAATGTGCTTTACCCCTACAGATGACCATCGAAGAACGATTAATAAAAGGCTGAAACGACCAATTTTCGTATATTCATACCATGATTAAGTTGTACAGTGCGTAAGTCCTAAGATTTTTTCTTTCCCCTTACCCCTTACCCTTTTCCCCAAAACCCGACAAATATTGAGATGTCTCAGGCATTTTGTCTGTTTTGTATTTTTCTTGTCCAGGTGTGACTCGATTTCCATCAGGCTATTAACACAATGGTTATCGAGGTATAATTTTTGTGAAGCGCGATCGCGTTTTTATATTAAATTTATGAGTCATCCTTCTTGCCTCACAATCCTGCTGATTGATTGCGCTGAAGATCGCGAAGCATATTGTCGTTTTTTAAAGCAGGACAGCGTGTATACCTATCGGATTTTGGAGCTTGAGACGGCAACGCAAGCACTGAAATGGTGTCAGCAGGAGATACCAGATATTATTTTGCTGGATTTTGTGTTGCCTGATGGGGATGGACTAAAGTTTATTCAGCAATTTTGGGAATCTTATAACCATACCCAAACTGCTGTAATTATGCTAACAGCACAAGGGGATGAAGCGATCGCAGTCCGTGCAATGAAAAGTGGTGTCCAAGATTATTTGGTTAAAGATAAACTCACGGCTGAAGTTCTTCAAGGTGCTATTCATCATGCCGTTGAACGAATGCATCTGACTCGACAGTTAGAACAAAGTCGGGAACAACAACAACTGATTGCTGCGATCGCCTTACGGATTCGTCAGTCTCTTAAACTAGAAGAAATTCTGCATACCACAGCGACAGAAGTAAGGCAGTTTTTGAAAGCAGACCGAGTAGTGGTCTATCAATTTCAGCCAGATATGAGCGGCACAATTGTGGCGGAGTCAGTGCTTCCAGGCTGGACGGTGGCTCTAGGAAGGGAAATTCTTTTTACTTGCTTTCAACAAGAAGCCGAAAGTGACTATCGCCAAGGGAAAAAACTAGCAATTGACGATATTTATCAGGTTGAATTAACAAATTATCATTTGCATATTCTAGAACAATTTGAAGTCAAAGCCAATCTGGTAGTACCCATTTTAGTCAAAGAACAGTTATGGGGATTATTAATTGTTCACCAATGTAGTGCATCTCGCCACTGGCAATCAGTAGAACTAGATTTATTAGATCAACTGGCGGTGCAAATAGCGATCGCCATTCAACAGGGAAGTGTATATCAGCAAGCACAAGCAGAGCTGGCAGAACGCCAACGGACAGAAGCAGCCTTAAAAGCCAGCGAAGAGAAACTCAAACTTACCCTGAATTTTACTGGTATTGGCTACTGGGAGTTAAACCCAATCACCAATCAAATATTTGCTAGTGAGAATACAATTTACTGTTTTGGTTCTGATTTGAGTGATGCCAACTGGACTTATGAAAAGTGGATCAATCAATTATATCCAGAGGATCGGGAATGGGTTGAGATGGAACTCAGTCAGGCGATCGCCACACAAACCGATTATGCTGTGGAATACCGAGTTGTCTGGCAAGATGGCAGCATTCACTGGGTATCGGCAAAAGGACGGGGAGTTTATGACGCAACCGGACAACTGCTGCGAATGCTGGGTGTGTTAACGGATATCACAGAACGCAAGCTTTCAGAGCAAGAACTGCAACGCACTCAAATGCTGCGAATTGAATTACATCTTTTGGAGCAGATTCTTGAAGTAGTTCTAGCTGGTTACTGGGACTGGGATATTCCTGGCAATCAGGAGTACTTGAGCTTAACTTTCAAGCAGATGTTTGGCTATGAAGATCATGAATTGCCCAATACACCAGAGAGTTGGCAAAACCTAATTTTTTCAGAAGATTTACCGGGTGTTTTGGAACTTTTCAACCGACACATCCAAAGTCGTGGACAAATTCCCTTTTACAACGAGGTGAGATATCGACATAAACATGGTTCTACTGTTTGGGTCATTTGTTCCGGCCATGTGATTACGTGGGATCAAGATGGGAACGCCCTCCGGATGATTGGTTGCCATATTGACATTACACAACGCAAACAAGCCGAACAAGAACTTATCCACAATCAGGATTTGCGAGAAGCAATTTTTAACGAATCTGCCGATGCCATTTTTTTGGTTGACCCGCAAACGCTGCTTATTCTGGATTGCAATCGACGGGCCGTAGAATTGTTTGAGGCAGTTGACAAAGCTGAATTGCTCAATATTAATGGGCAAAGACTCCAGTACCGTCCATTTACTGCTAGCGAAACCGATGCGATCGTCACAGATATGCAGTCAAAAGGTGTTTGGAGCCGAGAGATTGAATATGTTACTCTTCAGGGTAAAATTTTCTGGGGAAACATTGCAGCTAAACCAATTACTGTAGCCGGACGTACCATGAATCTAGTACGGGTTACTGATATTAGCGATCGCAAACAAGCCGAAGCACAACTGCGGCAAACGAATGAGCAACTTGCTAACGCCAACGTGGAACTTGCCCGCGCTACTCGCCTCAAAGACGAATTTCTCGCAAACATGAGCCATGAACTGCGAACACCGCTCAATGCGATTTTGGGTATGTCAGAGGGCTTACAAGAAAGTGTGTTTGGCTCCATCAATGCAAGACAAGTAAAAGCGATCGCGACTATTGAGCGCAGTGGTAGGCATTTGTTAGAACTAATCAACGACATTCTAGACTTGTCTAAAATCGAATCTGGCAAACTAGAACTGCAATTGAGTGATGTTTCTGTCAGGAGCCTCTGTGATACCAGCATTGCCTTTGTTAAACAGATGGCTTTGAAAAAGAATATTGGTCTTAGTATTCATATTTCTGAGCATATTCACAGCATCCAAGTAGACGATCGCCGTCTGCGTCAGGTATTGATCAACCTGCTGAGTAACGCTGTCAAATTCACACCAGATGGCGGATCTGTAACGCTAGAAGTCCGGGTGGAGGGGGAGGGGGGCAGAGGAGCAGGGGGAGCAGGGGAGGCCGGGGAGGCAGGGGGAGTAAATTCTTCCTTGTCCCCCTCATCCTCCCCAAACCTCTGCTTCCATGTCACTGACACCGGCATCGGTATCGCTGCTGGAGAAATTGGCAAGCTGTTTCAGCCTTTTATCCAGCTTGACAGTAGCCTTAACCGTCAGTACAGTGGCACTGGTCTAGGTTTGGCACTAGTAAAAAAGATTGTAGCCCTACATGGAGGAACGGTCTTAGTTAAGAGTGAAGTTGGAGAGGGAAGTTGTTTTACCGTCTGTATTCCATACCATACCAGAGACAATGTGTCAATAACGCAGGCAACTACTTTATTGCCCAGCCATCACTTACCTGCTGAGAATGCTCAAGTTTTGATTATCGAAGATTCTGTTGCGGCGGCTGACCAAATTACTCGCTACTTCAGCGAAATGGGAATGCAACCCATCATCTATCCCAAAGGTGAAGGAGCCGTAGAAGAAGTGCTGCGCCTTCAACCTGCTCTGATTATTCTGGATTTGCAACTACCTAATCTATCCGGTTGGGAGGTGCTCAATCAACTCAAGACCAACCCAAAAACCAAAAATATTCCAGCGATCATCATTTCAGTTGTGGATGAGCGTAGCAAAGGATTAGCTCAGGGAGCGTTTGAATATCTGGTCAAACCCATTACCCGCACTCAACTTCAAGCAACTATAGATAAACTACAACATTCTGCCTATTCTAAACCACCAAATCTAATTGGCGTACCAGAAGCAGTTCTAGACACTCCTTTGATTTTACTGGCAGAAGATAATCAAGCAAATATTGATACTATGTCCGGCTATCTTGAAGGTCGAGGGTATCATCTGATTCTGGCAAACAATGGACAACAAGCTATTGACCTTGTGAGAGTTCAACGCCCCGACTTAATTGTAATGGACATTCAAATGCCGGGAATGGATGGGTTGGAAGCAATGCGGCGTATCCGTAACGATCAGCAATTTGTGCATATTCCAATCATTGCACTAACGGCCTTAGCCATGCCTGGCGATCGCAAAACTTGTTTAGCGGCTGGAGCTAACGAATATTTCACCAAACCGATAAAACTTAAACAGCTTGTAACCACAATTCAAGAACTCTTAAGCAGGTAACGGAAATTTTCGATGGATAGTCAAACCTCTATTTTAGTGATCGACGATCAACCCGATAACTTTGACGTTGTTGAAACCTTACTGGATGGTGAAAACTACCAGCTTTACTACGCTTCTAGTGGTCAACAAGCTCTAAATCGCCTCGATAGTTTTCAGCCCGATCTGATTTTATTAGATGTGATGATGCCCGATCTTGATGGGATGGAAGTCTGCCGGCGCATCAAAGCCGATCCACAATGGCAAGCAGTGCCGATCATCATGGTGACAGCATTAACCGAGAAAGAAGATTTGGCTCGATGTCTGGCGACGGGTGCAGATGATTTCATTAGTAAACCCGTCAACGGTGTGGAATTACGAGCTAGAGTTAATTCCATGTTGCGGATTAAGCAGCAATACGACAGTATGCAAGTATTGCTCAAGACGCGAGAAGACATGGTAAATATGATTGTGCATGATCTGCGAAATCCGCTTACCAGTATTATCTTAGGAGCAGAGATTCTTCGGTTGCCAGGTTTCTCACAGGAACAACAGCAAGGAAAAGTCGATCAAATTTTACTTGCTGGACAACAACTACAATCGTTAATTGATAATTTGCTGATTATGGCAAAGTTGGAATCTGGCAAAATGGTTCTCAACTACACAGAAGTGGATCTTTGTGCACTGTGTATATCAGCTGTAGAAGATATTGAGGCGATCGCTACTCAAAAAAACCTGACCCTGATACGTGAATTTCCCGAACCTGGTGGCATTGTTGCAGTAGATGCAGTGATCTTTCGTCGAGTGCTGGATAATTTGCTCTCCAATGCCATTAAGTTCTCCCCCTTCAATTCTCAAGTCATCCTCCGAGGAGAGTATTTGGCAGCAGGTGGTGCTAAAGTGCAAGTCGCTGATTCCGGTTCGGGAGTTCGTCAAGACTTACGACAAATCATTTTCGAGAAGTATGAAATTGGAACTCTGATGCCAGAAATTTCGCAAATTGGTTTAGGATTGGCTTTCTGCAAAATGGCGATCGAGGCACATTCCGGTACAATCACCATCGAAGATAATCATCCAAATGGTAGTATTTTTACTGTATTATTCAAAAATAAATAATTCACTCTAACCGAAGAGGATATTTTAAAAGTCCTCTTGTCGGTATCAAAAATTTTAGATCCCCCTGAATCCCCCGATAAATTGGGAGACTTTGATTCTGGTTCCTCCCTTTTTAAGCTACGGTGTACACACAAGTCCTAAAAACCTAGCTTGATAAACATTTCCTCGTTCCCAGTTTCCGACTGGGAATGCATTCATTGAGTC
>NZ_KV757558.1 GCF_001712795.1 Nostoc sp. KVJ20
AGTTGACACCAGTGGCTTTTCGTCCCACCCCACAAGAAAATTATAAACAGTGAATAACTCTTGGCTAATATCGAATTCGCGGATCTACATAAGCATTTAAAATATCAATTAAAATGCTGGCACTGACAACGATCGCACCAAAAAATACTAGTACTCCCTGAACTATGGGATAATCACGATCTGCGATCGCTTGATACAGTCGATTAGCTAACCCAGGCCAAGAAAATGTTACCTCTGTCAAAATAGCCCCACCCAACAGAGATGCAAAGGTTAATCCCAAGACTGTAATCACTGGAATGAGCGCATTTTTTAAAGCATGGGAGGCTAAAATCTTATTTTCACCAATCCCTCTGGCTCTAGCCGCTTCTACATAATCGGCTTGCAAAGTTTGCTTTAAATTCACTCGCACAATTCGCTCAAAAATCCCACTGAGCAAAATTCCTAGCGTGAGACTCGGTAGAGCCAGATGGTGCAAGGATGTGAAAAACTGGGTAAAGTTTCCACCGAGTAAGCTATCAATTGTATACAACCCAGTTACAGGAGTCGGCGCTGGAAGATTGGGCGGAAAGCGATTGGAATTAGGAAACCAACCCAGTTGGACTGAGAAAATCAACTGCAAAAGCATTCCCGCCCAAAACATCGGGAGTGCGTAGGTGATGATCCCAAATAAGCGCCCTCCGACATCAAAATATGTCCCAGGACGAGAAGCCGAAAGAGTGCCAACCGCAATTCCGACGATGAGTGCAACCGCCATACTAGATACTGCTAACTCCACCGTCGCCGGGAAATATTGCCCAATTATGTCCCAAACATTCTGTCCGCGACTCATTAAAGAAGTTCCCAAATCAAAACGCAGTATGCTTCCCAAATAATTGAGGTACTGTAGCCACAAAGGAAGGTTTAAACCGAGTTGTTTTCGCAATTCTTCTTTAGCTGCTTCTGGCGCACGTCCACCAAGAATTGCATCTGCTGGATCTCCTGGTGTTGCTCTTAGTAAGAGAAATACAATGGTAATGATAGTTAATAGCTGAAGTGGCGCAAGAAGCAACCGAGAAACAATGTAATACTGTAAAGCTTTAGAGCGAGACATAAGCAATTAAAAGTTTAAAATAAAAAATGCGATTTTTGAAACTATCTTAGAGGATGTTTGCAAATTTCTCTTGGCGGTATCAAAAGTTTTAGATCCCCCTAAATCCCCCTTAAAAAGGGGGACTTTGATTCCAGTTCCCCCCTTTCCAAGGGGGGTAATTAAGTTTCATCACTTCCCCAAACCCAGATGATTTTGTAACGCTTGGCGCATCACTTCCACAGGCACAGTTTCCTGCTGCAACCAGATTTTTAATGCTGCTACCCCTTGTTGGACTAGCATTTCTAAACCATCGATCGCAATTGCGCCTTGTTTTTGAGCCTGTTCTAGAAATTGCGTCGGATTAGGAATATATATCAAATCGTAAGCGATCGCACCCGTTGGTAAATTAGCCATTTCTTCTACACTCAAAGGCGACTGATCAACTTTGGGATACATACCTATAGGAGTTGTATTTACCAGCAGATTTGCTTGGGGAATTAGCTTTGGCAATTCCTCCCATTGATGAACCTGGAATTTCTCAGCTAGGGGTGAATTGCTCCAACTATTGCGAAATTCCTGTAATCTTTGCAGATTGCGCCCAACAACATGAATTTGGGCAAAACCTAGCTGGGTACAACCTGCTACAACTGCTCTTGCTGCACCACCATTGCCCAAAATTACCGCTACTTTCTGACTCCAATCCTGTTTATATGTTGTCTGCAAAGGGGCGATAAATCCTTCTATATCCGTATTTGTACCCACCCATCTGTTATTTTGGCGGCTAACAGTATTTACTGCTCCGATAGTTTGAGCCAGGGGGGTAATTTCTGAGAGTAGCGGTATGATCGCTTGTTTGTGAGGTATTGTCACACTAAAGCCGATAACCCCAACAGCAGCAAAACCTGCGATCGCAACTTCTAAATTTTGTGGTTCGATCGGAAAAGGCAGATAAATGTAATCTAATCCTAATTGTGCGATGTCTTCTCTACGAGAGGCTTCGCCAACGACGAGCTGCGCTAACGCAGCATTATGCATCAATGGTGACAACGAATGTTCCACCGGATATCCAATCACTCCTAGTAGTTTAGTTTTACCTGTAATTTCTTTAGTCATTTGTTATTTGTCATTTGTCATTGGTCATAACTCATACTCCTTGTCCCCAATCCCCAATCCCCAGTCCCTAATCCCCAATCCCCAATCCCCAATCCCCATTTCCCTCACCTAGCCTACAATTATTAAAAGCTACTTAACACTTCTTTAAATCATGCAGGCAACTACAGCCCCCTCTACAATTCCAATTCCTGGTAAATATTGGCAGTGGCGCGGGCACAACGTTTACTACGTGCGTGCGGGAGAGAAACAACTGCAACGTCCGCCCTTGCTTTTGGTACATGGATTTGGTGCTTCCACAGACCACTGGCGCAAGAATATCACAGGATTGTGCCAAGATTTTGAAGTATTTGCGATCGATCTTTTGGGATTCGGGCGATCGGCAAAACCAAAATTGCAGTACAGTGGCGACTTGTGGCGCGATCAACTTCATGATTTTATCAGCGAAGTGATTGGTCAAAAAGCAGTATTAGCAGGTAATTCCCTTGGTGGCTATGCTTGCTTGTGTGTTGCAGCACAACGTCCTGACAGTGCAGCTGGTTTAGTTTTGCTCAATAGTGCCGGGCCTTTTAGCGAAAGCCAGCCCACATCTGAACCTGAAGCTTTACAAACCCAAATTCAGCCTCCCAAACAACCTTCTTCTTTACAAAAATTACTGGGTGACTCGGTTAAATGGATGTTTCAGCAACCTTTAGCTCAGTTTGTGTTATTTCAATACGTGCGACAACGTTGGGTAATTCGCCAAACTTTAGAAAAGGTATATCTTGATAAAAGCGCAGTTACAGACCAATTGATAGAAGAAATTGCTCGCCCTGCTTTTGATTCGGGTGCGTTGGATGTGTTTGTTTCAGTTTTTAGTAGTCCTCAAGGGGAAAAAGTTGATGTGCTGTTAAAGCAATTAACTTGTTCTTTATTGATGTTATGGGGAGAAGCTGATCCTTGGATGAATGCTAGAGAACGTTCTCAAAAGTTTCGCCAATATTGTCCTGAACTCACAGAACATTTCTTAACAGCAGGTCATTGTCCTCATGATGAAATACCCGATAGCGTAAACCCACTTTTTCGCGATTGGGTATTGTCTATTACCCAGTGATATTGCATTTCATTAGAAAAAGTTGAGTAGAGATGTAATAAATCGCGTCTCTACTCGCAGTATTTTCTATAAACCAATACAGTTCAGCTAATATCAAAACACTTGTAGAGACTGCGATTTATCGCGTCTCGAAAACCCACGATTTTGTACAATTAGCACTTAACCCAAGCGGATTTTTCTATCAACAAGATAGTTAGAGAAAAGAGACAATTACTATTAAAGCTAAAATTCCTATTACAATAATTTTTTGTATATGGCGTTTACCAGTCTAATAAAGTACACTAATTAAGATAAATTCAGTGCATCTACTCAAGGGTAAAAATGAAACCATATTCCCTCGACTTTCGCCAAAAAATATTGGATACATACT
>NZ_KV757559.1 GCF_001712795.1 Nostoc sp. KVJ20
GTAAGGATTCAGGTGGCAGAGTATTGACAAGGGGGACACTTGAGGGGGAGTATCACAAATATGAACCAAAACCTGCCTCAAGATTTAGACCGAGAAAGCTTGAACCAGTTATCAAAAGAAGAACTGGTAGAGATAATTATTGAGCAGGGCAAGGCAATATGTGAGTTACAGAAAACAATCTTAAAACTACAGCAAGAAGTAGAACGTTTAAAAGTCAGCCGAAATTTGGATAGTTCTACCTCATCGAAACCACCATCTGGAGACATCCTCAAAAAGAGTGAAAACAAGAAAGCACCCTTGGAGGAAGAACCGAACCAGTCCAAAAGAAAACCAGGTGGGCAACCAGGACATACTGGAAAAACCCGTAAGGGCTTTGGCAGAGTAGATCGTTATGAAATCTTACGACCGACTGAGTGTGCGTGTTGTGGTCAAAAAGCATTTGCGACCGTGGCAGTAAAAATAGAAAAGCAGTCTGTAGCGCAATTAGTGGAACGTCCCATTGAAATAGTGGAGTATCAACGTCAGACGTGCGTGTGTGAATGCTGTGGAAATGTACAAACAGCCTCATGGTCGCCAGATATCGTTCCAGGGCAAGATTTAGCAGTTAGATTACAGGCGTTCTTAGGATGGGTAAACAATTATGCACACATGCCCTATGAAAAACAGCAAGAAATGTTGTGGGAACTGGGGCAAGTTGAAATTGGGCTAGGAACAATAGTAGCAACCAATGAACGAATAACTCAAGCAATTGAACCGAGCATTATTGAGTTAAGTAGTTGGGTAAAACAGACACAACCCAATGTTCATGTGGATGAAACGCCTTGGTCAGTTAAAGGGATAAAAGAATGGTTGTGGGTAGTTGCCAATTCTGATTTCTGCCTGTTTACTGCTGCTGACACTCGTTCACGATCCGAATTATCAGCCATTTTAGGGACTGAATATACAGGGGTACTTAGCAGTGATGATTTTAGCGTTTACAATGGCTATCCAGCTTTTGCCCAGCAGAAATGTTTGGCTCATCTACGCCGACACTTCAAAAAACTAATTATTCTTCCAGGTCTTCACAACCAAGCTATCGGTGAAACGTTTGTTAATTTAATTGATGAAGCTTTTAGCAATTATGCTCGATGGTTTGAAACTCTTGATTCAAGTAGTTATAACGATTGGGTCAATCAATTCAAAGCTAAGTTGCACTCCTCACTCAATCAGTGGATTGACAAAGCAGGAGCAACAGCAGGTCAGCTTTTACGTTCTTTGCGCGATAAAGCAAGCCAATGGTGGTATTTCCTTGACCATCCTGAAGTTCCTCCTGATAATAATCAGGCTGAACGATCGCTGCGTTTGGCTGTGACAAAACGTAAAGTTAGTGGTGGTTCCCGTTCAATGGAGCGGTTTCAACATACTGCTAATTTGTTGACTGTGGTACAGACTTGTCGCCGTCAAGCTAGGTCTGTGATTGATTTTTTTGCACAGGCTTTAATTGCTAATTCTAGTAACTCCCTGTCTCGCCCTTCTTTACTTCCTCAATATTAGACCTGAATCCTTA
>NZ_KV757560.1 GCF_001712795.1 Nostoc sp. KVJ20
GTAAGGATTCAGGTAACAGAGTATTGACAAAGGGGACAGTTGAGGTGGAGTATCACAAATATGAACCAAAACCTGACTCATGAACTAGACCCAGAAAGTTTGGGCCAGTTATCCAAAGAAGAACTGGTAAACATGATCATTGAGCAGAGTAAGGTAATACGTGAATTACAGCAAGAAATAGAGCGTTTAAAAGTCAGCCGAGATTTAGACAGTTCTAATTCGTCAAAGCCACCGTCTGGGGATATCCTCAAAAAGAGTGAAAACAAAAAAGCACCCTTGGAAGAAGAACCGAACCACCCCAAAAGAAAACCAGGTGGGCAACCAGGACATCAAGGTAAGACTCGTAAAGGTTTTGGCAGAATAGATCGTTGTGAAATCTTACGTCCTACGGATTGCGTTTACTGTGGTCAAAAAGCATTTGCGTCTGTGGCAGTAAAAGTAGAAAAGCACACTGTAGCGCAATTAGTAGAGCGTCCAATCGAAGTAGTGGAGTATCAACGCTATACCTGTGTATGTGAGTGTTGTGGCAATTTACAAACAGCCTCCTGTCCACAAGACATTATTCCAGGACAAGATTTAGGAACGTCGTTACAGGCATTTTTAGGGTGGGCAAATAATTATGCACACATGCCCTATGAAAAGCAACAAGAAATGTTGTGGGAATTGGGTCAAATTGAAATTGGGCTAGGAACTTTAGTCTCCACCAATGAACGAATTCAAAAAGCGATTGAACCAAGCATTATTGAATTAAGTAATTGGGTAAAACAGACACAACCTAACATCCATGTAGATGAAACTCCTTGGTCAGTCAAGGGAACCAAAGAATGGTTGTGGGTAGTGGCTAATTCTGAATTCTGCCTATTTACTGCGGCTGATACTCGTTCTAGAGCCGAGTTAGAAGCAATTTTGGGGACTAAGTATACAGGGGTACTCAGCAGCGATGATTTCAGCGTTTACAATGGCTATCCAGCTTTTGCCCAGCAGAAATGTTTAGCTCATCTACGCCGACATTTTAAAAAACTAATTCAACTTCCAGGTCTTCACAACCAAGCTATTGGCGAAGCTTTTGTTGATTTGATTGATGAAGCCTTTAGGAATTATGCTCGATGGTTTGAGACTCTTGACTCCAGCAGTTACAACGATTGGGTCAATCAATTCAAATCTAAATTGTATTCCTCACTCCATCAGTGGCTTGATCTTGCAGGAGCTACGGCCGGCAGCCTTTTACGCTCTTTGCGTGATAAAGCAATTCAATGGTGGTATTTCCTTGACTACCCTGAAGTTCCTCCTGATAATAATCAGGCTGAACGATCGCTGCGTTTGGCTGTGACAAAACGTAAAGTTAGTGGTGGTTCCCGTTCAATGGAGCGGTTTAAACACACTGCCCATCTGTTGACTGTAGTGCAAACCTGTCGTCGTCAAGGTAGGTCTGTGATTGACTTTTTTGCACAAGCACTGCTGGCTAATTCTAATAATTATCTGTCTCGCCCATCCCTGCTTCCTAAATATTAGACCTGAATCCTTAC
>NZ_KV757561.1 GCF_001712795.1 Nostoc sp. KVJ20
CCCCACTTTTAAAACATCCTCTGAAGAATCGTCCTTTTCCTCCACTTTGGAATGCCATTATTGAGAATAATCTTCCTATCTTTCTCTGCCTTTCTCCCGATGAAATCAGGCGACTTCAGGGGCATATTCAAGTTTTCTTAGCAGAAAAGCAATTTATTGGCTGTAGAGGATTACAGGTAACGGAGGAAATGAAACTGATCCTTGCTGCGATCGCCTGTTTACTCCTATTAAATGAACGTGGGCAGTACTTTCCCAAACTTCGTTCAATTCTGGTATATCCCAATGCTTATTTTGTTCAGGAAACGAATTCTGTCGGACAATATGTTGTTGAAGAAAGGCGTGTAGCAAGACTGGGTGAATCGTGGACAAATGACCAATTAGTAGTGTCTTGGGAACAGGTGAAACAAGACACAAATAACTGGAGAGATGGACGTAATGTTGTGCTTCATGAATTCGCCCATCAATTAGATCAAGAAAATGGTAAAGCTGAAGGAGTTCCGATACTGCAACACAACTCAGACTATACTATTTGGGCGAAGGTGATGACAGAAGCATATCAGCAACTTTGTAATGATGTTTTACAAGGTGTAAAGACGGTAATGGATAGCTATGGTGCAACAAATCCCGCAGAATTTTTCGCCGTAGCGACTGAGACATTCTTTGAGAAACCGCACCAATTGTTATCCAAGCATCCGGCACTTTATGAGCAACTGCAACGTTACTATCAATTAGATCCTGTGCAATGGGCGTGAAGTAAGCAAGAACGAATCACGACATTATGTCCAGTTAATCAACTTACTTCAAAAATGTTTTACAAATTACGAATTACGTTAGCGACGCAGGAGCGTCATTACGAATTACGAATTATTTTAATTAGGAGGTTTTCATCGCCAGAATCTTCAAAGCTATTGCTTCAGGGACAGGCATTACAGATAACCGATTTCCTTGTCTCAGCAACATTAACTCTTCGGCGCTAAACTTCTCTTTGAGTATTGATAGTAATATGGGGTTAGAAAAAGTCTCGACAAATTCCACTACAACTGTTTGCCAGCGAGGGGATTCAAAACTTGATTTCGGGTCGTAGTATTTACTTTCTGGATCAAATTGGGTCGGGTCAGCAATATCTTTTTTCACTACACGCATTAACCCAGAAATACCGGGAGGATTAGTGCTGGAGTGATAGAAAAAAGCTAAGTCTCCTTCATCCATTTGGCGCAAAAAGTTGCGAGCTTGGTAATTGCGAACACCGTCCCAGATAGTCTCGTTCTGCTGTTGCAAGTCAGCAATACTATAGGCTTCTGGTTCTGATTTCATTAACCAATAATTCATCTACAGAAATTATGTATATACAAAAGTATTTTATTTTTGAGCAGGCAAGTAAGTTCGTAGTAAGGACTTTATTCCTTATTTTCTAAGCACTAAAGTGCTTACTACAAGCCTTCTTGCACTAGGGAATAATTTAGCTTAACTGCGGTAAGCTATAACAGCATAAAACGGATCTCCTCCAGGTGCGCCCAACCACTGCAAGAAATTCGGTAATGTTGATTTTTGAGCTATAACCTCTGCGGTTGTAAATCCTGGAACTGACGCGAAGTAAGCTTTGACTAATTCCACTCGCTGTGCTTCTGAAGCCTCTCGCCAAGCTTGAATTGCTTTTTCAAAAAACATCCGGTTAGAAAAGCTGATAATTGCGACACCACCAGGTTTCAGGATGCGGTAAATTTCGGAAAATATTGCTTCTGGATATTGCACATACTGCACTGATACGCAATTTAGAACAGCATCAAAATCTCCATCTGGTAAGGGTAACTGCGGATTTTCGTTAAGATTTTGGACAAAGTAATGATTTAAGCGGGAATTTCGTGCTAGTTCCTCGGCATTGAGTCCGTGTCCCTCCACATGGTCAAACTCCATCTCTTCTGGTAGATGAGACACCCAGCTGCTCATCATATCAAAAATACGGGTGTTGGGTTTTAGGCGATCGCGATATAAATCCGTTAACTGTTGAATAAATCCTTCATCCACATGGGTTACGAAGCGGGGATAGGCATAGAATAGCTTATCGTCTTTATCGTCTAATTTCAGGCGTTGATTCGGTCTTAACTGCATAAATCCCTATTTTGGAAGACTGTTTCCGACAATTGCGGCAATTTCAGGTATTTTTAAACAATCCCTATGTAAGATATTTTATTGAAGAAGAATTCAGAAGTCAGAATTCAGGAGTCAGAATCAAGACGCTCGAATACTCGCTAACGCTGCGCTATCCGCCACTCGCACAGAATTCATTCTGAATTCTGACTCCTGACTCCTGACTCCTGAATTCTGTTTCGATAACAGCAGGACACTTAAACGAATCTAAGTAGCAGCATTCAATTTTTATCAATTCAATGTTATATAAATTACCATTGTTGCAGTATATTTGGCGTCAAATCCGCCTAGTCGGATCATTACCCTATTTTAGTTTGTTAGTTTGGATACTCCCCTTATTATTATTTACTTCTGGGCACAATAGTCTGATGGCACACGATGAAGCTCTTTATGCTTCGCGGGCCCGTCTGATGTTTGATTCTGGTAATTGGATAGCTCCTTGGGAAAAGGCACATCACAAAACCCCTGGACCTTATTGGCTAATTGCTAGTTTCTACCAGCTCTTTGGTGTTAGTGATACTACTGCGCGTCTTCCTAGTATGATTGCTGGCATTTTGAGCTTATGGCTTGTGTATGAAATCGGCAAAATTATGCTAGGCAAAAAATTAGCTTGGCTAGCTGCTGCAATTTTAAGTGTAGAATTTCTCTGGCTACAATACTCTCGCTTAAGTACACCTGATGTAGCTATGGTTCTTTTGGTTCTTTTAGCTATTTGGTCTTTTATTAAAACGGAATTACATCCTAAATATCGCTATTTTTGGACTTTTCTAGCTGGTTTAAGTTTAGGTTTAGGCTTCTTAGTCAGAAGCTTTATGATTTTTTTGCCAATCACAGGTTTATTACCTTATTTAATTTGGGAACATCGCCGTCATCGTCATCTTACTAACCCCATTTTATATTTAGGATTTTTCGTAGGTTTAATACCTACTTGTGTTTGGCTGTGGTTAAGTTGGCTGCACTATGGAAATCAGAGTTTTGAAGAGTTGCTCAACTTTCTTTTGTTTCTAAGTTCTAATGACCCTTATGATAATGGGCCGCTATTCTATATATGGAATATTCCTTTAAAATCATTTCCTTGGGCTTTCTTCGGACTTTTAGGTTTGTTTTTGACTGTCCGTCGTCCAATTAGTCGCTACAATTTAATATTAGTTGGCTTTCCACTTGTCTTATTTTTGGAACTGAGCTTTTTTACTACTCGTTTCCCTCATTATAGTCTTCTCCTTTATCCATTCATAGCTTTGCTTGCATCTGTAGGTTTAAACTGGCTAGGTAATATTTATCAAACAAGAAATTCCTCAGAATTACCTCTTCCAAAAGGTAAAAAAAATGTATCAAATCTTTTCGCCAAGCAGAATCTTCCCCGGAATCTTAGTTATGGCTTTGGTGGGTTAGGTATTTTACTGATTATGGCGAGTATTGTGATTATTAGTTGGGGTGGTTCTGATATCCGTAAGTATGCAACTATTGGCTTGGCTATGGGATTGGGTTGGCTAATTTTACCTGGGGTGTGGATTAGTCGTTACCACTTTGGCAAGAAGTTTCTTACAGCCCGTTACTGGATTGCAGGTTGGCTAATTCCCTGTTGGCTAGCTTTGGCGGCGATAGGTAGCATAGGCCTGTTAAGCGATTATAATCCTGTTTTTAGAACTTTTTTACAACAACCTGCGATCGCCTCAATTCTCCAATCTCATCCTATCTACTTTGTGCAAATGGACGATAAAATCCAAGTAATGCTTGATTTCTATCTTCCTATTCAAGCTCAACCGGTTGTCTCTATTTCCCAAGTACCCGCTTTAAGCTATGCTTGGATTTATACTAACCAGACCCCTAAATTATCTCGGCCTCACCGTATTATCGATACAGTCAAAGAGTATCAGTTTATTCAAGTTCTTCCCTAAGATAGATGCAAAGCAACTGTTGCTAAAAAAGATTAATCTAGTTACAATAGTACGTACACTAAGTATTTTGCTAAATGGTTTCTACATCTAATCAGTCCCCAGCTTTAGAGTCGTGGCAGCAAAATCTGGCACCATACAATTTAGGTTACAGAATCAAATTAGTTTCACAATTGCTCAGTCGCAAATTTACTGAGAGGCTAGAACCCTTTGGATTGACGCCATTTCACTGGCTGGTTTTGTGCTGTTTATGGCAAGAAGATGGTTTACCTACTTCTAGTATTGGGGACAAACTCAAACAAGTGGGAGGGACTTTGACAGGTGTACTAGATCGCATGGAAGAACGCGGCTTGGTGCGTCGAGAACGCGATACCCACGATCGCCGGATCTGGCGGATTTGGCTAACCGATGCAGGTAAAGAACTAGAAGCTGTCTTACCGCCAATCGCCGCAGCCGTGCGTGATGAAGCGATGGAAGGTATTTCTTTTGCTGACCGAGAACTGTTTTCCCAAATCTTGAATCGGGCGATCGCTAACCTCTCCTAAAAGCTCATCCTATAATCACCCGACCGGGGGAAGTGATGTCAGGATTGGTTTTGAGATAATACTACGCATACTAAGGAAAAAAGATTTTTTTCAGGAAATATTACGCATTCTAAATAAACGACTATCAATCAAATTATCGAACAAGCGAGTTAAGAATCATGAGCGCTAATACTTTTAACGGACACAACCAAAACAAGATCCCAGTTATAGAAAAAGAAATGATTCCTGATTCAGAGACTTTAGAAGCTGTGACTGTAACAACAGAAGCACCTGAGATCGGGAAAGAAGTTCCACCGAAGCGGAAAAAACCGACTGCTTTAATTTTGGCAGGATTAGGTGTCGCTGCGATCGCCGCAGGTACTTTTGGTTATCACTACTGGCAATATGCCTCTACCCATCAGGAAACAGACAACGCCACCGTTGCGGGAAATATTCACCAAATTAGTAGTCGCATTCCCGGAACCGTAAGTCAGGTGCTTGTGAATGATAACCAACTGGTGCAACCAGGACAATTGTTAGTGGAGTTAGATCCACGAGACTATCAAAGTAAGGTACAACAAGCCGCCGCAGCCCTAGAAAATGCTCAAAGTCAAGCGCAAGCTGCCCAAGCAAATATTGCTTTAACTTCACAAACCACTAGTGGGAAGACAACCCAAGCGCAGGGGGATGTCAGCGGTGCAGTAGCAGCAATTTCCACAGCCCAAGCAGCAGTACAAGAAGCCCAAGCTGGGATACCCGCCGCGCAAGCCCAAGTCAGACTAGCCCAAGCAGGAATTCCCGCCGCCCAAGCGCAGGTAGCGCAAGCCAATGCGAATTTGGAAAAAGCTCAAACAGATTACAATCGCTACAACGAGTTGTATAAGACAGGTGCGATCGCTCGTCAGCAGTTAGACACCGCTAAAGCAGATTATGATGTCGCTTCCGCACAAAAAAACGCCGCCATTCAGGGAGTAGAACAAGCCCAAGCCAAGTTAGCCTCCGCCAAAGTTGGTGTAGCCCAAGCCCAATCTCAATTAGCACAAGCACAAGAAAATGTAGTTAGCGCCCAAGCTAAATTGGCAGCATCCAAGGGTGGATTGCAACAAGCTACCGCCGGTGGACAAGATACAACAGTAAAACGTAGTCAATACGAAGCGGCAAAAGCTGCGATCGCGCAATCAGAAGCATCGCTTAAAGACGCACAATTGCAACTATCCTATGCCAACATTACCGCGCCCAGTGCCGGACGCATAGGTAGGAAAAACGTGGAAGTTGGCAACCGAGTCCAATCGGGAACACCATTAATGGCGATCGTGGATAACAGCTATTGGGTAATTGCAAACTTCAAAGAAACTCAATTAGAAAAGATGCGGCCACAAGAGCCAGTAGAAATCAAGCTAGATGCTTTCCCTCATCATACCTTTATTGGTCGTGTTGACAGTATTTCGCCAGCTTCCGGCGCTCAGTTTGCCTTATTGCCACCGGATAACGCTACAGGTAACTTTACCAAAGTTGTGCAGCGCATTCCAGTAAAAATAGTTTTCGACCAAAAGAGTATTCAAGGTTACGAATCGCGGATTACACCGGGGATGTCTGCGGAAGTTGCTGTGGAAGTTAAGTAGGTCATTTGTCATTGGTCGTTTGTCATTGGTCATTTGTCACAAGATAAACGAATAATGACGAAAATTTTAATACGATTTAATCATCAGAATTTGTGCTAAGTAAATCGGTGGGAGTAAAGCAAACTATTTTCAAACATCATCTTAAAACCATTACTAATGACAAATGACAAATGACAAATAACTTTAAAACAGGAAAAACATTATGGCTAATACAGGTGTAATTTATCAGCAAGCGCCGCCAGAACGTGTCCCGATAAAAACGTGGATTGGTGTATTAGCCAGTATGCTTGGCGCATTTATGGCGGTATTAGATATTCAAATAACTAATGCTTCGCTGCAAGATATTCAAGCAAGTTTGGGAGCAACTCTAGAAGAAGGTTCTTGGATATCTACAGCGTATCTTGTTGCAGAAATTGTGGTCATTCCTCTCACAGGATGGTTATCACGAGTGTTTTCTCTGCGGCGTTATCTATTAGTAAATACTGCACTATTTATTTTCTTTTCTATATGCTGTGCTTGGTCGTGGAATCTCAATTCCATGATTTTATTTCGCGCCTTACAAGGTTTTAGTGGGGGAGTATTAATTCCCACCGCTATGACAGTTGTCTTAACAACTTTACCCCAATCTAAGCAATCAGTTGGACTGGCTGCATTTGGATTTAGTGCAGTTTTTGCACCCTCAATTGGCCCAACATTGGGAGGTTGGTTAACAGAAAACTTTGGTTGGGAATACAACTTTTATATAAATGTAATTCCAGGGGCATTAATGCTGGCTGGTGTTTGGTACGGAATTAAGCAAGAACGTCCCCAAATTAGTTTACTGAAACAAGGTGATTGGTGGGGAATTATTGCAATGGCTCTTGGGTTAGGTTCCCTACAAATTGTTTTAGAAGAAGGTAGCCGCAAAGATTGGTTTAGTTCAGCACTGATTTTGCGCTTAAGTGTAATTGCAGTAATTTTTTTGGCAATATTTTTCTTTATAGAATTAACTCGGAAGCAACCATTTATTAATTTACGACTTTTGTTTAGGCGTAACTTTGGTTTAGCCAGTATTGTCAATGTGTCGCTGGGAGTAGGATTGTATGGTTCAATTTATATTTTACCGCTGTATCTCGCCCAAATTCAAAAGTACAATGCGCTGCAAATTGGTGAAGTACTAATTTGGGCTGGTATTCCCCAACTTTTTATTATTCCCCTCATACCCAAATTGATGCAACGCATTGATGTGCGCTTAATGGTAGCCGTTGGTGTAACATTGTTTTCTATTAGTGCATTTATGAACTCTGGAATGACTAATGAAACAGGATTAGATCAGTTATGCTGGTCGCAATTTGTGCGTGCAATGGGACAACCTCTAATTATGGTACCACTGACATCTATCGCCACTGCTGGATTAAGTCCAAAAGAAGCAGGTTCGGCAAGTGGTTTATTTAATATGATGCGGAATATGGGCGGTTCTATAGGAATTGCATCTTTAGCAACTTTATTAAGTAATAGAGAACAATTTCACTCGAATAGATTGGGTGATGGAATATCTTTATATAACCCAGAAACTCAACAGCGAATTGACCAAATGACACAGTATTTTATCAGTCGAGGAGCAGATTTGAGTACAGCGCAAAATCAAGCGATCGCATCTATATCCAACATCGTCCGCCGAGAAGCATTTGTGATGGCTTTTAACGATTGTTTCTACTTTATTGGCATTGCATTGTTGCTCAGTGGAATTGCCGTTTTATTCTTCAAAAAGGTGAAGCCAACTGCTGGCGTTGTCGCTCATTAGATTTGTTCTATGGGTTAAAATGTTTGATAAAGCTACTAAGGTACTAAAATGGTCATTAGCCAAAGTGAGTACTATATCTCCCCAGAAGAATATTTAGAGGGCGAGAAATTTAGTGAAATCAAACACGAATATATTGATGGTCAAGTCTACGCAATGGCAGGAGCAAGTGATGCTCATGTCACAGTTAGCCTAAATGTATCTATGCTACTGCGTAACCATCTCCGGGGTAGTGGATGCCGTGTCTATATGTTAGATATGAAAGCACAAATTGATGTCATCAACCGCTATTTTTATCCAGATGCAATGGTGACTTGTGATATACGAGATAAAGAATTTGAATATTTTAAGTGTTATCCTTGCTTAATTATCGAAGTGCTTTCTGAGTCAACAGAAGGCTATGACAGAGGGAAGAAATTTGCTAGTTACCGACACTTAGAATCACTACAAGAATATGTGCTAATTTCACCAGACCGAATGAGTGTAGAATGCTTCCGCCGTAATGAAGAAGGACATTGGGTACTTTATCCTTATGAAAAAGGGGAAGAAGTGCATTTAGCTAGCGTTGATTTTCGTTGTGCGATCGCAGAAATATATGAAGATGTATTATTAGTAGATGAGAATATTTCCTAATCCAACATTTCTGGGTCAATTCCTAAAGCATTGAGTTGTTCAGCAGAGAGCGATCGCAATTTCTCTACAATTCTCTCCCGCTTTTGTTGCTCAATCACAGCACGTTCCTCACCCGTTAACAGTAAATTTCCTTGTGCATCCCACCAGCGCAACCAAGGTAACTCTGCATTCTGATAAAATCCTTGCCAGATTCCTAACTCTACATCCATAGGAACAATTGGGTAATGTCCCCGTTCATTGGGTTTCATCAGTTGATAAGTATTATCAACTAGGTGGTAAACTTCCACTTGCGCTTTTGCTACTTCATAAATCCCATAATAAGGCACTCGAATTGCCTGCTCATAAACCCAAAACTTACCAACATTTCCACCTTCCCCTTGAGATGGCGGTGTGTTATCTCGTTCTTCGGAACCATCTCCAGAGACAAATTCCAGCACAATCAAGGGTGCAATATACTCCTTCCACAGCACATAAGAACGGCGCATTTTACCGTCAAGTGTCGGTGGTACATTGGGTACATAAAACCAGTCTGGTGCTTCAGCCCCTTTCTCAGGAGGATCTGTCAATCCCCAGTAGATACCAGAATCTTGTCCGATACAATATTGATTGTCAGGATGAAGTTTCTCTAGAACAGGTTTAATTGAATCTGTGATTAAAATGCTTTGTGAATGCTCCTGAAGATTTTTCACAAATGTACCGTCTGAGTCTGGTAACTGGGTGTGATCAGGTAAAGTTAATGCCGATAAAGAAGTCATAGGCACAACCAAGATTATATTTGTATTTTATTTATTATCCTAATAAATCTAACAAACTTTGTTGTGCTACAGGACTTGATACTTAGGAAGTTTGTACTTATTTCGTGTAAGGAAATAGGGACAGTTTGGATTAATTTCACCAATTGAGAATTAATAGATTGTAAAAGAAGATTTAATGATATTGAGTAATGGCTGTATAAATATATCCACTATTGGCTTTGCAAAAGCAAGTAAAACTCCAATAGTAATCGTCAAGACTAAAGTCTGTTTAATAGAATAATTTTCTACTTTTTTTTCCAGATCATCCAAACGTTTTACCAAATAAGGAAGAGAAGAAACTAAATCAGGACGATTCATTAAATCAGTGGGAATTGAATTATAACCTATCTTCTTTCGAGGATCTTCATCATCTTGATCCAAGTCTGCATACCATATAGGAAAAAGCCTCTCCCCTTTTTCTACTTGAATGTTAATAGGTCCAGCATTATAAACAGCGAAAATTAGTTTGCCATTATAGCCAGGATCGACATGAAAACCTGAAACATTAATCAGTCCATCTGATTTATGTTTAAATTTCATTGAAATAAACGCAAGTGCATTGTTAGGAACTTTTATTGTTTCAGAAGTTATCAGAAATGCAAACTGGCCTGGAGGAATAGGAACAGTTTCCTTCTCTCTAAGAATAATTTTTTTCCGTTCTCTCAGAGGTGTATCAGGAAGGGCTGAAATATAAACTTCTTCCCCTAAGCACAATTCGTATGATGCAGACTGAATTTGATCCTTATTAAATGGTTCAATTAAACTAGGAAGACGAGAATTCAAAGTTTGTGATGACCAAAAACTCATTTTTTCCCCCGCAATATATCGTTAAGTGAATGTTTTATTTCTACAGAGGCTAAACGCATACTAGACTCTTCCAAATAGGTTATCAAGCGTGCATCAAGGTCAACGACTACCCTTCCTCCCCTATTTTTCTCTACCTGTCGCCAGACATCATAGCCCATCAGAATCGCCTTTTCCCAATCACCCAACGAACATTGAGAAACTTCTAAATGGGATGTCATATTTTTAATAGTCTTCAATAGTTGGTAATCTAATGTTGAAACTCCTTCTAAGAAACCGTGATTTTTGGCATAGCTAAATACAAGTGCCGATATACCTTCTTCAATGGCTATTGCACGGCCGCCGTCTTCAACCTCGTCAACACTATAATTACTTTTGCGCTTACGTTTAAGCATACTACGAGTAATAACAGACCAACCTAAAACTGCGGCGTAGGAAAAATGGAAAACATCATGGAAGCGGTAGCCATCACTTGTATAGGAATTATCGGTGAGGTCATTTCCAATTTGTTGTTTGTTGATAAATGCCTTCATTTTGATTGAGTTATCTTTGCTTACCTCCGTAATTTCTACTTCAAACTGTCGTGGTAAACTTTCATTTTCGGGAAAGTCATTGTCGAATATGTAGGTTGTAGCTTTATCATCTATTTGTGCTAAATCTTTCCATTCCCAACGGTCACGGCACTTTCTCAGATTATCTTCTGCAATTTCTTCCAAATTCAGGTTAAACTTGCTTGCCAAGTTGGAAATATACCAAAGCATATCTCCCAATTCTTCCGCGATGCCTTCTTTAAATAGTTTGTGTGCATCACCGTCACGTAAATGTTTTTTATACTCAGTCATCAATGAACCAACTTCGCCAACTAAACCTAGTAGCGGTATGATTAGTTCAGTACCTTCGGCAGCAGGAATTTGATCTGTGTTCAGTGCTTGTGTTTGATACTCAGAAAAATTCATAATGAAACTGATCCAATTTCAAAGTTTTTGATTATAGGGATTATCATTGAGAAAAATATAAATCTGAGAATACTTAAAAACTATCACTATTAAAGTCTCAAATTCAGCTATTTTTATAGGGAAAAATAATTGGTTCTATATTATTTTTAAGACCTCTTGGATGGTGTGGGTCTTTATCCTTTGTCAGCTTTAGGCAGTGAAGAGGTTGTTGACCAGAAATTAGATTTAGCACTTCTTGATTACGGTTATTAATTCTGGGATACTTACCCGTACCCCATGCCAAAATAATTAATTCAGCGCGTTTTGTTGCTTCTTGAATATGGAAGTTATTTTTTTCCCCTACAGGATCATTTACTTTGGGTTGGGAAAGTTCAGGAGGTTGTGTAGCAATATAAGCGAATAAATTAACCACTTCAAGAGAACCATACTTTTTCCAAAACTTGGCAAAGTCAATACATCTAGTAAGAGTGGAATCACCTTTCTTCTCGTCAGCCTTGCTTGGATTAAGCATTACAAAAGTAACTTGCGGCAAAGTTGCATCCCATCTACACCATAGTGAGTAGCGATACTTTCTACTAATATCATCGTCGAACTTGACATCTCTTTCCATGTCTAGATATTTTTTTATTTCCATGTATTTTACTCTTAATTAAAGTTGATTTATAAATAGTATAATTCCTTAAAATAGGCACAACTGATGAGGCTTTTCTAACTCGTAACTTTGCAAAAGGTTTGTTTTTTTATTCTGAGTTTTCGGTTCAGATTTTTTCTTATTTTTTGATACATTGTCTGATGTTTCAGATGTTGTTTTTACCAGAGAATCTAACTTTAAACATAATTGTTGACAGTTACTATTTAATCGCAGAGTCTCAATATATAATCTTGGCAATCTCTGTACTAAACTTTCTTGAATTTTATCGTTAATATGCCATTTGGGTGGATAAAAATAATCAATTGGTTGAGGCGTTGAAGTAAATTTTGATTTTATCTTTTTGCGATTACTTTTCAAGTCGGGAAATGCTGCCCGGCAGTATTTATCAGTTTCACAAAAAAGATTTTGGCAGTCTATAGCTTGTAATGGACGACCCCAGAGCGATTGAAAATTTAACCCTAACCGTTGAAACTCTCTTTCTTGGTTTTCAGTCATCCAATGAATTATATCAGTATATGTTTTACCATCTGTATCAATGAAACACTTGTTGATACCACGTTCGGCTCCTGGTCCTGCTATAGTAAAACTGTTTTCATCAAAGTTGATGATTTCACTATAGTTGATATCTGTGGCTAATTGGTAAGCCATAAACTTACCTAGCAATGGATATTCTTGAATAATATGAAAAACATCTTCAAATTTTTTAGCTTTGACTATGCGATTATCTACTCTATCTTGGACAATCATTTTATCAATTAATGCCAAATGATTCTGGTGCTTCTTATCATAACCAAACTCTTTGCTGGCACAAGACATATATGCACTGGTATAAATGACATACCCAAGATTCATAGCCTCTTGTAATATATCTGAATATACATTTGAGTCGAAATTAGACAGTGTAATATAATCTCCTATTTTATTTTCTAAGTATTCCCAGGTTTCTATTTTATTAAAGATTTTAAATAATAGAATCCGTAAAATTACTTCTTCTTCATTCTTGCTCCTATTTTCATCGTAAATTACGTTTTTGATCAGATATTGTGAAACGCGATCGCTTGCTCGATATGCATTACAAAATTTATAAGTATTAATAATCGGGTCACTCGTCCAGGGTGGTGGTACATTGTTAATTTTGTTGAAAAATACTTCCTGGCGCATAGTGGCAAATCGCCAATAGGTATCAAAAATTTCTTGTCTTACTTGCATACACTGTTCTCCTGGTTTGTCGTCATCATTTTCAAACCTATTTTTTATCCATGAGGCAAGATTATGCGACAACTGCCGCATAATCTTCGTATCCGATCGCAACAACTCTTTTTAGCTTTTATCCACTGAATAATGTGATTCTCACGAAATACCAGGATCATCAGCAGTTTTGATCTCTTTCAAAATTCGTTCTACTTGGTTAACTTTTTCACCTCTATTCTGTTCTTTGAAAATATTTAAAGCTTTTTCTAAAGAAGATAGTGCCTCATCTTTTTTATTTGTTTGCCACAATGCCAGTGCAAAATTAGTCAGCCCCTCGGCATAATTAGGATTAATGTCTAGAGCTTTTTTATATTCAGCAATGGCTTCTTCCCAGCGACTTTGGCTTGCATAAACCATACCGATCGCATTGTGAGCTAGAGCGTATTTTGGCTGGAGGCGAATGGCTTCTTGATAGGCGCTAATTGCTTCTTCTGGTTTCTTTTGGCGAAAAAGCACATTTCCTAGTTGAAAGTGTCCAAAGGTATCTTTTGGGAATTGTTTAATTAATTTGCGTAAATTTTCCTCCGCACCTGTCAAGTCTCCCTGATTCAACAAAGCATTGGCTTGTTGCAGGAGTTGCGATCGCTCTGATGGCCCTGTATCGGAAAACTGTGCTAGTTTTTGTGGTTGTCTCTGTGCATTCTGTTCTGGCGTATGCAAAGAAACTTTGCCCGGAACCGCTAACACTAATGGTGATAGACCAACTACAGTTATGATACTCAGCATCATGCCGCTAAAAGATTGAACAAATGCTGATTTGGGTTTGTGCTTCACCTTCATGGCCCTGAGTGCCTCAATAATGTTCTTATCTTTATGATAAATTGGCGTGTGTTAGCGCGTAATGCGTCACAAGACAGACCGGTAAGGGTCGCATATATAAATGAGAGCCAGAGCGAATAGAATTCGCGGCTACACAGGCAAAGTCCGCCTCCGCGGACTAAGAAAAAATTGAGGGTTTGAAACCCACGGAGGTGGGTTTTGTTTGTGTAGACGCGGTTTCTAACCGCCGTTTTAACTCTTCATGCGCCTTCCCGTAATTTATCCAACACGCTTCTGTCTTCCAATGTCGAAGTATCTCCAGATACCTCTTGACCGGCAGCTAGATTCCGCAGCAAGCGCCGCATAATTTTACCCGATCGCGTTTTGGGCAAAGCATCGGTAAAGCGGATTTCTCCCGGACGTGCGATCGCACCAATTTCTTTAACAACGTGCAGTTTGAGTTCTTTAATCAGTTCCTCACTTCCCTGATAAGTGCCTTCTAGAGTCACAAAAGCAACTACTTCTTCACCCTTAAGATCATCCGGTTTACCCACTACCGCCGCTTCTGCAACCGCTGGATGCGAAACTAACGCGGATTCTACTTCCATTGTACCGAGTCGATGTCCTGAGACATTCAGTACATCATCCACACGACCCATCACCCAGAAGTAGCCGTCTTCATCTTGTCTTGCGCCATCACCAGCAAAGTAAGTATATTTACCATCTTGGGGTAGAATGTGTTCCCAATAGGTGCGGCGGAAGCGTTCTGGATCGCCGTAAACTGTCCGCATCATTCCTGGCCAAGGATGGCGAACTGCTAGATAACCGCCTTCGTTATTGGGTACAGTGTTTCCTTCCAAATCCACGACATCTGCGATAATTCCAGGGAAAGGAAGAGTTGCGGAACCGGGTTTGGTGGGAATTGCCCCCGGTAATGGTGTAATCATGATACCGCCAGTTTCCGTTTGCCACCAAGTATCAACGATTGGACAGCGATCGCCACCAATTACTTTGTGATACCACATCCAAGCTTCTGGGTTAATTGGTTCGCCGACGGTTCCCAGCAAACGCAACGAAGACAGGTTTCGCGCATTGGGATGTTGTTCGCCCATTTTAATAAATGCCCGAATTGCCGTAGGTGCGGTATAAAAAATATTAACGCCGTATTTTTCAATTACATCCCAGAAACAGCCAGGATTAGAAGCACGGGGCGCACCTTCATACATCACCGTGGTTGCACCATTGGAAAGGGGACCGTAAACTATGTAGCTGTGTCCAGTAATCCAACCTACATCGGCAGTACACCAATATACATCCGTGTCTTGCAGGTCGAATATCCATTTGGTGGTGATATGGGTATACAGATTATAACCAGCAGTTGTATGGACTACGCCCTTCGGTTTGCCCGTGCTGCCGGAAGTGTAGAGGACAAACAGCATATCTTCGCTGTCCATCGGTTCGGCGGGACAATCTGCTGATACTCCTTTTTGCAAATCATGCCACCAATGATCGCGTCCGCCCAACTGCATATCAGTTTCTTGTCCAGTGCGTTTGACAACTAGGACATTTTCAACACTGGGAACAGCACCATCAGCTAAGGCTTTATCTACCTGTTCCTTGAGAGGAACGATCGCATCTTTGCGCCAACCACCATCAGCCGTGATTACTAGTTTAGCTGTGGCATCAATTAAGCGATCGCGCAAAGCTTCGGCACTAAAACCACCAAATACCACACTGTGGGGTGCGCCAATTCTGGCACAGGCTAACATTGCGATCGCAGCTTCGGGAATCATTGGCATATATATACCAACGCGATCGCCTTTTTGTACACCCAGTTGCTTCAATACATTGGCAAACTGGCAAACTTCCCGGTGCAGTTGGGAGTATGTGAGAGTACGCGAATCCCCTGGTTCTCCTTCCCAAATCAATGCTGCTTTATTTTTGCGCCAAGTACTGAGATGTCTGTCAAGGCAGTTGTAAGAAATATTAATTTTACCGCCAACAAACCACTTAGCAAAAGGTGGCTGCCAGTCTAATACTGTATCCCATTTTTGGAACCATTCTAATTCTGTTCCAGCCAAATCTGCCCAAAATTGCTGCGGATCAGCTTTAGCTTTCTCGTAGAGGCGCTGATAGTCATCCAGGCTTTTGATATGGGCGTTTTGTGAGAATTCTGGAGCAGGATGAAAGAGGCGGTTCTCTTGTAGGATTGATTCTATAGTTGGTTGAGACATGATTACATTTACAAACGGTATTGTTACTGAAAACTATTTTTAGTTTAGTTGTGTTAGACGGTGTTTAGATTTTCGTTAAGCTAGGTAGAAATTGCCGAGTCATTTAGTTTACATTCATTTTCATCTACCGAAAGCAAGCGATTAAAAAATTTAAAGACGTTTTACAACCTATTTACCAGGAATGTTGCAATATTGTAAGTAGTCTTGACAAACAAAGGCTGAAATTATGACGCTTACCGTCGAAGCCAGTAGCTTATCACTCAACGATGTTCATCGCTTTCTTAAACTAGAAAAGCTTTCAAATGCTTCATTCACAGACTTCTTAACTCTAGAACCACTCTCTGAGTTTGAACAGCAGGATTTATTACGAATCAGAAACGACTTTGATCGTTATTTAAGCGCAGGGAAAATTTCTGAAGGATTGGTTAAATTTTTAACAATTGCACCCTTAATGCGGCTCTCAGGATTCTACGATGTGCCGATTCGGTTGACAATGGAAGATAGCATTGCGATCGCAGTTGAGGATGAAGACAGAAAAATCACCGGGCGGATGGATATTTTAGCAATCAACAATCCTCAAAGTAATATTGCGCCACCATTTTGGGTTTTAGTTATTGAAACAAAAAATAGTTCAGTCAATGTGATTGAGGGTTTACCTCAATTACTCACTTATGCTTTTAAGAGTTTACAGCAACAACCATCAGTTTGGGGTTTGGTAACTAATGGACAGCTTTATCAATTTGTTTATCTAAGACATGACAACCAGTCAACTTATGAGTTAATGCCATTATTAAATTTGAGTGAATCTCCTGACGCAATAGAGTTATTACAAGTTTTCCAAGCCATCTGCAAGTTACCGAACTTTCAGTAAAATAAACGTAGAATTGCGGGGCGATCGCTAATGTCTGAACCTGCTACCCTAGAATTTATCTCTGATAATATTTCAGAGGATGAAGTTATTTTTCCTCCTGGCGATATACTGAGTGATGAACCACCCTTGGAAAGTGACCTGCACCGTGACCAAATCGATTTGCTGATTCGCATCCTTAAATTATGGTGGCGAGAGAGGCAAGATTTCTACGCTTCTGGCAATTTGACTATTTACTACAGTCCTAACCAGAAAAAATCAGAACATTTCCGCGGCCCAGATTTTTTTGTAGTTTTGGGAACCGAGAAAAAAGACCGTAAGAGTTGGGTAGTTTGGCAAGAAGATGGCAAATATCCCAACATGATTGTGGAAATTTTGTCAAGTTCAACAACAGCCGTTGATAAAGGTTTAAAAAAACAAGTTTATCAAGATACCTTCCGTACACCAGATTATTTCTGGTTTGACCCTGTAACAATGGAACTTCAGGGATTTCATTTAGTTGATGGTAAGTATCAAGAAATCCAAGTAACTACTGATGGACGTTTGTGGAGTCAGCAGTTAGAACTTTATTTGGGAGTTTATGAAGGTAAATTAAGATTCTTCACTACTGAAAATCAATTGATACTATCATCAGAAGAATTGGCTGAACAAGAACGTTTACGTGCTGACCAGGCAGAAAGACGCGCCCAACAAGCAGAGCAAGAAATTGCTCGACTACGGGAGGTTTTACGTACACAGGGCATCGACTCAGAGAATATTTAATGACATCAAGAAATTAATTCAGTACATTTTCAAGTTAAGATTTAGTTATAAATGTGTAAAAAAAGCGTTATCTTCTGAAAGTAGGGCATCGTTTGCAAGCAAAAGAGATTAAGGATAAGCTAAAGTCCCTTATCGAGCAAGCCTCCTCGATAGATTATAATTTAGCGAAAAAATTAGATGAAATCAATCGTTGGGTAAAGAATATCAAGCCAGGTTCTCTGACTGCAAAACCTTTTGTCATTGCTTTTCTCTTAGAGGTGATTACGGACTCTACCATTTGGCTGATCATCAAATCCTTACCTTTGGAAGAACAAAAAGCAAAGTTCGAGCAAATGACACCCATTGAGAGATATTGGTATGGTTATCTCTTTCCTAGATGGATTAATGCAAGTGACTCCAAGTTTTATATTTGGAAACAAAAATTGATGGCAGGTGAATTTAATCAGGTTGATGATGATATCATTAAATCAATAGCCCAAGATGTTGTAAGTCGAGAAGGTAGTTTTTGGCAGCGTTATATCGCCGACCTATCGATGGCAACAGACCTAATTGTAAGTAGTCGTAACAATCAACCACTGTGCATTCAAGTAACTAGTGTATCTGAAGAACTTAATTACCAAAAGTACCAAGCTTGGCAAAATACACTGCGATCGTGGGAAATAGAGAGAGGACTGTTCTTAAGTTACAATCCCAAGGACGCTAATTTTGTCAACCAGTTAGTCAACGTGGCCCTGTATAACAGTGATTACCTTTCTGGTGGCAAATATTTAAAATTTTCGTGAAACTTCTGGAATTCGATACTCAAGGTTTGTGTTCTAGCCTATATACTTACGTGCTAATTATGGCTTTTATGGCTAACAAAAGAGAAACTCACTGCAACAATCAAGTAGATACATTTGCTGAAGCTTTAGAAACAGCGCGACAAATGCAACAGAACTGGCTAACTTACGGGGTTGATTTTGTCAATTTTTACGTTGAAGATGTGGATGGAGACTGGCTAGAAACGTGGGGACATGACGAAATATTAGGTAATTTTAAATTAGATACAATTAAAGAATTTTTGGTAAGTAGTGATGCTGTAGCTGTTAGGGTAAGAGAGCATTTAGGAGAGCGATCGCTATTTGATTTCGCAGTAAACTTAGAAGAATCTTGGAGAATTTCTGAAGTAGATGAGAAGTTATCTGCTGTGAGAACCTTGTTAGCTGGTGAAGGAAATAGTATTGATACTAATGATATCAGGTTCTTGGATTTAGCAAATACTCTGGTGGTAAAGTTAGCAGAGATTTTGTGATATTTTTAGTTACGTAGTGGTAAATTCAATTGCCCTTAAAGTATTGAATTTGCAATGGTAATGTTGAGCTACTAAAACAGAATATTAGCGATCGCTGTTTGATTTTACAGTAAAAAACCTCACCTTGTCCTATCAGACATCCCTCTCTTTACTAAGCCTACGGTGTACACATAAGTCAAACTACCCCCCTCAATCCCCCCTTGTAAAGGGGGGAAGCCGGAAATCCAGTTCCCTCCCCTTTGCAAGGGGAGGGTTAGGGTGGGGTAAAAAACAAATTTGTAAACTACTTCAGACTTATATGTACACCATAGCGTTACTAAGGAGAGAGACAAATTTTACATAATCAAATCAAGGTGAGGTATCTTAATTGCACATACCCTAAGTATTTATTGCAAAATTTCAATTTTTTATTGCCAATGTTCAAACAATTGTTACTCACGTTAAAGTCTTTATAAGAAAGGCTTAAGTATTTCTTGCAAAGATTAAATATTTTCTTATAAATGTTAAAGCAGTTGTTACTCAGGTTGAAGCATTTATAAGAAAGGTTTAAGCATTTCTTACAAAGATTAAATACTTTCTTATCAATGCTGAAGCAATCGCCCAAAAAGCGGCTTGGTATCAAAAAGTACTTTTATCAAAATAGATTTACCAATAAAAGTTAAATAAAAGTTCCTATTTTGGGAATTATAGACCTATTAAAGCTCAGGCAAGTAGGTCAAAAGCATTGATTAGTGAAACCGCAAAACTACTTTACCCATCGGTGGAAAAATTGGTTAACGAAATTGTGGCGGTTAACCACGCTTGGAAAGTTGCTAGTGAATTATTTGGAGAAGATTCACCCCTATCTATTTCTTCACGGGATTTAAAAACCTGTTTGCAGGTGCGTTTGTTGCGAAGCTATGCACCAGAACAGGTTTATTTAATTGAGGATAAAGAATCAGAAGGTGAACCACTTTACAGCTTACGTCTCCGAGAACCTATAGGAGAACGCCTGTATGCAGAGCATCTCCCAATGCGGATAGCTCAAGAAGTTTTTGCGGATAAAGAATTAGAACTATTCAAAAAGATATAACCAAGATAAACAAGAAAGGTGCAGCGTGGAAATAGCAAAAGTTTGGGACATTATTTGGGATAACGAACCTTTTCATTGGGCAACTGCTTTTGTCTTAATAGCCGCAATTATTGTCGAGCTTTGCACACTATTTCAGTATTGGCGCTCAGAGTGTGGCACAACTGGAGCCTCTATTAAATTTTTGAGTAATTTGAAAAATGGTAAAAATGTAAAGCTTTCAAACGAAGTTCGACAATGGTTAAAAGATCATTTAGGAACTGATGACTCCAGTAGATTCAGACAAAAAGATGGTAACTTCATACTGATAAAATATCCATCTGTTTTAGCCCACGCCATACCTCGTAGTTCCCTACGCTTCGTGACAACCTTGTGTACTGCCATCGGCGTTTTAGGAACCTTTTATGGTATACAACAGGGACTCCAAGGAATCAATTTATCTACAGAAGATACCAAAGAACTGATGACTGCCAGTAAAGAGTTGCTGGTGGGAATGAAAACAGCCTTTTCCACTTCCCTAATGGGGCTTGGTTCGGGTAGCTTGTTTACTCTAGTTTTGTTTGGGTGTGATTCGCTACGGCAGAAACGGCGCGATAGTTTGCGTCAGAAATTGAAGGCGATCGCAACTTTGAAAACGGCAGAGAACGACAACCATGAAGTAGCTGAAGCACTTAGTCTTGTAGCAAAAAACTTGACTGGGTTAAAGCAGCTAAATGCAGAAGGCATTGGTCAAGCTGTAGGTAGGAGTATTGCAGAACAATTCGCAGGTTTAAATCAGTTGTCAGCCCAAGCTATAGGTCAAGCTGTAGGAGAGCAAGTGCAGACTGCTATCCTAGCAGCGCTACGAGCAATTTTTAAAGAGCAGCAACAACTTCGACAACTTCAAGAAAACCAGGGACAGAGAGTTTTAGAAGAACTCATTAAGGATATGCGAGTTCAGGTACTCGAACCGATTGCAGATCGGCTAGATAAAAGTGCAGAGTTAACCCAACAAGCTTCTGAAGCTGTGCTGAGTCTGCATAGAGAATTGGGCGGTATATCTCAAAGTTTGGCAAGTTCTATCTTGACAATTCAGAACTTTCAAAAAGAGACTTTGCTAGAACTTCAAGGATTTGCTAAGAATTTGGGAGACACTCTCAATCAATTCCAAACAGATACAAAAGATGTTTTACAACAAACAGCACAGGAAATTAACCAAGCCGTAGACCAAAGTATCCAGGGAATGACAGCCCAGCGAAGTGCTTTTGAAGCAAGTGCAGTGCAAGCGGCTGCTACCTTCCGAGGAATTCGAGAGGAACTTCAGACAGCGCTACAAGAACGCGCAACAGTAGAACAGCAGATGCTTCAAGAATTTGCTAACAATATGGGGCAAACTTTGAGTCAATTCCAAACTGAAACTACGGGAGTTATACAACAAACATCTCACGAAATTAATCGAGCGGTACTTCAGAGTATCGAAGGAATGACAGCCCAGCGAAGTGCTTTTGAAGCCAGTGCAGTACAAGTTGCTGCTACCTTCCGGGGAATTCGAGAGGAACTTCAAACAGCGCTACAAGAACGCGCATCTGTGGAAAAGGAGATGCTTCAAGCTACTCGGACTGGAATTATCCAAATTCTCACCCAAGCAAATAGAACCTTTCATGAGCAAACTAATACTCTACAAACAGTGGGTAATCAAGCTTCTGGGTTGATGAATGATGCGAAGGATAATCTTCTGGCTACTTTAGGCAATATCGACGCAACACTCACAGCCACCCGCCAAACAGTAGAGGAAGATTTGACAAAATTCCGGCAAGAATATCAAGAGAATTTAAAGAAGTTTTTTCAAGAACAAAACAACTTACTTGAGGGGACACTAGGCAAACAACAGGAAGGATTATCTGGGGTTGTGAACAATCTTGATCAAGTGTTTAGAGAGGAATTTGAAAGACGTAGTAAATTGACTCAAGAAGTAGACGAAAGTATGATTAAAATTCAGGTATCTGTCGAACAAATTAACAAATTAGTTATTGCGGCTGGATTAAACGATTCACAACGACTAATACAACTAGCAAATCTTACTACTGATATTGCCAAGCAAGTGAACATAGTTGACAATTCATACAGAAATTTGAATGAAAAATTTGACAATAGCCTTCAGGCTTGGCAGGGTCATCTTGAAGTTTCTATGCAAAGGACTGTTGACTCACAGTTAAGCTTTTTCCAACAAGCAGATACTTCTATGGCTAGAGTTTGTGGAGGTTTACTAGAGACAGCAAAAGTTCTAGTTGCTGCACATGATAACCGCCAATTTGGTAATGGTGGAAGCAATCATGGATGATTTTATCCGAGGTGAAATTGATGCAGAGATTATAGAGGATGATGACTCTAGTATCTATCTGTCTATTGGCGATCTGATGTCTGGGTTACTAATGTTTTTTGCTTTGCTATTTATCACTGCACTACTCCAGCTTGCAGAAAAGGATGTACCAAAACGGGTAGTAATTGGTAATGTTGTGGGACAGATGAAAAGCAACAATATAAATGTCAAAGTCAACCCGGAAACTGGGGATGTCAGTATCCAAGAATCAATTCTTTTTGCCAAGGGAAGTACAGAACTTAAACCAGAAGGTAAAGCCTTCCTACGCCGCTTTATTCCTGTTTACAGTGGGGTTATTTTCTCAAAACCAGAATTTGAGCAGGAAATTAGCCGCGTAGTTATAGAAGGTCACACTAGCTCAGATGGAGACGATAAAACTAATCTACAACTAAGCTTGTTGAGATCATCATCAGTTTACAACTACATTTTTTATGATATGAATTTCCCTACCAAAGCACCTTTAAGCCAGAAAATATTGGCTGCTGGTCGTGGAGAAATTGAATCTGACAATAAACGTGATAATCCAGGCGATCGCAAGGTACTTTTCCGCTTTCAGTTTCGCAGTGATGAGTTAAAGAAAGATATTGTAAAAACCTCTCTTTAAAGGAGCTAAAACATTGAATTCTCAGTTTTACATTCCTTCCCTACCTGAAACTCCCCAGTGTAGTCCTAATCAACTTATTCAACTTGCAAGTAACTTACCAGATGCAACAATATCAATACCAAGTGTTGATAAAGTATTGGAAGCTATTGAACAGGGTAAAGCTGATCGAGTAAGTAAGTTAGACTGGATTTACTGCATCCATGCTAAAGCACAGTGGGATCAGCAAAATATTGACAGATGCAGGAAAACATCAGCAGCCATTTGGAAGGTAGCAATTTCTAATTTATGGTTGCAACATCAGCTATTGTGGCGTTTAGCTCTTTATTATAGTGGTCATCAAGAACAGGGGTTAGCAAAGTCTCTAGCTGAATCTTTTGATATCTTTGCTAATTATGACTTAGTTAGTCACTTGCTACCAGTTCAAATTATTCGGGCGCTTTGCAGTAAACAAGCAGGTAGAGAATTAGCAAAAATTGCTTGTGAACAGCGTATTAACCGAACTGAACTTCTAAACAAAATCAAAGGATATTTACCTATTTGGATTCCATTATTCAGCAGATTCATAGAAGATATAACCCCCTATTTTACTACAATTCGCTCTCCAACTCAGCAGCAAGTAAGATGGTTGTTAAGTTGCTTGGATGAAATGTCAGATAGTCAGCAAATAAAAGCTGTTAATCATTTGCTAACTAATGTTTCCAATGATATAGCAAGCAATCATTCTTTACTGGTTGATTGGTTGAGACATAACTATAGAAATGGTGAAAATTGGTATAAACTTTCAGATCCAGCAAGGCAAAGACTTCGAGAGTGGATTGGAGGTATCAATTATGGTGATTTCCAAAAGTTAGTAAATCTCATATTGAACAAGCTGGATTTAGAAAACTTCGAGTCAAATCGGCTATGTAGTCGCAGGGATTTTTGGGCTAATTACAGTAACCGCTTTGAACGGCTTCGTATCTTGTTACCCAAGACATCACAAATTGCCATAGGGTATCAAATCCAAGGTGATGTTGATCTATTAGAGGATGATGGTAGCGATCCAACAGAGGTTTGTATATTCGATTTTGGTGAGTGGTTTGTAGTCGAATTCTTTCGTGGAAGAGGTAGTGAGACGCGCCTGTTTCCGAAAAATTCCAGAAATGAGCAAATCCTTTTTGGTGAATCCACGCTTTCAGTCAAGCGGATTCGTTGTCTGGGTGGCGATAAGCACGATCATGAATTTCTTTGGCAATTCTTTTGCCGCCAATGGCTTGCACATAAGGGAATTAACCCAAATCCAGGTACTAAACCTTACAGAAACCCGACAGCAGATCAATTACAACAGCGAGAAAACAGGCTTGAGCGGTGGAAAAGAGAAATTGAATATCTGGAACGGCAACATCGAGTCTATGTGTGATATTAGAAATTTTATAGAGACTACTGATGCACAATCATGGTGTCTCGATTTATTTCAATATAGGAATGCTGCTTAAACAATTCAACTATAGATTGGAAGTTAGCTATAAATAGGGATTCCAATTCTGAGTTATTGATATTCCCTGTCGTGATTAAAAGTAGTTTATAAGGTTGCTGAACAGTTAAAAAAGAGTTGACAAAATCCACATCTTTGGTAATTAAAATTCTATTTTGTTGAATTGATATGGTATTAATCTCATTATCTGGCGTAGCATTTTCCCGTAGTAAGTCTCTGGTGTGGATCGTGTCATAACCTGAAGTTTTGAGAAAACGGGCAAGACGAACTGGTAACTGAGCATCGACAAGAAATTTCATGAGGCAATTCGATGAATGCTTTTGACTTGGCTAAGTCGAGCGGCAAATAACAAAACAGCCAAAATATCTTTAGATTCTAAATCGTCATAATCTGCCAATATTTCCTCAGTAGTCATGCCAGAACTGAGCAGTTCCAAAATAAACTCAACTGGATAACGAAGTCCTCGAATGCAGGGTTTCCCGTGGCAGATATTTGGATTATGAGTGATGCGTTGTAGAAGTGTGTTATCCATAAATTCTTACCATATTTTTGTTCTCATCTTTTAATTTTAGATGCGAACTGACAGCAGTCCATTGCGATCGCACCAAGTCAAATGTTAAAACTTTGAATGTATTGAATGATACGTAAATTACCCCACTCGCACTGCGATCGCACACATTCAACCCTCTTCAAAATGCACCATAAGCACGTTAAGCTGAATTAGAGAGACAATTTATTGCGCTTTTTAACATACACAAATCTCTGTTCTTGTCAAATTTTAATTTTTTCTGCTTGAGAAACCCGGAATGCTAGACCGAATTTTTGATTACCTCGACTTTCATTTCAGCCTTGAAGCCCTTATAGTTCTGGTGATCTTGGTGCTTTTAGAGGCGCTGTTATCTGCCGACAATGCGATCGCTCTGGCTGCGATCGCTAGGGGACTGGAAGACAAAGAACTTGAGCGTAGAGCTTTGAACTTTGGTTTAGTCGCTGCCTATGTGCTGCGGATCACCCTGATTCTCACTGCCACTTGGGTACAACAATTCTGGCAATTTGAATTATTGGGCGCTGCTTATCTGCTGTGGTTGGTATTCCAACACTTTACCTCGGAAGAATCCAAGGACGATCACCATCACGGGCCGCGGTTTAATTCATTGTTGCAAGCGATACCTGTGATTGCATTTACAGATTTGGCATTTTCTTTGGATAGCGTGACAACTGCGATCGCAGTTTCTCAAGAAAAATGGCTAGTGCTAACGGGTGCAACAATTGGTATTATTACGCTGCGATTCATGGCAGGATTGTTTATCCGTTGGCTAGATGAATATGAAAATCTAGAAGATGCCGGCTATATAACTGTAGCGTTCGTGGGCTTACGCCTGTTGTTGAAAGTGGTGAACGATAGTTTAGTTCCCCCAGAATGGATCATGATTACTGCCATCTTCCTGATTTTAGGCTGGGGATTTTCCAAGCGTGTTGGCACTGAATTACCCCAAGTAGAACCAGAAAAGAGCGAAGTCTCTAAGTAAGAAGAGGGGAGAGGGAATAGGGTACAGGGTACAGGTACAGATTATTCCCTATTCCCTATTTCCTATTCCCTGTCACCTGTCACCTGTAACCTCTCCCCTAATGTCTTACTCGCGCAACCAAGGCGTTAAGTGTGGTTGCCAACTGACTAATTCTTCATCCTTAAACCATAACGCTACTTCCTGTTGCGCGGTTTCTGGAGCATCAGAACCGTGAATTAAGTTGCGACCAATATTCAGTCCAAAATCGCCGCGAATCGTTCCCGGCTCTGCTGTTAACGGATTTGTCGCACCAATAATTTTTCTAGCAGATGCAATCACGCCATCACCTTCCCATACCATTGCTACTACTGGGCTAGAAGTGATAAATTCCACTAGACCACCAAAAAAGGGACGTTCTCGATGAACACCATAGTGTTGTTCAGCCAACTCCCGACTGACTTTCAGTAACTTTAAACCAACTAGAGTAAAACCTTTGGTTTCAAAGCGACGGATAATTTCACCTACTAATCCCCGCTGGACTCCATCAGGCTTAATTGCTAAAAATGTGCGCTCCATTGCTATCTCCCAAAGCTTAATAAAGTTTTTATCTAGTCAATTGTCCTTTGTCCTTTGTCCTTTGTCCAAAGGTTTTGCACTAATGACTAATGACTCTTGACCAATGACTCTTGACTAATGACTCTTGACCAATCAGAGTTTATCTCAGAAATTATCTTTGGGTGCATATACGTTCCCAGATGAATGCGTTAAATTGTTAACTCGTGGGTGAAAAACAGAGGTTAGGAAGAAATGGGTGTTGAGTCAACTGCTACATCTGACGAGGTGGTACAAGTACCGTCCAATGGACAAAAAGAAGTGAAAAATCATAAGCACAAAAAACTGTTACCACCTAGTCCTACCACAGGAGATTTACCTCGCTCCTGGAAAATTGAGGATAGCGAAGCCTTGTACCGCATTGAAGGATGGGGGCAACCTTATTTTTCCATTAGCGCTGCTGGTCACGTTACCGTGTCACCCAAGGGCGATCGCGGGGGATCTCTTGACTTGTTTGAATTGGTCAACTCCATGAAACAGCGCAACTTGGGACTTCCCATGTTGATTCGCTTTTCCGACATTTTGGAAGACCGGATTGAGCGGTTGAACGCTTGTTTTAGTAAAGCGATCGCTCGCTACAATTACCCTGGTGTCTACCGTGGCGTGTTTCCCGTCAAATGCAACCAAGAACGGCATTTGATTGAAGATTTAGTCAAATTTGGCAAACCCCATCAATTTGGATTAGAAGCCGGTTCTAAGCCAGAATTAATGATTGCTCTGGCCGTGTTGGATACACCAGGAGCATTGTTAGTTTGCAACGGCTACAAAGACCGAGAATACATCGAAACAGCAATGTTAGCCCAAAGACTAGGGCAAACACCAATCATCGTTTTAGAACAAATTGAAGAGGTTGATTTGGTGATTGATGCCAATCGCCAGTTAGGTATTAAGCCAATATTAGGGGTTCGCGCTAAACTCAGTACCCAAGGTATGGGACGTTGGGGAACCTCTAGTGGCGATCGCGCTAAATTTGGTTTGACAATGCCTGAAGTCATTGAGGCTGTTGACAAGTTACGGGAAGCGAACCTGCTCGATTCTTTGCAGTTGATGCACTTCCACATCGGCTCACAAATCTCTGCCATTAATGTGATTAAAGATGCCATCCAAGAAGCCAGCCGCATTTATGTGGAATTGGCAATGCTGGGAGCAGATATGAAATACCTTGATGTCGGTGGTGGCTTGGGCGTAGATTATGATGGCTCCCAAACCAACTTCTATGCATCGAAAAATTACAACATGCAGAACTATGCCAACGACATCGTGGCAGAGTTAAAAGATACTTGTGCTGAACGGGAAATTCCCGTACCAACACTGATTAGTGAAAGTGGACGAGCGATCGCTTCCCATCAGTCGGTATTGATTTTTGATGTTCTTAGTACCAGCGATGTCCCCCTCGATGCACCAGAACCTCCACAAGAGGGAGAATCCCCGATTATCAATTACCTGTGGGAAACTTACCAATCTATCAATAAAGAGAACTACCAAGAGTTCTACCATGACGCGGCACAATTCAAAGAAGAAGCCATCAGCCGCTTCAACTTAGGAATTTTACGCCTCAGAGAACGAGCCAAAGCCGAACGCCTCTACTGGGCCTGTTGTCAAAAAATTCTTAACATCACCAGACAGCAAGAATACGTACCTGATGAACTGGAAGACCTAGAGAAAATCATGGCTTCCATCTACTACGTTAATATGTCAGTGTTTCAATCGGCACCAGATTGCTGGGCGATCGATCAGCTATTCCCGATCATGCCAATCCACCGTTTAGATGAAGAACCAACGCGACGGGGAATTTTAGCAGACTTAACCTGCGACAGTGATGGTAAAATCGACCGTTTTATTGACCTGCGCGATGTCAAATCGGTTTTAGAATTGCACACCCACAAGCCCGGAGAACCCTATTATTTGGGAATGTTCTTGAATGGAGCTTACCAAGAAATCATGGGCAATTTGCACAACCTATTTGGCGACACCAACGCCGTTCACATCCAATTGACGCCCAAAGGCTACCAGATTGAACACATAGTCAAAGGTGACACCATGAGCGAAGTGGTAAGTTACGTCCAGTATGATTCCGAAGATATGGTGGAAAACATTCGCCAGCGTTGCGAGAAAGCATTAGAAGAAAAACGCATCACCCTAGCGGAATCTCAGCGACTACTGCAAACCTACGAGCAGAGTCTCAGAAGATATACGTACTTAAATAGTTAGGATTGGGAATTGGGCATTGGGCATTGGGCATTGGGCATTGGGCATTGGGCATTGCTTATTCCCCTTGTCTCCTTTGTCCATCTATTTCCCATGCCCCATTCCCCATTCCCTAATTTACATTTGTCCCCAACAATTCCTCTATTGCTTGTCGTTCAACAGGGGTATGAGATGGTGGTGTCTGACGAGCATCGGTAATTAGCCAGTCTAAAGCAGCGGCTTGAACATCAATCGCAGCGCCAGTTTTATCCACACAATAACGTCCAAATACTAGCTTATCGACTAACCGAACTCCGGGGCCCAGGCGCGACCACTCAAAAATCACGCTGTTATCTACTGTTGCGCCACTACATATCCAACAATTGGGGCCAATCATTGCTGGCCCGACAATTTTAGCTCCGTCTTCGATTCTCGTCATACCGCCGATATAAACTGGGCCTGTAATATCCACTTTGTCCCAATTTACAGCGACATTTAAGCCAGTGTAGATGCCAGGGGCGACTTCATGACCAGGAATTTGCACATTTTTGATTTCACCCAGCAGTACACCGCGAATCGCCCGCCAATAGTCTGGGACTTTACCAATATCTACCCATTCAAAGTCCATAGGAATGGCGTAGAAGGGAGCTTTGATTTCTACCAATTTGGGAAACAATTGGCTACCAATGTCATATTCCACATCAGAAGGAATATAGTTAAAAACCTCTGGCTCAAAGATGTAAATACCTGTGTTGATGTTGGTGCTGAGAGCTTCTTCAGTTGAAGGTTTTTCTTGGAAAGCTTTAACACGACCATCTTCGTCAGTCACAACCACACCGTAGCTAGAAACTTCTTCCTTGGGGACAGATTTCGTGATAATAGTAGCGATCGCTCCTTTCTCTTTATGCCATTTAACTGCCGCTGTTAAATCCAGGTCAATTAAGGCATCACCGCACAAAACCACAAAGGTATCATCAAAAAACGGTGAGAAGTCTTGAATGCGGCGCATCCCTCCCGCTGAACCAATTGCTTCCCCCTCCAGTTTACCGTCGTCATCAATTTTCCCTTCAAAGGAATAGGCAATCTGTACCCCAAACCGCTGGCCGTCACGGAAATAGTTTTCTATTTCCTCAGCCAAATGACTAACGTTGACCATAATCTGGTCAAATCCATGTTGGCGTAATAGTTCCAGTAAGAACTCCATCACTGGCTTTTGCAGGATGGGAATCATCGGTTTGGGAATTGTATAGGTAATCGGACGCACGCGAGTACCCTTACCAGCCGCGAGAATCATCGCTTTCATAAAATTTATTCCTCAACCACAAGCCAGTTTACTTTCATCGAGTGATACTTAATCATCAGTTTTTATTTCTGCTGTAAGTTATCCTTCAAAATAGGAATAACAGGAATTTAGTGGTTATTACAACCATCGGTATACTTAGATGACAAGCGATCGCTTATCTTTTCAATTTACTCGGATTTTGGAACTGAATCAAAAATCCTTAAATTATCTGTAGGGCGATTTTTGATTTTCTTAATTCATAGATTGCTCAAAAGGTTTACAGGTTTTAGCTGAATCTGTAAGTAGACGAACTTTAATCTCATGGTAAAACTCCTCTTGAAATAGCTCTACTTTGGATTGAGCCGAAAGTAATAGTAGCGCCCAAAAAACGCTAACTAAATTACTGTGTTTAGTCTCATGTCCAGACCCATTTTGCTTGAGAAGCTTTGTTTTAGTCCACAAATCTACAAGTTGTTCTAAATTCAACCAATTTTGTTCTGAATTAAGCTCCCTTGCTGATAAGTTCAACACCTGCTCCAGTTCCCCAGCTACTTCTGTCAGATTTTCTTGGTGAGCTAACTCCAGAGCCTCCCGCATACTTTGGACGCTAGGCTGCCGTCTGGGACGGATCGGTTTAGGGACTTTTTCTACTAGTTTTAGCTGGTTCGCCATAATCTGCAATTGCTTGATTAGCTCTTGCAGAGTCACCCGGCGCTTTGGTGGCGGCATTGCTGATGGACGACGACGCAATTGCCGTTCTAATGGTAGACGATGACCTTGGTGTGATAAACCATCTTCACCTTCCAATAGGGCATCATCTTCTACACCATCTTGGACATCTCCTACTGTTGACAATTGCATCAAGGTATTGGCTTTGAATAATACCAGCATTGATGCTGACAAAAATGCTTGTCCAGATTGAGACAAGTCCGCTTCATAGCCTCTTCCTATTGACTCCGGTGCCATAAGTTCTAAGTAACGGTCAATCACCTCAATCACTTGGACATCCCAAGGGTCAATTTCTCCCTGTTCAGCTTGGTAAATCAGGAGTGTGATTGTTTCTAATAGCTCGGAAGCTTCCATCAACAGGTTCTAAATTAATTAATGAGAATCAAAAGACTTTAAATTAAACAGTAAACTCATTGACTATAGCGGTTCTCGACAAGTGTGAAGTACAATTTTGACCTCACTTCCCGAAGGCGGGAAGGGGTTAGGGGGTTAGGTCTATTTGCACACCTGTACCTCACCGTATTGAAAATGGCTATATTAGCAAAGCGTGTAATTTCTACATTTGCTTGCACTTCTTTTATTTATGAATTGCCTGCTGGCAGTATCTTCTGAAATTTGTAATCAATCACCATTGTGAATTGTGAGATCAGAATGTGCAACTTTTGACATTAATCTGGAGGCGAGTCATGGGGAATAGTGACAGTTGATACAAAGTCACCCGACTTGCCGCTCTTGATGGCATCAAAAGTGCCTTTAATAGTACCAGCAATGGGAACAGCAACAAGCGTTCCCAACAACCCAGCAATCTCAAATCCCATCAAAATAGCCACAAAAATCCAAATGGGATTCAGTCCAATAAAGTTGCCAAGTAACCTGGGAGCTAACAGGTTATCTTTAACCTGCTGCATGAGAATTGCCGCCACAGCAACTTCAACTGCTAACCACCAATTTTGCAACAGTACTAAAATCGTCACCAGACCAATGCCGAGAAATGCCCCGATAAAGGGAATGAGTTCTGAGATACCGATTAATATGGCAAACAACAGGGCAAAGGGTACCTTCATCACTAAGAAAATTGGTGTTAGAGTTACCACCATGAATAGACCTAGCAACAACTGGCTGAGGAAGAAGTTCTGGAAATTTAGGCGCAAGGATGTAGTGAGGGGATCTCCAATATTAGAGGGCAAAAGATTGATCAGACCATACCAGACGCGATCGCCATATAAAAGCATATAAAATGCAAGCACAATCACTAACACTATGTCAAGTAATCCTGAGAGCAATGTCCCAGCAAATCCTACTGCACCAGAAGCTAGCTGTTGTACCAAATTCTGAATGTTGGCATTGATTTGGCTGCTTATAACTCTCAGATCAATGGGCAAGCGTCGTTGCTTTGCCACCATCTCAAATTGCTCTAAATTTGCTTGACTGGCGGTTAACCAATCAGGGATCTTATTTAACAGTTGGATTGTTTGGTCAATGATCAACGGCACTAGGGTAACGCCCAGAATCCCAAACAGGGTTAATGTTGCAAGTAAAACTATGATCACCGCCTGAGTGCGAGTGATCCGGGCACGTTCAAAGAACTTAACCGGGTAATTTAGGAGAAAAGCCAGAATCGTCGCAATGCTTAAGACAGTAATGGGATGCTGAAAATAGCGAAAAAGCACAGATAGCAGCCACACATTAAGAGCGATAATTGGGCCACTCAGACCATAAATTAACAGGCGTTGAAGGGAGGCCGAACGGCGCATCTGATGCAACCTATTTTAGATATTCTGTAAAATTCATGATGGTACTGATCATCATGATAGATATTTTTAACAAAGATATATATAAGCGTATCTGATAGTAAGGAAACAAATCACAATGGACAAAACCGTAGCTGATCTTCGTAAGGACTACACCTTGGAAGGTTTGAGCGAACTCGAAGTAGACCTCAATCCTTTTATCCAATTTAAAAAATGGTTCGATCAGGCAATCGCAGCACAACTCCCTGAACCCAATGCCATGACCATTGCCACTGCCACACCAGATGGTAAGCCCTCTGCCAGAATGGTTTTACTCAAGGATTTTGATGAACGGGGCTTTGCCTTCTTCACCAACTACAACAGTCATAAAGGACAAGAACTGGCAGAAAATCCCCAGGCGGCTTTAGTCTTCTGGTGGGCAGAACTGGAACGTCAAGTCAGAATTGTGGGGTATGTGGAGAAAGTTTCCGAAACCGAGTCCGACCAGTATTTTGAAAGTCGCCCTGGTAAGAGTCGCTTGGGTGCGTGGGTATCTAATCAAAGCGAGGTGATAGAAAGCCGAGAAGTCTTAGAGCGGCGCTTGCAAGAGTTTAATAGCAAATATGAAAATGAGGAAATCCCCCGACCGCCCCATTGGGGAGGCTTACGAGTGATCCCCACAGAAATTGAGTTTTGGCAAGGACGCCCTAGCCGTCTGCACGATCGCTTACTCTACAGGCGTTTAGATAATGGCACTTGGAATATTGAGCGATTGTCTCCTTGAGGGGATGAGGGAGTGGGGAGTAGGGAGTAGGGAGTAGGGGGAGCAGGGGAGGCAGGGGAGGCAGAGAGAGGGGAAGAATAACTCATGCCCAATGCACTATGCCCAATGCCCAATGCCCAATGCCCCACATCACATTACCACTGGGCGATCGCATCTTGAATTGCTGCCCGTGCTTCTGATAGAGATTGGGTACGGGCATCACCCTCATTCAAGCTGTTAGCGTTAATAAATTGAATGTCTGTAATCCCAATAAAACCGAAAATCGTCCGCAGGTAGGGTTCTTGGAAGTCGTATGCAGAAGCAGGAGATGTCGGGCTGAAGTCACCGCCGCGGGCTGTGATGATAACTGCCTTTTTACCCTCGACTAACCCTCTAAAACCTTGAGCATCTATTGCAACAGTCCGGTTAATGCGAACGATTTGGTCGATATAAGCCTTAAAAGTGGAAGGTATATTGAAGTTGTACATTGGCACTCCAAAGACGTAGCGATCTGCTGCCAAAAACTCATCAACCAGTTCGTCAGAAATCCTAATTGCCTCAGTTAATTCTGGGGTATGGGTTTCTGGTGGGGAAAATGCTGCCGCAATCCAAGCTTCATCAACGTGAGGAACTGGGTAATGCCCTAAATCTCGATAGACGATCGCATCTTCAGGATGCTTTGCTTTCCAAGCACTGACAAATTCCTTAGATAGTTCTCTGGAGTGCGATCGTTCAGCACGGGGGCTGGAATCAATATGTAGAATGTTTACCACCAAATATCTCCTGATTAGCTAGGATTTACTGCTTTTACTTTTTTTGAGTCTTTATTTCAAAGCATTACATTAGATACTAAAAGTAACTAGTTACTAAAGTAAAGTAGTTACTATAAAGTAACTACCGGATAATTTTGGCTAATTTATCGATGTCTGCTTCTAAAAATCCTGATGCTTGCCCAATAAGTATTTTGATGTCCTTATTATCAGGGCCCTGGACAATGTATATACTCTGGGTGTTGGGTAATAGTGGGCCTACTCGCTTTGGTGCATTGAAGCGACAAGTAGAGGGTATCTCAACCAAAATGCTGACAGAAAGACTGAGGATGCTTGAGGCAGCAGAAATTATTTATCGCCAGTATGAACCAACTATCCCACCCCAAGTAACTTACGGTCTTACAGAACGCGGACAGGAATTAATTGATGTGCTTCATCAACTCAATGCACTTGCTGAACGTTGGTATGGTAGCGAACAACAGTCTGAATGTGAATTAAAAAAGCCGATGGAGAATGCATCGGCTTCGCTAACAAAATTCAACAGATGATATAGTCTACTGTTCCTGGATCGCTGCTGCTTTGGGAGGAAACTGAATTCTGGGATCTGGCATGAAATTGTATCTCAAGTACAATCCTCCCCAGACAAACAAGACAATTAACAACGCACCAATACCAAGAGGACTGGGAAGCCAGAAAACAGCCTCTATGTGGTTTAGCTCACCAGGCTGGAGTTTCCAGACTAATCGATTGCCATTTTTTTCTAGCTCTATGGCAGTTTCAGTTAGTTGAATGTTTTTGGCTCCCCAAGGAGTCTTCAAGCTAAATTCCAAATCCAGAATTGAACCAGCATTAGCCAAGACGTTACCTTTACTGGCAATTAGAGATAGCGATCGCAAATCCAAATCATAAATCAACCGATTTCTGACTAAAAGCAAAAAATTGTTCTCCTCTAAGAGGACGTTTGATTCAATTTTCGGCAGTTCTGAGTCAGATTCGCTCTGGACAGGCTCAGAGGGTTGATTTGCATGGGAGTTAAAAAATTCGTTGAACTTTTCTTGCAATTCCGTACCACTGCTAAAAGGAATGGTGACAATAATTTCTTCTTGGGAAACTCGCTGCGTTTTACCTTCTAGTTGACGGGCGCGGCGTTCTATGCTGTTTAACCATTCGTATACAGAATCACCACTAAAACTAGTTAATCGTTCTCCCAACTTAATATGCTGTACTAGTTCACCACTATTTGAATTGTCAAAATTAACCCCCACATCGTACTTTACACAGCCAGAAAGTAGCAGGGATGTTAACAATACTAGCCACAGAATAGGGCTTCGCATGGGAAAGACACGGTTCATTCGATTTCGACCATTTAGTTTCATTGAAAGCGACGGGAAACTCCATCCCCAGGTGTCTGTAGAGGGATAGTCGCCCCGTCGCTTGGGGCATTGGGCATTGGGCATTGCTAACTTCTTCCCCATGCCCCATGCCCCATTGCCCATGCCCAAAAACTCCATCCACAAGGGGATGGAGTTTTTCATATTTCTCAATACAAAATTAAATGGTCTGATGAACCACAAAAAAATCTTTCCGAAAATTGAAAAATTCATAATTATAAATCTCCCCAAAAGTCAACAGATTTTGGATTTTAAATTTTGGATTTTGGATTGATCCTACCGATAAACGGATGAAGCCCAAAGATTTTAAATTTTGGATTTTGCTTTATGCCTTATCCCTTGTGAGTGAGATATAAACCAAAAGAATCTAAAATCTAAAATCCAAAATCCAAAATTGATATCAGCTAGGAGTTCCTGAAAAATTCAACCAAAGCAAACACGAGATGGTTAAACCAATGGCAATTAGCGCCACCCAGATAAAGCGATTATCTCTGGTATTGACCTGACTGAGATCAACGAATTCTGGCTCCGTAGGTTTAGGTTTTTGCTGAACAGAAGATTTAGTGGATTTAGCAGCTACAGAAATTTTGAGTTCATTATCGGGTAGTGCGGCCAAATCAGGGATTTCGGTCATCCATTCGCTAGGTCTTTTCAGCTTTGGTGCTTTTAAAATGTAAAGCATCCGTCGCGCTTGTTTGCTGGTTTCAAAATAGGGATGGCGTTTGAGTCTTTCGCAAAGAGCGATCGCATCATCGGTGCGTCCAGCTGCTTCATAAGCTGTCACCAGATAAATTTCTACTTCACCCCCAAGCCGAGAATTACGAGCTAAAAGGGCGCTGGCCTTTTCTAAATTTTCTACAGCTTCGCGGTATTGCCCATTTTCAAAGGCAATTTTTCCAGTCTGGTAGTGGGTTTTAGCAATTTCTAAACTTTCTGCACTCACGTCTTATATAAAAATCAGCACTGTTTTCATTTTGCCAATGTCAGCAATCTTTTTGGAATCTTTTCAAAAGCTGGCAATCTGAAAGTGGATAAACTTCTAAAATTTTAACTAAGTAGCTGCGACTATTTTCTGATTAAAAATTCCGGTATCTTATGCAGGTGAGCAAAATATCTTGAAAATCAAGCATTCACAACTGAATTGGCTCCTAGCAGGTATGACTTTAGCAGTGATGGGTGTAAGCATTACTCCAGCTTCCGCCCAGCGTGCGATCGTGATTGATGGTGGCTATGGAGTTAGGCATAGCTGCGGAGCTGCTTGTCGTCAGACATCGCCATCTGTCGGTTCCTTTATTTATGGTAGTCCGATTCCTACACCTATGCCTGTAGACCCAGCAACAGGATTAATCCCACAACGCAATCATTTCCGCGATTATTCCTATCCTCAATTCAGGCAAAATGTGAGAAATTCCACCCTGATTAATCCAACTCTGGTTAATCCGTCAATTCGAGACTCAACCATAGTTAATCCGGTGATTATCAATAATTCATGGCGTCGTACACCATTTAGTGGCGGGCGATCGCGGGTTATTATTACCTATCCCCGCTAGAGAAGTGGAGGAGCAGTAGGAGAACTCCTCACTCCTCACTCCTAAGAGGTAAACTGCGAACCGAGAATCATCGTCCCAATCCCAACATCAGTAAAGATTTCTAGTAATAGGGCGTGGGGAATGCGGCCATCAATGATGTGTGCTGCACGGACTCCTTGAGCAAGCGATCGCACACAACAACTTACTTTGGGAATCATCCCACCACTGACTATACCATTAGCAATCAACTCGCGAGCTTCGCGGATATCTACTTTCGGAATCAAAGTAGATTGGTCTTTGTAATCTTTTAAAATTCCACTGGTATCGGTCAGTAAAATTAACTTTTCTGCTCCTAGTGCAGCAGCGATTTCTCCGGCTACAGTATCAGCATTGATGTTATAAGCTTGTCCCGTTTCGTCTGCGGCGACGCTGGACACTACCGGAATATAGCCATTGCTAGCGAGGGTGTCCAAAATCTTGATGTTGACATTGCTAACTTCCCCCACAAAGCCGATGCCTTCTTGACCTTGAGGACGGGCTGTAAATAGATTACCGTCTTTACCGCAAAGTCCTACAGCCAATCCACCAGCTTGGTTAATCAGCGCGACAATTTCTTTATTAACTCGACCAACTAAAACCATTTCCACCACATCCATTGTGGCAGCATCAGTGACTCGCAAACCATTCTTAAATTGTGGTTCGATGCCCAGCTTATCTAACCAACTGTTAATTTCTGGGCCACCACCGTGTACTACAATCGGACGCAAGCCCACGCAGGATAAGAATACAATGTCGCGGATAACTTTGTCTTTGAGTGCGCTATCTTTCATAGCTGCACCACCATATTTGACAACAACAGTGCGACCGGCAAATTGTTGAATATAAGGTAGTGCTTCGCTTAGTACACGTACACGAGTGGCTTCAGCTTGCCTGATGTATTCAGAATCGTTGTCCGTCATGAGGAGCCGCCGTTGAGAGTTAAAACCTATTTCAGTAAGTGTAGAAGACTTTGTAACCTGTAACAATGTCTTGTGGCTGCCAAGAGCAAAATAAGCTTTTTGTATAAGTATCACTTACAAAAACTTATTTTAAGATACAAGATTAGGTGCAGCGTTAGCGGAACCCAACATTATAAATAAACTGCTTAAGGAGCAATATTTCAGTACAACATTATGCCTGATGGTAGTGTTCGGAATAACTGATACCAAATAAATCACTGTTGCCAGATTACCCGACATAACAAGCAAGCGATCGCTCCTTCAAACCTCTAGAATTGAAATCATTCGGCTGAAGCTAGGGAATGAAAATGACCACGCTGCTAATTCAAACTGAAAGCACACCCCTAACGGTAAATTTCCCCTCCCTTGTGCAGATGACAAATGAGCAGTTCTACGAATTCTGCCAAGCCAATGGAGATTTACGAATTGAGCGTACTGCCAATGGGGAAGTCATCATTATGCCACCAGCTTTTTCAGATACGGGCAACCGTAACTTTAACATTGCTGCACAGCTTGGGTATTGGACTGAACAAGATGGCACTGGCATAGGCTTTGACTCCAGTGCAGGTTTTACACTACCCAATGGAGCGATGCGTTCCCCTGATGCTTCTTGGATTGAACTGGAGCGCTGGAATGCTTTAACAGATGCACAAAAAGCCTCATTTGCACCAATTTGTCCCAGCTTTGTGATTGAGTTACGCTCCTCTAGCGATCGCCTGATAAAATTACAAGACAAAATGCAGGAGTATATCGATAACGGTGCGTTACTAGGCTGGTTAATTGATCGGCAAAATCGAAAAGTCTACATTTACCGTATGAATCGAGAACTTGAAATTTTGGATAATCCCGAAGTAGTTAGTGGCAATCCAGAATTACCAGGATTTATCCTGCGTATGGGCAAAATTTGGTAACTTACGCCTAATGTGAAACTTGTGTTTTGAGAATGTTGGGAATTCCCTCAAGTACTCGCTTGGCAATGTCTTCAGGTGTATCCCCCTCTCGCTCGGTGATGTGCAAATCGGCTTGAGAGTATAGTGGTGTTCGTTGTTCGAGGAGCGATCGCAACTTAGCTTTAGGATCGGCATCTTGCAGCAGTGGTCTTGTGGTATCCTCAGCTAAACGGTTGTAAATTATCTCCACTGGCGCATCTAGCCACACTATCAACCCGTGGTGCAAGTAACCCCAGTTTTCTCGCCGCAGTACAATGCCCCCACCAGTTGCTATAGTCAACTTTGTAAAAGCACAGACTTGTGAAAGTACATCGCTTTCTAACTGACGAAATCCTGCTTCACCTTCTTGGGCAAATAACTGATTGATAGATTTACCTGTTGCTTGGGCAATAACATCATCGGTATCGACAAACCCATAGCCCAGTTCCTTTGCTAGTAAGTGCCCTACTGTCGTCTTACCAACGCCCATCATCCCAATTAAGTACAGGTTGACTCCTTGTAATAAGCTGCTCACCAGTTGCTTCGCTCCAATTATTAGTTCTGAGTCACAGTTTAAAATTATAAACTCAATGACTCAATCTAAGATTTAAAAATACGGAGTTTTGCATCTATCTCGCAACCAGATATACAAAAGAGCGATCGCGCTATGGGTAGTCACAAAGGCGACGCACCCATCCCAACCAAAACGTAGGGGTTTAGCATTGCTAAACCCCTACACGCCAACACATCTACGACTAAAAAGGTACATCTAATAGCAAACCGTGCTGCTGGGAAATATCACCAGGATTTTCACGATCATTTTCCCATCCTAAAGGATTATTAATAATATATTTTCTAATTGATTCTAAAGATTCTTCATTGCTATTAATATGTTCATAAAAATTTCTTTGCCATACTGAAGATATACCTTTTAGATTGCAAATTTGATTAATCTTTTTGGTAACGGCACTTTTATAAGACCTAATCACACAAGGAATTGAACCAGATACCATTTTGCCATACTTCCTTAGCTCATTCTCGCTGGTAATTGTGTTATGAATCCATAATATTCCATGAATATGATTGGGCATAATCACAAATATATCTAATTGTATGTGTGGAAAATGTTGAGGAATTTCTTGCCAGCAGTCACAAGCAATCGTCCCTAGCAAATTGAATTTCATTTCTCCTTGTTTGATATCACCAAAGATACATTGTCTGTTTTTTGTACAAATGGTAATGAAATATGCACCTTCTTGGGTGTAATCATAATCTTTTAATCGAATAGAACGGCGATGGTGAATTTGTGGATTATAAAACACTGTTATTTTGAGGACTTATCTTGATAAAAGTGAATTTCTGGTGATGGTCACATCGTTGGTATTATTACATTGTAATCCCGTAATATCATGACCTACTAGGTATTACGGCGTAGGGGTTTAGCAATGCTAAACCCCTATATTTATTGACGATAGACGAGCGATCGCTTGTCAGGTTGGTAATGCTACCCCACGCTATTATTTTTATGATCGCTACCCTTAGACCTGATTGCACTCTTATTGCTATGCCCACAACGTCAGGGTAGGGGTTTAGCATTGCTAAACCCCTACAAATCTATTATTGATAATGTATTTAAAGTAACTTAGATAATAAATTAAAGATTCTTCTGTGAAATTACTACAAGTAATAAATTACGAATTTGTCAGGAATGTAGTAAATTCGCTGAAGTAACTTGGTAATTGCTGCATAGCGATCGCTATGCTTAACGAAAAAATTAATATAGCTTGTTTGAAACTTTATCCAAACAATATCTGTCTATCTAAATAATCAGGATTTTTACCCTGGTAGGTAATTTTAAGTATACACAATACTGTGTTTCTAACAGCACAGGGTCGTTATTCTAAAAGTTCAGTTATAACAAGCCCCACTCCATTAAATGTTTTTTGTAAAGGTGTAAATGATGACTTATTTGCTGCGATCGCTAAAAAAAACCTTGCAAAGTTGAAGTTTCGACGCAAAAACTACTGCATATTTCACCCCAATAAGCCTGAATGAATAAATATAGTATGAATGAGGTGTCAACCATGACTCGAATTCGTGACGTTGTACAAAGAGCTTTAGCTACTGGCTATTTGACAGTGGAAGCTGAAGATCAACTACGACAACTGTTGACTACCCGATATGACTTAGAAGATTTTAATGCTTTCATGACTTTGCAGGAAGCTGCCATGACTGGTAAGGTCAAGCAGGAGTCTAGAGAGCAGTGTGGCATTAATAAGTAGAGACCTAGCCTACTACATCTCACCGACGGGGGCGTTTATCATCATCCTCAAAATCATCATCATCCTCAAAAAATTCCCAATCATCATCATCGGCTTGATTCGCTTGATTGCTAGTCGGCGGCTGATAAGGGGGGATGATTACTCGGTAATCAGCATCATAAACAGATTCACTTTTTCCCGCAGCTGTATTTTTTGGCTCACGGTAGCTGTAAGAATAAACTGAACCAGACTGAGAACTGCTTTTGGCTTCTGATTGACGTTCGTAAGTTTTAGAATCTCTAGGCTGTTGAGCTTGAGAATTGGGGGTAGGCGCTTCCTCTGACTTTTCATCAAAGTTCCAATCATCATCTCTACCATTTGTCTCCCAATCATCAAATACGTCACTGCTAGCCTCTTCTTTTTTACTAGCTGGTGGTGGAGGACTGGCAGGACGAGATGTTGGTTCTTCTCTCCGAGTTGCCTTTGCACGCGTTGAAGTTGCAGTTGCTCTGTTAGGAGTTTGGCGTTGTCCTCCTACAAAATAACTGGATAATTTAAACAAGGTAGCAATCAATACAGATGTGAAAGCACCAGTGGCAGTACTGAAAAAAATCCATATCGCTAGTGGTAATGGTTGAGTTTTCACCCCCAAAAATACTAGCGATAGGGCAGGTGAGAAATTTTGGACTAACAACAGTGTTAGTCCTCCCAGTACTGCCACCAATAGAATTAAGCGAATTACAGCCATAGTAATTTTGTCGGTTGTCAGTGGTTAGTTGTCAGTGGTCAGTGGTCAGTTGTCAGTTATCAGTCTGATTACTCTTCACTAATTACCGTTCACCGACTACTGACACTATCAGCCATCTCTATCATTACCCTTTTAGGACTATTGTGAAATTTCCGATGAGTCCACTGAGGGCGTTAGCGACGACCTTCCCACCGCTGAATTGGGATGCAGTCAATATCTAGTTGATCTAAAGCACGGGCAACTACAAAATCAACTAAATCTTCGATGGTTTGGGGATTGTGATACCAGGCGGGAATAGCAGGAACAACTCTAACTCCAACTTCTGCTAAAGAGGTTAAGTTACGCAGGTGGATGAGGCTAAAAGGCGTTTCACGCGGGACAATGACCAGCTTTCGCCCTTCTTTGAGTTGGACATCCGCTGCCCGTTCTAGTAAATCGGAACTCAAGCCAACTGCTAGCTTTGCCACTGTACTCATGCTGCATGGAATGATCATCATCCCCAGAGTGGCAAAGGAACCACTGGCAATTCCGGCTCCAACATCACTCCAAGGATGGCAGCGGAGTTTACCCGAAAGTGCAACTCCAGCTTGCTCTCGCCAAAATTGTTCTTGCCCGGTTGGCTCTGGTGGCATCCGAATTTCCTGTTCTGACTGCCAAACCATGTAAGTTGATTTAGAGGCAACCAATTCAATGCTATACTCCGCTTCTAGCAAAAATTTGATCGCGCGAACAGCGTAAATCAGACCAGATGCGCCCGATACGCCTAAAATTAAAGGTTTGGTGTTATTTGACACGTAAATTTTAGTGGATTTTACTCATCCTCAGAGTAAGGATCTAGGTCATCAGGCTCAATGTCATTTGGTAAATAAAGGTCTGAAAGCTCCTCACGAGAATCATTGCCAGTTAAACCTTTGGCTACACCATCACTGCCGACTGTTACCAAATCAATTTGCTGACGGTAGTAATCGACACTCTTAACTTGCACAGCGACGCGATCGCCTAATCGATAAGAAGCGCGATTTTTGCGCCCAAATAGTGCCTGTTGTCTGGCGCGATATTCGTACCAATCATCTTTGAGAGAACTGACGTGTACCAATCCTTCCACCCGCAAAGGCACACCAGGATTACTGCTGGACTCCACTTCGGCGGCTGGTACTTCAATTTCCACAAAGAAACCGTAGGATTGAACCCCGGTAATTACGCCTTGAAATACCTGACCGATGCGCTGCTTCATCAGTTGGGCTTTTTGCAGTCCAGCTAAATCGGCTTCAGCTTCTTGGACTTCTTTTTCTCGGTCGTTGATTTGGACAATTACCCTAGTTAAATCGCTTTGCAGTTCTTGTTGCAATTCTGGGGGTAAAACGTTCCAGTTAATTTCCTCGTGGCTGGAGGAGTGACGCAGGTTAACGCGCTCTCTGACACGGGTATTGCGGCGATCGCGTCCGTTTTCGAGTAGCGTGTAATACACTCTCTGCATCAGCAAATCTGGGTAACGCCGTAAGGGAGCGCTAAAGTGGACATATTGCGGTAGTGCTAGACCAAAGTGAGATCCTTTGGTGGTACTGTACGCAGACGGCTTAAGTGTATCTTGTAATAAGTAAGTAAGAACTTGCTCAGAAGGAGATTCCGCAAAAGCTGTAGTCAAATGTTGATAATCTAAGGGTTGAATATCGACTTCTGCATCTAATGTGAGATCAACGCCTAAATTGACTGCCAATTTCAGCATTTCCTGAACATCTTCAACATCGGGTGTACCTTGGACTCGCCAGATAGCGGGAACACCAAGAGCATTTAAGTGAGTTGCGAACAGTTGGTTAACTAGCAGCACTAACTCCGTGAGTAGCGATCGCACTGGTAAATCATTGACCACCACAGCGCCTAAAATCCCCTCATCATAATAGGCGTTTTGGCTAGGCGGCAGATTTAACTGGAGGCTACCACGATTCAACCGCACCTGTTTGACGGCTATTTGCAAGGCTTGGAGGTCTTGCAGGATTTGGGAAACCTGTGATGATTTATCTTGAGCTTCACCTGTGAGAATTGCTTGAGCTTGTTCTGTACTCAGTGCAGTCTCTACGTTAATTACGCTGGGCTGAATTTCCCACTCCAGCACTTCTCCCGATTGGGGATCAATGGTAATTAAAAAAGAGATGGTTAAGCGATCGCTCCCAGGTACTAAAGAACAGCGTTCTGCCACCACTGGTGGCAAAATTGGCAGCACTAATTCTCCCAGATACACTGATTTACCCCGTTTGAGAGCTTCTCGATCTAGGGCTTCGTCAGGTTGGACATAGTGAGAAACATCAGTGATATGAACGCCCAACAGCCAATTTCCGGCTAAGTTTTTTTCTAAACTAAAAGCGTTTTCTATAACTTTGGTATCGCCATTTACCCCTTCAATGGTGAGAGTAAACAAATTACGCAAATCTAGCCGATTTTTTAGGTCTGCTTTGAGCAGCTTTTTGGGCAACCTGGTAGCTGCTTCCAGGACATTATCTGGAAAAGTCCGGGAAAGGTCGTGTTTGCACGTAACTAAATCTATATCAGCAGCAGCTTCGGCATCGCTGCCGAGGATTTGCACCACTCGACCGAGGGGAGGATATTGTGCCAACGGATAACGCAAAACTTCCACATGAACCAGGTGATCGATCGCTTCTTCCAGCTTTGCCTCATTAGGTTGAATCTTGAGTTCAAACAGCAATCGATCATCTAAAGGCACAGCTCGGAAACCAGTTTCCACCTGCTTAATCCGTGCCAGTAAAGTGTGGTTAGAACGTTCGAGAATCAGCTTCACCTCCCCTTCGGGAGAGCGACGGCGGCTGCCTTCCTTGAGAACTCTAACCAAAACGCGATCGCCATTCCAAGCATTACTCAGATGACTTTCGCGGATGTAAATATCCTCAGCGCCTTCCACATCTTGAATAGCAAAGCAAAAGCCTTTACTAGAACAACGGAGTTTTGCCTCAATGATTCCGTCTTCTGATATCCGGCGGTACTTGCCCCGTTCCTTCACTAAAATACCGATTTTTTCAAGAACATCTAAGGCAATGTGAAGTTTGTGTAAGCTTTTTTCATCTTCACAGCCAAGTTTCTTTTCTAAAACCTTCCGAGCTACCAATTTATCATCGGTGAAATTGGCAAGGAGTGTAGCGATTGAAAATTCCATGCAGTGAACCGACCTTTGGTCAAAACATCATTTTTTGTTTAATCTAGTTCCTTTCTGTATACCCTCACGGCTTACAGAAACAAGTTGGAAACGAATTGCCCAGAGGCAAGGCTTCCTAAGTTCCAAGGGAAGGAAGCCCGACCCAGCAAGAGTGGGAAACTACTCCCGCAGTTCCGAGCAAAGGAAGCCGACCCACGGACAACTCTGGGCGTCTACGAACTTCTCACTGCACGATGCTCTCAGAATTCGCCTGCGTTTAAGTCCCTTCACCTAACCAAACTTAAGATTGCACGCCTGATTCAAATTTAGCCCCGCTAGGTAATTACGCGACGGGTTTTTGAGAAGCTGGGTTTAGAGAATCCATACTGCCCAAAAGCGCTATACAGGGGAGCCACTGCGGTGAGGCAGCCCCCGTTTTGGCGGTTTCCGTCGTTAGCGCTAGCGATAGCGAGGAACGAGCGTCGGAACGAGCGTCTGGGGGACTTGCCGAACCCGAAGGGTCTTGGGGTCTCCCCAAGTGGAGGAGGCAGTGCGGTCTTGGGGTCTCCCCAAATGGAGCAACTGCCGTCAAGTGGCGTGGAAACTACAGGTGTTTGATTGTCTAGAGTGAAGGTAATTTTACGCCATTAGACTCTGATTTTTAACTAGGAGGAACTGCTGGTGAACCCAATTGTCCCACATGTAGAATCGGTAACAATTAGGTGAGCAGCTTAATAAGCAGTGAGGGCGAACCTTATCTTCATTATTGTAGATTTAGAGCGCACTTCCAGAAAATAGTTCTAGATAATGAGTTGGGTCATCAGTATAGCATTGCAGGCAAGACTACCCAGGTAAGTTAGCACTAGCCAAAATTTTCGTCAAAAAAGAGCTACTGCTACAATTGGGACACAAGGCAAAGCAAAAATATTACTTTAAAAGGGACTGGGGATTAGGGATTGGTGATTAGGGATGAGGTATTAGGGATTAGGATTAAGATAATTCTTTCCCAATCCCCAATCCCTAGTCCCCAATTCCCAAATTCCCAGTCCCTAGTCCCCAACAGATTTAGATTGGTAGCAGTATTATGTTGGCTCAATTCCAGAGCTTGTATCCCAAGGGCAGTTTGATTTCTGAATTAGTACAGATTTTTCAAGGAAAATATATTGTCAGGGCAAGCGTACAAATTGAAGGCGTAACCCGTGCTACGGGTATGGCAGCGGCAGAAACAGTAGAAGCAGCAGAAGACCAAGCCAGAACTAGGGCGCTGATAGTTTTGGGTATTACAAATGCGTCACCAGAATCAGTGGCATTTACCTCAAATCCAATTTCCCCGGTACAACAAAACCCTCCCTTGAACCCCAAAGGTGGATTGCATGAGCCTGCTGCCTATTCTCCTGCAAAAGATGGAGATTTTGTTAGTAGTCAGTGGCCACCGGTTAGCGACAAAGAAATATCTATACCGCCTTCCAAAGGACGGAACATTAAACCAGAAGTAGTAACAAGCAGTAACGAACAGTACGAGTACAGCAATACTGCACCCCTAACAAGCGATACCTATAGCCAGGATTTAAATCAAAACTTTCCTGTTACTCCCAATCGGGAGCTAGAATTTGATCCTCCAGTTGAAAAATTGGAAATAAACTTTGATAACCAGGTGGAAAATCAAACCTTTCCAGCAATTTCTGCTAATAATGTCACACCATTTACACCCCGGAGTTACAGCCCTCAAGAGGATGTCCCTACCCCTTCAGGAACAGGAAAGAGAAAGAAGAAAGCTGAACCCGTGGATTTATCGGATGTAATTGCTAAAACAGATGTTGAACTTCAGCGTTTAGGCTGGACACCAGAACAGGGACGAGAGCATCTGATTAAAACTTACGGTAAGCGGGGGCGAACTTTGCTAACTGAAGAAGAATTGCACGGATTCCTCAAATTCCTTCAATCTGAGCCAGACCCAATAGCGGGATTTTGATTTGTCATTAGTCATTGGTCATTAGTCATTAGTCCTTACTAATGACTAATAACGTAGGCTGTTGAAACAGTAACGAAGCTATGGAACCTGTGGATTTTTCTGAGGTAATTGCTCAAACAGACGTTGAAATGCAGCGACTAGGGTGGACAATAGACCAGGGACGGGAACATCTCATAAAAAATTATGGGAAGCGATCGCGTACTTTTCTGACAGAAGTAGAATTATTAGACTTCCTCCAATACCTTGTATCTCTACCGACACCAACATTACACGAAATTCTGATTGCCAAAATTAATGTTGAAATCGAACGGTTATGGTGGACAGAAGAGGAAGCCTGGGAACATCTCAAAAAAACTTATGGTAAGCGATCGCGTACCTTACTGACAGAAGTAGAATTACTAGACTTCTTCCAATACCTTGTATCTCTACCTACAATAGAATCCCCCACGGATTTTGACGCGGAATATGAAGAGTTCCAAGATTTCTCTACATACTCAGAAGAATCAGACAAGGTAATTACTAGAATGTCTTCTGAGGATTTATCTCAGATATTGGATAAAACTGATGTCGAAATGCAGCGTTTAGGGTTGACAACAGAACAGGGACGGGAGCATCTGATTAAAACTTATGGGAAGCGAGGGCGTTTTTTGCTTACAGAAGTCGAATTATTAGACTTCCTCAAATATCTCCAATCTCAGCCAGACCCACTAGTTTGATGGATGAATAAGTTTGTAGTAAGGACTTTAGTCCTTGATTTGAGCGCTAAAGCGCTCACTACGAACCAAGCAAACTTGACTTGACAGACTACTAGCGGGATTTTAGTTAGTCATTTTTGCAAATCGGTATTAAGTACTTGAGTAGACTACCCATTTCAAAAATAACCCCTCTTCACTTATGAAGAGGGGTTATTTTTGGGGTTTAAGGGAATTAAAAGTGGTAAATCACCATTTAATCGTGATTATTAATTAACAGCAGCAACGGCTGGACGGCTACCAGCGGCGTGACGGTCAATCACTTGGTCAATTAAGCCATATTCCCTGGCTTCTTCTGGCGACATAAAAAAGTCACGTTCAGTATCTTCAGCAATCCGCTCAATTGGTTGACCTGTATGTTCAGCTAAATAGTCGTTTAGCCTCCGCTTGTGGTACAAAATTTCCCGCGCCTGAATTTCAATATCAGTCGCCTGTCCTTGAGCACCCCCTAAAGGTTGATGAATCATAATCCGAGAATGGGGTAGACTCATTCGTTTACCCTTAGCACCTGCACTGAGGAGGAAAGCGCCCATGCTCGCCGCCAATCCGGTACAAATTGTACAGACATCAGGGCGAATGTGTTTCATAGTGTCAAAAATGCCCATACCAGCCGTCACCGAACCACCGGGAGAATTGATGTACATATAAATGTCTTTCTCCGGGTCTTCAGCATCCAAATACAGCAGTTGGGCAACAATCAAGTTAGCAATGTTGTTGTCAACCTGTTGTCCCAAAAAGATGATGCGCTCACGTAACAGCCGTGAGTAGATGTCAAAGGCGCGTTCACCTCGACCCGATTGTTCAATAACGATAGGAATCATGGAAGCGTGTTTGTGGCTACTTTAAATACATTTTATCGGTGACAGCACAAAACTGGGGTTTATCTCTACTGTTCTCAGCTAGATAGAAGCAAATCTTTCCTATTCTGCTTTATCAAACAAGGGAGCAAAAGCACATTTTGCAATAGATTCAACCTTTAAGGGCACTTTTTAGTGTTAAAAGCTGTCTAAGAGAATATCCCGCTTTAGGGAAGAACTGATTAAAAAACTCCAACTCTCGCCATCTCATGTTTCGGCCTTTGCTGCACAATCTTGGCGATGTGTGTGATTAGACCGATAACCGAAATCCGACTTGCTTAGGGAATTATATTAAATATCGAGTAACATTTTAAACATTTTTTTATAATTTCCCTCAGCAATTATCAAGTTATTTTTGTTAGATTCGGTAAATCGATAGTACGAGGTGTATTTAGAATAACCAGTCCTAATTGAAATGCTATCCACTAAGAGAGAGACGTGCCATGCTGGAAAAACTTATACAAGCCGCCATCATCACCTTCTTGCTCCATCTGATAGCAGGACTTAGCCCAAATACTTTAATTCAGACAAAAACAGCATCACCTGTGCGAGAAACGCCACCAAATATTGTTAGCTTGCTATTGCGAACTTTTCAGTAAAAATGTTTCATAAGTTGCACAGGTGTAAGTAAGTCGGCGCAAATAAACCTAACCATATAAAGATGATTTCCTTGTAATCAATGCTTTACAACTAAGGCATTGATTACAAACTCGAAATTTTTTACACCAACTTACTTAGGCGATATCAAAAAGATGCATTGCTACCTTCTACCCAAGGGGTAATTTGCGCGTAGGGTTTCTTGCTTATGTACATAGCCATCTCGGCTAACACTCCTGGGAACAGGATAGACTGAGCAAAGAAGGCAACTACTTGCATTTGAACATGACTAATCGCCTTGCTGAAGCTAAGAGCCTCTATCTCCGCAAACACGCCGAAAACCCCATTGATTGGTGGCCTTGGTGTGACGAAGCGCTTGCAACTGCAAGGGCGCAAAATAAACCGATTTTTCTCTCCATTGGCTACTCTAGTTGCCACTGGTGTACTGTTATGGAAGGCGAGGCTTTTTCTGATATTGCGATCGCTGACTACATGAATGCCAATTATCTTCCCATCAAAGTAGACAGGGAAGAAAGACCTGACCTCGATAGCATCTATATGCAGGCTTTGCAGATGATGAGCGGTCAAGGAGGTTGGCCTTTAAATATTTTTCTTTCCCCAGAAGATTTAGTGCCGTTTTACGCTGGTACTTATTTCCCTGTAGACCCGCGTTATGGTCGTCCAGGATTTTTGCAGGTGTTGCAAGCCCTTCGCCGTTATTACGATACAGAAAAAGAAGATTTACAGCAACGCAAAGCCTTAATTATTGAGTCTCTGCTCACGTCTGCGGTGTTGCAAGACGATACAACAACGGAGCTTGAAGACCATGAATTACTTCGCAAAGGTTGGGAAACCAGTACGAGTGTAATTACTCCTAGTCAATCTGGTAACAGTTTTCCGATGATTCCCTATACAGAATTAGCACTGCGGGGAAATCGATTTAATTTTGAATCTCGCTATGATGGCAAGCAAGTTTGTACCCAACGGGGACTAGACTTAGCGCTGGGAGGCATTTATGACCATGTGGCCGGTGGTTTTCATCGCTATACTGTTGACCCGACTTGGACAGTTCCCCACTTTGAAAAGATGCTCTACGACAATGGACAGATTGTCGAGTATTTAGCTTCTTTGTGGAGTACGGGAGTACAAGAACCAGCATTTGAGAGGGCGGTTGCTGGTACTGTACAATGGCTGAAGCGGGAAATGACCGCACCTGAAGGTTACTTCTATGCTGCTCAAGATGCCGACAGCTTCACTGATCCCACGGCAGTAGAACCAGAAGAAGGAACTTTTTATGTCTGGAGTTACAGTGATTTAGAACAACTGTTAACGCCTGAAGAATTAACGGAATTACAACAGCAGTTTACCGTGACCCCTAACGGCAACTTTGAAGGACGTAATGTTTTACAAAGAAGGAATTCAGGTCAACTGAGTGCAACGCTGGAAACGGCACTGAGCAAGCTGTTTACAGCTCGTTACGGCGTTAGTTCTGAGTCTCTAGAAACCTTTCCCCCAGCTCGTAACAACCAGGAAGCAAAAACCACTAACTGGCCAGGTCGCATTCCCTCAGTGACAGATACAAAAATGATTGTCGCCTGGAATAGCTTGATGATTTCTGGGCTGGCTAGGGCTGCTGGAGTGTTCCGACAACCGTTATATCTAGAATTAGCAGCACAAGCGGCGAATTTTATCTTGGAAAATCAGTTTGTAAATGGGCGTTTCCAGAGACTCAACTATCAAGGAGAAGCGACCGTTTTAGCTCAGTCTGAAGATTACGCTTTGTTTATTAAAGCTCTCTTGGATTTACAAGCTTCCAACCCTGAGCAGAAGCAATGGTTAGAAAATGCGATCGCTATCCAAGATGAATTTAACGAATTTCTCTGGAGTGTAGAGCTAGGTGGTTATTATAACACATCAAGCGATTCTAGTCAAGATTTAATTGTCAGAGAACGCAGTTATGCGGATAATGCTACACCATCAGCTAATGGAATTGCGATCGCTAATCTTGTCCGTCTCACCCTACTCACTGATAATCTAGATTATTTAGATTTAGCGGAACTTGGTTTGAAAGCTTTTAAGAGTGTGATGCATCGCGCTCCTCAAGCTTGTCCCAGCTTGTTTACAGCTTTGGATTGGTATCGTAATTCTACCTTGATTCGCAGTACAACCGAGCAAATCAACGCTTTGATCCCCAAGTATTTGCCGGTGGCTGCGTTTGCCATCACATCTGATTTACCAGAGGGAAGCGTTGGGTTAGTTTGCCAAGGTTTGAAGTGCCTTGCACCAGCAGAAAGTGTAGAGCATTTATTGCAGCAAGTGCAGGAAAGTCAAAATAGAGGATAACTTTGGCAACATCGGACGCATAACCATAAATAAACCGCCCATACCTGGAAACATCAGCCTGATTTATTCCTATTGGTGGCGATATCGCTTTTTATAAACCCCACATTCCGCACCAAGAAATGTCACAATCAGTCATTAAAGGTAATGTTCCGAGCAAACCCTCAACGTACTGGTGTATACAACACAACGGGTATCCGTCATTTCAAAGAGGTAAAGTGGAAGCTTCAACTTACAAGTTTTGATGTTCATTTTTCTGCCTGTCCAACAGTTGCCGACGGAGTGATTTGCATTGGGGACGGTAAAAGAAATTTCTATGTGATAGATACACAAACGGGGCAGCAGAGGTGGACTTTCAACCCTGGAAGTAGGTACATTGCTTCTCCAACAGTTGCTAATGGAATAGTTTACATCTGTAGTTCAGATGGCATCATCTACGCTATTGAACTAGAAACAAGGCAGCAGAGGTGGCAATTCAAAATAACTGAAAGGATTGGGCTTGGAGAGTATTACTCTCCCGTAGTTGTGAATGGAATTGTATATATCGGTAGTCCCGAAGGTTATCTTTATGTCTTAGACGCTTCCACAGGGAAGCAAATCTGGATCTTACAAACTACAGGCAATCAGCGAACTTCTGCACCATCAATTGCCGATGGAATACTCTACCTTGGCAGCAGTGATGGATGTGTCACAAGTGTAGATATGGAAACAAAACAGCGAAAGTGGGTATTTCAACCTTCTTATCCCTTAATCCTAGATAGTCCTTTTTTGCCTGTCATTACTGAGAAAATTGTTTACTGCGGTAGCAAAGGACAAGCTCTCGTAGCATTAGACATTAAAACAGGGGAGCAAAAATGGACATTTGAGCTAGAAAATGCAACGCTACTTTATCCACATCTAAGTTATCCATCTGTTGCTAATGGAATCGTTTGTGTTGGTAGCAGCAATACTATTTACGGATTAGATGAAGCCACTGGACAAATACTCTGGAGGTTTGCAACAGAAACTTCGGCTTCGTACCCAGTTATTGCTAATGAGGTAGTCTACGTTGGAATTAACGGAGTACTGTGGGCTTTGAAGCTCGCCACTGGACAAGCATTATGGCAGTTTAAACCGCCAGAGCCAGAACTACCATTAACAGATCCAAGAAGATGGTTGTATGCATTTGGCAAATTGGCAGTAGAAAAAGGCTGGGTTGCTTATGCTCCAACGGTTCTTTCACCTGCGATCGCTAACGAAGTAGTTTACGTTTTAGTGTATTACAGTTTAGATTGCACAGTTCTCTATGCATTAAATTGACATTTGGAATTAGGTGATTTGAGAATTATGACCTGCTGTACATTAACAGCAATTGTATTAGCTGGCGGTAAAAGTTCTCGCATGGGTCAGGATAAAGCCTTGATTCCCATTCAAGGGATACCATTGTTGCAGCGAGTTTGTGGGATTGCTCAAAGCTGTACAGATAGTGTTTATGTAGTGACTCCCTGGCCAGAACGCTATCAAAACTTACTTTTACCTGGTTGTCAGTTTATCCGAGAAGTGCCTTTATCTGGAGAATCTCTAGCCCACGGGCCTTTAGTTGGTTTTGCCCAAGGATTAGCCGAAATACAGACAGAATGGGTGCTGCTGCTAGCTTGTGATTTGCCGAGATTGCGGGTTGAGGTGTTGCAAGAATGGGTAACTAGACTTGATAGCGTGGGAGATAATGCGATCGCAGCTTTAGCTCATCATCCCAAAGGCTGGGAACCTCTATGTGGTTTCTATCGCCGTCGTTGTTTGCCACAACTTTTAGAGTTTATCAACCAAGGGGGGCGATCGTTTCAGCAGTGGCTTCGGCAATATCCGGTAGAAGTTTTGCCTTTAGCAGAACCCGAAATGCTGTTTAACTGTAATACACCAGAGGACTTGGCTTTAAGTTAATTGAAGAAGATACAGAATTCAGAATCAATGAGTGTGGGATAAGAGAGATTAGGAAAATTTTCCTTCTGAATTCTGAATTCTGACTCCTGAATTCTGGTATTTACTGAGTGCGACAGAATTTGCGATCGTTATCATGCTGAGGGTATTGCCAAGAATAGGCAAAATGGCTGACTCCCTTTAATTGGGGAGAAAATTTGCGAAGTGACTGCATTTGCGCTTCTAGGGATGGACGATTACTAATTGATTCTCCCCATTTGCCGGCTAAAGCTGGAATCACTTGAGTACCCGGTTTAGTCATACTCAAAACCCGTTGCACTTGCGCCACAATACAACTGACATTACCGCAAGTTCCATAAGCCATTGGATGCCACTCTAATGTAGTGGGGAATCGATCCCAAGGCTGCAAACGGGAATCATATCCTTGTCCTACAGTTTGATTGCCATCGGGGAAAAACACCACTCCTGTGGAAACACCTTGCTGTTTTGCTGGGTAACTAGCTATGGTGACAAAATCTAAAATTCCTTGCATGGCGTGGGCAACGGCAAGCTGCCACAATTCCCATTGTAAAAGTGGTTGTCTATCGGTTGCAGACTGGATTGATTTTTGCGCTGGTGAGGGAGTACGTCCTTGCCAAAGGGGTTCGCCTTCTTGGGGATAAAGTTTATCAACTTCCGTTATATCTGTGCCAGTGACGAATCCCTTCCTCAAAAAGCGGCGAATTAAGTCCAACCCTTTATAATTTTGTGCCCGTTTAAATAAAGCTTCTTGGATTGCGGGACTAAAGAGCCATAAATCTGAAACTTTGGTGGCGATAGAATCACTTCCAGCTTGTCGGGGATAACGCACGTAGTCCAATAGCAAGCCATCTGGGCGACGGCGCAAAACTTCTTGTACTAATTGGTAGTAGTCGCGTTTCGCTTGCGTGTTGTAGGGGTCGATAAATAGTTGAGAACCGTTATCTACCACATATAGGCTCGTTTGACCTTTGCCATTACGAGCGATCGCATCTTCTCTATCTGGGCGCTGGGCGTAAGTATAGCCGAAATTGTTGGCAAACATCCAGGCATAGACCTTTAAACCACGTTCCCGACCTTTTTTAATTGCTGTGGCGAATAAATCGATGTTTTCTGCTCCTGGAGTGCGAATCACAGAAGGCCAAGCCGTCGGGTTAGCTGTTGCGGGCAATAATACCTGCCCATCGTAAAATACTTCTAAATAAACTTGGTTATAGCCACGGTTAACAATCCGATCCATAACCTGATCAATTGCTCCTGGCTGAATGTCACAAGGATACAAGCGCAACCAGAGGGCTTGGACTTGCGGCCAAGTCCGAGTGCGGCAATTCTTTAATTCCTGTGCTTGTTTTTGTAATATATTTTGGTAACGCGTTTGAGCATTTTGGTTGCCTTTGAGGGCTGATAAACGTAAGTTTTCTTTTTCTTGCGCCGCCGCTGATGATAACTGACAATATTCAGTTACTTGTGCCCTTGCTGGTTCGCCCCCAAAGTTGGGAAGCAACGAACTACTAGTAAAAACAACAGCGAATAGGCGCTGCCAAAATAATAATGTTGATCTTCCAACGTTCAAGGGACGGTTAGACATATCTACCAGTAGATGAACACAATAATTAATCATTCACCCCAACCCAGATAATTAGGGGCAACGTGTATCAAATTATATATAAGAATCCTAAATGATATGTGAAAAATTTTAAGTAATGTTTAGATATGACTGTGCCTCACATATCCAGGTTTTGGTACGTAAAGCCTACCCTACATATATTTCAAACAGAATTCAGGAGTCAGAATTTAGCAATGTTTTCTGTCTGACTGGTGAATATGGCAGTATAAAAAACCTGAATAGAGAGTAAGTTTAATATGCTATTGGGTAAGTTATATTGACAAATTGCTCCATCATCAAGGGTCAGGAGTCAAAACTTTTGACTCCTGACTCTTGATGATTGAGTAGGCAATAGTTAATAATTAACCGCCACGATTCAGTGCCGTCTCTACCTGCTGTAACTCTTTCTCTAGACGAGTTTTGAGTTTTTCGGGTACGGGACGGTTTGGGTAAGAACTGTAATGTCCAGCCAGGGAGTTGAGGGCTGTTCGTATGGTTGTAAAGGAGCCAAGACCAGAAACAGAGTTAGCCCGTTGGTAACGAGCTGAAAAGTCATTTATTTTTTGACGCGCTTCTGCTTGAATTGCTGCTTTGTCTGGCGAATCTTCTGATAGTTCTAAAGCTTGTCTCATGATATTGACTACAGCCAAGGTGTCTTGGCGATAATCTCCACTTAAACTATCTGGACTACCAGAACAGCCCATTAAGCCGATAGCTACAACCAAAACCAGCGCAAGCAAACGCGACCAATAGCGCTTCATATGCATTAAGTAAAAGTATACGTAAATCAACGTCCATCCTATCTTGGATTGGTATCTTGGGGATCAATTCAGTGGGGAGTGGGGAGTAGGAAGATAGGGGAGTGGGGAGTGGGGAGTGGGGAGATAGGGGAGACAAGGGGAATACCGCATGACCAATGACAAATGACCAATGACAAATGACTAATGACTAATGACTTTTTGATAAAGAGTATCTCGTTGTTGGTAAGGTCGTTCTAAAGAAGCGATCGCAGCTTGCAAGGTTTCCACTTCCATACACGTACCGCCCAAAGCTCCTGCCATTGTGGTAATGTGTTCCTCCATCAATGTGCCGCCGATATCGTTGCAACCCCAAACTAAGGCTTCCGTCGCACCTGCAAGCCCCAGTTTTACCCAACTCTGCTGATGGTTAGGAATCCAATTACCTAAGTAAATCCGCGCCACAGCCCCTAAGAGCAGTGCATCACTCAAAACTGGTTGATCGCGTCCCACACGACGACGTAAGGATTTGGGCGCTTCTTGCCCAACGAAGGGTAATAGAATAAACTCTGTGATCCTTGCTGGATATCCCTGATTGATGGCGGTTTGTTGGAGCGATCGCAATTTTTCTAAATGCCCGATTTGCTGTTCGTGGGTTTCAATATGCCCAGATAACATGGTGCTAGTGGTATGCAAGCCTAATTTATGAGCGGTGCTGACAATTTCTAGCCAAGTGGCTGTATTAATCTTCTCTGGACACAGTATCCGCCTTACTTCATCGTCTAACACTTCCGCTGCTGTTCCCGGCATTGAACCAACACCAGCATCGCGCAAAGCAATAATCACATCAGCATATTCAAGTCCGTCAAGTCTGGCGATAAATTGCACTTCCTGGGGAGAGAATGCGTGGAGATGTATGTGGGGAAATTCCTGTTTAATCGTTTCTACGACCTTGAGATAATAGGGCAAAGATTTGCCGTTTATCAGTGCTTGCGGATTTAACCCCCCCTGCATACAGATTTCTGTCGCACCCCGGCGCACCGCATCTGTCGCTTTTTCCAAAATTTGCGCCGAATCTAACCAGTATGCATCGGTATCACCATCATCTCGACGGAATGCACAAAAACTACAGTGCTGCTCACAAATGTTAGTAAAATTGATATTACGATTAATTACATAAGTAACCGTATCGCCGGACTGAGTGTGGCGGAGTGTGTCGGATGTAGCACGTATTGCTGCGATCGCCTCCGGGTCAGTTTGTTGTAACAATACCACTCCCTCTTCGAGAGATAAATCGTACCCCATCAAGGCACGTTCCAGAATATTTTCAACAGCAATTTTTGTCAGCATTACTTTCTTAATTTATTAGTAAATTTTAATTTTATCAACAATAATTCAGGATTCAGAAGCGGAGCCGGAGACGCTCCGCCTCCAGTCAGAATTCAGTATGAATGAGAGTCTATCTAAGTGATAAATATTGGTTTAAAATTTCCCTAAACTTTTGATAAGACTAGTATTAAATAATATTTTTTAATAAAACCTAAAAATGCTTATCAAAATTTATTTAGCCGCGATTTATATTGTTTATAAACCAATTAAATACGCTACAGATTAACGATACTTACTTGCTGGCGTTTATATCCAAGGTGCTATTATACTCATTGTCTGTACTATAAATACTGATAAGTTAATAAATATAGTAACAACAAGCATGAAACAGTTAGTTTTTTCTCAATATTATTTATATAGGACTCATATTTGANNCTCAGTACAACTAAGAAGCCTTCTTGACTGTTGCCTGTAGCAAGATTGCCTATTGCCTGTCTACGCAAATTCGTTCAGAAATCAAAGCGGATTCCTATAGGATGAATACCGTTAAAATTCCGGAAATTTGGCTGGATTTTCCAGCCACTAATTCTCACTTTACCTAGATTTAATAACTTCAGTAGCAATTTTGAAGTACTATAAAATTATTGACAATAATTACTAATTCCTTTAATATTTGAAAGCAATTGAAAATCTTTTGCAATTCTTTTTTGGCGCTAACCGTAATTAAATGTCATGCCCAACAACTCCGCTCTGGGTAACGGAAAACCTTGGAGCCGCCGTCAATTACTGAAGCTGGGCCTAGCGGGTGCTGGAGTAACTGGTGCCGCTGGACTTTGGCAGATGCTAAATCTACAAAGTCAGACAATCGTCAAAGTGCCACCACTCAATATAGAAGCACCAGACGACGTTACTAACCCGATGAAGATGTTAAGGGACTTTGATTATGGGACGGTGAAGCAAGAAAATGGGCGGACTATCCGGGAATTTCAGTTAACTGCGGGTACTTCCATCATAAAACTCAATAGTGCTGTCTCTTACAACATCTGGGATTTAAACGGTCGCATCCCAGGGCCAACGCTACGGGCAAAACAAGGCGATCGCATCCGGGTACTCTTTCTCAACAATGCGGGACATTCTCACTCTTTGCATTTTCATGGCGTTCATCCAGCAGAAATGGATGGTGTTCGCCCAATCAGCAACGGCAAAGCCACGATTTATGAATTTGATGCTGAACCTTATGGCGTTCACCTATACCACTGCCATATCGAACCAGTCACCCGCCACATCGCTAAGGGGCTGTACGGAATGTTCATCATCGATCCACCTACTCCCCGTCCCCCGGCTGATGAGATTGTATTAGTCATGGGTGGGTATGACGTGAATGATGATAGCCATAACGATTATTACGCCTTCAACGGTCTGCCTCACTATTACATGCATCATCCCATTGGGATTTACAAAGATCAGTTGATTCGGCTGTATGTCCTCAACATCATTGAATACGATCCGGCAGTGACGTTTCATCTCCATGCCAACTTCTTTGATGTCTATCGCTATGGCATGAGTATGACTCCTAGTGAGAAAACTGATGTGATTACGATGGGTGTAGCAGAAAGGCACATCTTAGAATTTGCTTTTCGCTATCCAGGTAAGTATATGTTCCATCCCCATCAAGATGCGATCGCAGAAAACGGTTGTATGGGTCAATTTGACGTACTTACTGAGAGGATCTCCCAAAATCCTGTGAAAAATTCCTGACACTATTATTTACTATTCGTAATTAATTCATGAAAATTTTAGAGAATAGTTGATAAAAAATATCATTATATGCAACAGTAAAATCTATGACAATCTGTCAAACCAACTAGATCCTAGTAGTCTGTCAATAAATAATTGATGGATAAATTCCCTGTAGAGACGGCGATTTATCGCGTCTCTCTAACCGTCACAATGAATTTGACAGACCACTAGTAATAGTTTGAAATTTTTCAATTAATACCTTTTAAGTTGTGTGAGAAGCAAAAATGATAAAAATTCGTTATATCTGTTTAACAGCAGCAGCAGCCTTAATAGTTACCTTGAGTTCTTGTAGTAATACACCAACCGCAGAAAATCCATCAGCACCAGTTCCTAACACTCCCGCTACAGAGGCAGTAAGTAGTAACAGTCATAGTGGTCACGGTAGCAAAGACAAAATTAACATTAACAGCGCTATATTGTCAGAATTGGATAAGTTTGAAGCCAAGCTAGGTATCCCGGCTTTATCAAACAAAATCCAGGCAAATCGTCCCTACGGTAGCCCAGAAGATTTAGTTACTAAAAAAGTAATTACTCAAGAACAGTTCAACCAAATTAAAGATCAGGTTGGTGTTCAAGAAGTAGTACTCACAGGTGAGGCAAAAGATGTTGACTATATGTCTAAATTAGGCTTAATGAAAGGGCATCTTTTGGTAGCACAAGAACTGCTCGATCAGAACCAGCCGAAACAGGCAGAACCTCATATTGGGCATCCAGTTGAGGAGATTTATGTTGACGTAGAAGAACAATTGAATGAGCGTAAAGTTAAAGAATTTAAGACAACTTTGGTGAGTTTGCAAGATTTAGTGAAATCTAGTCCGAAGGATAGCAAAGTTAAAACTAATTTTACTTCTTCAGTGCAAGCAGTTGACGGAGCGATCGCAGCTTTGCCAGCAGACGAACGCTCAAAACCAGCTTTTGTGCTACAGGTGATTAATGAATTGCTAGATTCAGCTAACTCCGAATATGGCGCTGCGATCGCAGATGGTAAAATAACCGCACCAATTGAGTATCAAGACTCCCGTGGTTTTGTCGTTTACGCCAATGATTTATACAAAGGAATTTCTAGTCAAGTAGCTCAAGCAGATCCCGAAGCACACAAAGCGATCGATGCTAGTTTCGCTGAACTAATAAAAGTTTGGCCCACCGCCATACCACCAGCGAAAGCAGTCAAAACACCTAATGATGTTACCAAACTGGTGAAAACCATTGAGGAAAACTCTCAAAAAGTCGTTGACAAATCCAATACCCAAGCACAGCGATAACACTTTAATTTAATGGTAAGTATAGATTAACGAGTTTAAAATAGTTAGGAGTTAAGAGTTAAGAATTACGAATTACGAATTACGAATTACGAACTCCTAACTAATTACACTCCATTCGTTACTTGAACTAACAACTGATGCAAGAACTTGACCATAAAAAGACCATTGACCTGCTGAACGCCATCATGGAATTTGAACTAGCAGGGGTAGTCCGCTACACACATTATTCTTTGATGGTGACTGGCCCTAACCGTATTCCAATTGTGGCTTTTTTCAAAGCACAGGCAAGTGAGTCTTTACTTCATGCCGAACAAGTGGGAGAAATTCTCACCGGTTTAGATGGGCATCCCTCCCTGAAAATTGCCCCAATGGAAGAAACCTACCAGCATAAAGTCAAGGATATCTTGGAAGAAAGCTTATCCCATGAAAAAAAGGCATTGGAACTTTATAAAAATCTGCTCGAAACTGTCACCAATGCCAGCATTTATCTTGAAGAATTCGCACGCGGTATGATCGGTCAAGAAGAGATGCATAATCTCGAACTGAAAAAGATGCTACGCGATTTTAGCTAATAGTCATTAGTCATTAGTCCTTAGTCATTGGTCATTAGTCATTGGTTATTAGTCATTAGTCATTAGACAAAAACAAAGGACAAAGGACTAATGACAAGGGACTAATGACAAAGGACAAAAGACAAAGGACAAAAGATGAATTTTAGTACTGCTCTACCTACTTTCGTAATCACACTCCGAGAAGGAGTGGAAGCTGCCCTTGTTGTTGGCATTGTGCTAGCTTTGCTGAAAAAAGCTAAACAATCCCGACTCAACTCTTGGGTATATGCTGGTGTTGGCGTTGGCATTGTCATCAGTGCCTTAATAGGCGTGTTATTCAGTTGGATAATTCAAGTACTGGGAGCCGCAAATCCTCAATACACCACCGTAGTTGAGCCAGCGCTAGAAGGTGTGTTTAGTGTATTAGCGATCGCAATGCTCAGTTGGATGCTAATCTGGATGACTAAACAAGCCAGATTCATGAAAGCTACAGTTGAGGGAGCAGTCACAGAAGCACTGACACAAAACTCAAATGCTGGCTGGGGTGTTTTTACTTTAATTTTAATTGCCGTTGTCCGCGAAGGCTTTGAAACTGTTCTCTTCGTTGCAGCTAATTTTCAACAGGGATTAATGCCAGCCTTGGGTGCTATTGCTGGTTTGGTAACAGCATCCGCTATTGGAGTGCTGTTATTTAAATGGGGTGTCAAAATTAACATCCGCCAGTTTTTCCAGGTAATGGGCGTTTTATTAGTGTTGATTGTGGCTGGGTTGGTAGTTTCAGCCTTGAAACACTTTGACGAAGCTGTAGCTAACCTTGCCCTTAGCAGTCGCGCTACAGAAAACCTTTGTTTCTATTACGAACATTTTACAAAAGTCCACTCTTGTATTTTGGGGCCAATGGTTTCCAATACTTCCACAATCTTGCCTGACGAACAGTTTCCTGGGATTATTCTCAAATCTTTATTTGGCTATAGAGACAACCTCTATCTTGTGCAAGCAGTTGGATATGTTACGTTTTTACTCACCATTGGAGGATTATATTTCCGCAGCCTTGGAGGTGCTTCTCGTGAAGGTAAAAAGAATATCCCCTTTGGACAAAAACCAATTAGTTCTGCAAAAGATTAAAAGCACAGTCAATTTTATATTTCTTGCCTAGTTCCCAGTCTCTGACTGGGAATTCCTATTGGGAGGCTCCGCCTACCCTATTCATGAATGACAAGCATTTGAAAATAGAACCTAAAACAAGATTTTAAATTATATTTATTGAGCTAAGTACTTTGTGGTGCAAACAACGCTTGCTTAAGCTGCTGACAAGCCTTTTCTATTGCATCTATACTACCTGGATTTACTAGACCAAAATAATCAAACACATAAACTCGGTTATTTTTAGTTGCTTGCAATTTCTGCCAAAAAGCTTCCTTTTTCAAAGAATCTAAAAGCGCTACTTCAGAATTTCCTTGTGGAGGATTAACTAAAATTATCACCTCTGGATTTGCTTCTAAAACTTTCTCAGCCGAAAGCGTCACATAACCACCAACTGGGCTTTTTCCTTGTAAATCTGCTGCTATATTTTTCGCTTGAAATTTCACTAGCAAATCTCCTGCCCAACTATTTTTGTTCGGCGCTAAAATTGGTTGACGACTAACCAGTGCTAGAGTAGAAGGACTCTGAGTTGGCTTATCTGGCAAAAAAGTTTTATAACGGTTTAACAAAGGCTGAGGATCAGCATTAATTGATTTAGCAAGTGTTTTAGTAACTTCTTCTAGAGATTCCCAGCTATTCACCTTAGTGAGCAAAGTCGGAATTCCTAGTTGCTGAAGTCTTTGAATTGGGATATTAGAAAAACCTTCAGCACCAATAACTAAATCTGGCTTCAGTGCTACCACTTTTTCTAAATTTGGTGGACTTTGACCTTCACTAACGCGGGGAATATCCTTAAATCTAGAGTCATTATTAAATAATTTACTACCAGTGATTCCAACAATTTTTGTTTCATCTAGTCGAGAGATAATATCAGCAGAAAGAGAAGAAAGAGCAACAACTCTTTTTGCTGATCCTTTTGGTAATTGTTGAGAGTTCGTGTTAGTCGCCTCAGTGGTATTTTCCACTGTAGTTTGTGGTTGTTGAGTATTTGCAGTGGTGCAAGCAACTAAAACTATACTTAACAAAATTGCTAAAGCTGATAGCAGCCAACGACGATGCATATAAAAATTCCTTATATGAGTGAGAATGGTATAACATTAGCATTCGTAATTCGTAATGACGCTATCAGTTGAATTACGAATTACGAATTCTGAATTATTAATGTAATTTTTCCAATCCCCAGTTAAACTTACTTTGTCTCCATCCAATTGTCACCAACACGCGCCTCCACAAGCAAAGGCACACTCAACTGCACTGCATTTTCCATCACCGACTTAATTTGCAGTTGTAATTCTTCCCACTCATCAGGGGGAATTTCAAACACTAATTCATCATGAACTTGCAACAACAAACGCGCCTGATAGTTCTTCAAAACCTCATGCAATCTCACCATTGCAATTTTGATAATATCAGCGTTAGAACCTTGAATTGGTGCATTAGCAGCAGAGCGTAGTAAACCTGCGTCATAAGCACCTAAATTCTTCAATTTACTCAGATCAATATCTTCTGGATTACTGCCTTTTAATTTACGTAAACTGTTATTAGTAAAATCAAAATAACGACGACGACCGAAAATAGTTTCTACATAACCAAGAGCGATCGCTTCTTTTTTGACTCGCTCTAAATATCCAAAAACTTTAGGATATCGTTCATTAAACCGCTTAATGAACTCGTTGGCAATGTTTTTATCTATCCCAGTTGAGCGCGAAAATCTGAGAGAACCCATTCCATAAATCACGCCAAAATTGATAGTTTTTGCCATCCCTCGTTCTTCTGAGGTGATATTTTCTTTTTCAAATACTAACCGCGCCGTCACAGTATGAACATCTTCATTTTGCTGATATGCTTGCACTAATATCGGCTCTTGACTCAAATGAGCCAAAATTCGTAATTCAATTTGTGAGTAATCAGCAGCCACCATTAACCAACCAGGTTCAGGCAAAAATGCCTTCCGAATTTGGCGACTAAAAGCTGTACGAATGGGAATATTTTGTAAATTCGGGTTAGAAGAAGATAACCTACCCGTTGATGTTGCTGCTTGATTAAAATCAGTATGCACTCGCTGGGTATCTGGACGCACCAATGCAGGTAATGCATCAACATAAGTAGACTTTAATTTGGATAAAGTGCGATACTCAATAATCGCCTCAACAAACCCAGTGTTATCATCTTCTTGAAGTCTTTCCAGTGTTGCTGCGTCTGTAGAGAAGCCCGTTTGTATTTTACGAGAATGTTTGGTGCTTAACCCCAGCTTTTCAAACAAAATTTGGCTCAATTGTTTAGGAGAACCTAAGTTAAAATTTTCCCCAGCTATTTCAGTTGCTTGCTCTTTTAACCTAGCTAACTCTGTTTCTAAATGCTGCGAAAGTTCTTGCAAATAAGCTGAATTAATCCGAACGCCTGTATATTCCATTTGGGCTAAAACCGCTTCTAATGGCTGCTCAACTTCCACTAATAGCTTAGACAAAGCTGGAAATTTATCCAGTTCCTCACGCAATTTTGCCACTAAACCAAAGGTAGAATAAGCATCCATCCCACAGTAGTCAGCTACGGCGGGAATATCTATATCAGCGATAGTTTTGCCTTTAGGAACTAAATCTAAATAACTTTTAGCTATCAATCCCAAATATCGCTGCGACAAATCCATCAAATTATGACTTGAATCTGGATTTAGAATGTAACTTGCCAGCATGGGATCAAACACCACTCCCGCCAAGTTAATTCCTTGACACCTGAGAACTAAGCGGTCAAATTTGGCGTTTTGTAAAGCTTTTGGATAATCCGCACTTTCGAGAATTGGGCGTAATACTTCTAACACCAAATCTTTATGCAAATTTTCTCCAGTTTTATGCCCCACAGGAATATAGGCCACCTCATCTGGTTCCGTTCCCCAACAGCAACCAATTCCTACTAACTCAGCATCTCTTGGTTCTAAAGCGGTAGTTTCAGTGTCCCAAGCAACGGGTGTTTCTGTGTTAGTGAATTTTTCCAAAAGTTTCACCAACTCAGTTAATTTAGCTTCGGTATTGATGATACATGGTGTAATTGGAGAAGTCGATTGTTGTGGAACTGCTGCTGTATCACTAGCACTGAAAAACCACAAATCATTATCTTCATCACCACTGAATTCTGAGTTAGTAGACTTGGGATTATTTGCGTCTGTTTTAGTTTCTTGCTTTTCTTCAACTTTGCCACCAAAACGCTGCTGAAGGTCGTTTATCCTGCCTAAAAAAGACTTAAATTCTAATTTTTCTAAAATTGGTGATAAGACGCTTGTATCAAACCCTTTTAATTTGCAATCTTCTAAATCAAATTCTATCGGAACATCTAAAACTATAGTTGCCAAATAGCGAGACTTCTCGGCATCTTCTTTACCCGCTGCCAGTTTTTTCTGAGTTGCACCTTTAATTTCATCTAAGGCAGCATAAACATTTTCAAGTGAACCGTATGTATTCAGCAGTTGCACTGCTGTTTTTTCCCCAATTCCCTTGACACCAGGAATATTATCTGATTTATCACCACAAAGAGCTTTGAAATCAACAATTTGTGAAGGTAAAACGCCCATTTTTTCTTTGACTTGTTCTGCTTCAAATTCTGTGATGCTATTTGTGGAGCGTTTTAGAGCATCTGGACTAAAATTCAGAACAGTAATTTCTTTGTCAGAATCTATCAATTGAAATAAATCGCGATCGCCAGTTAAAATCTTCACTCTATACCCAGCCGCAGTTACTCGCTGTGCTAAGGTTCCCAAAACATCATCAGCCTCAAAACCAGGGGCAGTGAAAAAGGGTAGATTGAAGCCATTCAGCAACTCATGCAGGTTTGCTAAGTCGGGAATGAAGTCTTCTGGCGTTTCCGGGCGATCGGCTTTATAAGTCTCGTCCGCTTCGTGGCGAAAAGTTGCCTCAGCCAAATCAAAAGCGATCGCCATTGCTTGAGGCTGTTGTGTTGCCATTACCTCCAACAGGCACTTCACAAAACCAAAACATATACTGGTAGGAATCCCCGTTTTGGTACGCAGTCCTCCATCTCGCCCTTTGGCGAAAGCAAAGTATGAACGATAAGCTAAGGAGTGTCCATCTACGAGGATGAACGTGGGGCGTGTTGCAGTTGCAGAAGTGAAAGTTTCAGACATAGCCCTATTTTAGCCAGAAGCCTTGTCACATAGTTAGCAATTTCAGATGCTCGTTTAGCTTGGCTTTGGCGACAATAGCACGATTTTTGCGTACCAATCGGTATTGATATTATTTTAGACAAAGTAATGTCTACGTATTCGCAGCTTTAGTACGGAAGCCAAGTAGAACCAACTTTTAGCAGGGATACTAGCCCAATTAAGTACGTGAGTATAAACATACTAACCAGATAGTAACCAGATCCCCAACTTATCACCAGAAGTCGGGAATCTATCTCCTGAGCATTTTATATTTAATTAGGTTGACCTAGCTTACTTTTCAGGAACCAACAAAAACTAGCTTAATCTTTCGACATAATATTACCCTATAAAAGCCTCTTTGCCTTAGCAAAACTTTATATATATCAATCAAAAAGTCTATTTCTCGAAGGAACTTAAACATAATAACTTTACATAAAGTTACGTGTATTCATCAAGACTACAAGCAGATTTTCAGAGTTAGAAATAAGTTAGTAATCCCGTAATGATTCGTTTCAGAAAAGCATCTCCGATCATGACAACAAAACTATTCAACACTCTGGCTGCTGCCACAACTTTGGCAGGAATCGTTGCGACTTCTGGAGTAGCTAATGCAGCTTCTCTCTCGTACAGTAGTTCCCTTGATTACGATTTGACGGATATCATTGAAGCATCCCTGAGCGTTCAAAAGTTTGACTCATCTTTAGGCACTCTTCAAGGTGTAACAATAGAATTTACTGGCGACATCCTTGGAAATGCAGGTTTTGAAAATAGGAGTCAAACTGCGAGCCTGGTGGCATTAAATCTCACCAGTGAATTCAGCTTACAACTAAATAATCAGTCTCTATTTGCACTCAATCCAGGATATAGTTACAGTTACCAAACTGCTAAATATGATGGTACCACTGATTATAGTGGCACCTCTGGAAAGACTGTTTCTAACTTAACTGCCACACAATCGGGTATACAGTCTTTCACTAATACGCAATTCTTGCAGTCATTCATTGGTAATGGCAACATAGACTTTTTGTTCACAGCTTTAGCTGAATCAGTAGTTGCAGGATCGGGCAACATTAGATCCTATGTTGATACTTATGCCAAATCAGGTATCAAAGTAACTTATAACTACGATGAGGCTAAATCAGTACCTGAACCCTCTGCCACACTTGGAGTTGGTTTAATTGCTGGGCTTTGTTTGTTGTCACAACGCAAAAAAAGCTGGCTCAAGATGCCTAATTCATAGATTTTTTTGAATTGGTAGGTTTTTACCATTCCATCTATCAGTCAGTCTATTTAATTTAAATGAAAATGCCCGATTTTTTCGAGAATCGGGTTTTTTATTGCGCCTATTAGCCAGAATTTTAACAATTTCATTGTGTGACTCAGCATCCTCACAGTATGAAAATTTGGTTGTTGATTTGGTTGACTAGAGAAGCCAATTTTTTCTACTATTCCCCACTGGTCGCTAGAGCCTGTTAACCTCTTACTGGAAGTTAAAATCTAGGAAATTATGCAGAAAGTATCTGCCACACATTTGGCATCTACCGATCATCAGGCTGTTGCAAAAGACATTAAACTACTAGTTTTGGATATAGATGGCACGATCGCTGGACACTCTAACACCATTAGTACAGGTGTTAAGCAAGCTATTATTGCGGCGCAAGCACGAGGAATTCAAGTGGCGATCGCTACCGGTCGAATGTATCGTTCAGCTTTGCACTTTCACCAAGATATCGGCTCTACCTTACCATTAATGGCTTATCAGGGAGCCTGGATTCAAGACCCGATCACCCAAAAAGTTCATCGCCATTGGGTTGTTTCCAGAGAAATCGCCCACCAGTTACTCGACTATTTTGAACAACCTGAGTTGCGATCGCTTCTATCTGTCCACTTTTACATCAATGATCAGCTATACGTCCGTGAGTTAACCAGAGAAACCCAAATGTATGCAGAACGTTCTGGTATTACGCCGATTCCTGTGGGTGATTTGCGTCAAGCCTTAACGAATGAACCGACCAAAATTCTTGCTTTGTGTGATGACACTGATGTGATCGACAAGCTATTAGGAAATTTGCGCCGCCAATACACACCCGCTGAACTTTATCTGACAACATCTGTTGCTACCTTTTTTGAAGCAACGAACGCCTCTGTAAATAAGGGGACAGCTGTACGTTACCTAGCCGAAGAATTATTAGGATTACAGTTAGCCAATGTTATGGCGATTGGTGATAACTTCAATGATGTAGAAATGCTGGAGTACGTTGGACTTGGTGTAGCTATGGGCAACGCACCAGCAGCAGTACAAGCGATCGCTAAGTGGGTAGCTCCTAGCGTAGAAGAAGATGGGGCAGCAGTAGCAATTGAAAAGTTTTTACTGTAGTGAGGGAACTTTTTTAAACCTAACCCATATAAATCAGAAAGGACACCGACGACTGGCCGTGTTTCGTCTCGGTGCCCTAGCTGGTTCGCTCCTCACACACCTGCTAATGTAGCCGAGGTAGTGCATTGAGTCAATAGCTATATTAAAGTTTTTATTTTTACCTAAGCGACATTACTGATTTATAACTCCAAAGGCGCAAAAACACCCAGGTTTTCCTCTAGGACAAATCTTAATACTGACTGAGTAGCCATGAGCAATCCGAGTCTGGCTTGGGCTAGCTCTGGTGATTTAATTTTTACCTCACCCCAAATCCGGCAATTAGACCAGAACTTTTCAAAAGCTTGGCTCAAATTCAGCGCCACTTTTTCCCATTTCACAGAACCGTTAACATCAGGGCACTCCATATCGTCTATCACTTGTATTAACTCGCCAATTAGCCGCCGTTCATCTGGGTGATTTAGCCGCAGTACTCCGTCACAATTAAGCCAAGGTAGAGGGTTAGGAGAGATAAGATCCCAAAAAGCTGGACTAGTATTTGGAACTGGTTCTCTAAGTTTAATCAACCCCTCTCGATGAGCTAAAAGCACTAGGGAACAGCAGCGTGCGTGAGCATATTGAACAGCAAATTGGGGATTGGGGATTAGAGATTGGGGAACTCGGGGCCCCCTCTGGGGATAAAGGGTAATGGGGATTGGCTTTAGTAGTCCCCCTTGTCCCCTTGTCCCCTCATCACCCCCAGTCCCCAGTCCCCAGTCCCCAATCCCCAATCCCCCCAAACTCCCGGCTACGAGACTTTGTAACCAAGTCGCTAATGTTGAGTGAGTTAATTCAAAATGTATCAAACCAGGGGGAACTATTTGGACGCTAAAAACGTCGCCACAGATTCCTGATATATCTGAAGCGATCGCACTGGCAAGCTCCATCGCTTTTCGATTCTGAGATTTTGATAGTCGTAGGGACACACTTGAGGTGTATAAAACTCTATTATCATCTCTACCTTTATGTAGAGGAATTTTCTCATCTTTTATGCATTGATTTCCTGCTTTATAAGTATCAATGCTTAGTGATTTTATTAAATAACTGTAGATTAGCTGCTTGATTGACGTATATCTGCTAATTGGTAATTTATAATGCACGTAATATTTCTTAAGTCATCATGTAAGATATATTTGTTACATTTCTGTCATCTATCTTGCGGTATAAATTTAATTTAGATGAAGAAAAATGAGAAGAGGATAAAATTTGATGAATAATCGATAAATAGTAAGTAAACTTTACTACCATCATTGTACAGTAGGAAGTATAACAAAAGAGTAGAGAGTAATTTGCTTTCTATTCTTTGGATTGGCTGGCGCTGTTAGGCGTTAAGCCTGCCTCGCCAACACAAAGACACTCCTTGCACCCTTTTATTTACGTCTTTGTCTTCAGCCGAACGCTCTTTGTTACCTATGCAATCTCCATCCTCCTTTTCTGAGGCATCACGGCCTTTTTTGACTTGGCAACGCATTCTTGACTGGGCTCAAGAACACTACCGCTGCCGCACCTTTAGCAAAGATGAGCGCATTCCAGCCCGGCCTGGATTGCTGTATTTGGTGCAAAGGGGTGCGATCCGCATGGTAGGAACCGCACAAGTTAGTGCGACTGCTAGTCAGCTAACGTCTCGACGAATCAACAGAACTCCAGAAGAAGCGTTCTTGGGTTTTGTGGGAGCGGGACAGCCATTTGAAATTGTTGCTCAATCACCATTCACACTCCAGGCTTACGCCCATGTTGATCAAACTGCGGTGCTGTGGATGTACTGGCACGATTTAGACAATTGGCCTCACTTCCGTCGCGAAGTTATGGATGCCTTTAGGTATCAGCACCAGCGTAAGCTGCTGTGGCTGAGTGCCTTGGGACAACGCCGCACAATTGACCGACTCTTAGGATTTCTCACATTGTTAATTGAGGAATATGGAGAGCCAGCTATGAGCGACACTGATCCTGATGTGATTCGCGGCTATGCTCTGCCCTTCCCCCTCACCCATGCCCAAATTGGTAGCGCGATTGGTTCTACTCGTGTCACCGTCACCCGCTTGATGGGTAAGCTGCGTCAACGTGGCTTAATCCTGACTCAAGGGGATAATCTAATCTGCTTGCCAGCGGAATCGATTAATAGAGCTGGTTAAGGTAGAGTTCAGAGCGGCGATTTCCGCCACTCTGTCTTGAGTGCGATGGGGACGCCCTATTGAAAGCGATCGCAGGAGTCAGCGAATTTTGACAAACCCTGCTTGGGTAATCAGTTCCTGTCCCTGCTCAGTCAGCAGTAAGTTGGCATAAGCGACACCTGCTTGCTGCTCAGTCTGATCATTCTGTTTGACCACCACAAACAGATTGCGGGTAATTGGGTATTTTCCTGATTGGAAAGCTTCGATGTTCAACTTGTTCCGTTTACCAGGACATTCAGACGGGAGGACAGAAGGTTCTTGGTATGGAGCAATGTATTGCCCTTGCGTTCGCCCCAACGGCAAGGCTTTGATTGAGCATTGAGGAATCACCTCTGGGGCAGAAGCGTAGTAGATGCTACCAGGACTACCAGCTAATTTTTGCAAGGCTTGGGTGGTTGTGGAGATAAATTCCACATTGGAGCTGAAAGCTTGACCACCCAAGATGTCTTGGACAAAAAGTTCCACTGTACCGCCATCAGCAATGCGGCGAGAATAGGGCTTAATCGGGATATTGGGGCCGCCCACTTGGCTCCAATTATTGATTTTGCCTGTGTAAATTGACTTTAACTGTTCTATCGTTAGTCCTGGGATATTCAGGTTGGGATTAACTGCAACTGCTAAACCATCAATTGCCACAGGAATTTGTTTTAAACTGAACCCACGCTGCTGGGCACGACTTAATTCCTGATCTAAAACTGGTCGGGAGGACTGGGTAAAGGCTAGTTGACCATCTATTAACGACTGGATGCCAGTACCAGAACCAGGAGATGCAGTGCTGGGTTCTACATAGCGCAGCCGTAACTCTGGCCGCGCGGCTTGAATTGCTGAATCAACTACCAATCGAATCGGTGCCCAAGATGTACTGCCACCGTAATTGAATAATCCTGTAGGAACATCCTTTACTGAAGTGAAAGTATTGCCACTAGGTTGTTCCGATCCGGTTTGGGGCGTTTTGGTGTTACCAGAATTAATTGTATTTAGCTCGACACCAGATTTTCTAGTAAACCACCAAAAACCGCCAGCTATTAGCCCGACGGTGATTAGGATGGATAATACAAGAATAGTTGTTTCATTTTTTTGGGACATAGTATGATTACCCGCGTGTCCATTCAATATAAGTGCTTGACTTGATAAGTGCTTGCTACTTGAGATTGTATTTTGGAAGACGGGTGTTTTATTAAAAATGCTGACAAATCCTCACTTCTTACTACAATAGATGCCAAGGTATAATAAATTTTCTCTGGATTAATCGTCTCTTTTCTCAAGGCTTGAATGTTGTTGACATCCTCACCGACCTAAAGGCGCTCTTAAGAAGGAGTAATAAGTAATAAGTAATAAGTAAATACTCATTACTCATTACTCATTACTCATTACTCCTTACTCATTACTTTAAAGCCGTTCTAGAAGCACGAAGCTTCAGACCCAAATATGTGGTGAGGATAAGTTGTTAGTTGATACTAAGAATTTTCCCCATAAAGCTCAATTTCTCATCTTGAGGGTTTTTCCAGGTTAACGATTGGTTAATTTTTAATTTTTTATTGCTGATTAACGCACTGGTTCAAAGTCATAGCCGGTGCGGGAGCGAGAACCAGGAACAATTTTTACAAGTTGGACTGGCGCATTGCGATCGCCTGATGCTAAAAATCGAATTGTGCCAGAAGCGCCGCTGGTAGAAAATTCAGAGGACAAGAGTGCTTGTTGGACTCCCGATCGCGTGGGATTACTTTCTAATGCCGCAATTAGAGCCACAGTGGCATCATAACTGAGGGCGCTTCGCCAACTCACATCACCACCCCATAACTGCCGCGATTTCTGAGGAAAATCTGATTTGCGATCGCCCTCAATATGCCAGGGAACTGCCACTATCATTCCCGCAGCTTGCTCCCTGCCAATTTCTAAAGTTTTAACGGTGTAAACATCATCTCCTCCTAACAGAGTTAACCGTTTCTGGTTAATCTGAACTACTTGCAGGGCTTTATCGAGAGTTTCAGCGTTAGCAGCTAGCATCATTACTTCTGCGCCTTGCTTAGTTGCTTGTTCTACACTTTTAGCCGCACTAAAATCCGCTTTGGATAAGTCAAATTCGCTAGATACCTGTCCACCCTCTAGGGAAACAGATGAAACAAACTCCGACTTTAAAGACTGGCTATAGTTACTCTGAGAATTAAAGAAAACCACTGCATTTTTTTTCTGCAAGGTTCTCACCATGTAGTTGGCTAAACTTCTCGCAGCCATAAAATCACTGGGAACCGTGCGAAAAACGTAGCGGCTAAAGTTAGAAATTTTGACAGATGTGCTGGTAGGAGAAATTGCTACAAGTTTCCCAGAGGTATAAATAGTACCTGCGGCTAAGGTGGAATCGCTAGTATTGGGCCCAACTACACCTAAGACTTCAGAATTGCTAACTAGGCTAGAAGCAATTTGTTTGGCTATTTCTGGATTGTCGTCGTCATTAGCTATCCCTACCCTCAACGGCACTCCCTTGACTCCACCAGATGTATTAATTTCATTTTGGGCTTGAGCAACACCACGTAAAATTTCTAAAGAAACATTGGGGTCAGTGCCGAATGGTACAGAAGCCGCAATAGTGTAACTCTTGGAAGAACCGATCCGGGCATTGTTAAGAAAGATCAGTGCTTCTGGATCGTTACGGTTGAGTTTTAGGGCGGCTGTGAAATTGGCGATCGCTTTGTCATAACTTTTATTAGCGATCGCCTGTACTCCTTCTTTTTTAACTGGAGAAATGTCACCCTGAGTAAAGGATTTTTCCCCAAAACTAACGCGGTCTTTGCTTTCTGGTTCTGGGTTTTGAGTGATGGTATTACCAATTTTGACCCCAGAGTTGTTAGTAAACCACCAAAAACCACTGCCAACTATTCCAACTGTCAGCAGCAGGGCCAAAGCTAAAATTATGGTTTCATTCTTTTGTGACATGAACAAATTTGAATAAAGAAAAAATTTTAAAGTATCAGAGATAATAATTTATAAATAAGTCTAAATACGGCTGTGAGTGAAATGGCTACTAAGCCTGCGGCAACTGCTAAAATAACTACTGACAAAATATCAAGTCCCCCGCGTAAAAAGGGGAGAAAAAAAATAATCGCAAAAGTAATTGCCGGAATAATCAATAAATCGAACTTTTCAATCCACCGCCTTGTTTGGGCAAATATCAGCATCCCCAAAATCACACACGCAACACTTAAAGTAACTATTGGTGATTTTACTAGACTGAAGAGAGCGATCGCGATCAATGCACCCTCAAATCCACTAAACGCCGCCCCACCCAATAATTCCAATGTAGAAAACGCTGGTTGAGTTGGTGGACGACGGGGGACGACAGGACTGGAACTTTTGGGTGTTTGTGGCGGGAGGGTTACAGAGGGCGAGTTAAATTGTGTAGAGGCTTGAGCCGCCTGTGAGTTAAGTGCAATTAGAACCTCCTGGGCTGACTGGAAGCGCTGATTAGCAGCAGGTAGGAGCATCTTGTCTAAAATGTCAGCAAGGCGAGGGTTGACACTAGCTTGCATTCGCCATTTCCACTGGTTGCTATAGGCATCAAATAGTTGAATTGCTTCCTGATTTGTTAACAAGGTAATCAGAGTTACAGCTAAAGCGTATAAATCTGTAGATGGAAATACTTGACCCCCAGCCATCTGCTCAGGTGGTGCAAATCCCATAGAATAAATTCCTGTGGAAGAAGCCGCAGAACCAGATGCAGCATTTGTGACTTGCTTAACTGCACCAAAATCTAGTAAAAAAAGTTTGCCATCACGACGACGCATGATGTTAGAAGGTTTAATGTCTCTGTGGATAATGCCTCTGTCATGGACAAACTCTAATACCTTCAGGATTTCTTGCAATACCTCTAACACCTGCTGTTCAGAAAATTTACCCTGTTGAACTAATTCTTCCTCTAGGTTTTGCCCATTAATGTATTCTTGCACCAAGTAAAAAAATTGGTCTTGCTCTCCTGCTTGCAAGCTATTAACTATCACTGGAAAGAAGGCAAATAAGTCAGGAATTTGATCGTGATCGTTACCAAGTTGTGCTAAAACTTCTGCTTCTCTCTCAAACATCAACTGTGCTTGTTGCAGTTGAGTTAAGGTTAAATTTCCCGCTGGTTGGAACTGCTTAACTACGCATTGACGCATTCCCGGTATTCGGCGATCGCGTGCCAAAAAGGCCGCTCCAAACCCGCCCCTTCCCAGCAGCTTCGTTGGCACGTATCGACCATCTAGCATCAGTGGCATTCCACAGGTAGTGCAATACTTTTGCTGGGTTGTTTTCAGTGTCGTAACATCATCTAAATCAGAAAAATAGTTTTGCGGTCGTGGACAACGTGGACGAGTGCAGTAAACTTCCATTTTCGTGATTAGTCAAAATAATTCGTAATTTATAATACTCGCCATTCGCGTAGCGTCTCGTAGAGAAAGCGAGAAGCAAGCAACGTAATTCGTAATTAGTTCAGCTTACAGAGAAACTAAATTTCTTAATGAGGAACAGGAACTTTTTTTTCTGATGTTAAACCCTTGGCTTGCCTACAGCACCCTGCACGAACAGCGATAGGTTAATAATTACGAATTACGAATTACGAATTACGAATTACGAATTACGAATTACGAATTACGAATTATTTGGTCAAATGACCTAATTTTATTCTTCGCTGGAGGAGATGGGTGTTGCTATCTCTAATGTAGTTAACACTATGTTTTTTTGTGCTAATTTTAACACATCTTGATTCCATCCTGGGTTAGCAAATTGGGGCAAAATTTCTTGACTAAAGGCTTCTGCGGCCTTGGATCTATAGCGATTGGGATTGAAAATCAGCCACAGTGTCCGTTTGACAACGACGCCTTCAATGTTGGCAAAGTGGAGAACGCCCATTTGTAACTCTTTAGCGATCGCACTTGTTGAAACAAAGGCAGCCCCCAAACCAGATTGCACAGCATTTTTGATGGCTTCAATGGAATTCAATTCCATTTCCACCTTCAAACGTCTGGTATCAATTTCGCAGCGTGCTAACACTTGGTCAATTACTTTGCGGATAGTCGATTGGGAATCTAGGGCAATGAATTGTAATTTATATAGGTCTTCTTTTTGGATTTTTTCAAGTTTGGCAAAGGGATGAAAGACAGGTAAAATCAGCGCTAGTTCGTCTTCAGCGTAAGGAATAACTTCTAAAGATTCTGAAAGTTCACCAGGAATTTCACCGCCGATAATCGCTAGATCAACTTGTCCGTTAGCGACACTCCAAGCAGTCCGTCGGGTGGAGTGGACGTGTAATTGCACCGCCACATCGGGATATTTTTGTCGAAACATCCCGATCATTCTGGGCAAAAGATAAGTGCCGGTGGTTTGAGAAGCACCGACAATTAAAGTACCGCCTTGGAGATTTTGTAAATCCTCGATCGCACGGCAAGTTTCCTGACACAGGCTGAGGATTTTTTCACCGTAGCTTAAGAGTAGATGCCCGGCTTCGGTTAATTGGGCGCGTCGTCCTCCACGGTCGAATAAGGGGACATCGAGTTGCCGTTCGAGATTTTGCACTTGCAAACTCACGGCGGGCTGTGAGACATAAAGACTATCAGCGGCACGCTTGAAGCTTCCTTCAACAGCGATCGCTTTCAGGATACGTAACTGATCTAAAGTGAAAGGAAGGTCAGACATAAGGCTCAACCCACAAACTTTTAAAGGAGCAGATGCACGCAATGAATCCGGTTTGGCAGCAATCAGCCGGACATGATTTGTTGCATATTGAACTTGAAGGCTTGACTCGAAAAAGACAGTAGCACAACATCTTGACTAAAGTCCCCTTTTGAATACTTTGTGGTATTGGTTGTACTGAATTCAATTTTCTTTAAATTACTTCACCGGTGTATATGCTGCTGATTTCTTGGTTGACACCCAGTCATTTTGTCATACTGGGGTTACAAATAGTTTTTGCGATCGCTCACAGTGGAGGCGCTGCTTTGCGTCCTTGGGCAGAAAAGTATATTGGCCCAAGGCTTTATCGCATTCTCTTTGCATTAGTCAGCCTACCGTTGGCTGTGATATTAATTATTTACTTTTTTGGGCACCGCTATGATGGTTTGCAACTTTGGCAGGTACAAGGAGTGCCTGGAGTACGAGAATTTGTTTGGCTGCTGTCAGCAATCTCGTTTTTGTTTTTATATCCTGCTACCTTCAATCTACTAGAAATTGCTGCCATTCAAAAGCCCCAAGTTCATCTCTACGAAACAGGAATTATTCGGATTACCCGTCATCCCCAGATGGTAGGACAAATAATTTGGTGTGTTGCCCATACTCTATGGTTGGGTACTACCTTTACTCTTGTGACTTCCATTGGATTGGTGTTACATCACTTGTTTGGGGTTTGGCACGGGGATCGCCGTTTGAGCGATCGCTATGGGGAAACTTTTGAACTTGCCAAACAGCGGACTTCAATTATTCCCTTTAAAGCAATTATTGACGGGCGTCAATCTCTCAAATGGCAGGAATTTCTACGTCCTGCCTATTTGGGAGTTGCCATTTTTATAGCTTTGCTTTGGTGGTCGCACCCTCTGTTACTGGAAGCAACCAGTAGGATAGCATGGTAAATTCAGGTGATCCCCAGTGTCAGCAGAAAATCCGAAATAGATAGAAATTTAAGCTTATCAATTACCCCAAATCAATGTAGGATAAATTCAAATATCTATCAGTGGGGGTGCATTCAGTCAGCTTAAGATTCTATGTCGGTAGTCATTAGTCAATTGCCTTTCCTTGGGAGTTAATGGCAGATTCAGTCAATCCCCAGGCAGCCACGGTAGTCAGGAATTTAACATCAAAAAAAGCCAACGCTATTGCTACGTTAGCTTTTTTGTCAGAGACACATTATGCTCAATTTTTATCTAATTATTCTGTGTCCTGAAAGTTGGTGTCCTAAAAGCATCTATCGGCAGTTAGTGATTTGCCAATCCTTCACCGAAGTTAGTGCTGAGTCCTGAGTCCTGAGTAAAATCAAGCAATTTAGTATTCATTGCTTGGTAATTAGTCCCAAGCCCCCTTGTACTCTAGAAGAAAAAGAAACGATTTCCTCATTCAATCCCCTAACTTTAGTTATGGACTTATACTCAGCACGGGTTAAATGCCCCCTACTGCGAACAGGACTCGGAACTCAGCACCACTGAATTCAGTGGTGATAGCTAGTTTGATATAAAAACCTTAATAATCCAAGAGGCGTCATGGTGTTGTCGGTTAGTGAGCGGACATTTACTCAAGAAGTTTTAGAATCTCCTATTCCTGTTTTAGTTAATTTTGAAGCACCCTGGTGTGGCTTGTGTCGGATTATCCACCCACTGTTGTTGCAATTTCAAGCCCAATGCGGGGAAGAAATTAAATTAGTTAGCGTTAACGCCGATCAAAATTTTAAATTGTCTACTACTTATAGGCTAAAATCACTACCCACTTTACTATTGATTGAAAATGGTACCATTCGCCATCGCTTGGAATGCTTTCGCGGCAGAGAAGATTTACGTCTAGCTTTAGAAGAGATTAAAGCCAGCTACAGCAATTACCCCAAAATGTACAAAAGTTCCAAAACAGTGGACTTAGAGTGTCGTTCAGCTTGATGGATACTGGGTATTGGGCATTGGGCATGGGGCATGAGGCATAGGACAAATGACAAATGACCAATGATAAATGACGAGTGACAAATGACCAATGACGAGTGACCAAATCTAAAACCATGCTTAACACCCCACCCAATGACCTTTGGGTGGGTTATTTTATGCTAAAGGGTGTGTGTCACAATTATTAACAGTTCCGACACGCTATTCAAGAATTCTAAAAGTAGGCGTCAGTGATGGAAGTAATCTATCAGTATGCCTGGCTGATTCCGGTGTTCCCTCTTTTTGGAGCAATGCTGGTCGGTCTAGGGTTAATCTCGTTTAATCAGGTGACAAACCGCCTACGGCAGCTTAACGCTGTGGTGATTATCTCCATGATGGCAGCAGCTATGGGGCTGTCCTTTGCCTTGTTGTGGAGTCAAATTCAAGGACACCCGGCTTATCTCCGCACCTTTGAGTGGGCGGCTGCTGGCAATTTTCACCTGAGCATGGGCTACACTATTGACCACCTGACAGCCCTAATGCTGGTGATTGTCACAACGGTAGCCTGTTTAGTCATGGTTTACACCGATGGCTACATGGCTCACGATCCCGGCTACGTGAGGTTTTACGCCTATCTCAGTTTGTTTGGCTCCTCAATGTTAGGTCTGGTGGTCAGCCCCAACCTAGTACAGATTTATATATTCTGGGAACTGGTGGGAATGTGTTCCTACTTGCTGGTCGGTTTTTGGTACGATCGCAAGTCAGCAGCCGATGCCGCTCAAAAAGCATTTGTAACCAACCGCGTAGGCGACTTTGGTCTGTTACTCGGCATTTTGGGGCTATTCTGGGCAACAGGAAGCTTTGATTTTAATATCATGGGCGATCGCCTCGCCCAACTCGTCGAATCAGGTTCTATCAGCAATTTTCTCGCTGTCCTGTTTGCGATTTTAGTTTTCTTAGGGCCAGTTGCTAAATCAGCCCAATTCCCCCTCCATGTCTGGCTACCAGACGCAATGGAAGGCCCCACCCCCATTTCTGCCTTGATTCACGCAGCAACAATGGTGGCGGCTGGTGTTTTCCTCATTGCCCGGATGTACCCAGTATTTGAAGGCGTTCCAGTTGCAATGAATGTCATTGCCTTTACTGGGGCGTTTACGGCGTTTTTGGGGGCTAGCATTGCCATTACCCAAAACGACATCAAAAAGGGCTTGGCTTACTCCACCATTTCCCAACTGGGTTACATGGTGATGGCAATGGGAATAGGTTCCTACAGTGCTGGACTATTCCACCTGATGACCCACGCCTATTTCAAAGCGATGCTGTTCTTGGGTTCAGGTTCAGTAATTCATGGTATGGAAGGTGTCGTTGGACACGACCCCGCCTTAGCTCAAGATATGCGGCTGATGGGTGGACTGCGAAAGTATATGCCCGTCACGTCAATTACCTTTTTGATTGGTTGCTTGGCAATTTCTGGTATTCCGCCTTTTGCTGGCTTCTGGTCAAAAGATGAAATTCTGGGGAAGGCTTTTGAAGCTAATCCACTCCTCTGGTTCATCGGCTGGCTAACTGCCGGGATTACTGCTTTCTATATGTTTAGAATGTATTTCATGACATTTGAAGGCAAATTCCGGGGTACTGACGAGAAAATCAAACAAAAACTCAAGAAGGCTGCGGCGACAATTGTCCTGGAATTAGAGTCAGAAGAACTAGCCCCAAATTTTGGGCCTGGGGCGATGAAGAAAGGAGAATTGGCGGCAACTAGTCAGCAGCATGATTCCCATGATTCCCACGGGCATCACAGCGACTCCCCCCACGAATCGCCGTGGACAATGACGCTGCCGTTGGCACTGTTGGCTGTGCCTTCGATTTTGATTGGTTTGGTGGGAACTCCCTACGCCAATTATTTTGAAGAGTTTATCTTTCCTCCTAGCGAAACTCTCTCCGAAGTTATAGAAAAGGCTGCCGAGTTCAATCCGACGGAATTTTACATCATGGCGGGTGCTTCAGTCGGAATTTCTTTAATTGCGATTACCCTGGCTTCGCTGATGTATTTGCGCCGTAAAATTGACCCAGCTGCGATCGCTGCTAAAATCAAACCACTTTATGAGTTATCCCTCAACAAGTGGTACTTTGATGACATTTACCATCGGGTTTTTGTCCTCGGCTTGCGTCGCCTAGCTAGACAAGTTATGGAAGTTGACTTCCGCGTTGTCGATGGTGCTGTTAACCTCACAGGCTTTTTCACCCTTGTTAGCGGTGAAGGTCTGAAGTACCTAGAAAACGGTCGCGCTCAATTCTATGCCTTGATTGTATTTGGGGCGGTTTTGGGCTTAGTAATTGTCTTTGGTGTCACCTAACGTAGAGACGTAATATATTACGTCTCTACATACGTTTTACATAGCGTATCAATTAGTGATTAGGCAATAACTATGTTGTATAAAGATGAAGGCAAGGATATAGATTTACCTACCTTCATCTTTCTTTATTTTTATTAAATCAACCTAACGAGGAAGACCAAATACCGAAAAAGCTGTTAGTTAATAACTAGTGACTTTTTGCCAAACATGATTTTGATAGCAGACAAATTGTGATGAATACAGCTAATTTCCCGTGGCTGACGACGATTATTCTGTTGCCAATAGCCGCGTCGCTACTTCTTCCCATCATCCCTGACAAAGAAGGCAAAACAGTGCGCTGGTACTCCCTCATCGTAGGGCTGATAGATTTTGCACTAATTGTTTACGCTTTTTATACTGGGTATGATTTCTCCAATCCAGATTTGCAGTTGGTGGAAAGTTACCCCTGGGTACCACAATTGGGTTTGAATTGGTCAGTAGGGGCTGATGGCTTATCCATGCCCTTAATTATTTTGACTGGATTCATTACCACGCTGGCGATTTTAGCAGCTTGGCCTGTCACCTTCAAGCCCAAGCTATTCTACTTCTTGATTTTGGCAATGTATGGCGGCCAGATTGCCGTGTTCGCCGTCCAGGATATGCTGTTGTTTTTCCTGGTGTGGGAACTGGAACTGGTACCGATATACTTTCTGCTGTCGATTTGGGGAGGTAAAAGACGGCAGTATGCAGCGACCAAATTTATTTTATACACCGCCGGCGGTTCGCTGTTTATTTTGCTGTCTGCCCTGACAATGGGATTTTACGGCGATACGGTGACATTCGACATGAGAGCGATCGCCTTAAAAGACTTCGCCCTGAATTTTCAACTTGCCCTCTATGCTGGCTTCCTAATTGCCTACGCCGTCAAATTGCCGATTATTCCCTTGCACACCTGGCTACCTGATGCCCACGGTGAAGCTACAGCCCCCGTACACATGTTATTAGCAGGTATTCTCCTGAAAATGGGTGGTTACGCCTTAATTCGGATGAATGCTCAAATGCTCCCCGATGCCCACGCTTATTTTGCACCAGTGTTGGTAGTTTTGGGGGTAGTTAATATCATCTACGCTGCCTTGACATCCTTTGCCCAGCGCAACCTAAAGCGAAAAATTGCCTACTCCTCAATTTCTCACATGGGCTTTGTGATGATTGGTATTGCCTCCTTCACCGATTTGGGATTGAGTGGGGCAGTATTACAAATGGTTTCCCACGGGTTAATTGGGGCGAGTTTGTTCTTCCTGGTTGGCGCAACTTACGATCGCACCCACACCCTGATGTTGGATGAAATGGGCGGTGTTGCGAAGAGAATGCCGAAGATTTTCGCTATGTTCACCACCTGTTCGATGGCTTCTTTGGCATTGCCAGGGATGAGCGGTTTCGTGGCAGAATTGATGGTGTTTGTGGGCTTTGCTACTAGCGATGCTTATAGCTCTACCTTCAAAGTGATCGTGGTGTTCTTGATGGCAGTGGGAGTGATTTTAACTCCGATTTATCTGCTGTCGATGTTGCGAGAAATTTTCTACGGTAAAGAGAACGAGGAATTAGTTTCTCACCAAGCTTTGATAGATGCCGAACCCCGTGAAGTATTTATCATTGCCTGTTTGTTAATTCCAATTATTGGTATTGGTTTCTATCCCAAATTGCTGACTCAAATGTATGACGCTACAACTGTACAATTGACGGCAAGATTGCGTGATTCCGTGCCGACATTAGCACAACAAAAAGACGAAACACTAAAGGTTTCTTTGAGTGCGCCCCAAATTGGTAATTAAGTTGCGATCGCTAGTTTAGTTTAAATATTTATTGCTTCGAGGGCGGGTACAAAACCCGCCCTTTTTGTTACTCATTGAACTAAGTTAAAAAAATACTCTATGGGGTAAGCGAGTAGAGGTGTTTTTCATAATTTTCATAAAAATAGATTTTAAGCTGATTGATTTGTTTGCAACCAGTTAAATAAATCTTCCATAGCAGTAAAATCTAATAAAGATTCACCAATGTTTTCTAACTGATTTAAAGAAAGAGATTGGATGCGTTCTTGCAATTCTGGTGATAGTTCTCCCACTCGTCTTTGTAGTAACCTTAAAATCAGCTGTTGTTCACCTTCTTGTTTTCCGCGCTCGTAGCCGATGCGCTCACCTGTAGTTACGTATCTCATAGTCCGCTCCTGCTCAATCTTCATAAAAATAGATTTCAAACTGATTGATTTGTTTGCAACCAGTTAAGTAAATCTTCTATAGCAGTAAAATCTAACAAAGCTTCACCAAGGGTTTCTAACTGATTTAAAGAAAGAGATTGGATGCGTTCTTGCAATTGTGGTGATAATTCTCCCACGCGTCTTTTTAGTAACCTTAAAATAAGTTGTTGTTCACCTTCTTTTTTTCCTTCTTGTTTACCTTCTTGTTTTCCGCGCTCGTAGCCGATGCGCTCACCTGTAGTTACATATCTCATAGTCCGCTCCTGTTCAAATTGTTTAAACTCTTCCCAAAATTGATTTTCTAATGCCTTTGGTAATATCATAACCCAATCGATAAATCGATACAAATTACGAATATCCTGCTCTTCTAAGCCCAAATCATATAGTCTGCGAATTAAGCTAAATTTCCAGATTTTGCGCTGTTCAGGTGATGAGCGTGTCTGCTGCATTTTCAAATGCGCCATGACGACAGTCGCAAATGGATTATCGCTATTTTCTAACTCGTGAAAGCGATTTTCGTAATCCAAAAGTTTAATACTACCAAATTCAAAATTTAAGCGAGTATTGGGATAATTGTAACTGTAATTGTTTGGTCGCCATTCGCGGTTTGAATCACAGAGAATTGCAAGGCTAATTGCTGGTTGATCAAAGCGGTCAAATATGCGAAAATTGTAGGTAAACATCCGCTTAGAAAAATTATCTTCTTTTTGCGCCTGAATTTCAACATGGATTAATAACCAAAGTTCTTCCCCTTGGATTTGCCAAACTTTGACTAATTGATCAGCATATCGCTTACCCTGTTCGGCTTCACGAGCTATTTGTTGAAATTCTTTATCTAGAAATTGATATGGACGCTCCCAATCAATTAATGCAGAAGTTTCTGGAAAAAAGAAATGCATGGCTTGGGGAAAATAAGCTTCTAGAATTTCTTTCCAAGGGCTATCAAAATCAGCGCGTTTGCTATCACTAGTCATGTCATTTTTCATTTGTCCAGAATAGCATCAAATTCTGGATAGAGTCGCGGTACTTGCAGTAGCTAGTTTAGAACTTTGATTAATCGGAATCTCTACCCAAAATTCTGCTCCCTGTCCTGGTTCCGAAATACACCAAATAGCTCCGTTGTGTTTTTCTGTGATAATCTGAGCGCTAATTGCTAGTCCTAACCCAGTGCCTTTACCTGCGGCTTTTGTGGTAAAGAAAGGGTCAAATAATCGTTGCTTAACTACTGCGGTCATGCCAGGGCCATTATCTGCAATTTGTACAGTTATACGATCCGAGTTGCGTAATTCAGTACGAATGACAATCTGGCTGGGATTAGCTTCTATGTCCTCAAGAGTTCGCTTACTGTTATAACTATCCAGAGCATCAATGGCATTACTGATCAGATTCATAAATACCTGATTCAGTTGTCCGGCATAGCACTCTACTAAGGGAATATCACCATATTCTTTGATTATTTCAATTCCGGCATTTCCAGACGTTTGTTTGAGGCGATTCTGTAAAATCAGTAGTGTGCTATCAATACCTTCATGAATATTGACAGGTTTCATATCCGCTTCGTCAAGTCGAGAAAAATTCCGCAAGGATAGAACTATTTCACGAATGCGATTAGCTCCCATTTTCATTGAAGTTAGGATTTTAGGTAAATCCTCAGTCATAAAGTCAAGGTCGATTGCTTCTATATGAGCTTGTACTTCAGATGTTGGATTAACATTGGACTTTTGATAGAGTTCTACCAGTTCCAATAAGCCGAGTGTATATTCATTTACATGGGTCAGATTGCCGTAGATAAAGTTAACTGGGTTATTGATTTCATGAGCTACTCCAGCCACTAATTGACCTAAACTCGACATTTTTTCAGTCTGAATTAGTTGGGCTTGGGTTTCTTTGAGATTGTGTAAAACTTGGTTGAGTTGTTCTGCTTGGGCAGTAGCAGCAGCAGTAGCAGCGCGGCTTTGATTATACAATTGGGCTTGGTCAATAGCGATCGCTAACTGGTCAGCCACGCCTCGAATAATTTCCACTTCATCATCACTCCAAGGGTGAAGCTCTCTACTATGTTCGCAGACAATCACACCCAAACAACCCGACTGGGTTTGAATTGAAACTATTAGTAGAGACTTAAAGCCCAATGTCACTAGTAAATTCCGACTCTTGAAATCAAGCCACGAATCTGTCGCAATGTCATCAAAGCAAAGCAAATTCCCTTGCATGACAGCTTCACTCAGGGATTCCACGTTCTGGATAGGAGAACAGCCTAAAGGTTCTGTTAAATCGGGAGCGCAAGCTTGCTGACTCAGTTCAAAGCTAGTAGATTCATCTTCTTGATGACACCAAAAAAACTGGCATCGATCGATCTGTAGCAGTTCCCGAACTTCAACCACTACAGTACTCAAAATCGTATTTAGATCCAGCGAGTTACGAATTTGACTAGATAGACGAGTTTTAAGAATTTTCTCCCGCTCAACTAGCTCTCGCAATTGGACTTCAGACTGTTTTAACTCTAGCTTGGCCATCTGACGATTGACACTAGCTCTTGCTAGTAGCCAAGAACCAATACCAATTAGTCCTATTAACCCAGCATATAGCAGTAGCAATTGACTCAAAAATCGGTTTGATTTGGTCGTCAACGCCTCTGGCGATACCCATGAGACAATCTTCCAGTGATAGGATTTAGGATCAATTTGATGTTGGCTTGGTGCAAAAGCTTGTCCGGCTCCCGTACTAGATTTTTGCCCTTCCACAAGTGGATAGACTGTGGTAAAAGTGAACATTCCCTCAGCAGTTTGGAATTGTCCCGATTCTTTTTGAGAAATTTCCTGCCATGCTTGGGGAAAAGCTTTGCCAAAAGTGCGGTTTTTGCGTTCGGGAAACATAAATCCCCATTCATCTTCAGGCTTCACCCCTTTTAACCAGTAACCATCGGCATTCAGTAGCATTCCCTGGCTAGAAGCATTAGCAAAAGTTTGATTAAAATTGTCCAGCAGTTTTGCGCCGAAATAGTTTAAGATTACAACGCCTCGTTTCTGCCCACGGCTATCAAAAACAGGAGTACCAAAGCGGATCATTGGCTTAAGGGGTTGTTCAACCTGACCACGTTCGATGTTGAGGTCAAGGGGAGAGACAAATACTTGTCCTTGGTTTAACCGCAAAGTGTCATTAAACCAGTAGCGCTTGGCTTGAACTTGCAGTTTTTCGTCGGGGACAATCGCTGGTTCACCCTGGTTAAAGTTGACTCTGACAACTTCCTTACCTGATTGATCCAAAAAGCGGATTTGGTCGTAAAGTTTTTTATATCGAGAAAATGATAAAAATTCTTGGGAAAGTGCCTGTTGTTGTCTATCCACTCCCTCTAAAATTCTTTGTAGCTCGTTTTGTTTAGAGATAACCATCAAATCTGAGATAACAGAATGAAAATCTCCACTGATTACTTTGGTTTGTAAATCTACCTTGCCGATTTCATTAGTTTTTAATACAACTTTTTCAGTTTGTACCTGTTGGTAGTAGATAGTTGCGATAACACCCCCAACTAATGCTGACAAGGGCAAAAAAACCGTTAGGAAGTTTTTGATTAAAACTCGTGAATGTATCTGTAGTGACATATCTGTTACTTAAGTAAAACTCAAATATCGGGCTAAAAATTAGCTAAGTTCCAGATGCGCTACATTTTCGGAGTCCAGGTTGAGAGAAGATTTTTTCTCTTGGTAGGTATAGGTATTCAGCCCAGCTACCAAATTAACCATGAAATTGAATACTCTGCGACTTCTGGAATGTTCTATGTGAACAATGTTCCGCCCTTTTTTGCTATTGTCAGTTAGATACTCTGATAGTCAGTACCGAAAAACCACGAATTTGATGTAATAAATTTACACTCGTAAGTATTTACATACTGAGATGATCCCGACATCAGGCGATGTCTATGACGGGCTACGCCTACGCTAAAAATGGTTTTTGATTTTTGATATGCGATCGCACATCAATAGATTACCTACAATCTATCTAGAATCAGATTTGGCAAAACCGCTCATGTTAAACTACAATCCGCTCCATTGTTTGCCATCTTCCGAAGAACTACCGGACTCTAATGACACCCCTGTGGATAATGAAGTCCAAAATTTAATTCCCGGCTTGCTAAAAACGATACTAGCTTTGGTTTGGTGCGATCGCTGGGATTGGTTCTTTGGTGTTGATATGGGTATTTATTATGACCCAGAAAAATCAGCCATTGTCCCTGATGGATTTCTCAGCTTAGGAGTTAAACGCTTCATTGATGAAGACTTACGCATAAGTTATGTGCTGTGGGAAGAAAAGCAACCGCCAACTTTAGCACTAGAAGTTGTTTCCCAAATATATCGGGAAGAATATAACATCAAGAAAGAATTCTATGCTAAAGAATTAGGAATTTTGTACTACGTTGTATATAGTCCCCTTCGGCGTAAAAAGACACCTTTGGAAGTGTATCGCCTAGTTGATGGGGAATATATCTTAATGTCAGGAAATCCCGTTTGGCTACCAGAGATTGGTTTAGGAATTGGGCGAGAACGGGGAATTTATCAAGGTATAGTGCGGGAGTGGCTGTACTGGTATGACGAAGAAGGGCAAAGATGGCTGACACCAGAAGAACGCATTAGAGAAGCGGAAGAACGCGCAGCTTTTGAAGAACAGCGACGGGTGGAAGCAGAACAAAAAGTGAAAATGTTAATTGAAAGGTTGAATGCGCTAGGTGTTGATCCAGAAACTTTGTTATAGATTAACCAAATTTTCTAATTTTCGCTGCCTTAATGTTAATTAGCTTCCTGGCTTGGGAATTATATCTATAAAGCAACTTATAACTTAACGGTACAAATCGTAAAGGCTGATTGCTCAATAAATATATTTACCAAAACCTTCATCAAAAATATGGAAGTTAAATTAGGATTTGGAGCAGTCCCAAAACCTCAATATGTTTTTGTCAGCAAAGAACCCGATCACTGTTGGTATATCCTTGCTGAAGATGAAAGACGCATACCAATTTATGAAAAAGCGTTGACTGGGGTAATTACAGGGATAGAAGTTAATAAAAAGGTTGAAAATACATTTGGTCCAGATGAAAAAATAAATCTGTTTATCTTAGCAGATAAACCTTATATTATCCAATCAGGAAACGATACTTACTTTTCTAAAAGTTTATTGCTGTCTTTGGATGCTCTTACTTCTGAACAACTACGTCATCCACTTACTATTGCCGTTAGTCCTGGAGATAAAAAAGTAGTATTCTGTAATATTTACGATCCAGTCACTTATCGTTCTATAGGTGTTAGTTGGAATGGACACAGGGAAATTGACTGGCAAGCTTTAGGACAAAAAGTAAGTTTAAAAATTAATTGTATTCAAAATTTACATCAAGATGAAATCCAAATATGTGCTAATACAACAGCATCAGAAATTCATGCAGTTTTGATAGCTCAAAGTGACACATATTTAGCCCAGTTAAATTGGACTCCAGAGCAGGGAAGGGATTATTTGCAGCAGAAATATGGCAAGCGATCGCGTCTACAACTCACTGATACAGAAATTCTGGACTTCATTGATTACTTGAAGCTACAACTAACCTAAAATTGCTAACTTAGATGCTGTTATGTGAACTTTGGATAATTGCGATCGCTTTTAGTCCAAATCTTCTTCGGTAAGTCCAGCATCTTTCATAATGCTTTTCAAAGTTCCAATCGGTAAATCTCGATTACTATGAACCGGAACGGAGAGGATTATATCAACACCTTCTTTTATGTAAATATGATGACTGCCAGTAATCCGTTTCAATTCCCAACCCTGCCGTTCCAAAATTTTACAAAGTGTTTTACCTGAAACCGCTTTTATAGCGATATTTCAACCAACTGTTTCTCCGAGTCAAGTTCTTCTCGTTCGCTAGCAACTTCCAACCAACCTTGAACTGCATCTTGCAGCATCTCTAACAAATGTTCATAGCTGTCTCCCCAAGTGTGACATCCAGGTAGGGCAGGTACAGAAGCACACCACACACCGTCTTCTTGCCAGATAACTGCTTTAATTTTCACTACCAATCATCTCCACAAGATTGCGACTAATATTCTAGCGTTGTCTATTGCATTGAGATTTTAGCCCCTGTGCGATCGCACAAGTAGTGTAGTTGCTAAAGACACATAAATTTCTCTGAAGCAGATCATGTATCCGATGATGCTTTAGAAGCATTTAACTCAGCCAGAGCTATCTTGACACACGCACGAACACCTTTCCAATCAACTTCTGACAAGTGACCAATCAAAACCAAATTAGCTGAGGGTGGTAAGGTGACGATAAAACTTCTGAAAACAGACGCAACCCGCAAACCTGCTGCTGCCCAATCCTGAAGTGTGTAATCAGTAATTCCAAGGGCAGTTGTCTGAGTAGTGATGAGTCCAACGATCACATCGGGACGAGTTGCGTGATAAGCGGCAGATGACAGAACTACAGCAGGACGACGCTTAATACCAGTGACACCGGGAAAATCAACTGTGACTACATCACCGGGATTGAACGTCACTAAACTGTCTCCTCGCTTTCAGGGAAAATTGAAGCTGCATACTCTAAGGAGAAGGATGCTAAATCAAGCTGATCTTGTTCAGTCCAGGTATCACTTTGGTCGATGATAGACAAGTTTTGCTCGACTAGCTCATTTAGAATTAGGGTTGCCAAGCGTAGCCGTTCAGTTGGTGACAAGTTACAAACAACTTGGCTGTATATCTCATGGGCGTTATTGGACATAATAAACCCTCCTGTGTCTTATCTTAACAATTGTGATGCCTGCGGCAAGTCGCTAAAAATTGTCTACACACAAGTAGTTGGGATGCTAAGTGAGACATAAATTGATAGTTATAAGTGATAATCCTGCATTTAACACAGGTTCATAAATATTGCTTATTTATACTGCCTCAATGGTGATAATTGGCTTAATTAGGGAAGTCTATGTATAACAAATCCCTGATTTTGAGGTTAAACACTTAGAAAAAGGGCAAAGAAATATAAATCGCAAAGAGTACTTATGATTCTACTTATCTTAGACACTATTGCTTTAGCTAGTGCTTCTGTAGGAGCGTTTGCAGGTGTGAGGGCAATTTCCAACATAGACGCAGAAAAAGAGAAGTTTAAAAAAATCTCAAGTCTTTATAATGAAGCTTTTAGGGAGTTGGAAGTAGATTTAATCTTTACAAAGAATCTTATACAAGAATACAATCAACTTCGGCAAGATATCATATATAATGCGGGAAAATTTTTTAGTTTTTTTGATGAAAACATTGAAAAAATAAAAAAGTTGAATCCCAGTGAACTTTCAATTAATCAAATTCAGGAATACAAAAATACTTTCAATGAAATTAAGCAATATTTATTGATTGATGCTAATCATGTTGATTCATTGAAGAATTCCTATGGAGTAATTCATCTTGCAAATCCTGTGAAATCAGCAGTACAAGAAATTATATCTAACAACTTATCTATCAAACAAGCCAATAACTACACAAGGGATTGTTTAAGTAAATCTTCAATGAACACTATTGCAGGAAGCATGATAATTTTGTCTCTACTTGCATCTGCTAACATTGCTGTAAGTCCAGCAATATTAATTACTGGTTTTATGCTTAATCGTTTACAAGATAAAGCTTTGATACAGGTAATAGAGTATGAATCTGAAGTGAGTATAGCGATCAATAAAATCAATTTGGCTAAGGATTTAATGCTAAAAATAAGACAAGAGATTCAGGAGTCAATGAAAACTCTTAAGTCTTTAAATGATTCAATAAATGAATTTTTCTTTACTGATAAAATGGCTGTTTTAACTAATGGAGCAACTGATTTTGCTTCTGGATTTGCTTCTGGACTAGCTCAAGGAGATAATAGATTTAAAATAGCAATATTTTTGATAGAATCCCTATCAAAAATGTTTATGCCTAAAATTTTAGATTATGAAGGTAAGCTAAAAAATGTTGCCTTAAGTATTAAAGATAACTACGATCGTAGTTTTTTATTGGGATTAGATGAAATAATAAACATTAAATTAGAGCGAGAATTGCTCAATAGTATGATTTGATATTTGGATGCTATTGTAAACCTCAAGAACAGCTAACAGTATAACTATCAGCCTAGTTATCAAAATCTATTGTATGATTAGGCTGACATCACCTCACACCAATGCATATTAAGTGGTTGCGTAGTGCGCTTCATTCCACACAGTCACAATTACAGTTATCAAATATCGCTTGCTTCCGGTAGCCAGTCTTCATCCAACACTAACTCTAAAAAATATGGGCACTCTTCTGGAAACACGGAAATTTGTATCCCCGTTTGCTTGGCTGCTTGCCGACGCGCCCTTTGATAACTATCCTCCAGTTGCTCTGTAGGATAGCTCTTAAGACTAGGACTATCTTCTATGGCTAACTCAATCTTGCATTGTCAGCATTTGCCGTTCTCGATCAGCCGCATAGCTTAGGCAAGCCAAAATATCCTCTTGTGTCAAATAAGGAAAGTCATCAAGCAATTCCTCGTAGGTCATGCCAGAGGCAAGATAAGATAAAACATCGTATACAGTAATTCGCATTCCTCGAATACAAGGCTTACCCCCTCGTTTTCCTGGTTCGATTGTAATAATGTTTTGATACTGCACTGCTATTCAACCCTCAAAAATCTTCATCATCAACAAAAAACTCCGCATCGTCTTCCAGTCGAGAATTACGCTGCCCAATACCAGCAAGCCCCCACAGAGGTTGCAGCAGTGCCATACCAATTAACCCGACAACGGCACTAAAAGCTAGCACTAAACCCATTGGTATCTGAATCGATTGGAATGTTAAGAATTTTAACGATACGGGTGTAGCATTTTGGACTGAAATAATTGCGATCGCAATTACCCAAACTGCTACAACTAGAGATGTCAAAAAAGGCGCAATTTTCATAGTTTGATCGAAATGAGAAGTTAGGAGTTAGAAGTTATATTTTGCTCAAAATTAGAAACGAGGAGTTAAGAATTGTAAATTTACAACTCTTAACTCCTAATTCATAACTCTTAACTTTTAATTCCTAACTCTGGCAAATTAAACTGCTACTGCCTCTAGTTTAGCAATGGCACTCTCTAACTCTTGGGCGATTTGGGTGAGTTTTTCGGGAGTGTTGGTTTCGAGGTAAACGCGCACCAGTGGTTCTGTACCAGAAGGACGCAGTAAAACCCAGCTACCTTCTTCTAAATAGAGCTTAATACCGTCTTTACGCCCCACTTCCTTGACTTTAATTCCTGCTACCTCTGTAGGTGGATTTTTCGTAAATGAGTCGATGACGGCGGTTTTGTGGGCTTCTGTGAGGTGCAAGTCTAGGCGGTTGTTGTAAAGTGGGCCATCGGCTTCGGCGATCGCTTCTTTGACAAGTTGACTTAGGGGTTTGCCTTCATAAGCGATCGCTTCTGCCACCAGCATATCGGCTAATACCCCGTCTTTTTCGGGAATATGCCCAATAATACTCAATCCACCTGATTCTTCTCCACCAATTAATACAGCAGTTTCCCGCATTTTTTCGCCGATGTATTTAAAACCAACTGCTGTTTCGTAAATTTGCAGCCCATTTTTAGCAGCGAAATTATCCAGCAGGTGGGTTGTCGCCACAGTGCGGACAATAGCGCCAGTTTTACCTTTGTTTTTGATTAAATGACGTGCTAGAAGTAGCAGCACAGTATTGGGAGTGAGGACGTTTCCTTGTTCATCAACGATACCAAAGCGATCGCTATCTCCATCCGTCGCCAAGCCCAAATCAGCTTGATCTCGAACTACTGCTTCCACTAACTCAACTAATTGTTCTCCTTTGGGTTCTGGCATTCCACCCCCAAATAAAACATCTCTCCAATCGTGGAAACTTTCTAACTGAACGCCACTATGTTGCAAAACTTCATCTAAATATCCGCGAGAGGTAGAATACAAAGCATCGTACTTTACCTTTAAATTAGCGCTTCTGATCTTTTCTACATCAAGTAGGGTGTAGATAAATTTCAGGTAATCAGGTTTCGGATCGAAAATTGAAATTGAACCTGATGGGTTGCTTCCAGGCAACTCATCCGATGCACTTTCTATATTTGCCACAATAGTATCAGTAATCTCTGGAGTGGCAGGCCCAGCATAATCGGGTATATATTTAATTCCACAGTAAGGTGCTGGATTATGACTAGCAGTAAACATTAACGCCCCTGCGGAATTTAGGTGACGGGCGTTGTAGGCAATTACTGGTGTGGGGCAATCCCGATCAGTAATTTTCACAGTCCAACCTAAGTCTGCTAGGACTTGAGCCGCTGTTTGGGCAAACTGGTCAGCTAAAAAACGAGTATCGTAGGCAATAAGTACTGGTCTATCTTTTGTGTAGGCTGTTTCTAAGTAAGTGGCGATTGCCCTTGTTACTTTCCGCACGTTGGGAAAAGTAAAGTCATCGGCAATAATCCCTCGCCATCCATCGGTACCAAATTTTATCTTGCTGGAATTGCTACTAGCGCTCATTTTTGCCACTTGCTCCCGTACATTATCAGTACTATTAAAGCTTCCCGCAAAGCGTGTGTAGCAGCAAGTATCCTCCGAAGTTCTTTTCTAAGAAAGCCTTAGCTTAAACTTCTCCCCACCGTATTTTCTCTCACTGTTTCTGAGCAATGTCAACCCCCGATCGACCTTTTGCCAGTTATCACCTTTGGTCTCTAGTTGCCCCAGCAACCGGGCAAGAACGCTGGCATTGCCAGATGAGACGGGGGTTTATCAAGGCACGGCAACACGAACCACAAGTCAAGGCGCTGTTAGCGCAAGCCACCGCACCCCAACGGATTGGGATACTCGCCCAAAAAGGCGTTTATGAATTTCATCATCACAGGCATCTGTTGAAGCAAGCAGATGGTGTAGAAAGAGTTGCACAGCTACTTAAATTAGCCAACTCAAGCGATCAAGTCCAGCAACGCGTGCTGCAAATTTTGAAAAAATATCACGATGCGCCGTTGCTTTTGGATAAAGATATTATCCAATTAACTCCGGGTGATGAAGGCTTTCCTAAACCGATAGTAGTTGAACAAGAGGATTATTGTTTTCGCTTATATGCGGCTATGGACTGCGTTTTCATTGAGTCTGATAGCACTTTACATATTTTAGATTTCAAAACTGGTAAGTCGGCTTTTGACCAACGACAGGCATTAGTTTATTTATTAGCAGCTCGTTATCTTTACCCTGGACGAGAAGCTGTGGCATCATTTTATAATTTAGAAATATGTAAAAAGTCTGAGTTAATTAGCATTAATAATAGTGAATTAGAATCCTTAAAATTTGAATTAGCGAACATTGCTCACAAGCACCAACACGACTTGCAAAAATATCAGGAACAAAGTAGTAATTTCAGTAAAATTTTCCCTCCTAATCCTGGCTCTCACTGCCGCTTTTGTCCATTTAACTCCATCTGTGAGTTTGCTGATTTCAAGCAGCATCAATCATATCCACTGCCCAGTTTAAGAGTTAATAGCTAATAGGGGAAAGGGAGAGAGAATTTACAATGTTCGCTTTTCGTAGACATCGCATTCCAAGTAAACACCTGAAAATATTGTCTGACAAGTATTTATAATCAGGAATTTCAATGCGTCTGATTTACGTCTTTATCTTCGTTTGCTCTGGAGGAGCGGTCTAAGCGCAGAACGCAAGCTACGCCAACGACCATTGCACTGATAACTGTTCACTGTTCACTGATAACTGTTAACAAGGTATTTTTCCAGATCATCAAGGATGGCATTAATCGCAAAAATATCCGAACTATGCCAATGTCTGCCTACAAAATAAACTTTATTTTTTTGAAAAACTTCGAGTTGTGACCATAAAGGACTTTGTTTAAGCTTATTTAACGTCTTTTTATCATCTTCCCTTTCCCAAGATACAAAGAAGAGAACATCTCCATCAATATCAAATATTTTTTCTTTGGATATATTTTCTATATAGAAGAAATCTCCCCTTTGTGATTTGGGACGTTGCAGACCAATATCCTTCAAAACTGACCCAGAGAAATGCTTTTCTCCATAAGACCAAATGCCTGATTCTGAAGATGTATTTGCAATAGATACCTTAATAGTATTGCGGCGATTCTCCTTTGGAGAGGCTGCGCCAACGCCCAAAGCTTGCTTAAGGTTTTCCACCCGTTGCCAATACTTATCTATCAATTGTTTACTCACTTCTTCTTTGCCCAATATTTGAGCAAGTTCCTCGAACGTATCTATCCAATTTGGTGGCGGATAGGGTGTATTAAGAACTACTGTAGGTGCAATATAAGATAACTGTTTGTAAATACCTTTTAAGTCAGAGCCAGAAATAATTAGGTCTGGTTTAAGTTTCAAAATCTTTTCTATATTCGGGCTATTATAACTTCCTACAGATTCTACTTGCTCTACTTTACTTTGAAGATATTTCGCCATAGGAAAACCCGGAACATGAGTCGATGCAATAGCACGGATACCTAATGCCCAGGTATTTTCAAAACTATCAAGCGTTACTACCCGTTGAGGATTGCGAGGAATGCAGGTGCTACCCATTACATGTTGCACGTTTCGACAATTCTCAACAGACTGTTTATAGCTAGTAATATTAATATCATGAGTTGTGTTACAAGCCGAAACTAGTATCACTGTTAAGATACTTAAAAGTATCAAATAGGTGAGGCGGCGCAAAGAAATACTCGTGAGCATTTAGGCATATCGATTCAATAAAGTGCAAATGTAGGGAAGGCAATTTTGCGGCAAAACTGCCTTTGTGTTAGTGTGGCGTGACACACAATTAAAAATTGTAGATTCTTAAGTTTCTGTTCCTTAACAACCTAAAATCTCCATGAAATCGTTCCTTGAACGGCGAAAGGTTCGCCTTGATCAACAAATGTTCCAGACCCAGTTTGATAATAATCCACATTGAAGAGATTACGGAAATTTAAGGCAGTGCGGAATTGCTCGCGTTCATAAAAAATTGCTGCATCTGTACGGAAGTAACTGGGAAGCTCGAAAGTATTAGCCAAATCTGCTGCTCTTTCTCCAACATAATAGAAGCCTAATCCAAATCCTAGTCCTTGCAAATCACCTTGTTGGATTCTGTAAGTTGTCCACAGGTTGAATGAATGTTCGGGAGCAGAAAATAATCGATTTCCCACTGGAATTGTATTATCTTTCGTGACCCTAGCATCGGTGTAGGCATATCCTCCAATAATGTTCCATCCCGGTAAAATTTCGCCACTGATATCTAACTCAATCCCTTGGCTTTTTTGTTCTCCAGTTTGAACCGAAAAGCCAGGAGGACTATTAGGATCGGGATCGTCTGTCGTCACATTAGAACGGGTCAAATCATAGAAGGCAAGGGTTGCTGAAAGTCGGTCATTCACATCTGCTTTAATACCTACTTCATACTGGGTTCCCCGCTCTGGTTGGAATGCTTCTCCAGTAGCAGATGTACCGATTGTCGGAGCAAAAGATCGCGCAAAACTAGCATATAAAGAAATGGGCGGAATGGGTTGATAAACAATTCCTACACGCGGACTAAATGCAGTGTCTGATTGGCTGGTTTCTATATCCGTAAGTCGATTAATTTTGGCCTCATCAAATATATCTACTCGTCCGCCTAGCAGAAGCTTTAAGTTTTCAGCCAGAGTAATTTGATCCTGGAGATAAATACCAATCGTATCTCTGGTTGTTAACTGAACGAAGTTGCGACCAGTAGAAACAACAGTTTGATCGTAGACTGGATTGAAAATGTCTACCGGGGCAGCAGGAATGCCAAATTCAAAACTGAGATCGGTTATATTTCGACTCAAACTCAAGCCAAATAGAAGTTGATGATTGATGGGCCCAGTGCTGAATTTACCAAGTAGATTCGTATCTAGATAGAAGAAATCGTAAAATTGACTGCCAATAGAAGCACTTCGATTTAGCGTGCGATTATCATCCGCTAGACTAGTGGGAGAAATAGTATAAGGCACTCCACCGCGATCGTCATCATTAGCGAACACATAGCGGAAGGCATTTCGTAGCTTCCAATTCTCATTAAATCGATGCTCTAAGTTATACCCAATTCTGCCTTGAATTGTCAGGTTATCCGTTAATTGACCTATGGCGTTAAAACTACGACGCACTCTGCCATTGGGGTTCGGCAGTACACTACCCACTGCTGGTAATCCGCTCGATCCCTGTCCATTTCTTTCCAATCTGTTGATATCACCCTCAACCACTAGGTCTGTATTTTTACCCAGGTTAAAGCTCAAACTGGGAGCAATAGAAAACCTTCTAGCTTGGTTAAAGTCAATGAAACTCTGAGTACTCCGATAACCAATATTCAAGCGGTAGAGAGCCGTTTTAGAATCATTCAACGGCCCTGAAAAATCGATCGCTCCCTGATACTCGTCAAAACTACCAATAGTCGCGCTAACTTCGTAGAATGGATCGCGCAATGGCTGTTTAGTAACGAAGTTGACAGTACCGCCAATACCACTGAATCCAGTTTCGCCATACAAAACAGACGCAGGCCCCTTTAATACTTCTAAGCGTTCCACGTTGACAAAGCCGCCATCTGAAGTAATTTGTGGATCGGGAAGTCCGTTGACGAGAGAGTTAGAATATACCTCAAAGCCTCGAATCGTAAAATAGTCTCTACTTGAACCTGAGCTAGAAATTGAGGTGACACCGCTAACGTTTTCCAATGCGTCTGTAATGCTTCTTGCTTGACGGTCTTGCAGCACCTGTCGCGGCACTACCTGAATTGACTGGGGAATATCACGCAATGGGGTATCTGTTTTCGTTCCCACTGAGGTATCTGGTACACGATAACCATCCTGTTCTGCCGTGACTACCAATTCAATTGGGTCATCCTGTTGGGCTGCGGGTTGTTCTTCGGGTGTCTGTGTTGCTGGCTTTTCTTGGGTTGGTTGTTCTGGTTGCTGTGCTGTTGTGGCTGTAGATGCAACTGCAAAAATCAACCCGACGTTATCATCAAATAACTCAACCGCAGGTAAAGCTTTCTCGCCAAATACCGTTACCCGCACGGTATTTGCATCAATATTCGTAGCTGTGATTTCCGTAATTCCCGCCAGGGGTTTTTCCGACTTAAACGTGAAAGCATCGCCATTGGGTAAACGCAACTGCCCACCAATTATATCTGCAATAAAATTATTACCCGTACTGCGATTGGCAATTTGCAGTTTTTCCCCTTGGGTTGTCTCTAAAATTACCTCGACACCGCTATCGGTGGGATTTGCCTTGACTCCCGTAATTACTACAGTTGATTGAGTGCCAGAAGTTGGTGATTGCGAAAGTAAGTGTTTGACACTAGTCGCTGGAAACTCGGTTTCACTGAGTGTTTTAATTCTGGTGACAACTTTATCCTGCTCCTTTTCTGATGCCAATACCTGTTCAGGTTGAGGAAGTATGCCACCGATGATCCCAACTACACTCACTATTAACCAAAGATAAATGTCGAGGGTTGGCGATCGCCACTCCCTTGGGGAGTATAGCGTAAAATATTTGTTACCAGAAGTAGAACACCAACTTTTCATACCACTCCCTACACCATTAAACAATACTGCTTATTGCTTATATTTCTTAATTGCAATAAACGAGAGTGTAGAGGAGTTGAACTAGTTGAGTCTATCCCAAAACAATAGTTATAGTCCCGAAACAAGAGTTTTGCCGAAAAAACATTCTCTGGGTGTGATGCCAAACTTGCGTTTGAAGGCAGCAGCAAAATGTCCTAAATGTGAGTAACCAACAATGTTAGCAACTTCGGCAACTGTGAAATCACTACTGTGTAACAGCTGATGGGCTTGTTCCATACGCTGATTCGTCAAATAACCAAACACTGTTGTACCGAACTGCATTTGAAACCCTTTTTGCAGCGTACTCTCGCTCACACCTACCTCTTGTGCTAACTCTGACAATAAGGGTGGATTCTCTAAACGTGCTTGTAAAATTTCTTTGGCATAATGAATTTTAGCAATAGTATCTCTTTTTAATCGCGGTGATAATTGCCTTACCTTATTATCTTCTAAAAAAGGAGCTAACTGTAAAGCCATCAATTCTATAACCTTACCCTGCAAATACATCCGCTTGGTAGTTCCCTGATAAGAGCAGTTAATAATTTGCAATACCACACTTTGGATAACTGGATTAGTTTTGGGATAAATTAATGTTTGCCAATCGCTTTCTTTTCCCAAAAATTGCAACTGAGGCAGCATTTCCCCATCCTTTCCAGGGAAAAAAGTCCTCAGCAAATCAGGTGGCATGATGATATCAACACCCAAAATCCTTTGGGAATGGCGATAAGACGAATCAGCTTTACGTTGAATTCCACCACCAGAAATAAACGTATATCCTTCCCCAACCTGCCCATAAGTATCTGTATACATCCCTAAAGCTAAAGCACCAAACTGGAGAGGATGATTACTTTCAGGGATTTTCAGGGCAATATCACGATCGTATTCCTTATCAACAATAATTAGCCAAAGTTCAGGATATATTTCAATTGCTCGATAGTAACCTCTACCGAGATGTTTGGGCATTTCATCAAGATGTTCATCTGGTTCTAATGTTGGGTCAAATGTACTATCTTCCTTACTTTCCTTCAATAGTTCTTCGTAGTCTTTGATTGTTAAGGTGATTGTCATTGCTAGCGATTATCAAGCTTTAATGATAATTAATCTCAATAATCTTACCACTAAGTTGTTTGGGAGAAAATAATATATGGTTTTTCAAAGGTTTTTAAGACATGACGAGAGTTCAAAAAAAGATGAGAATGGAAGAAGTTGGTGTACCTCCAACTGAGCCAGAAAGAGAATTTGAAGGTTTTCAATCATGGATTGAAGAAAAATATGGGATTAACTCAGGTCAGTCATGGTCTAAGATAATCCTTTTCTATTCTGTAGATGAGCCTGAGAGGATGTTTGAAAAGTCCTCTTGTCGGTATCAAAAGTTTTAGATCCCCCTAAATCCCCCGATAAATTGGGGGACTTTGACTCCGGTTCCCCCTTTTTTAAGGGGGGTTAGGGATCTAAAGTGCCTAAAATAACAGCGAAACACTTTTCAAACAACCTCTGAGGCACTACAGAAATTTTTTGAATTATTTGAAGAATACTTGAATAGGAATAAGAGTTTAGAAATAGACAAAAATTGTGGTTAAACAGAGAGTATTAAGGTGTGTTATGCCTACGGCATAACACACCTTACTCGCTTTTTCAGCGCCTTTCCAGGATGCTCAATACCCTAATTCAAAAGTCTGGTAATTCTTTTAGAATTGTGAAGCGAATATGATTAATCGCCAAATCACCGATGGGGATATCTTCTTTGGTTAGTCGCGCACCTTGACTTGTCACGGTTTCAAAGGTGATACCTTTGCCAATTTCAATGTGATACCAACATAAGCCCATAAAAAAGCGCGTTGGATAAGGGCCACCTTCACCCACATCATCAGGATTTGATTCCATTGGCAACCAGCCAAAATTCGGGACGTAGAACTCCAGCCAAACATGATTAAAGTCGGGTTGTAGTGGCACTCCTAGTAAGTCACTATGGGGAGGACATTTGTACCTACCTACGGTACGGCAGGGGATGCCATTTAAACGGGCTAGGGCAAGTAAGACACCGACATATTCGCCACAGGAACCAACGCCCCGTTCTAAAACGATATCTGGCGTGTCAATGTAAGGTTTAATACCGTAAGATAATTGATCGTAAACGTAGTTGCGGATGCTGTACATTTTCCGCAGCACATTGGTTTCAGAGCCAATCGCTTCTCTAGCAGCACGGCGAACAATGGTAGTATCCATTGCTAAATCGTCGTCATCCACTAGGTAGCGTGTTTGCAATTCTGGGGAGAGTGCAGGAACGTTTTCCACATCTCTGGGTGTGATGCGATATTTAATGCCTCGAACTTCCAAAAGTGCTTTCCAGCCAAATATATGCCGTTCTCCTGGGGTAAGAGAATCAAATTTAAATACTGCTACACGTTGCCCCTCTATCACTTCTTCGGTAAAGGGTATACCAATGGCTTCAACGTGTTTCACCTTTTGACGCTCAGTTTCCGATGGTAGGGCGATGCGCCATTCCACATCAGGTAAATAAACCTCGTCTAAGGGTGCAATTTCCTCAGCATAAGACATTTCAATGAGATAGCCATTAGAGAGGGCGTAACACTTATCTGGCTGGTAATGATAATACAGGGGATGAATAAAAGTGCGATCGCGGAATGTTAGCTCATGACTCGGATCAGCATTGGGATTGTCCCGAATATAAGGCTCCTCTGAAGCGTAGGCGACGTAAATACTTTCTTTGCCTGTTTCCTCATTTTTATGGATTGCAATACCTGTGGGACATTCAAATGGTGTTAGGACACTGAATTGTAGTTCTCCCGTTGCTCTATCCATCGCGTAAACTGATTGTTCAGTGCGATCGCAAATCCATAGCATTTCCTGGGTTACAGCCAAATTCTCTATCCCAACTCCAGGAGCATAAAATCTGGTAATCTCTTTTCGCGTTTCGCGGTCAAAAACCAGAATGTAGCCCAGCCTTTGGCAACTTACATAAACTGCTGTTTCCCAAACAGCAACGCCATCAGCGGGATAAGGCAATGTTACAAAATGTTCTAGACCCAAAGCATTGAGCTTGCACAAGTAAACACTATTTTCTCGGCTCACCCACAGGGTATCTTCCCACGCAGCTAGACCAGTGACATCAGTAAATTCTTTAACTTGATGGGGATTGAGAATTTTGCTGTTGTCAGAGGTGGGATCAATCTCCAGTAGATGGCCTTTAATACTGTCAATGGCAAGTAGCCTATCTTTGATGAAAGTAATGCCACACAGGGTAGCAGCAGTAAGCGGTCGAATTGTCTTTTGCCCAAACATCTGGCTTGCGGTCGTGGGGAGTGCAAAACTTATATTAAGCATATTTCTTGAATGGTTTAGCACGCCTGGGCAATTCAAAATTCAAAATTCGTCTTGAAAAGTTTGCTAAATCGGGAAACCCTACTGGCACGCCAGTTCGCTTGAGCGAGGAAATACACAAGCAAGTGGCTCAACTTTCGACAAAATTAAAAATGAAGAAATGCAATCGGGCCATGCATCCTAACTATTGATTACGGGATGTAAATGAAAGCAATGGCAGCCTGAAATTAATTGTGGCATATCCTCTGTAACAAAGCTTCAAAGCTCTATTACTCATAATTATCAGTAAAATGTGTTCCGATAAACTCTTTCGTGAGAAATAATACTATCTTAAAAAAAGAATAAATTTACAAATGTTAAAAATTACATATACATTAATACAACTGGGCGATCGCCTTAATGTAACTTTAGAAGATGGAATTCCTGCCATCACTAAATTATGATCGAATTTTGTAACTATTCCTGTGACTTACACGATGTCTGCTAATTCTCTGCCTGAAGGTGCCGCCGTTTGGCATAGTTTAGAAGTTGATAAAGCGTTAGACCTGCTCGATAGTAACGCAGACAGTGGCTTAACACCCCAAGAAATTCAACAGAGATTACAAAAATACGGCCCCAACGAACTCGAAGAAACTGCTGGCCGTAGCACTTGGGAAATTCTGCTGGATCAGTTCAAGAACATTATGTTGTTGATGCTGATTGGCGTAGCTCTGATTTCCGGGATTTTAGACCTGATAGCTTTGCAATCTGGCAGTTTGAAGCCCGGTGAAGTGCCATTTAAAGATACGATCGCTATTTTGGCAATTGTCATCCTCAATGGCATACTCGGCTACGTCCAAGAAAGCCGTGCCGAAAAAGCCTTGGCAGCCCTGAAAAAAATGACCTCTCCCTTGGTGCGAGTCATCCGCGCCGCCAGACTTGTGGAGATAGCAGCCAAGGAACTAGTCCCAGGGGATGTCATGCTGCTAGAAGCTGGGATGCAGATAGCCGCAGATGGACGCTTGATCGAACAGTCGAATTTACAAGTGCGTGAGTCGGCATTGACGGGTGAAGCCCAATCTGTGAATAAACAGGCAACCCTAAAATTGCCCGAAGAAACAGATTTAGGCGATCGCCTAAATTTAGTATTTCAAGGAACCGAAGTTATCCAAGGACGCGCTAAGGTTCTGGTGACTAACACCGGCATGACAACAGAATTAGGCAAAATTGCCACTATGTTGCAGGCGGTGGAAAGTGAACCTACGCCATTACAGCAGCGGATGACTCAACTGGGTAACGTCCTGGTTACGGGTTCTTTGATTCTGGTGGCGATTGTTGTCGTCGGCGGTGTGATCCAAGCAAGAGGTTTTAGCAACATCCAAGAACTCTTGGAAATTTCCTTGAGTATGGCGGTTGCCGTGGTACCAGAAGGTTTACCAGCGGTAATTACCGTTACATTGGCTCTGGGAACCCAGCGAATGGTGCGCCAAAATGCCTTGATTCGCAAACTCCCAGCAGTGGAAACATTGGGTTCTGTAACCACTATCTGTTCTGATAAAACCGGCACGCTGACTCAAAATAAAATGGTGGTGCAATCGGTTTTCACCAATAACAAAACTTTTCGCGTCACCGGCGAAGGTTATGCTCCCACAGGGGACTTTCAGTTAGATGGTCAAACAATTTCCCTAGAGGAGTCTCCAGAAATCTCAGCGTTGTCAGTCGCTTGTGCTGTTTGTAATGATTCGGTGTTGCAAAAAGAACAAGGTGAATGGGCAATTTTAGGAGATCCTACAGAAGGGGCGTTAGTCACCCTGGCAGGGAAAGCCGGAATCGAAAAAGACCAGTGGAACAATAAGTTACCTCGTGTAGTGGAGTTCCCCTTCTCCTCAGAACGGAAGCGGATGAGCGTGATTTCTCAGGTGGAGGGAGTCGCCACAGGTGACGCGTCTTCGAGAGGCGTTGACCCAGCGATCGCTAATTTTCTCCAATCTGAACCTTACTTAATGTTTACCAAAGGTTCTCCAGAGTTAATTTTGGCACGTTCGACTCAAATTCATTTGGGTAATCACTCAGCCCCCTTAACCGAAGAACAACGCCAGAAAATTTTGGCAGAAAATGACCAAATGGCCGGTAAAGGTTTACGGGTGCTAGGTTTTGCCTACAAACCCCTGGCGGACATCCCAGCAGAAGGTTCAGACGAAACATCTGAGCAAGGTTTGGTTTGGCTGGGATTGGTGGGAATGCTAGATGCGCCACGCCCAGAAGTGAGGGCAGCTGTACAAGAGTGCCGAGAAGCAGGTATTCGCCCAGTGATGATTACAGGCGACCACCAATTAACAGCACGAGCGATCGCTACCGATTTGGGAATTGCCCAAGAAGGCGATCGCGTTCTCACAGGTCAAGAATTGCAACGGATGACTGACCAGGAATTAGAGCAAAACGTTGACTTAGTAAGCATCTATGCCAGAGTTTCTCCAGAACACAAACTGCGAATTGTCCAAGCACTGCAACGCCGGGGTCGATTTGTAGCGATGACAGGCGATGGCGTTAACGATGCCCCAGCCCTCAAACAAGCCGACATCGGGATTGCAATGGGCATTACTGGCACTGATGTCAGTAAAGAAGCCAGTGACATGGTGTTACTTGATGACAACTTCGCCACCATTGTCACCGCCACCAAGGAAGGAAGAGTTGTTTACACCAACATCCGCCGCTTTATTAAATACATCCTGGGCAGTAACATTGGTGAAGTTCTGACAATTGCAGCCGCACCTCTAATTGGTTTGGGAGGCGTTCCCCTTACCCCCTTACAAATTCTGTGGATGAACTTGGTGACAGACGGTTTACCAGCTTTGGCATTAGCTGTGGAACCTCCAGAACCGGATGTAATGCAACGTCCGCCTTTTAGTCCCCGCGAAAGTATTTTCGCCAGGGGATTAGGTTCTTACATGATTCGCATTGGGATAATATTTGCCATTATCACCATTGCCTTAATGTGGTGGGCTTATCAACATACCCATGCCCCTGAGTATCAAGGAAATCCCGATACTTGGAAGACAATGGTATTTACTACCTTGTGTATTGCTCAAATGGGCCATGCGATCGCCATTCGCTCTAACAACCGACTGACTATCGAGATGAATCCCTTCTCCAATATCTTTGTACTAGCGGCTGTTGTCGTCACCACGATTTTGCAGTTAATGCTAGTTTACGTCCCACCCCTGCGAGATTTCTTTGGTACTCACTACCTGACTCTAGAAGAATTGGGGGTTTGTATTGGCTTCAGTGCCTTAATGTTTGTGTGGATTGAAGGGGAGAAGATATTTTTGCGGATTATGGGCAAGAAGGCTGTGTAAATTGGGCATGGGGCATGGGGCATGGGGCATTGGTTATTAATCTATTCTCCTCTACCCTTCTCTGCTCTCGTGCTTCTCTTTTGTCTCCCTCGTCTCCAATGCCCCATGCCCAATCTTCACCATGTACCTCAAAACTCTAAACCTCCGACAATTTCGCAATTATCAAGACCAAAAGGTTGAGTTTACTGCTGCCAAAACAATTTTGGTAGGTAATAACGCTCAGGGAAAGTCGAATTTGTTGGAGGCGGTGGAGTTGCTGGCGACATTGCGATCGCACCGAATGGCCCGCGATCGCGATTTGGTTCAAGAAGGGGAAGCCATAGCCCAAATTAATGCCACCCTTGAGCGACAAACAGGCGTTAGTGACCTGACCTTAACTCTCCGGCGCAATGGTCGCCGTAGCGTTGCTATCAATGGCGAGTCTATCCGCCGTCAAATGGATTTTCTCGGCGTTCTCAATGCAGTCCAATTTTCCAGCCTGGATTTAGACCTAGTACGCAGTGGGCCGGAAGGTCGCCGAAACTGGTTAGATACACTCTTAATTCAACTCGAACCAGTTTATGCTCACATTTTGCAGCAGTATAACCATGTGTTACGCCAGCGCAATGCCTTTTTAAAACGCCATATAGAAACCTTGGATGCAACATCTCTACACTCAGAATTAGCGGTGTGGGATGCACAGTTAGCTACCACAGGAACCAGGGTCATTAGACGACGCGATCGCGCCATCCAAAGATTAGCTCCTATTGCAAGTGCTTGGCACGCCAGTATTAGCGGCAGTACAGAAGTTCTGCAAATTAATTACGTGCCGAATATTCCCTTAGAAGATAACCGTCTAGAGGAAGTGCAACAAGCTTTTTTAGCAAAAATTCAGCAGCGAGCGATCGCTGAAATGCACCAAGGCACTACCCTTGTTGGCCCCCATCGCGACGAAATAGAATTAACTATTAACCAGACACCCGCTCGTCAATACGGTTCTCAAGGTCAACAACGAACGCTGGTTCTAGCCTTAAAATTAGCCGAATTGCAATTAATTGAAGAAGTCGTCAAAGAGCCACCATTGCTATTACTTGATGATGTTCTTGCCGAACTCGATTTATCCCGTCAAAATCAATTACTTGATGCCATTCAAGATCGCTTTCAAACCCTAATTACTACCACTCACTTGGGTTCTTTTGATTCGCAATGGTTGAAGTCTTCCCAAATTCTTTTTGTAAAAGCAGGAGAAATAATCCAACAGTAATGTATAAATTACGAATTATTCTAACCTTTTAAAAACGTTGAGAACTACAAAAGTCAGCAGAGAAGCGATTAATCCTAACTGCCATAAACCGCAGCCAGCAGCAATTCCCAATGCAGCCGAAACCCAAATCGCCGCTGCTGATGTAAGTCCGTGAATTTCAAGTCGCTGTGATTCTTGGGAAGATTGGCGCACAATTTCTCCAGCACCGAGAAATCCTATACCAGTTGCAATCCCCTGAATCACCCGGCTAATTGCATCCCTCTCAATCACCCGACTGACTTCATCAGGACTGGTTTGTAGTCCTCCTGTTTGCATAATTGTCAAAATAAAAATGGCTGAACCAAAACTCACCAGCATGTGAGTTCTTAAACCGGCTGGTTTGCGTCTAATTTCGCGGTCTAAGCCGATTATTGCTCCAACAAGCAATGCAATGCATAGCCGGAAGCTTATATTCAGCCAATCATCAGTTGCAAGGTAGTAAGTGTTTGACAATGCTTAGTCTGGTATAGAGTATTCTATATACTAGGTTAACTGGTAATATTTTTATTAATGGAGTTTAATCCAATGAGTTTAGTACGATAGCCTATCTCGTATTTGGATTCTATCGACTTAGTAATGCTTTTTAAGCCACTAAATTAATATCTTCCATTATTAGGATTATTTTTCAGTAATATATTCTTTCGGTAAATAAATTGAGGTTTGCATTGCGAAATTATGGCAGTGATCATAATTTAGGCAAACTATATGAATTTTAAGTTTATTAAATAGTTTTTGAGCTATTTTAAATAACTTATACTATAAAATTTTACCTTAAATTGCTAGATTTAACCCATACACCTAATAATTAAATATGATACCGCCATGTAGAATCTCGTAAAAGAACTAAACCCCTACTTTTAGGGAAAGGAGGCAAAATGAAGCCAAAAATTTGATTTCCAAAGGAGTTGAACTACAGTAATACATCGTGTAACGAGCAATTAGCCACTAACAAGGTCGGTAAATTCAACGTAAATGCTGGAAACTATTCCTATTGAGGAGTACTGATTCAGTAGTCAGTGGATTGACGGCTGATAATGTACCAGGAGGGAATAGCTATGGCTACAAATAGACAACTGACAACTAACAAATTGAGTGGATAAACTCTACTGGCTAGACCAAATTAAACTACAAGACCGTGCCAAGGTAGGTGACAAAGCGTTTTACTTGAGCAAAATTATCCAGCGTGGCTATCCGGTAGTGCCTGGTTTTGTGGTTTCAGCGGAAATTTTACGACAATTTCTCGAAAATCTCAATAGTTCAGAGTCATTAGTAGCAGACTTACCCCATTCTTCATTACACCTGGATGTCACTAATTGGCGTCAACTTCAGCAGGTGGCTAGTCGCTTGCGCCAAGAAATTCTCACTGCGACTGTCCCACAGGAGTGGGTGAGTACAATTTTCCAAGCAGCTAGAGAATGGCAAACTGGCTGTTTGATTCTTCGACCGACTTTAGCAGTATCAACTGCTAACCCAGGGATGAAGAATATATCGGGTTTGCTGGAGTCGGTATTTTGTGAGTGCGAACCCGAAGCGATCGCTTTTGCCCTAAAGCGTACCTGGAGCCAGATATTTCGGGCGAGAAGTTTATTATATTGGCAGCATTCAGGAATTAATCTGCAACAAACTAATCTCGCCGTTTTGGTGCAACCTGTTGAGAATGCGATCGCCAGTGGCTCGCTCACAGCAAAGCCTTCTGGGTGGGAAATTGAGGCTACTTGGGGATTAGGAATTGCGATCGCTCAAGGTGAAGTCCAACCAGATATCTACTACATTCAACAAGAAAGTGGGGTTGTGCTGGAGCAACAACTAGGCAATAAAATGCTGGCTTATGGTGTTGATGATGCAACGCCTAGAGCTTTTTCGCAACCCGTGCCGAACTCAGTGCTAACAACAGATCACACTTGTCTGAGTACCTATCTAATTCAGGAAGCGCAACAAAAACAGTACTCTTTACAAGAACAATACTTACAACAAATAATTGCTCTAGGAACTCAACTGGTGAGTGAACTGGGTAAAACCTTCACCATTAAATGGACTATTGCTGGGCACAATACATCTGGCAAACTCTACATCACACAAGTTAGTCCTCTCCAATCTGTAATTCCCCACTTACACTTCATTCGGGGACTAGGAGCAGCCGGGGGACGTGTTGTGGCAAATGCCCTGGTAATTATTAATCCGCAACAGAAACCCGAACAACTACCCAAGGGAGTGATTTTAGTAGTACCAACGATTACACCTGATTGGTTGCCATTATTGCAACAAGTTGCTGGTATTATCACAGAACAAGGGGGATTAACCAGCCATGCGGCAATTCTGGCGAGAGAATTAGGTATCACAGCAGTAGTAAACGCCACATCTGCCACCACTTTAATTCAAACTGGCGAACGACTGCTGCTTGATGGCGACAGAGGAGAAGTTTATCGGATCAAAGGAGATTCAAAGGAGGAGATGGAGAAAGGAAGAGAAGAAAATCTTCTTTCCCCCCATCACCCCAAGCCAAAAGTCCCCCATCCTGCTGTTACGTTTCATCTACCTATGATTGCTACCCAACTACTGGTTAATTTAAGTCAGTCCACTTTAGTAGAACAAGTGCAAAGCTTGCCTGTGGATGGGGTGGGATTGTTACGCTCAGAATTGATGGCACTAAATATATTGAATGGGCAACATCCTAATAGTTGGATTTTAAGCGGGCGTCAGCCAGAATTATTAGAGCTATGGTCTGAGCAAATTATGCAGTTTGCGCGTGCCTTTGCACCAAGACCAGTATTTTATCGTTCTTTAGATTGGCGATCGCAGGATTTACCATCATTGAGTGATAATTTAGAATCTTCGTCCCAGTCGATGTTAGGTGAACGCGGCACTTTTAGCTATTTACGAAATCCCGCAGTATTTGAGTTGGAACTGCAAGCTTTGGCGAGTGTACAGCAAGCTGGCTACAGCAATGTCAACCTACTATTGCCCTTTGTGCGGACTGTGGAAGAATTTGTCTTTTGTCGTCGTAAAGTTGAGCAAGCTTTTTTAACCGAGGTGGCGCAATTTCAACTATGGATGATGGCAGAAGTGCCAAGCGTCCTATTTTTATTGCCAGAATATGTCAAAGCAGGTGTAGCTGGAATTTCTATTGGTACAAATGACCTGACCCAATTATTGCTTGGAGTGGATCGAGAACAAGGACAGCTAGCAAGAGTATTTAACGAACGTCATCCAGCAGTGATGAGTGCGATCGCTCAACTGATCCAAATGGCTCAAACTGCCGGTATCCCTTGTTCAATCTGCGGTCAAGCACCAGCCCTCTATCCAGAAATCATCGATAAGTTAGTGGAATGGGGTATTACTTCCATTTCCGTGGAACCAGAAGCCGTGGAGCGAACATATCAAGCGATCGCTCGTGCCGAACAACGTCTGATTTTAGCAGCAGCACGACGAAAACTGCATTAGTTAAGAGTGATTCAATTTTGGATTGAAGGAAAAATCTAAAATTAGCAGAGTTATATAAAAATTGAAAATGTTTTTAATCATAACACCAATTTTAAAAAAGAATGCAACAAATAAACCATTTGTAGAGACGCGATTCATCGCGTCTTTTACCCAAGGATGTGTTGAACCATTAATTGAATTGGCATAAGTATACATATTAGTAAATATGATAAATACTCCTGAGTGTTATGAAAATATTAGTTACTGGCAACGCAGGAATGATTGGTTCAGTTGTTGAAAAAGTTTTGCGTGCTGACGGATGTGAAGTGATTGGCTTTGATATAGCAAATGGTCATAATATTCTGAATTCAAATGAAATTAGTTCAGCACTTGTTGGCTGCGATGCAGTTATTCATCTTGCAGCACTACTTGGAAACTCTGAAGATACGCCGGATGAAATAATGTCAGTCAATCTTCTCGGAACTTGGCATGTTTTAAGAGCAGCAGCAGAGGCAAAACTCAAACGTGTTGTTTTCTTCAGCAGTGTTGATGTATTAGGAATCTTTAAAGGTGAAAGAAAACCGGATTATCTTCCTTTGGATGACTATCATCCTTGTTATCCAACTACCCCTTATGCAGTTTCCAAGCGGCTTAGTGAAGAAATGTGCAGATATTTTACCGATAGCACAGGTATCCCAACTATTTGTTTGCGACCACCTGGTGTCTTTGATGAAGAAACTTACGATTTTATTATTTCTAATCGGCAAGCTAATCCCGATTTTGAGTGGAATCCGTTTTGGGAATACGGCGCTTTTCTGGATGTGAGAGACGCAGCAGAAGCAGCACGATACGCTTTACACTGTCCTAATCCTGGTCATGTTACCTTGCTACTATGCGCTGATGACATTTCTTCGGCGCATCAAACTAGTAAAGAAATGGCTCAATCTCTACTACCTGAAGTGGATTGGCGCGGAGGTGGTGAATATGAAAATGAACCTTACAAAGCCTTGATTAACACCCAACTTGCTAAAGAAGTCCTTCAATGGGTTCCGCGTTATAAATGGCGACCATGAGTTTGGAAATTTTCTGCTAAAGTTTTGAGTTCAGCAATTTTAACTTTGGCGTTGCTGATTGAAAGTATGAATTAGCCTCACGCAAGAGTAAGTCAATCACTTAGACTATCTCAGCAGAATTGTTACGGTAATTATTTAATGATTCTAGCTGTAACAGCCATGTATTGAAGTGGGGACACCTACTCCGAATTACTTCTAGTCCTATTTGTTCAGCCAACTGTGGCCCAAAAGCAGACTTCGCTTTTCCATAATCAGGAAACTGAGCGATGATGCGTTTACTGGGAGCTGTTTGCTGTCCGTCGTTGATCAACTCAGGTGTTTCATATTGATTAGCGATCACCTGGAGAGCCTCAATCTCCCTTGTACGAAGAGCATCAAGATATTTAAAGCACGTTGGATCAGCAAAAAGGTATGCCTCGTATTCATGTAACTGAATGTACGGGATAAATCGGTAATCACCGATATCCTCTGCAAAGCGTTGCTCTAGAAATTCGACCCGTTGTACAGGATTTTGGCGCAGACTCTCAGCTTCAGCCAATCCAGGAAAATCAGGAGCAATAGCATACAAATCAATCATCGTAGTAAAGAACACCTTAGAGCCTTTCTCTTGATTGAGAAAGCGCACGATGTCATCCTTCATAGGCTTGTACTTTCGACCACCACCGCGATGCACATGACCTTTCTTTCTGGCATGAGCAATCAACATAATCTTGTCCATAAAAACACTATGTTGAGCAAGATATAGTTTAAGGATGTTATCGGCGAATGTCTGCTCCGTTTGTCCTTCAGCAAATAGGTAGAGGCGCACCATCAATGCGGTCCTCCGCCAATGATATTTTTCTCCCAGACTTCTCCCAGAGTGTACTCGTCGAGCCAAGCTTCTAATTCTGTGGGATTGAGCCGCTTGAATTGTGACTCTTTACCCTCTCGGTTGACCGCAATCACATCTTCAGGATCAAAATTATCCAAGAAAGAACTAGATTGGGTGCTGATAAGAATTTGCGTATGAAGCGAAGCCTTGCTAAACAAGCCAGCCACAACATTTAGAGCATAGGGATGAAGACCTAGTTCTGGTTCATCAACAACAATCAGTTTTGGTAGTTTATCCTCTGGCTGTAAGAGTAGTGTTGCCAGACACATAGCGCGTAAAGTGCCATCTGAAAATTGATGGGGTCCAAATACCCGATCTGAATCCTTTTCTTGCCAATTCAGAATGACACGATTAGATGCATCTGGCTCAAGAACAAAGTCATCGAAAAATGGTGCAATTAAACGGATTGTTCCGATAATACGTTGATAAACTGAAAAATTGTCTTCGCGGAAATTCAGAAGTAATGCAGCTAAATTTCCGGCATCAGGCATGAGCCATCGGTTATCGCCAACGTAGCAAGATTGCCGCACTTCTGCCGTAGAAGATGTATCGTGAAAGTGATATACACGGCAACGATCAAGCAAGTACTTAAGCGTCCTGGCTGTTTGTTTACCTTCCTCTGCTGCTTCACTAATTTTTGTTTCCTGATGACCTGCACCCAACTGGTCAATCCTTGGGGATGTCCAACCCATTTGCAGAAAGCTCAATGTCTCTTGGGCGAAGATCAGCGTATCACCTGCGGCATGGAATAACCGCAGATCATAGGTATCCACCCCGTTTTCGACTTCAAACTCCAGTTTTGCTTCTATCTGAGGAGTTATCTTGGGCCCAAAGTGCAAGAGCGACTGAGCACGCCCTGACATACCAATATATTGTTGGAAGCGTCCAGCCATCATCTCATTAAGCATCTTGAAGAACGAGATGAGATTGCTTTTGCCTGCTCCATTTGCTCCAATCAAAATATTTAAAGGGCGCAACTCAATATCAATAGCCTTAATAGACTTGAATCCGTTAAGGGTTAATCGTTGCAGCCTGTTCAAAAGTCGGTCTCCTGAATCTATAAATTAAAGTATATTAAGTAGAATCTTGGTCATTTTACCTTGTTATTATACAACGAGCAATAATAGTTATCATTGGTGTTGTATACAGCACATTCAACTTTATACAACACCATCAAAATGTTCAATATCGGTAAATCGCCGCAACGGCTGTGCTATATGGAATCTGTTCAAAGGGAACAGCGTAAACCGTACCACCGTTTAATAAAGTATGAGCAGCAACAAAATCCAACAAATCCTCATCACCAGTTTCTTTTTCTGGATGCAAATAAACCGTTTCTGAGGTCGGATCGAATAAACCCCACTGTTGCTGACCAACTGCAACTAGTAAGGAATCGACTCGTTGGTAATAAGCCGCTGAGACAATTTCTTTGAGGTTGTTTGATGCTTTACCAGTATCACCGCCAAAGAATTCGTGAAATTGCTCCAAAACCTCTTGCTGCGACTTTTGGAAATCAGCCTCGACAATTGGCCAAGCTTGGTCATGTAACTCTTGGGCGCTGAGTATCTCTGGATTACCGATGATAGCTTCATCCATTAAATGCTGGTAAGTATTTGCCTGTCTATATAAAGGCAAGAGATACTCTACCCCAGCCAGTACCAAAGGGGCTTTTTGCAATTTTAGTTTTTCGTGCAATGCGCCATCAATAATCTGAAAGAATTGTAGTATGTATTCTTGTTGTTTATCCTTTTCAGGGCTTCCCTGTCCGTGAAACGTACCTGGTTGCGAAAAGGAATTGGCGGTTCCCCCTCTTGATGTTGCAAGCCGGAACTGACCTTCTTTAGCAGTCTCGTCTTTTTGCAAAGCTTCATCTAGACTTTTAGGAAGATTTTCTACTTCCACCTCATTGACGCTGTAGCGTGTTCCTTCAAAGAACCTGACATCTTGTTGGCTCAAAGCCAGGATATAAAAGCGACCATTGCCATTTAAAATTGGCAGCAGTGGCTTGATGTGAAATCGATCTGTAACCACGACCAACTCTTGAAAATCAATTGGTAGCGTGTAATAGCGAAAAATATTTTCAGAAATAAAAATCGCCAGCCCTTGCTCTCCTTTTTGCTCCCAAAACTCTTGGGTATCAATTTCATGGGATTTTTCTAGCAATGCGATCGCTTCTTTCTGTTCTAAACCCGCATCAATTAAACGATTCTCCGCTTCCTTGAGCAAATTTTTAAAGCGAATGGGGTCTTGTCGCACTTCTGCCCCGACTGGATGTGTTGGCATATAAATTGAAACACAATTTCCTTTTGGTTGTTCTATTAATGTCTTGATCTCCTCTCTAGAAATTAATTGCATATTAATATCCCTCCTATCAACGTGACCAGATGCATCAGACCATCGATATTAAATGATCTGATGGGACGTTATTCTCAGATGGCGACGGTTGAAGTTCAACCTTTGCCTCTGAGTTTATTTCACCTCAAGGAGGCTTTAGTTGCATCTTTCTTTTGATAGGCAATATTCATGTTTGAGAATTACTAATTAAAACCCAAAATTTAAAAGCCAAAATAGCCACATTTATCAAATGTTTGGCGTGTTAGAGTTTGCGCGTTCTGAGTTTATCCCTATTCTACTATCTCGTTGACTAAGACCTAAAGTTACTCTTTTCATAATCCAGTACAAACCTGCAAGTACCACAAAGGTGATAGCAATAATCACCAAGGGCTGTTTCCCAAGAATTTCTTCTACCCCTTTGGTAAGTAAAGCATCCGGTTGAGTAATAAAATCCCAACTGTTGAAACGTAAAAATCGTCCCCAATAGACACCAACCGCACACAGAAAATGAGTAATCAACTCAACGCGCCAAATCCACTGGCTTTTACCGATGCGATGTAAGTAGTGACCCCAATTAATTAACGATATTACATAAGCTTCAAATCCACCGAGAATTACTAGCAAATATACAGGAATGAGGACTAAAGTAATTATCCAAACCGATTGAATCGTGCGGATATCATCTATCAAATGAATTACATCGGTCAACAAATATGGTGCATTTGGTAAGAAAGCGTAGAAAACTAAGAATCCTAGCCACCAAAGCCAAGTGCCACCGCGTCTCATGCGAAATAGCCACACACTCAAAGCCAAAGGTATAAAAGCCAGAAATAAATTCCAAGTCATCCATCTCATATTAATTTGCAATACCTGCACAACTCTGGCTATCAATTCTTCTTTCATAGGTGCTTACTCGGAAGATATTTGATTGATGTATATTCACTCTAGTGATTGATTGATAAACTTTTTTTAGTCCCCCAAGAAAATTACTTTTCTCCAATACCAGACAATATTGTTGTGTCACTTAAAAGTAAATGCACACTGAATATATGTCCAAAGTTTAGAGTTTTTGTATGTTTCATGCTGGGAGATGAAATTTGTCAATCAATCGGCTTAAGTCACTAGTATAGCCAGAAAATCATCAGGGTAAAATCTACCACCGAAAGGAAGTCTGAGCAACAAAAACGTTGCGAAAACTTCTGGCGGACTCTTTTAATTGCAATGTTGCTCCTGTCCTGGCTATTATATTGATTTCATTTTGCCTTGCTAGAGTTCCAGAAGTACCCAAAGTTTTTGTCAAGTCAGTTTTGCTTAGGGCGGGCGAGACGCCACTGGTGTCAACTTAACGCGAAACCGCACGTCCGCCAGGGATTGTAAATCCCTGTCTCATAGCTAAAGTCCTCTGAAGAGGACTTCATAGCGCAAAAATTTTCAGTCTACTTCAGTAGACTTGAGCAATTAGTCAGGGATTTACAATCTTTGGCGGGTGAACAACACCCAATCAGTACGCTATTTTTGGCTTAAGTTGACACCAGTGGCTTTTCGTCCCACCCGGTTGGATATTTTTATGTGAAAGTCCTTAACTAACGCCATGTGCGACTTTATCTCAAACCTAACCCCCAACTCCTTCCCTACTAGCGTTGGGGAGCAAAAATCAAAGCCTCTCTCCTTTTAGGAGAGAAGTTTGGAGAGAGGTCAGAATATTAACTTGCACATCGCGTTTAACTAACGCAGTAGCACTCGACTACGGGGGCCGATCGCTTGTTTGGGTGAAGCGGATATTGCACAACTCTGGGCAGAATCCTGTAAACAAGCAGCTTGAGCTAGGGTTGCAGGGTTGACTTCCAGGGAATTACCACTACTGAATTCTATATTAGGTGTAGTAGAGAGTGATGGAGAATTAGATCCAGATGTGTAGGTTGTAGGTGTCGAGGAAGCGATCACATTACCATCACTAACTACAGGCGTAGGAGCGATCGCATTACCACCACTAACCACAGGTGTAGGTGCGATCGCATTACCACCACTAACTACAGGTGTAGGTGCGATCGCATTACCACCACTAACTACAGGTGTAGGAGTGGGTGTGCTACCACCATCAATTACTAGTGGGGGAATGGGTGTACTACCACCGCTAATTACTGGCGGTGGAGTAGGTGTGTTACCACCACTAACTACGGGCGGGGGAGTGGGTGTGCTACCACCGTCAACTACGGGCGTGGGAGTTATGAGAGTTGCAGTTGCAGGTACTTTGATTTGTATTCTTGCTAGGGGTGCGTTAGTCATTTCCAAAGATGTCACCTTTGGGGAACCTGGGAGATCAGACTTGAAATCAAAGACTGTGGGGGTTGCACTACCATTGCGATCGCTATATCGCACTCCATATCCACTCACTTCAAAAGTTCCCTGATACTGGTTTCCAGTCTTGGGATCGGTGACAATTCCAGTGTATAAGGCTTTTGTGAGATTAAATTCATCCTGAACTACTCCTTGAAATGTAGTTCCTGCCAATCTTCCCTGGTACTTATAGGGTGTCAATTCACCGTCAGAGAGAATCGGCGAAGTCAGAACGCCATTGAATGAGACAATCGGAATGCCTTTAAAGTCAACATAATAATGCAGACTTCCATCGTTACGTGTTCTTACTTGTACATAATCTGACTTGTATACAGGAACGTAATTAGGATTATTATTAGTTCCTAAGTTCCGCGAGTAAGTTCCTGTGTTGTCTGTATCAATACGAGTAGTGCTTTGATTGAAATTGGGATTAATGCTGGGAAGTTGGATAGTGCCTGATAATGTCCCAGTGCTTTGGATTGTAATTTGAGCAAAAGCACTTGTTCCACCTAAACCGATGAAGGCTGCGGCTAAACTGCTGCTGCTAACAACTGCACAACCCAATTTAGTGAATGAATCTAATTTCATGAAAAATTTGCTCCTTTAATCACCTATGAAAAAAATACGCATAGGTTTAGGTACGATTTTTCCTTGCTATCACTGGATAATGAAAGCATACGATACTGGATCAATCCGTATCTAAACAGCGTATTTGATTACATTTACATCAGTACAAAATTAAAACCGGAAAGTAGCTCTTAATGTCCCAACGACTAATGCATCGTTAGCAGAATTGTGATCGGGATTGAAAATGACAAATAAGCCGGGAGTCAGGGCGATATTGTCGCTCAGTTGGGCGCGGTAAAAAACTTCTACGTGAATTGATGTGTCAGTACGTCCGCCTGCTGTCCCCCCATCAGAAAAGTTGGGAAAATTTAAGCCTTCGGGTAAAGTACTAGAAGTAATTTTGGGCGGTTGTCCAACGAGAACGCCCCCTAAATTTCCAGAACGCAGCAAGTTGGGAAAGGCCGCGAATACCATCCAGTTGGTAGTTTCCACACTTCCAGAAAGGTTAACTGGTTTGGAGGAAGTAAAGCCACCCCAACCGCCCAACTGCAAGTTAGGGTTAATTCGCCAAGCAACGGTAGCACCAATTGCTTGAGTATCAAAAGCTGTAGGATCTGCAAAAGGCGAAATTAGTTGAGAATCGCCGATACCACTTCCCAGTAAGCCATCTGGGGAGTGGGAATAAAGATAATGTATGCCGACATCAATGTTATTAGTGGGTGCTAAACTTAACTGAGCGCCAGCAGTAAATCTACCGCCAAATAGTCCACCTTGCTTGATGTTGCCAGGAAAACTGGGGATTTCTGAACTATAAACGCCTTGGAAACTGATGCGATCGCTAATTTGCCAATCAAAGCCGATACCACCAGTGCCGTTACCAATACTTAAAATCGGGTTCCGCTGACCAAATAGAGAAATTGCACCGTCGCTAGAACCTTCTAAAGGGCTAATACCGCGAAAAGTGTTGATGGGGTTGACTCCCGCCGTACCTACGACGATTCCCAAGTTATCCGAAGCAAGAAATCGATAAGATAAGTCACTAACAACTAGATTGTTGTCTGTATTTGACTCGAAACCTAAGCGTCCCATATTGGTGGATAGCAAAGATGCAGTAGAACCCAAATTCCCCGCAGATAGACCTGTTAACAGCAAATCTCGCCCTGTAAACGACGTTGCTAAGGTTAGTTGGGCGCTACTTGTGAAAGTTAGATTGGTTTTTCCCTGGCGTTCAGGGACTCCATCTCTCGGAAACAAATCTACATCGGGGCTATTGGTTCCCTGAACGCTAAAAATGGCTTGACCAAATAATCTGGTAGTTGTGGAAAACTGATTCCCTTGTAATTCACTAGTTTGGTTTTCCACAGCCTCGACACGTTGCTGTAATTGTTGCAACTCTGCTTTGAATTCGCCTTGCAACCTTTGCAGCAGGATTAAATCTTCATTATTAACAGTAGTATTAACTTGATTGTTAGCGATAGCTTCGTTAATCTTTTCCAAACAAGCATTTAAACCAGCCGCAAATTCATAACGGCTAATGGTACGATTTCCCAGATAAGTACCATCAGTATATCCCGCAATGCAGCCATAGCGTTCTACCAAAGACTGCAAAGCATCAAAAGCCCAATCAGATGGTTGCACATCTTCAAGTTGCGACACTGAGGTGACTTGAGACATTGGGTTGTCTGAGTCTGGGGGATGGGGAGATAGAGAGAATTCTTCTATGTTCTTCTGGTTCTGTGCAATTTCTGTTACAGGTTGAGTATTTTTTAATTCAGGTAAGTTAGGAGAACTGATAAATTGAATTTTCTCTCTGCTTTTTTTAAGTATATTTTCGTACTTATTATTTATAGCTGATGAAGTGGTTATATCTGGCTGCACAAATTCAGGCGGTGTAATTTCAGCAGGTGAGACAACTTGAGGTAAATTTTCCTCTGTTGACTCCTGCACTGGAATGTCTGAAGTAATTACAGGCTGTTCTGGTAAATTGAGGGCAGAGATTGGCGCTGTTACTAGCACACTCGCCATCAGTAGACTAATATCACTCATGGTATTTCATTTGACTTGCACCACTATTTCTTTTGACAGAGAAACTTGGTGTATATCAGGAAGGTTTATAAAAAAAGAGTGATAAAAATTACTAGAAATGAGCGAGGAGTTTCAGGTTTCAGAAGGCAGTCCCGATGAAAAAATTTCACAGCCAAGTATGAAAGAGGGATTAGGGACTGGGGACTGAGATTGTAACTTATACATTTTTCAGAAAATATTTCTTTGGGTAGTAGAGTTATCGGCTGAAAAAGCAAGATGGTTAACGCAGGAGGTAGGTAGAATGCGTCAACTGATTATTCAAGTGCCACGAGGAAACGGAAAAGCTGTTATCGATATTGCCAAATCTCATCACGGCACAAATCTGGCTCGATTAGAAGGAAATGCAGAAGAACCGATTGATGTGGTGGGTGACACCTCTAGTTGATGTCAACGTGCTATAGGACTCATATTTGATTTTTGAAAAAACTCAGTACAACTAAGAAGCCTTCTTGACTGTTGCCTATTGCCTGCCTACGCAAATCAGTTCAGAAATCAAAGCGGATTCCTACAGAAAACCCTGCTATTAGCCGATAATACCAATTATCTAAAAACCAACAGCAGATTCAAATCCAGAAATTCTGATGAAATATGACTTTCTCAATTACGAATTACGACTATGAGTAGTTAAAAGTTTTCCAAAAAAACAATCCCTAGAAAGAGAACGCAGCGAAATCGATTCAAGTGCTTCAAGGTGAAATCGCAGCGTTGCGGCAGGAAATTCAAGAATTATTGCATCAGAATTTACAGCGATAACATTAGCAAAGATTAATTGGTGAAGAAATTACATGAATGCAGCAATCTCCACAGCTTGGGACAAGGTTCAAAGCATGATTAACGGGTTCATAGCTTTAGTCCCGAACATTGTCTTAGGGTTAATTGTCTTCATTTTCTTTTTGTTTATTGCTAGCAGAATTAAGGCACTGGTTAAGCGGTTAACTCGCAACCGTCGCTCCGCTCGGAATCTGGGATTAGTACTGGGAAGGTTAGCCCAAGGGGTAACAGTTTTGATTGGCTTGTTTATCGCCCTATCCATTGTAATTCCTACATTTAGAGCCGGTGATTTAGTGCAACTTTTGGGAATTAGCGGTGTTGCAATTGGTTTTGCTTTCCGCGATATTCTACAAAACTTCTTAGCTGGGATTTTAATTTTGCTGACTGAACCTTTTCAAATTGATGACCAAATTGTTTTTAAAGGCTTTGAGGGAACTGTTGAAAATATCGAGACACGCGCAACAACAATCAGAACCTATGACGGTCGGCGAATTGTGATTCCTAACTCGGAATTATTTATCAATTCTGTCACGGTGAATACTGCCTTTGACAACCGCCGATTAGAGTACGATGTCGGCATTGGCTACAACGATGACACTGATCTAGCCAAGCAGTTGATGTTAGACGCAATGTATAGCGTAGACGAGGTTTTAAGAGAACCCGCTCCTGATGTACTGGTAATGGAACTTGCTGAAAGCACAGTCAACATCCGTGTGCGTTGGTGGATTAATCCACCGAGAAGGATAGACTCTCTTCAATCACGGGACAAAGTACTGTCTGCAATCAAGAAAAAGTTAGTCGCTAATGGTATTGATTTGCCCTTTCCAACTCAACAAATTCTATTTCATGACCAAACCGAAGAGACAGATGGAAACCGCTCCCATCAGCGTGAAGGTTGGCCATCTGGTAAAGGTGAAGTACCAAAACCCCGCCGGATCAGCGATTCACTCAGGTTACTTGCTCAAGAGCGTTTCTCACAAGATGGCAACAATAAGGTAGATTCTAAAATTAACGAAAAATGAGAAACGTCAAGTTAAGCAAACTTTGGGATCAGATTCACTCAAGTTACTGGTTTATACCATCTGTCATGGCGGTAGCATCTCTTGCTCTGGCTTTCATCATGCTAAGTCTGGACCGCACAGACAAGGTAGAAATTGATTATTGGTGGATATATACTGGTGGAGCAGATGGAGCGCGATCGCTACTCGGAACTGTTGCAGGTTCGATGATCAGCGTTGCTGCTACAGCTTTTTCAATTACAATCGTGGCGCTTCAGCTTGCTGCTTCTAACTTTGGCCCCCGCCTACTGCGTAATTTTATGCAGGATACGGGTAATCAGGTTGTACTTGGTACATTCATTGCGACGTTCATCTACTGTTTACTCGTACTGCGGACGATTCATGGAGAAGGAGATGGATATGAAGAGTTTGTGCCACAACTTTCGGTTACAATCGGCACTTTACTGGCAATTATTAGTATTGGTGTATTGATTTATTTTATTCATCATGCTTCAACAATAATTCAGGCATCTTATGTAATCCAAAATGTTAGTGAAGATTTACATTCAGCAATTGAGCGGCTATTTCCAGAAAAAATTGGGTGTGGTGAATCAGAAGATAGCCTTGGAGTTGAAGAAATTCCAATGTCTTTTGAGGAAGAAGCTTTACCGATTCGAGTTAATGGCACTGGTTATTTACAAGCTATAGATCATGAAGAATTGATAGACATTGCTTGTAAACATAATTTGCTAGTACGTCTTCAGACTCGACCGGGAAAATTTTTGGTTCAAGGTGGCGATTTAGTCTTAGTTTTCCCTGGTGAAAAAGTAAATAAAAAACTTACCAAACAAATCAATGATGCCTTTATTTTGGGTAAAGAACGTACAGAGCAACAAGATGTAGAGTTTCCAATTGATCAACTAGTAGAAATTGCTCTGCGTGCCATTTCTCCTGGAATAAATGATCCATTTACCGCTATTCGCTGCATTGACCGAATTAGCGCTGGATTGTGTCACTTAGTTCAAAGAAATTTACCTTCACCCTACCGCTACGATCACAATAAAATATTACGCATAATTGCCGAAGGAGTAGATTTTCAAGGATTGGTTGACCGTGCTTTTAACCAAATTCGGCAGTATGGAAAGTCGGATGCAGGAGTAACTATTAGGTTGTTAGAAGCTATAGCTACTATTGCCAGCTACACAAACAATAGTAAATACTGTCAAATCCTACAATATCATGCTGAGAAGATTTTGCAGGATAGTCATGAGGAGCTATCACAAGAACAAGACCGCAAAGACGCACAAGAGCGTTATTCTGCCGTAATTAAAACTTTAGACTGCAAAGGTGCGATTAAAAATTGGGATTAATCAAAAAAATTAATTAGCTTGGATGTCACAATAGGCTTGCTTACACAATTATCAGCAGCGATCGTAAATATCTGCTTCTAAATTATCAACCAAAAATAGCACTGCTAGAAATTGCCCTTGTGATCCCAATTCCCGAAAATCCTGATACATATAGATTTATCGTAGGGGAGCATCCACTTTTGGAAGAAAGCCCAAGTAGAGCAATGCTCCTCATATACCCCAAGCTAGATTATTCTGGCTCGCTACAATACTTATTCATCTGATTGACTAACGTATCTGACTGCTTACCAACAGTTGTAGCTGCTGTTGTCAGTGTTGAATCAATTTCGGCTCTAGCCTTTTGAATTTTTTCTCTACCAGGTGCCGAGGCTTCTGCTGTCTTGGTCGCACCCAGGGCCCTACCAGCTTTAGCGATCGCTTGACTGAGATTTTGAAAAATCTTGACAAAACCACTTTGAAATTCTTTCAGCTTGGGGTCTGTTAAATTCAGTTCCCCAATGGATTTAGTCACAAATTCTAAATCTTTAGATAGCTGTATGCTAGTTATGACTTGCGTTCCTTTATTTTGATCAATCAGAGAAGTGCCGGCATTGACAACTCGAATTAGTCGCTGGCATTGAGAGACTTTATCTTCACTGCAACTAGTAATTAACAAAGCGATGCTCAGACTAACAGGAGCAAGAACACTATATTTATGTAAAACAGACATTAACACTCCAACAGCAATAAGACCGAGAATATAGTATCCAATATTACTAATAAATAAGTTATTTGGGCATGGGGTATTGGGCATTGGGCATTGGGCATTGGGCATTAATTAATAATTTTTCTTCCCCTGCTTCTCCTTGTCCCATTGTCTCCTTGTCCCATTGTCCCATTGTCCCTATGCCCCATGCCCCATGCCCCATGCCCCATGCCCCATGCCCAAATCACCAATCTATCGGCAAACCCAACTGGTCTAAAGTAGTACCATCTTGCAAAAGTGGCTGAATATCACTGTCTATTTGAATGCGACCACCAGCCAGCACTAAAGCGCGTTGAGTAACTCTGCCTAACCAATGTAGGTCATGGGAGGCAATTAATATCACCTGCACGGGTAACTTTAACAACACTTGGGCCAAATGACGCCGCCACGCTGGATCAAGACCGCTGGTTGGCTCATCCAAAATTAGAATTGTCGGGTCTAGGGCTAAAATCGAGGCTAGGGCGGCTAGGCGTCTTTGTCCACCAGAGAGTTCATGGGCGGAACGATTGGCGTAGGCTTCGAGTCCAAAATCAGCTAATAATTGTCGGGCGCGATCGCTTGCTTCTGCTGGTGACACACCATAGTTACGTGGCCCAAAGGTAACATCTTCCAAGATGGTGGGCATAAATAATTGGTCGTTGGCATCTTGGAAGCTAAAGCCGATTTGACGACGCACTTGGGGTAAAGTTTGCGGTTCTACGGGGATACCATTAATTGTAATTTTCCCAGATTGCGGTTGTTTTAAGCCGATCAGGTTCTCTAGCAAGGTACTTTTTCCGGAACCTGTTGCTCCCATCAACGCCACGCGATCGCCTTTATTCAAGGTAAAAGATATTTCTTGTAATATCGGCTCCTGGCGAGAATATGCATACACCAGGTTCTCAACCTCGACTACAGCTGTGTGGGGATTAGAAGTTAATGATTTCAAAATTTACAAACTCAATATTACTGCGTAAAGAGGTTGGGAGTTGGGAGTGGGTTAAATTTTGTAAGAAGTTAGGGTAACAACAGCAGCGATCGCCCAAGCTACTAATAAGGCAAAACGTTCTTTTGGTCTGAGGGTAGAATCTATGGGCAATTGTCCGTTGTAACCACGAGCTACCATTGCCGCGTAGACTCGCTCTGCTCTATCTAGACTACGGAGATACAAGGCTCCAATCATGGCGACACTCGCATAGCGCAGCCATCCAGCAGTTCCAGTCAAACCGCGTAATTGGGCGCTACGCCGCATCCGGTTTACTTCTGAGAGCAAAATTTCCATGTATTGCCCAGCTAACAACAAGTTTTCCTTTAAAGGTGCTGGTACTGGTAAACTTTTGAGGGCAATGCCAAAACTGTGGGGTGGTAAGGTTAGCAAAAAACTATTCATGGTAACCAGACAAACCAGCGAACGAACCAGCAAAAAAGTGGCTCGTTCCCATCCCTGGGGCAATGCCAGCAATGACAAAAAAATCAATTCTGTGCCGAGTAATCCTCCCAACTGGCGAATTGGGACGCGCAAGAAGCAAGCCCATAAAATTGCGATCGCGCCATATACACTTAGTCCATACCAGGCAGAATGCTTTAATAAAGCTGCCCCTACCACAATCACTAAAGATAGTTGCAAGCGTAGCGGTAAGGAAAGTTTAAGCATTCTTTGGTTTTACTACCTTGGCAATTGCAAAGGCAACAGCAAAGCAAACCGCAGATCCCACAAGTCCAGCGATACTAGTGCCAATTGGCCCTAAACCCTCAATCCCATAGTCAGCTAAGGGGGTTGGCACAATTATCCGTACTTTCTCGGCTAAGTCGATGAAGCCCGTATTTTCGGCAACTTTCTCTAAACCATCGGGCCACGCTGAGGCAAAGAGTGAGAGGACTCCGGCAATTAAGAAAATGGTGACAATAGGCACTGACCAACCGCGAAACTCCTGCTGTTCCCCCGGTAATAAATCTGGTCGAGCGGTGGCCAGATAAGTCAGCACACCCCCGGTTATCAGCCCTTCGCCAATGCCGATCAAAATATGCACACCTGTCATGGCTGGTAAAACTATAGCTACAGATGCAGTTCCAGAAAGGGCTAACTCAATGGCTGCTGCTACTGCTGCTACCACCACACTCACACCAGCGGCTATCCCAGCAGCTAAAGGTAAGCGCCCTTTAGATCCCCCAAACAACCGTTGCAAGGTTTCGGTTAAAACCCAGCCTACCCAAACACCAATCACTCCCATGTTCAAAATATTTGCGCCCAAGGCAGTAATACCACCATCAGCAAATAACACAGCTTGAATAATTAACACTGTGGCGATACACAACGTCCCTGCCCAAGGACTGCCCAAAACGATCGCAGCTAAGGTTCCCCCCAACAAGTGACCACTAGTACCTCCTGCTACCGGAAAATTGACCATCTGGGCGGCAAAAATGAAGGCGGTGGTTAGTCCCAATATCGGCGCACGACGAATACCAAAAGCTTCTTGCGATCGCCCAAAGGCAATAAAAAGTGCTGCTACACTAGCTAAACTAGTAGCCCCTGCTACTGGAACAGAAACAAATCCATCAGGAATATGCATGATCTACCCTGTATTTTTAGATGTTCACTTACTCAACACAATCAATAAAACTACGCCATCAACGCCATCAATTTAATAACAAACAAAATTCTTCGCTTTTTTGCAATGCCCTATTGGGGGATTTTGTAGTGTTACTTTTGACATATTTACAATCCGATATCTACTCAATAGTATACTTATTTATTAAGTAGTTAAATTTTGTTAAGTTTATTTTTTATCGAACAAAATTCAGGAGTCAAGAGTCAGAATTCAGCAATGTTTTCTGTATGACTGGCAGATGAATAACCGGGTTTAAGACCCCCACAAAATCTACGATTTTGTGGTTTTCAAGACGCTCCAGGATGAGCTAACGCTGCGCTATCAGTCGCGGGTATGAATCCCCGACTGATAGCGAGTCTTGTCTACGAC
>NZ_KV757562.1 GCF_001712795.1 Nostoc sp. KVJ20
GATTCCCACCAAAAAACATTGCCGCTATCATTGCCGTGGTGATAATTTCTGCATCACTCATTTCACGACGAATATCCTCATCATGTCCAATCGCCTTCAATAGGTCATCTATGACAGAATAGATAGTAACTATTTCATTTAACATATTTCCCTCCTAATTTTCTGTCTGGAGGGATTTTATTGTTTTTATACCCCTATGTCATCTTTCTTGGTATGTAACTAGCAACTTGAGTTATTAGGGATTGAAACGATGCCTCTTGCAGAGATACCGATAACAAAAGATATTGCAATTACTTAAAATCCCTATTAGGGATTGAAACAGGTAGATCCGATTCTTCCGACTCATCCAAAAAGGGTGGCAAATTGCAATTACTTAAAATCCCTATTAGGGATTGAAACAGACATATTCATACCCGGCGACTTATACAACAAAAATTGCAATTACTTAAAATCCCTATTAGGGATTGAAACACACTCCAGCCGATTTGGGCCCACTTTTTTCAGATTGCATTGCAATTACTTAAAATCCCTATTAGGGATTGAAACCTCCTAGTTCTGCTCCTGCTTCTTCTCCTGCTTTGATTGCAATTACTTAAAATCCCTATTAGGGATTGAAACCTATAAGTTTACCGACCGCCAACGAATCAGACAAAAGATTGCAATTACTTAAAATCCCTATTAGGGATTGAAACCACACCTGGACTAATACAATGCCGAAAGCCTAAGCGCATTTGCTGACTTGCTTGTGCGATCGTTTTAGGGATAGAATCTGCTTCCATGTTGGAAAAGTTGAAAAAAGTATGAGAGTGATTCATACTGGAATTACAGCTATTTTCAGTAAAGAGGTTTGTGCAATACCTTAAAATTACTGATTATGCGTTGAAAATTTCCCATGCTATTTGATGCGTTTAAACACCGTAAATCTCCTAAAATAGAATCCATCAAGACTGACCCAACCTGGCGCGTAGGGTGGGGGACAGTTGATGAAAATTATGAAAATATAGCTTGGCGAGATGAAAAAATTTTTGTAATTTTACCACGCAAGGATTCTGGATTTCTGACGGAAAAATTAGCAATCAGTTCTGGAGGACGATTTGTTGTTGTTGGTGATGTTTGGTTCACTAACCAAGTGCAGTTGCTACAAAAGTTGGGAATTGAACCGGATAGCTTTCAAGGAAGTTCTCTGCAACTGGTGGCCAATCTTTGGGAACGATGGGGTAATGAAAGTCTTCGGCTACTTGTGGGGATGTTTGCCCTAGTGATTTGGGATAGAGAAAAACAGGTTTTGAGGTTGGTTCGCGATCGCATCGGTGTTCGTACCCTCTACTACACTACCACTGGTTCAGTTCGTTGGATTGCGCCTCAACTAAGAACTTTATCACCCCATCGGTCATCTGATTTAGATTTGGTGGCGTTACGAGATTATCTTTGTTGTGCATTTATTCCAGGAGAACGAACCCTTTGGGAACAGGTGCGGGAATTGCGACCTGGAACCGTTTTAGAACTTCCCGACTACAAAGTTCAAGCTTATTGGCAGCTTCAAGAACAGATTACAGCAATAGATCAACCCTTAGTATGGCATGGCGATCGCTTGCGAGAATTGCTAAACCAAGTTGTTCAAGAATATTTACCACCAGCAAATGAACCCGTCGGCGTTTTTCTTTCTGGTGGTTTGGACTCTAGTGGTATCACTGCTTTGGTAGCAAAATTCCACAAAGCACCAGTCCACACCTTCTCAATTCATTTTGGTTCGGAATGTCCCAATGAATTAGAATTTTCCAGTCTCGTTGCATCCCATTGTCAGACGCAGCACCACATTTTGGAAATTACTTTTAAGGATATGTGGGAACGTCTACCGGAAACAATGGCCTATTTAGATGACCCCATTGGCGACCCACTGACTGTTCCCAACCTTTTGCTGGGACGATTGGCGAGAGAAAGCGTAGAAGTAGTTTTAAATGGTGAAGGTGGCGACCCCTGTTTTGGTGGGCCAAAAAATCAGCCAATGTTAATTAATAGTTTATATGGCTCTGTTACCAATCAGGATGTATTACAAGCTTATTTAATTTCCTTTCAAAAGTGCGCTGTTGATTTACCGCAACTTTTAAAACCAGAAGTTTGGCAAGCAGTACAAACCGCACCTTGGGTTTTTGAAGAAGATTTATATTCCCAAGCTAGTTATCTCAATCGTTTGATGGCGATGAACATCAAATTTAAAGGCGCTGACCAAATTCTGACAAAAGTGAGTAACTTAACTCAAGCAGCCCTTTTGCAAGGCCGTTCTCCCTTATTTGACCAACGAGTAGTAGACTTAAGCATGGAAATCCCTCCAGAGTATAAGCTGTCTGGAGTGGAAGAGAAAGCGGTTTTAAAACAAGCGATCATAGATATTTTACCAGACACAATTATTCATCGTCCCAAAAGTGGAATGATGGTGCCAGTGCAGTTAGGATTTCGCAAATATTGGCAACAAGAAGCCAGAGATTTATTGCTCAATCGGAATGCAGCTATCACTCCTTATTTAAACCAGTTACCAATTAGCAATTGGTTAAACTATCAAGGAGATACTTGGAGTCGTTATGGTGTGAAGTTGTGGTTGCTTGCTAGTTTAGAAATTTGGTTACAAGTAAATCAAAAAGCGCAATAGTAGTCTGTCAAGTTCAAATTAATGGGGATTTAACCCCAACACAAAACCTGCTGACTGTAGAGTTAGGGGAATTAACCCCCAGACTTTGTTTATGAAAACCCGTAGGTAAATCGAAATCATTAGTACTAATGACAAATGACAAATGACAAATGACCATTGTTGTATGAATATTTCATGACTTATGTCAGCATTTTTTGTTTTAAAAACCACCAAAAACGCGTATTTTCAAGCGATTGGCGGTTTTTTATCAATTTATTCTTGATTATTTACTGAGCGGATATCCATTTCGGGTGTACTCTCAATATACGGTAACTATCACACTCGACCTTTGAGATAAATTACACCCAGAGGTGAATACCATGAAAAATTATGCCCAACAGCAGGAATTTATATTAAGTCAAATCACAAATAAATATTTTCAGCGCCGGGATTTCAGTAGATGTGACTTGAGTGGAATCGATCTGAAAGGAATTGATTTAAGTGGTATTAATTTTATTGGAGCGGATTTGCGTGGTGCAAATTTATCTGGCTGTGTTCTCACTCGTGCTAATTTAAGTGGCGCAAATTTGATGCAAGCTAGTTTACGTGAAGCTAATTTGTATGAAGCATCTTTGTGTGAAGCCAATTTGACTAATGCTGATTTAACACAAGCAAATTTGTGCGGAACTTTCTTATGGCGGGTGAAATTTATAGGTAGTAATCTTTGGGGTGCTTCTCTGTGTGATGTGGATTTGAGAGAAGCAGACTTAAGTGAAGCCAAATTAATTGAAGCATCACTGATTGAAGCTAACTTAAGTTTTGCAAATCTTACAGGAGCAAAACTGTGTGGAGCAAAATTACTAGAAACTAATTTGACTCAGGCCAACTTAACTGGCGCAGATTTGACATGGGCAAATTTAACTAATGCAAACTTGAGTAAGGCAAATCTTTGGAAGACAAATCTGACTTATGCGAAGTTCGGAGATACAATTATGCCTGATGGCACAATTGAGCAACCTCAAATAGTTATTTATTAGTCATTTGTCATTGGTCATTTGTTAGGAGGGAAGAACTTTCTGTTTGCTATAAGAGGATGTTTGAAAAGTCTTCTTGTCGGTATCTAAAGTTTTAGATCCCCCCTAAATCCACGCCACTTGCTCCCCTTAAAAAGCTACGGTGTACACACAAGTCCTAAAAACCTAGCTTGATAAGCATTTCCTCGTTCCCAGTCTCCGACTGGGAATGCATTCATTGAGTCTCTGACTCAATATCTGACTAGAGGCAGAGCCTCTAATCAGGCATTCCTATGCAGAGCATAGGAACGAGATAAACGAGAGAACAACGAGAAATTGATCTTCTTTTGACTTGTGTGTACACCGTAGCCTTAAAAAGGGGGACTTTGACTCCGGTTCCCCCCTTTTTAAGGCAATACAGTTCAGATAAGCCCAAAACACTTGTAGAGATGGCGATTCATCGCGTCTTCAAAGACAAATTATCTACATCAGTAACCTTAACCCAAGCGTATTGGGCTAAAATTCGCGTTTTGAAAAGATCAGAATAGCGATCGCTAATAACATGGCACTATATAGTAAGCCATAGCCAGCATTTGTAATCAGTGCAGTGGTGTCAGGTAGTGCTTGCAGACCATAAACGGCATCATTTTTTAAATCTAATCGAGATAAATCTGGCAAGATGAGAAACAAACCTTGAGTTAGACGTTCCATACCAGGATTACGGCTAAGACGACCAAGTTGTACTAAATCTTGAGTAATATTTCCGATTAAATACACTGCAAAGGTTAAAACAGTTGCTAGCAGAGAAGCAGTAAAAACACCGAAGGTAATTGCCACAGCGGTGATTAATGACAACTGCAAAAATAAGAAAATGGCTGCAATTAGAATACTCGCCGTAGGATGAGGAATATTACCAAATTGCAGAAATACCAGATAAATTGCTGTCATCATGGCGACAAGTACAGCTAGGACTGCGGATAAACCCAAGTATTTGCCGACGATAATTTCGCTGCGACTGACAGGTTTAGCAATTAACACCAAGATAGTGCGTTTTTCGATTTCTTTGTTAACTAGTCCTGTACCAATAAATATCGTGATAATTAACCCGATGGCATTCATCGCCGCCATCCCAAAGTCTAAAAACGTTTTGTCTTCAGCTGTAGCTGCAAATTCAGGAACGACGCGGAAAGCAGTGGCGAGTATTAGGGCATAAAAACCAATAATATATAAAATGCGATCGCGTACCACTTCCTGAAATACATTCTTTGCCAATACAAAAATTCTGTTGTTAGTCATTTGTCATTTGTCATTTGTCATTTGTCATTTGTCATTGGTAATTTGTCATTTGTCATTGGGAAGAGACAGAGGGTAAAAAAGTAATTTTATTATTCTTCCCCCTACTCCCCTGCTCCTCTGCCCCTCTGCCCCTTTCTTCACTGCTGCGGAGGCGGTGTTCCAGCAATAAGTTTACTGGCGCGATCGCATTCAATTTCTGCAACTGTAATCTTATTCTCTGAATTATTGCCTACTGCAACTGGTTCAATGCGACAAGATTTTTTCAAGTAATATCCCCGTGGGTTAGAACTTGGTCCTATCCAAATACTTAGTAAATCTAATATATATCCAGATTTAGTATTAGCTACACGCGGTTCAACGCGCCATAGTTCCTTCTCTTCATATTTAGCTAGGTTTTTTTGAATTACTCCCCTACCCAAAGCTCCTACCCGCTGTCTCGCTTCTAGCAACCATTTCTCTACTTCCGACCAAGGTGTTTCAGCTATCTGTTCTACTACTATTGGTTGAAGTTCCTCTAGAATTACAACGCCATTTTTGGGAATTTTTACTTGTTCTTCTGTTCTGACAACAAAGGTACTACGTTGAAAAGTATCTGCTTGCAAACTGGGATATTGTTGTAACCAATTATCCATTACAAAATAAAACTGAATCCAGCAACTTAGTAGCATACTACTAGCAACCAAAACTATGATTTTTTGGCGGTCTTCTGGCTTAGGAATGCGAGCTTTAGCGTCGGTGTCAGTTCCTTCAATAAATTCTGGTATTGCCGTAATTAGCGCTGAAATTGTCGGCCAAAAAATGATTGTTCTGGGTGTAATTACATCCTCTTGACTTCCAAAAGCAAAAACACTCACTAAGAATCCAGTGATTACCGCCCCGACTGGCATAAAAGTACCAGGAACTCTCAAAGGATCTTCAGTTGTATACCAAGCTGTGCCGGCAATTAAAAATAACCAACCAAAAAAGGCAATTATATCTTTGATATAACCTGTGGCAAAATATGAAAGTACCCAAGAAAAAACACTCATATAAATAAATGTCTGCCAAGAATAAGCTTTGGGGGGAACTAATACTTTTCTGATTCCCGCATAAAGCCCTTCGGCAAATTTAAAAATCCCAAATACATCTTTAAGTAGCGTATTCATTTTCTCCCCACACCTGATTAATAAATCACTAATCTTCCTCTGAATTAAACAAGCAAACTCTTGCTATTTTGAGCGAAATAATAAAATAATGGTTATCGCAGTATAGCTCAAAGAATTGGCTATCAATATAGTAGTAACTAAATTAGTATTTTGTAATTTAAGGCTGCTAAACCGACGCCATCGCTGCCGCTGAGATGTTTTTGGCTCCTCTTCTTTTTTAGCTAGTGGGTCATTTAATAATGATAGTAGCAAAACCTTTAGAATAAAAAATTTCATCAGAAAAGTAGTAAAGAAAATTATACAGGCTGTTAAGATAATTAAAGGTTGTGTATTGGGCGATTTAAAATTATTAAAAAACATATAATTAATTAATTCTGATTTCAAATTAATTGGCAACATTGGTTCTGATACAAAAAATATGAACCAACCAATTACACTAGAAAACAGATTGATAGAAATCGCATAAAAAGTACTGGACTTTTTGTCAAATTTTAGTCGAAAGTGCAAAACATACGCTTCGATGGGGATGGCAATCAGTACAAATAAAAAGTCAAACAGAATTCCACCAATGGGAAAAATCCTGGGAAGCATCCAATTTTCAGGCATAAATGGTCAAAGGTAAGGGTTAACTGTTGAGAGTATAACTGGGATAGTGAGGGTGATGGGGGAAATTATCGCATTGTTCTTGTCCTTTACTATGCTGGTGTGTCAGTAGTCATTTATTGATATTTTTAATACATCAAGCTGATTATGTACGAATGCGCTAGAGGGGCAGTTTCTAAGATGAGAGTACAAGAGGTTAGGTAAGATTAAAGACTGCCATAGTTATAGCTTTTCGAGAGATGACAAGGAACGGTATCGGTATTCGCACGGCGCAAGTGCGTCAGGAACGGCTCATTGGACAAATTCACGTCTATGATGGCTTGGGTAAAGGTAAGTCCCAAGCGGCTTTAGGGGTGGTTTTGCGCTCCATTGGCTTGGGGATAAATACGCCTAGCAATTCTAACCGCGTTTTACTACTGCGGTTTTTAAAAGGGCCAGAACGTGATTATGACGAAGATGGGGCGATCGCAGCTTTGCAGCGCGGGTTTCCCCATTTAATTGACCAGGTTCGCACTGGGAGAGCCGAATTTTTTGGCCCAGAAGAAATTACCACATTTGACCGAGATGAAGCGATGCGGGGTTGGGATGTCGCCAAAGGTGCGATCGCTAGTGGTTTATATTCAGTTGTCGTTTTGGATGAAATTAACCCCGTTCTGGATTTAGGTTTGCTACCTGTGGATGAAGTGGTAAAAACATTAAAATCCAAACCCCAAGAGTTGGAAATCATCGCCACCGGACGCGCTGCACCGCAAAAGTTACTGGATATTGCAGATTTGCACTCAGAAATGAAACCTCATCACCACCCAACAGCTAAAGCCCTCTTCCTGGAAGGGATTGAAATTTATACTGGTGCTGGTAAGGGCAAATCTACTAGTGCTTTGGGTAAAGCCTTACAAGCTATTGGTAGGGGAATTAATCATCCTGGGTCTACCCGTGTGTTAATTATGCAGTGGCTTAAAGGTGGTAGTGGCTACACAGAAGACGCTGCGATCGCCGCCTTACAGCAGTCATATCCAGAAGTGGTAGATCATCAGCGCTGCGGTGGAGATGCCATCGTCTGGCGAAATTCCCGGCAAGAATTAGACTATGTAGAAGCCGAACGAGGTTGGGAAATTGCCAAAGTTGCGATCGCCTCTGGGTTGTATAAAACTATTATTCTCGATGAACTCAATCCCACCGTTGATTTAGAATTACTCCCCGTAGAACCCATTGTTCAAGCTTTACTCCGCAAACCCCGCGATACCGAAATCATTATCACTGGTCGCTGCCAAAATCCACCCGCATACTTCGACTTGGCTAGCGTCCACTCAGAGGTTTATTGCCACAAACACTATGCTAATCAAGGTGTAGAACTGAAACGGGGGGTAGATTTTTAGGCGTTGCTGATTAGTTGATATGCTAGATTCTCTAAGAGAATAACAAATTTGTTTACCAAAATGGTAAACTTATATTAGTATAGCAACGCATGGAAATCACCTTCGCTGACCGCAAACTGCAAAACCTATGCGAACAACAAAACTTAGCACAAAGAAAATTGGGTGCAAACTGTGCCAAGAAATTGACAACCCAGTTGGCTATTCTTGGTGCTGCTAGTTGTGTCACGGAATTAGTTATAGGTCATCCCCATCCCTTAAAAGGAGATCGGGCAGGTGAATTTGCAGTAAACCTAGAAGGTGGTAAACGACTTGTATTTAAGCCAGACAACGACCCCATCCCTCTTACCGAGGATGGAAGCATTGATTGGTCAAAAGTCACTGCTGTTTGTATTGTTTTCATTGGAGATTACCATGACTAAGACAACCCGTCCCTTTACTCCAGATTGGGTATCTTCTCCCGGTGATGCCATCGCTGATTTATTAGAAGAGCGTGATTGGACACAAGCACAATTAGCAGAGCGTTTAGGCTACACCACAAAACATATCAGCCTACTGATCAATGGCAAAGCACCAATCAATGAAGAAACAGCCCTGAAGCTAGAACGGGTTATGGGTAGTACAGCAGCATTCTGGCTCAGATATGAAGCTCAATATCGCGCCGCTTTGGCAAAGAAAGAAGAAGAAAACCGTTTAAAGGAGTGGACATCTTGGTTAGATCAGTTACCAGTCAAAGACTTGATGAACCAAGGTGTAATTCCTAAGTGCCGTTTAATTGATAAGAATAAGCCTAGTTTGGTAAAAAAGTTACTGCAATTTTTCGGTGTTGCCTCGCCGGAAGATTGGCAGAATTATTATGCAGGTATGGAAGTTGCTTTTCGTCGGACACGCAAAGAGCAAAGTGATGTTGGGGCTATTTCCACTTGGTTAAGGTTGGGGGAAATTAGAGCAGAACAACTAGATTGTCCCAAATACAATAAACCAAAATTTGAAAAGGCTGTGCGGGAAATTCGCACTTTGACGATGTTACCGCCAGAGGAGTTTGAACCACAGATGCAAAAGCTGTGCTGGGAAGCAGGGGTTGTGTTTGTTTTAGTACCATCAATCAAGAAAGCGCACGTTAGTGGTGTTGCCCGGTGGTTAAACCTGCATAAGGCGCTGATTCAACTTTCGCTTTACGGTAAAACCAATGACCGCTTCTGGTTTAATTTTTTCCATGAAGCAGCACATATTTTGCTACATGATAAGGAAAATATTTTTCTTGATGAATGGAATAGTGGGGAAAGTTTGAAATCGGAGCAGGAGAGCGAAGCAGATAAATGGTCGCGGGAATTTTTGATCCCACCTGAGTATGAGGGGGAATTAGCGAAGCTTAAATCTAAAAATGATGTGATTTATTTTGCAGAACGCATCAATATTAATCCTGATATTGTTGTAGGTCGGCTGCAACACGATCGTCTAATTGATCCGTCTTGGATGAATGATTTAAAAGTGGGTTTGCATTTTCAAGACATAGAAATGAGCAGACGATAATACAAACCGTTACGTTGAAAATAAACTGAAAATGTGTGAATTTTGGCGCATTAGCGGGAATTTTGACTTGTGGGTATTAAAATATCTTGCACAAAGCGATCGCGTCCTGCGGCCTTTGCTTGATACAACGCCCGATCCGCTACTGCAATCATTTCTTCCAAGTCAGAATCGGACTGAGGAATTTCTGTTGTAAACCCGACACTAATAGTTACATGAGGACTAGCTTGGGAATTTTGATGAGGAATTGCTAGTGTTCGGACAGTATGACAAATTTTATCAGCAACATAAGTCGCCCCCTCCGTATCTGTGTTAGGTAAGATCACAGCAAATTCTTCCCCACCATAACGCGCAAGGAGGTCTCCAGGACGTTTAATAATATCTTTGATGGCTTGAGCAATTTTCTGAAGACAGCGATCGCCTACCCGATGCCCGTATGTATCATTATATGATTTGAAGAAATCAACATCGCAAAGAATCAAAGAGAGCGGCAGTTGCTCCCGTTTCATCCGCTGCCACTCTTGGTTAAAATACTCTTCAAAGCGTCGGCGGTTAGCTACTTGAGTTAATCCATCGATAGTAACTAATCGCTGCAATTCCAGATTAACGGCTTCCAGTTTTTGCTGTAACTGAGATTGCTGAATCAAACGTTTTACCCGTTGTCGCAAAACTGGCCAGTGAATCGGTTTGGTAACATAATCCATTGCCCCCACTTCAAATGCACGGTCAACTGACTCTTGATCTTCAAGTCCTGTAATCATTAAAACCGGAGTGTGCTTGCTACGATCAAGAAGCTCCAATTGAGTACAACACTCGAACCCATCCATATCCGGCATTATGGCATCAAGGAGTACTATATCAGGGTGCAGTTGCTTAAAAGCGGTTAAAGCCTCTATGCCATTTTGAGCTTCTGCTATTTTATACCCTTCCCGCTCTAAGAAATGCCGCAATATCAAGCGAATAAAAGGTTCATCATCAACAATTAGAACTAAAGATTGACTTTCTGGAGCATTGGCTTTCATGGTACTTCCTTCGCAAGTTCTTTTTGTAAGGCAGTTTTAACTTGTTCATATTCCTGGTATAGTTGTGAGAGCAATTCTCGGCTGTTTTCTAAGTTACTGCTGCGTCCCTGTACTTCTAACACCTTGCAAAGCTGCGCTAAGTCCATCGCTCCAACAGAAGCACTGCTGGACTTTAGTTTGTGGGCTGTTTTCCATATAGTCTTGGTATCCTGAGTTGTGATAGCTGTGCTAATATCTTGCACCAGTCTCGGTGTTTCTGTAAGATAACACTCAATTAGTTCAACAAATGCCACACGATCTCCTCTGACCATATTCCGCAACGATTGGAGAACTTTGGCATCAATTTTGGCACTTTTTAATGTCTGGTTTTCCCCTTCCTGTAGAACATTTGGTGAAAGTTGCAATTCTAAAGACATCACTTTCCCTTGTGTTTCTGTGGAAGTGAATTCAGAACTTCTTTGAGGTGGACATTTGCTGAGTGCCTGACCCAATTCTTGCAGCTGAATAGGTTTACTCAGGTAGTCATCCATACCAGCAGCAAGACATACTTCGCGATCGCCCCGCATTGCATTGGCAGTAATGGCGATGATATGAGGACGAAAACCTACTTCCCATTCTTGACAAATTCTCCGAGTTGCTTCTAACCCATCCATTTCAGGCATGTGGACATCCATCAACACTAAGTCATAGGACTGTTTTTGCAAAGCCTTGAGCACTTCTAGTCCATTGGTGACGACATCTGCTCGATAACCCATTTTCTGTAGCATCAGTAGAGCAACTTTCTGATTGACAACCGTATCCTCTGCCAAAAGAATCCGCAGTGGCAATCGATGGGCTAAATGCCGGTCAACCAAGGGAGAATGAGAAATACTGGCTTGGATCGGCTGATTACCCAAAATACGGGTAATTACATCGTATAGTTGCGACTGTTTGATGGGTTTGCTCAAAGAGGCAGCAAACTGGACATCATTAAAGTCAGAAAAAGTTTCTACTCTACCCAAAGAAGTCAGAATCACCAAAGGTAGATTTTGACAACCAGATTGCTTGCGGATTTGACGAGCTAGGGTAATCCCATCCATTTCCGGCATCTGCATATCTAAAATGGCAATATCAAACTGCGTTCCCTTGGCAAGTTCAGCTAAAGCTTCTTTACCAGATTTGGCAGTATAAGTTTCCATTTTCCAAGACTCAGCTTGCAATCTAAGAATTTGGCGATTGGTGAAATTGTCATCCACAATCAACAGTCGCTTGGATGCAAGCTGTACTGGCGAAGTGCTTAATTCAGCTTGTTCTGACTGAGCAGCTACTTTGGTAGTAATGGTGAAGTAAAAGGTTGAACCTGGGGAAGAATCAGGAGATGTTGAAGAAAGCAGCTTTTTTGATAATTGTCCATTTTCCCATCTAGGGCTAGGATTGCCACCGACAAACCCCTGGCTTTCTACCCAAAGAGTGCCACCCATCATCTTACTGAGCCGCTTGCTGATGACCAATCCTAGCCCTGTGCCGCCATATCGTCGAGTCATGGAGACATCAGCCTGAGCGAAGGGTTGAAATAACCGCTCTATCTTCTCTGGTGCGATGCCAATACCTGTATCTTTGATGGCAAATTGAATTTGGACTGGGGACTGGTTACTGGGGACTGGGGACTGGGAAGAAGTTTCCTCCTCATTACCCCTAATCCCCAATCCCCGATCCCCAGTCCCCAATCCCCGATCCCCAGTCCCTAATTCAACAAAGAGTACCACTTCTCCGTTTTCAGTGAACTTAATGGCATTGTTGAGAAGATTCATCAAGACTTGGCGCAGACGTGTCATATCGCCGATGATTTGAGTCGGAACTTGCGGCTGAATTAGGTAAGCTAACTCGATATCCTTTTGAACAGCTTTCGGGGCTAATAGCGAAATAGCCTGCTCGACACAAGCTCTCAAATCAAAAGGCTGTTCCTCTAATTCCAGTTTGCCAGATTCAATTTTTGAGAAATCTAGAATGTCGTTGATGATGGTGAGTAAGGCATCTCCACTACTGCGAACTGTTTCTACAAAATCTTGCTGTTGAGGCGTGAGTTCAGTATCCAGCAATAGACCTGTCATGGCAATAACAGCATTCATTGGAGTCCGAATTTCGTGGCTCATCATCGCCAAAAACTCACTTTTTGCCCGATTCGCGGCTTCTGCTTGACGTTTTGCCCGTTCCAAGGCAAAGTTTTTCAAGGTAAGTTCTTCACGTCGGCGTGTTTCTTGTTCCAGTAAGTGAGCTTGTGCTAGAGCAATACCCAGTTGAGCCGCCACTGCTTCTAGTAATTCGATTTCCTCTTGTGTCCACTGGCGAAAATAGCTGCATTGGTGTAAGCCGATCGCACCATTGGGTTTTCCTTGGTAGGAAGTGCGGATTGATAGCATAGACTTCAACCCAATTTCTCGGCAGATCGGTTCAGCCGCCTGGAGTAAAGGATCAACATACACATTTGGAGAAGCGATCGCTATTTCTTGTGCCATCATCTGCTCTGCATGAGGATTGTTGGTCATGGGAATTTCCAATTTCAACATGGAGCAGTAACCAGGAAGTATATTATACTCTGCTACTAAAGGAATTCTGGGTGTAGGGTCGCTAATGTAAGAGTGAATCAAACACCGTTCAGCCCCAAATGCTTGTCCAATTTGGGTAGCAGCCGTCTCAAAGATTTTGCTGGCATCAAGACTTTGACGAATTTCTTGAGTAATTTGTTCAAGTAATAAGGTGCGATGCAATTGCCGTTGCAGTGCCTCTTTAGCTCGTTTGTTTTCGGTGATATCGTGATTGATGCCAACAGTGGCAACAGTTTCTCCCTGTTCATCCTGTAAAGAGATTACGGTTGTTTCGCAAATTCCCTCACTACCATCTTTGCGAATAAAGTGTATTTCCCCTGACCAGCGTCCTTGCTGGTTGACTTTTTCCAAGATTTTGGTGCTTAAGGTTGCAGCGACTTCCGGCTGATGCAAAAAACTAGGATGTTTAGCCAAAACCTCGGCTTTAGTATAGCCAAACATACTTTCAGCAGCAGCATTCCAGTCAACAATATTTCCGGTTAAATCTGTGATAATGACGCCATCATGCATGTTTTCAAAGGTGAGGGCTTGCCGACGCAGGCTAGCTTCAGCTTGCTTGCGTAAGCTAATATCTGTCTGAATGCCAATGAAGTGGCTTAACTTCCCATTTTCGTCATGGATAGGAGAAATACTCAATTCATTCCAGAATAAAGTACCATCTTTGCGATAGTTGCGGAGAACAACTTTGCAACTTGTTCCAGCTTGAATAGATGACCGCAATTCATTAAGTGCTGATTGCTGGGTATCTGTGCGTTGCAAAAATCGACAGTTTTGCCCAATCACATCAGTAGCCTTGTAGCCTGTTATTTGCTCAAAGGCGTGGTTGACGTAAATAACCGGAGTATAAGAGAGCCTAGCATCGGCAATAATAATTCCATTACTGGTGGCAGCAAGTGCCCTCTCCCTCAGTCTCAAAGTTTCTTCAACCAACTTCAAATCAGTAATGTCAAACATAAACCCTCTCAGCATAGTAGGAGTTCCTGCTTCCCGAACTACGCTAACAACATCTCGCAACCAAATAACTCGCCCGTCAGCTGCTAACATCCGGTATTCTAATTCGTGATTCTGACACTTAGCAGTTGCTTCTTGACAAAAACGAATAGACTTTTCCTTATCATGTGGATGCAGATGATTAACCCAAAAATTTTCCTCGTACCACTCTGCGATCGGATATTTTAGTAATTCAACCGCTTGCGGCCCAACATAAATAAATCGCCAAGTCTTCAAGTCTAATTCCCAAGGGATGACTTTGACAGTTTCCAACAACTGCCGCAAACGATTTTCACTGGTGCGGAGGGCAATTTCTACCTGTTTTTGTTCAAAAATCCTGTGAGTTAATTCCTGATTTATTGCTGTTATTTTTTGGTTACTTGCTTTCATTGCCAGGACACAATAGATTGATAATATCAAGGCGATAAAAATCAATAAGCCCGCAATAAATACTACTTGTATTAATAACCACGGAGTTTGGATTAAAAGTCTCTGCCAGAGTAGGACTACAGAGATTGAAAAGAAAATTCCTAGCAACAGCACTAGTAACTCTCGTTTACGGAAAAATTTCACAGCTTTGAACCAGTCATATCGCTGCTGTTTGATCACTTATTAACCCTCCAGCACTTTCAGGGCTGATCAGAGAAGTCAGGAGGCAGAGAGTAGGAGGAAAGAATTATGAATGAAAACTTTAGTTCTGGGTTATTACCCAGCTTAAAAAGAAGAATTGTATCTCGCGCTATGCGTCTTGATACAAAGCGCCTAGGCGAGGCATTTCGCCTCCTGTCTTGCTTCAATCCCACGCTTTTAAACGTAAGTTACTTCTGACTCCTGCCTTCTCCCTCCTGAATGCACTAACTTTTACTTTTAAGTAATCTAAAATATCAATAGCAAGGGGATAATTACCGAATTTATTTTTAAGTAGAATATTTATATATAAGATTGTTAGAAAAGCTTAATAATTTCTGGTTATAATTAGCATTTTTTTGAGAGCCGCAAATTGTCCGCACTTGGTTTCTCTATGAGACGCACTCGCGTTCCCTAATGTGCCACTGATACGAATAAAGGCTTATACCAATTTTTTATGAAGCTGCATATAATTCGATCCCCCCTAGCCCACGCCAGTCGCTCCACTTGGGAGAAGACCGCGCTGGCTCCCCTTAATAAGGCTACGGTGTACACACA
>NZ_KV757563.1 GCF_001712795.1 Nostoc sp. KVJ20
GATCCGGGTAATGGATAGCCTTATAAAGGGGAGGGAACAAGATTTCTTGTTTCCCCCCTTTATAAGGGGGGTAATGCGACTTGTGTGTACACCGTAGCTTTTTAAGGGGGGGGAATCGGTTCATCTTTTACTCTTGCTTTTTAGAGAATCGTTTTCGTCCCTTTTCTCCTGCAAGCTGCGGATTTTAACCAGCACTGAAATATATTGTTGAGTCATCCAAATCAACGCTTCAATGGATGAGTTACCTTGGTCAATCTGGCTTTTAGCTTGTAAACCAATCAAGAATAGTTGCATTGCCAACAACAAAGCAATGATTTTACCGAGAATATTTTGACGCTTACCTTGCATTTGTTTCTACCCCAAAAAGTTGATAGATATAGGTTCTCTTTGGGGTTGTATCCCTAAGCAAATACCCCAATGTTGCTGAAAATGCCTTAGAATCTGGATTACATGAGTTTGGGGTGGTAGTTTCAATCTGGGGTAGCCCCAAACTTCTTACTCATTTTTTTGGATGTAATGCCACGACAAACTTATGGCCCTGAACCTAAAAAGCGAGTCAAGCGTCTGCTAGAGGCGTTGCTTTATTTTGTCGATGGGGAATTTGGGGACAGTAACTTTAAAATTGAGTCCGACTGGAAAGAAGCAGACAGCATTAACCCCAAGCTGACTGTGCAGACTACGTTAGTCGTGTTGGAGTTGCTGACGCAAAAAGATAGATATCCTGGTAAGTTAACTAAAGCGCAAATTCGAGAAGCGCTGAATTTGCTGAAAGATTTTTTGAAGATTCTGGAAGATAACCGTCTCCAAACTCAAGGTTCTGATGACTGGCACTTTACTTTAAAGCTATGGTCAAGGGATAGAGAGAAGAACCTGAAAGAGTTTGATGAAGCGTGGGAAAAGAATAGACCAAAGAAATCAAAAGAATTAGCAGCTAATCTTAGCAAAGATGAGAGCGTTGCTGTTACACCCGAAATTAAACTTACTCTATTTCAAGCGCCACCTTTACCCACATACTTTGTAGAACGCCCAGAGTACAGCGATGATTTAAAGACTCGTCTTTTAAATGGTTCATCGTCTGATAGTCGCACTTTAGTAATTACTGCGATTCACGGTTTGGGTTCGGTGGGCAAATCTACTTTAGCTGCGGCTTTAGCCCATAATGCAGAAATACAATCTCGTTTTTGTGATGGCATTCTTTGGGCAACATTAGGTCAACAACCCGATGTACTTTCTTTACTTAGTGGTTGGGTGCAGGCACTAGGAGACTATAACTTTAAACCTATCAGCATAGAAGCAACTTCTACCCATCTGCGGACTCTGCTTTATGACAAAGCGGTATTGCTGGTGGTTGATGATGCGTGGAATACAAAAGATGCGTCAGTATTTAATGTTGGCGGGGTGCGGTGTCAGGTTTTAGTAACTACTCGTGAAGGCGCAATTGCTGACGCATTAGGAGCCAGCACCTACAGCCTGGATATAATGACAGCATCCCAGGCAATGGAATTGCTGACGAAGAAGTTAGGACGGGAGATTAGAGGTGTAGAGTGTCAGTCAGCAGAAAAGTTAGCTAAAGGCGTTGGTTATCTCCCCTTAGCATTGGAACTCGCAGCAGCACAAGTTGTAGATGGTAGAACTTGGGCAGTCTTGTTACGAGATATTCAACAAGAAATTGCTCGGTTAAAATCATTAGATAGACCAGGAGCAAAAGATACTACTGATGAAGCAAGTTTAAAACGCCTCAGCTTAACTGCATCTTTGAACTTGAGCATAAAGCGATTGGCACAAGAGGACAAAGAATACTTTACTTGGTTGGGGGTGTTACCTGAAGATGTAAATATTACTCCCAAAATGACAGCAACACTTTGGGATATTGCAGATGAGCGCGATGCCTCTGATTCATTGAAAGATTTACAAAGTAAAGCCCTATTATTACTTGGTGCTCCTCTCGCTGATGGTACGCCTACCTATCGCCTACATGATTTATTTCACGACTTAGCGCGGAACTTGTTAACTGCTCCACCACAGCCAAAGCATCGGGGTGATTTACTAGGACTAGGTATATCTCTTGCTGATGCTCACGCTATTTTGTTGGAGAAATATCGGCAGAAAACCCAAAATAATTTATGGCATACCTTGCCTAATGATGGTTACATTCATCAGCATTTAGTTTGGCATTTAGATAAAGCTGGACAGTTAGAGGAGATTCACCAGTTATTGCGGGAAGAGTCGGCAACTGGGAATAATGGCTGGTATGAAGTGCGAGAGAAATTAGGAGAAACCGCGGGTTACATCACAGATATTTCTCGTGCTTGGGAATTAGTAGAGGTGAATTGGACTGAAGCAACCTTGCCGCAGGTTGTGGGTTTGCAGTGTCGCTATGCTTTGATTACAGCTTCTCTTAATAGTTTGGCAGCTAATTTACCAGTAGAACTGCTGGTGGCGTTGGTCAAAAATAATGTGTGGAGTCCTGAACAAGGACTAGCTTACGCTCTGCAAAAACCAGAGCCAAAGGAAAAAGCGGAAGCCTTTACAGAGTTAGTCAACTATTTGCCGCCAAATTTAGAAAAACTAGCACTGTCAGAAGCACTCGCCGCTTCTAGGGCGATTCAGTCTGAGTGGTATCGCGCCCAAGCCTTGAGTGCATTAGCCGACAAACTGCCCGCCGAGTTGTTACCACAAGCCCTAGAGGCGGCACAGGCGATTCAGTCTGAGAGGTATCGCGCCCAAGCCCTGAGTGCATTAGCCGACAAATTGCCCGATGTGTTGCCACAAGCCCTGGAGGCGGCGCGGGCGATTCAGTCTGAGTTGTATCGCGCCCAAGCCCTGAGTGCATTAACCGGCAAACTGCCCAATGTGTTGCCACAAGCCCTAGAGGCAACACGGGCGATTCAAGATGAGAGGTATTGCGCCCAAGCCCTGAGTGTATTAGCCAACAAACTGTCTGCCGAGTTGTTGCCACAAGCCCTAGAGGCGGCGCAGGCGATTCAAGATGAGGAGTATCGCACCCAAGCCCTGAGTGCATTAGCTGATAAACTGCCCAATGTGTTGCCACAAGTCCTAGAGGCAGCACGGGCAATTCAGGATAAGTATTTTTGCGCCCAAATCCTGAGTGCATTAGCCGACAAACTGCCCAATGTGTTGCCACAAGCCTTAGAGGCAGCGCGGGCAATTCAGGATAAGTATTTTCGCGCCCAAGCCTTGAGTGTATTAGCTGACAAACTGCCCAATGTGTTGCCACAAGCCCTGGAAGCGGCGCGGGCGATTCAGTCTGAGAGGGATCGCGGCCAAGTTCTGAGTGCATTAGCCGACAAACTGCCTACCGAGTTATTGCCACAAGCCCTAGAGGCGGCACACGCGATTCAGTCTGAGAGGTATCGCGCCCAAGCCCTGAGTGCATTAGCCAACAAACTGCCCCATGTGTTGCCACAAGCTTTAGAGGCGGCACGGGCGATTCAAGATCAGAGGTATCGCGCCCAAGCCCTGAGTGCATTAGCCAACAAACTGCCCGCGGAGTTATTGCCACAAGCCATAGAGGTGACACGGGCGATTCAAGGTGAGGAGTATCACGCCCAAGCCCTGAGTGCATTAGCCGACAAACTGCCCGCGGAGTTGCTGCCACAAGCCCTAGAGGCGACACGGGCGATTCAGTCTGAGAAGTATCGTGCCCAAGCCCTGAGTGCATTAGCCAACAAATTGCCCCATGTATTACCACAAGCCCTAGAGGCGACACGGGCGATTCAAGATGAGGAGTATCGCACCCAAGTCCTGAGTGCATTAGCCAACAAACTGCTTGCGGAGTTGTTGCCACAAGCCCTAGAGGCGACACGGGCGATTCGAGATGAGGAGTATCGCGCCCAAGCCCTGAGTGCATTAGCCGACAAACTGCCCGCGGAGTTGCTGCCACAAGCCCTAGAGGTGGCACAGGCGATTCAAGATGAGGAGTATCGCGCCCAAGCCCTGAGTGCATTAGCCGACAAACTGCCTGCCGAGTTGTTGCCAGAAGCCCTAGAGGCGACACGGGCGATTAAACATGAGGAGTATCGCGCCCAAGCCCTGAGTGCATTAACCAACAAACTGCCTGCGGAGTTGTTGCCAGAAGCCCTAGAGGCGGCACGGGCAATTCAATATAAGGAGTATCGCGCCCAAGCCCTGAGTGCATTAGTCAACAAAATGCCCGATGTGTTGCCAGAAGCCCTAGAGGTGGCACGGGCGATTCAACATGAGGAGTATCGCGCCCAAGCCCTGAGTGCATTAGTCAACAAAATGCCCGATGTGTTGCCAGAAGCCCTAGAGGCGGCACGGGCGATTCAATATAAGGAGTATCGCGCCCAAGCCCTGAGTGCATTAGTCAACAAAATGCCCGATGTGTTGTTGCCACAAGCCATAGAGGTGACACGGGCGATTCAATATGAGGAGTATCGCGCCCAAGCCCTGAGTGGATTAGCCAACAAACTGCCCGCCGAGTTGTTACCACAAGCCCTAGAGGTGGCACAGGCGATTCAAGATGAGGAGTATCGCGCCCAAGCCCTGAGTGCATTAGCCGACAAACTGCCTGCCGAGTTGTTGCCACAAGCCATAAAGGCGACACGGGCGATTCAGTCTGAGAGGTATCGCACCCAAGCCCTGAGTGCATTAGCCGACAAACTGCCCGCCGAGTTGTTACCACAAGTCCTGGAGGTGGCACGGGCGATTCAAGATGAGAGGTATCGCGTCCAAGCCCTGAGTGTATTAGCCAACAAACTACCCGATGTGTTGCCACAAGCCCTGGAGGTGGCACGGACGATTCAAGATGAGGAGGATCGCGCCCAAGCCCTGAGTGCATTAGCTCCCAGTTTGTCACAAATGCCACTTCCTCAACTTTTTCCGCTATGGGAAGATACGCTGCATCAGCTATCCCTTCGCACTCGTCCTAATTTGCTGTCAGATATCAAGGCATTGTTTCCAATTATCTTTGCATTTGATAGCGAAGCAGCAACGGCAGAACTTGTCCGCGCTATTATAAATGTGGGGCGATGGTGGCGGTGATTTAACAGTTGTCAGTTCGTTAGACATCGCCTTTTACAGCTACTCAAACATCAAGCAGGTATCGCATTTACAAACTCTCTCTAGTGTCGATGAGTTAGCGATCGCAATTATTCATAAAATCATCACAGAAATTGTCTAGACTCTCGATGAGCGATCGCCATGATGGGTTTTAAGCAACTTCTTTAGGTGACATTTTAATTTCTACTTTTTGATTTAAAGCTGCTGCAATCCGAGCCAATATAGACAAAGAATGTCCCTCATAGTCAGCATCTTCCAATCGAGCAATAACTGACTGGGTAGTACCGACTAAATCAGCTAGTTGTTGCTGCGTTAGTCCCGCTTCTTTACGTGCATCGTAGATGATTTGAGATACCTGAGCATTTATTGATGATTCTCTAACCATCTCTTGTAATTATGGATCTTCTTTCATCATTCTTTTAATGATTCTCAGTGCATCATTAGTTTTCTTCATTTATAGTCACTGACTCACCATCTTTATACTCAGCGCGAACAGCTTCAATTTCTGCCAGTGTATCTGCATCGTCTTCGTACAACGCTTCTTCGGCTTCAAAAATTTGTTGCTCAATTAGTTCTTGAAGTTGACGTTTTTCTGTTAAATCAAGGGAAAATATTGCTTCTGCTAAAGTTTCTAATACCAATTTAATGTGAAGTTGCACGTATCTTGATCCCCCTAAATCCCCCTTAAAAAGGGGGACTTTGAATTCCCCCCTTTTTAAGGGGGGCTAGGGGGGATCGAATTCTATGCAGCTTCATAAAGAATTGGTATAAGGAGAGTTGTAGTTTAACAATGGCTGGCATTTTTCTCCTTTTGGGTGTGCTTTATTCGCATTTTGACACCATTATGCTAATTTTAACAGTTATATTTTTGCCAAGCCCAAAGTCTTTGGATTGTATTTCACGCTTGTGGGGTGCAGCGCAGCAATTGGATTTGTCTAAACTGCGATCGCACTTTCACAACACGCTACTAACTATCTCTTTCTCTCCCCTTTCCAAGGCTACGGTGTACACACAAATTAAATTACCCCCCTTAATCCCCCCGATGCATTGGGGGGAAAAAGAAATCTAGTTCCCTCCCCTTTACAAGGGGAGGGTTAGGGTGGGGTACTTTGATAACTTGTGTGTACACCGTAGCCTTTTAGGAGAGAGGTTAAACTGTATTACTTCCATTCGAGAACCGCTATATTGATCATCAACATTTGTTAGTTATCTTTCAGAAGTTATTTTAAAAATGGTTGGCTATGATTCTAAGTAATTATTCAGAATGGAGAGCGTTCAAGGCGATTTCTGATGGGTGAACCACTCCGTTAGCTGCTAAATTAGCTTTCTCTTGCCTGCGAAGCACGATCATGCCACGAGAGCGATTTGATGAGGAATCTTTATCTACGCAAGCGGCATATATACGTTGAATTGGGCATTTCCAAAACCGGGTATATCGTTTAGGATTTGTATCTGCAATGGTTATTTCTTGAGTTTTCGGGTCATAGTCTGCCAATAAGGAGAAGTGACCACCTTCTAAACTTGGATTTTCATGGGCAATACGGGTATTGAAGTTAAGAATGTGGACGTCATTTTCATCACAAACGGCGGCTTCAACTTCACGGATGAATGCTTCGAGCGTCATACTCGGTTTATCAAAATGCTCTATCCGAATCGATAGAGGTATTTCTTTTTTTTCAAGGTAAGTTCGACAGGTATCGTAGGTTTCTGCTAACGTCATCCCATCATCTAAAACCGATGCGATGGGTAGTTGGGTTGCATAGAAAATCTCATCAACAGTTGTCAGATATCCCAATGCGGTAAAGGCATAAGCAATTGCAGTGACATTGCAACAGTAGATGGGTTGTTGAAATTGATGTAGTTGAATGATTTCTAAATCTCGTTTGGAAATTTGAGCTAAATTATCAAGATCCATTTTTCTGCCTTTTTTAGATAAATATATTGATTAACTCAGGATTTACAGCTTTTTTAAAAACTGTGCTTGCATTATCTAGCACTCGCCATCAAAGATGCAAGGACAGTTAAGACAGTTAAGCAAATTTTTGAGACAGTTAAGATAGTGTTAACATCCGGTTCACGGGAGCGGTCTTCAAGTTCCCAGGAGCAGTCTTCGAGTACACGGGAACGGTCTTCGAGTTCCCAGGAACGGTCTTCGAGTTCCCAGGAACGGTCTTCGAGTTCCCAGGAGCGGTCTTCAAGTTCCCAGGAGCGGTCTTCGAGTTCCCAGGAGCGGTCTTCGAGTTCCCAGCAGCAGTCTTCGAGTTCCCAGGAACGGTCTTCGAGTACACGGGAGCGGTCTTCAAGTTCCCAGGAACGGTCTTCGAGTACACGGGAGCAGTCTGCCTCAAAACTTTTATATATAGCCGTAGTCACATAGGTTATACCATTTCACAAAAATCTTGATACATATAGATTTTTTGTAGGGGTTTAGCACTGCTCATTGGTGTCAACTTAAGCTAGAAATAGCTTCGCTGCGGGCTTCATAACCCGCCAGAGAATGAATTCTCTGGCTCATAGCTAAAGTCTACTGAAGTAGACTGAATATTTTTGGGGATATCTAGTACCGTAAGGCGGAATCCGTAATTCGTAATGACGCTCCTGCGTCGCTAACGCTGCGCTAACGTAATTCGTAATTAATTGTTTGCAAGGGTTTCAGACATTTAAAATGGTGAGACAGCGCGGTCTTGGGGGTTTCCCCCATGAGCGACTGCGAACCCGTTAGCGAGTCTTCGAGCGTCAGGGGTGGTTTATTTACGCCGTGCTGTACTAGTCATCTTCAGATGACTTTAGCTATGAGACAGGGATTTACAATCCCTGGCGGACGTGCGGTTTCGCGTTAA
>NZ_KV757564.1 GCF_001712795.1 Nostoc sp. KVJ20
ATTGGGGAATGGGGAATGGGGAATGGGGAATGGGGATTGGGATCGCTGCTGCTTTCCTTGACCTTTTTTATATGATACGCTACCGTATCGTATAGATGAAATGCCTAATTTTAGCTTTGCGATCGCTCTGATACTAATTATCGAAAAGAAAGTTGGATTTCATCTGGGCTTCTTAATTACAAATTAATATTATTGATGGCTACCAACATTAAACGTTCTAGTTTTGACCAATTTGGTTATGTCCACGGGCCATTGAAGTGGGCGATCGCTTTTACGGCTTCCCTTGGTGCGATCTTAGAAGTAATTGATACCAGTATTGTTAACGTTGCCCTGACAGATATACAGGCTAGTTTGGGTGCAACTGTCAGTGAGGTTGGCTGGGTGGTAACTGGATATGCGATCGCAAATGTCGTCTTAATTCCCTTATCTGCATGGCTGGGAGATTACTTTGGACGCAAAACCTACTTTATCTTCTCGTTGATTGGCTTCACCCTGGCCTCGGTTTTATGCGGGTTGGCATTTAATCTCCCGATGCTAGTTTTTTCTCGAATTCTTCAAGGTTTATGTGGTGGCGGGTTGCTAGCTAAAGCCCAAGCGATTTTGTTCGAGACTTTTCCACCTGCTGAACAAGGTTTAGCACAGGCAGTTTTTGGGGTAGGTGTAATTGCTGGCCCAGCCATCGGCCCGACTTTAGGGGGATTTTTGGTAGATGGTTTGGGCTGGCGGTGGATTTTCTTTGTTAATATTCCCTTCGGGATCGTTGCAGTGGCGATGTCATTGGTATTTTTGCCCAAAGATAAAGACAAAAGCGAGACACAAAGCCAAGCCGTCGATTGGTTCGGGATTGGGTTTTTGGTGATTGCTATTGGTTGTATGCAAACTTTGTTAGAGGAAGGAGAGAAAGAGGACTGGTTTTCCTCCGGTTTTATCACCATATTAGCGATCGCCAGTATTATCGGATTGGGACTATTTATTTGGTACGAGTTGAAAATAGACCATCCTGCCGTTGACTTGAGAGTTTTACGTCACCGTTCTTTAGCTGCTGGAAGTGTGTTATCTGCCGTGGTAGGAATGGGGCTTTATGGCACACTCTTTGCTGTGCCGATATTTGCTCAGAGTGTGCTGCACTTTACAGCAACGCAGACAGGACTATTGTTAGCACCTGGGGCTTTAGCATCTGCGATCGTCATGGTTGTATTGGGCAAGCTGTCCACCAAAATCGATGCCCGATTTTTAATTGCAATGGGTGCTGTGGGATCATCTGGAGTCATGTTTCAACTAGCAGCAATTACCCCACAAACTGGCATCGATGATTTATTTTGGCCATTGGTATGGCGTGGTGCTTTTACTGTGTTGATGTTTCTCCCTTTGAGTTTGGCAGTTTTAGGCCCGCTACCCAAACAGGATATTTCTGCCGGCTCTGGTTTCTACAATCTCACCCGACAACTGGGTGGTAGCATTGGCATTGCTCTACTCACCACTTTGCTTGACCGACGAGAAGCTTTTCATCGAGCCATCCTATTAGCAAAACTTAGTCCTTATGATCCAGAAACCAGTATGCGCCTCGATGCACTTAATGGGGCACTGCAAGGTCAAGGTATGGATGCGACAACGGCTCAACAACAAGCACTAGCTTTATTAAGTCAAACAGTAAATACCCAAGCTGCGGTTTTGTCTTACGCAGATTGCTTTCGGGTGGTAGGGGTAGGCTTCCTTTGCTCATTACCTCTGTTGCTATTTCTGGGTAAAGGCGGTGCAGGAGTGAAAGCGCCAGTTGGTCACTAGGAGTCAGGTGAATAGCGATCGCATCCCTATTCTAAATTCTCTGATTGCAAAGCTACGTAAAAACACGGTTTCAGAATTATTCTCTGCCGAAAGGCACAGCAGAAAGTTAATACACACGGATTTGTCTGCATAAAAAAGTAAAAGTCCCACTCAGTTTTGAACGGGACTATGTGAAGTCTTATTACTAAAATTAGAAATTTTGATCTAGAAAAAGTTCATGATTGTGATGATGCCAACGCTTGTTAACATCATCAAAGCGCCCATAATTATAGATTGTCCTAATGGATTGCTGAATTTTGCATTGTTCATTTAAGTAAAATCCCTTTTATTAATAGTCCCTTAACCATATCAAAATCAGTATATATATCTATAAAACCATTGTAAAACTTAAATTACCGTAAAATTTCTTAGTAAATACTTATTTTTGGACTTAAGTATCAATTTTTACTTTTAATGATTTGTTCTTCTGGTCTGCCGACTTCCCATTCTCCAGTTCCAAAACGTAGTAATTTCCGAACAGAATAAATACCTGAACTCCGAGCGGAATACGTGCCTTGATGGGATAAAATAAATCTTAATCAAGGTAAAAATATTTTGAATAGAAGATTATCATGACAGCATCCACGGAATCTAGAAACCAAGCGATCGCTTTTGACCTAGAAAAATTAAATGAGCAATTTGAAACTGCCACTCCCAAAGAGATACTGGCATGGTCTATAGAAAATATCCCAACGGGACTGGTGCAAACAAGCGCCTTTAACGTGGATGACATGATAATTACCCATATTCTTTACAGTGAACTGAAGCATCCCGTTCCTGTGATCTTCCTCGACACCTTGCACCACTTCCCTGAAAGCCTAGAATTAGTAGCCAAAGCTATACAAATCTACAACCTGGATTTGCAAACTTTCAAAACTCCAGATGTAGACACCCGCGAAGCCTTTGAAGCCAAATACGGCGACAAACTCTGGGACAAGGATATTGCCAAATTCCACCACATTACAAAAATTGAACCACTGCTACGGGGTCTAGACGAACTCAATAGCGTCGCTTGGATTACCGGACGCCGCCGTGACCAAGCAGTAACCCGTGCGAATATGCCCATATTTGAATTCGACGGTAAAGGTAGGCTGAAAGTAAATCCCATAGCTACCTGGACACGCAAAGAAAGCTGGCTTTACGTGGCTGAACACGGAGTTGTCTACAACCCCCTCCACGACCAAGGTTATCCCAGCATTGGCGACCAACCCATCACCACCAAAGTAGCCGAAGGCGAAGACGAACGCGCCGGACGCTGGCGGGGAAGCGATAAAACAGAATGTGGAATTCATATTTAGTCATTGGTCATTTGTCATTAGTATTTAGACAAAGGACTAAGGACTTATACCAATTTGAAAAAAGAATGCGACAAATAGACCATTTGTAGAGACGCGATTCATCGCGTCTTTATCCAAGCATGTGTTGCAATCATTAATTGAATTGGTATTATTTATAGCGGTTCTCAATTGCATGGAATACAAACCGAACCCCCAGCCCCTTCCCTTCTAGCGTTGGGGAGTAAAGTAAATTCAAAGCCTCTCTCCTTTTAGGAGAGAGGTTTGGAGAGAGGTCAAAATGTATTGCATACAAACGAGAACCGCTATAGTCATTTGTTATTAGTATTAGACAAAGGACAAATGACTAAGAACAAAGGACAAATATGATTAAAATCCTCCATCTCTCCGATATCCACATGGGAAGCGGCTTCTCCCACGGACGAATTAATCCGACAACTGGATTAAACACACGATTGGAAGATTTTGTCAATACTCTCTCTATATGTATTGACCGAGCGCTGACAGATGCGGTCGATATGGTGATATTTGGTGGCGATGCTTTCCCGGATGCGACACCACCACCTTATGTACAACATGCTTTTGCCAACCAGTTTCGCCGTCTTATGGATGCCAATATTCCCACAGTCCTATTGGTAGGCAACCATGACCAACATTCCCAAGGACAGGGAGGGGCGAGTTTAAATATTTATCGCACTTTGGGAGTGCCAGGGTTTGTTGTTGGTGATACATTAACTACTCACTGTATTGAAACCCGTAATGGCAAAGTGCAAGTAATTACTCTGCCTTGGCTGACTCGTTCCACACTGATGACTCGCCAAGAGACTGAAGGTTTATCTTTAGCGGAAGTAAACCAACTATTAACGGAACGTCTGCGAGTTGTTTTAGAAGGGGAAGTTCGCCGTCTTGACCCCGATGTGCCTACTATTCTTTTGGCTCACTTGATGGCTGACAATGCAACCTTGGGCGCAGAACGATTTTTGGCAGTTGGTAAAGGCTTTACTCTACCCCTATCTTTGCTGACACGACCTTGTTTTGATTATGTAGCGTTAGGACACGTCCACCGCCATCAAAATCTGAATAAATCCAACAATCCGCCGGTGATTTATCCAGGGAGTATTGAACGGGTAGATTTTAGCGAAGAAAAAGAAGACAAAGGCTATGTGATGCTGGAACTGGAGCGGGGCAGCGCTGAATGGGAATTTTGTCCCTTAACAGTTCGGACTTTCCAAACCATTGAGGTGGATATCTCGAAAGCAGATGATCCGCAAGCGGTGTTAATGAAAGCGATCGCCAAGTATGATATTCAAGATGCTGTAGTGCGGCTAATTTACAAACTCCGCTCTGAACAGATGGATTTAATTGACAGTTCCTCTCTACATACTGCTTTAAGTCCCGCTCACACCTACACCATTCAAGCAGAATTAGTCAGTCAATTAGCCAGACCCCGAATTCCTGAATTGAGTGCGAGTAGCAGCATCGACCCAATGGAAGCGTTAAAAACTTACTTGAACAACCGCGAAGACCTCAAAGATATTGCAACATCAATGATGGATGCAGCGCAGAAGTTACTAGCAGATGAAGTGGAAGTTTGGCTGGAAGCAGCAAATAATTCGTAATTCGTAATTCGCAATTCGCAATTAACAATTCTTATGGAATTGCCACGGTAAGCGAGTTTATTTTCGTCAAATTAGTGACAGGAAATCCACCGCGTTATGCTTTATCAAAGGTTTTTTTGATACTAAACCCTGGAAATGAATTGTACCACGTGCTACGTATATTGAAGGGTCTGACTCAGTTGGTGAGTACTTAAATCTTATCGCCTGATTATTTGTTCTACCAGGAGAGTCAATATCTGACAACCAGCCGCTACATCAGTTAGCATTAATTGATGAGAAAATGTCTGAGATTTGAATAGTAGTGATTACAGGAGTAAGTATAAAATGAAGATTAGGGGAATAAAACGCGGTCAAACTATTGAATTATTAGAGCAAATTCACAGTATTCCTGATGGAGCAGAAATAATCGTTAATCTAGAGCTTATTTCTACTGAACCTGTCGTAGCAAAACTAGACTTGACAGATGAAGAAAGGCTTGCAAAATTGAATAAATTATTTGGAGTTTGACAAGACTAACCATAGTTGATAGATATATTTGCTGAACTTGACCAGCAACGTCATCCTTACCAAGGAAGGGTGATAGACTCAATAGATAAAAATAGATAAATAGAAGAAAGGCTAAAACTTTAGATGAGTTAGTGGAACGCATTAAAGAAGCAATTGAACTTTGTTTAGAATTTGAGGAAGAACAGCAGGATTCACTCGACTTTGTTGGTATTCAACGAGTTGCAGTTGAGATATGAGTCAATTCCCAAGTGTCACAGGAAGGGAAGTTATTGCAATGAGTGCGATCGCAAAATATGATACTCAAGATGTTGTAGTGCAGCTACTTTGTTTTAAAAAAAGCTTTATTGGCTAAAAAAATTCGAGTTTATATTATTATTTTGTATTATTTATTACATCTTTTTGGCAAATTTCATGTATGTGTGCAATCAGAGTGTCTCCCTTTCCAGCAGAAAAAACCCGTTTCTTGAAATTCCTTGCTAAATCAGACTTTTGATGACAAATTGCTCACCTAGTAAAAAAAAATTAATCCAGATGATGAATATTATTCTATATACCCTATAATTCTTTTAATTACGGTATACATCTAGAAATACCGTAGATTTAGGGGTAAATTCTGATGAGCAAGTCGCAACAACCAACACAATTAAGTAAATTCCTAAGTGAAGGGATACAGGCTTATGCCATAAAAGCCTTGCGGACTATAAAATTCTGCTATCAACACACAATTAGAAGTTGGTTGAATAGACACACTGTGCAAAGCTTTGTAAGTCTATTTCTAATAGGTACTTTTTTGAGTATGGCTGTTGCCTCCTGTTCTGGAAGTAGTTCAGCTAGCAAAAATGATGTTAATATCAAACTTGCTTCTTTCTCCGTTACCAAAGCTGCACATGACCAGATAATTCCCAAATTTGTCGAAAGCTGGAAGAAAGAACACAACCAAAACGTCACGATTGAGGCGACTTATGGAGGTTCTGGCGCTCAAGCGGCTACAGTCATTGACGGTTCGCAAGAAGCAGATATAGTACATTTGGCACTTCCCCTAGATGTGATCAAAATTCAGCAAGCAGGTTTGATTAAGTCAGGTTGGGAAACCAGATATCCGAGAAATGGTATTGTCAGTAAATCTGTAGCTGCGATCGTTACTCGTGAAGGTAATCCCAAAAACATTCAGACTTGGGCAGACTTGGCAAAAGATGGCGTGAAAATAATTGCAGCTAACCCAAAAACTTCTGGTATTGCTATCTGGGAATTCTTAGCTTTTTGGAGTTCTGTGAGTTTAACAGGTGGTGACGAAACCGCAGCATTAGATTATGTCACCAAAGTTTATAAGAACATCCCGGTATTGACGAAAGATGCCCGTGAAGCTAGTGATTCATTCTTCCAAAAAGGTGAGGGAGATGTCTTAATTAACTACGAAAATGAGGTAATTTTGGCGCAAATAGGTGGATTGAAACTGCCTTATGTTGTGCCTCAAGTTAATATTTCCATCGATAATCCTGTGGCTCTAGTTGATAAAAACGTTGATAAACACGGTACAAGAGAAGTTGCACAAGCATTTGTCAATTTTCTTTACTCAACAGAAGCTCAACGGGAATTTGCCAAATTACAGTATCGTCCTGTTAACCCCACTGTCACTCAAGAAGTAGCGTCAAAACAGCCGCCAATTAAAACTTTATTTACCTCTCAAGATTTAGGTGGTTGGGAGCTTATCCAGAAAAAGTTTTTTGAAAATGGGGCAATTTTTGACAAAGTTCAAGCTGCTAGCAAAGCATAAACTTTACTTTTTTAAGCAGCATTATTTGTATAGTCACTTTATCTCAATTGATAATTTATGAGCTTTCATCGCAGATTTAAAGATAGCTTTTTCTTCACATCTTTAATGGTTCTTGCCAGTAGCATCACTGCTTGTAACGGTGGACAAGAATTGAAAAGTCAAGTGAGTATTGATGGTGCAGCCGTGGGTTTTCCTATTTCTTTAGCAGTTGCAGAAGAATACCAGAAGGTGAAATCTGACGCAAAAGTTAGTGTTGCTTCCAGTGGTACTGGTGGCGGTTTCAGTAAATTTTGTAATGGCGATATTGATGTTGTTGGTGCTTCTCGTACCATCAGAAATGAAGAAATTAAAAAATGTAAAAGTAAGAACATTGAGTTTGTGGAGTTACCGATAGGTTTAGACGGCGTAGCTGTAATTGCAAATCGTAAAAACGATTTTGCTAAATGTCTAACTATTAAGGAAATGAACACAATTTGGAGTGCTAAATCAGACGGCAAAATCTTGACTTGGGATCAAGTTAATCCTAAATTTCCTAAGCTACCACTGAAGCTTTATGCTCCGGCTTCTGATACGGGAACTTTTGATTATTTAACTCAAGCCGTTACTGGTAAAGCCAAGAATGGCCGCACCGACTACACTCCTAGCCATAATCAAAACCTGCTAGTGCAAGGTGTTTCTGGAGATGAATCAGCATTGGCTTATGTAGGGATATCTTACTACATTCAAAACCAGGAAAAGCTCAATTTAGTTGCTATCGAAAATCTCAAAGGAGAATGCAAAAAACCAGTTCCGTTGGATAATGTCCTCAAAAATACCTACACACCTTTATCTCGTCCCCTGTTTATATATGTCAGTAAGATATCTTTAGATAACAAACCAGCAGTCAAAGAATTTGTAGATTTTTATCTAGAAAATTCTTGGAAGTGGGTAGATGGTGCTGGATATGTAGCACTACCTGATGAAGCTTACGTCAAGGTAAAACAAAAATTTGCTGCTGGTGAAACTGGGACAAAATTTCAAAAAGCCAAACCAGGTGAACCAATTACAAATTTTCTTTAGACAAATACCCAGTCAAAAAATTTTAGATTTTAGATTTTGGATTTTGGATTGATGCCGCAGATAAATTTGGGGGAATCTGGAGGGTTGTAGCATCAAATAATTATTGACCATTTGTAACTTGATTTGTAGTCACAACTTCACTGTTTATGCAAAATTCAACTTCTCAAGACGATCCTTATTTACTACCCAGACAATCACTAGACAAAGATATATCTGAAGATATATCAGAAAGGATTGTGGGAACGATTTTATTTGCTTGTGCTTTAGTTTCTGTTTTGACTACCTTTGGTATTGTCATAATTATTTTTCAGGAGACATTTGGTTTTTTCCAAGAAGTTTCCTTTGCTCAATTCTTTCTTGATACTAAATGGACACCTCTATTTGCAGAGAGGCATTTTGGCATTTGGCCTTTAATTAATGGCACTTTCTTGACTACAGCTATTGCTATGTCAGTGGCGATTCCTTTGGGTTTATGTTCTGCCATTTATTTGAGTGAATATGCTCAACCCAAAGTAGCAGCAGTTTTACGCCCAGCCGTGGAACTTTTAGCAGGAATTCCAACTGTAGTATATGGTTACTTTGCACTATTGTTTCTGACACCATTGCTGCGGCATATTATCCCTTTAGAAATATTCAATTCCTTAAGTGCGGGGGTAATGATGGGAATTATGATTACTCCCACCGTTGGTTCTATTAGCTTAGATGCTATTAAATCAGTTCCGCGTTCTTTGCGCGAAGGAGCTTATGCTTTAGGTATCACTAAACTAGAAACTATTTTTAAAGTAGTTTTACCAGCCGCACTTTCGGGAATTATCGCTTCGATTATTTTAGGTATTTCTCGCGCTGTGGGTGAAACAATGACTGTCCTCATCGCCGCCGGACTACAGCCAAAGCTGACTATTAGCTTTGCAGAATCAATCGCAACGATGACTGCTTATATGGCACAAATTTCTGGTGGAGATAGTCCGCGTGGAAGTCTCAATTTCAAGACTTTATATGCTGTAGGTGCGGTTTTGTTTTTGATTACCCTATCTTTGAATATTGTTAGTTACTGGATTGCTAATCGTTATAAGGAAAAATACGAGTAATAAAATATGGCTACTAGTTATCAAGAAAATGATTCCTTTGCATCTGGGGCAGAATTTACTGATAATGTTGACAAAAGGGAGAGTTTAGGAAAAGTATTTGAAGTAATTTTTTTATTCGGTTTGATGATTGGGATATTTGTCCTAGCTTTGCTCCTTTTCGATATTTTGGGAGACGGATTAGGTAGATTTTTGTCCCCAGGATTTCTCACAGATACCCCTTCTCGTTTTCCTGACCAAGGTGGTATTCGTCCTGCTATTGTTAGCAGCATTTTGTTGGGACTTGTTGTGATTTTTGTAACTGTCCCAATTGGTGTAGGGGCAGCTTTATATCTCGAAGAGTATGCACCCAAAGCTTGGTGGACAGCGATTATTGAGATTAATATCAGTAATCTGGCGGGTGTACCTTCTATCGTCTATGGGTTGCTGGGTTTAGGAGTTTTTAATTATTTGCTTGGGTTTGGCCCTGCTTTGATTTCTGGTGCATTGACTTTATCTTTGCTGTCTTTACCAGTCATTATTGTCACCTCTAGAGAAGCAATTCGCGCTGTCCCGGATTCTTTGAGAAATGCTTCTTACGGCTTAGGTGTCACCAAATGGAAAACTATTAGCAGTCATGTCATACCTTATGCTGTTCCTGGTATTTTGACAGGGGTGATTATCTCTGTATCTCGTGCTATTGGTGATGCAGCATCTCTAATTGTTGTCGGTGCTGTGGGTTTTCTCACCTTTGACCCTGGTTTGTTCCAGAGATTTATGGCATTACCCATTCAAATTTACAGTTATATCACTCGTCCTGAACCGGGTTTTGCTAGTGCAGCAGCAGCAACAATTATTGCGTTGTTACTCTTGATTTTAGCTTTAAATGGTGTAGCAATTTATATCCGACAACGCTTCTCAATCCGTTAGATAATTAAATATCTAATTTAATACATTCACAGATATTAGGAGATACGAAAAATGACTTATAGCAATAGTAGAAGTCAATCAGATAGTGCCACAATAGACAAAGATAATTCTGTATTTAATGTTGAAGGTGTGAAAGTCTATTATGGAGGATTTCTAGCACTTATAGATGTCTACCTAAAAATTCCTGATAAACAAATTATTGCTTTTATTGGCCCTTCAGGATGTGGTAAAAGTACCTTATTGCGTTGCTTCAACCGGATGAATGATTTAATCCCTGGTGCTAAGGTTGAAGGTAGACTGAATTATCGCGATCGCAACATTTATGATCCTAAGATAAATTCGGTCAAATTACGCCGCCAAATCGGAATGGTTTTTCAAAGACCGAATCCTTTCCCCAAGTCAATATACGAAAATATTGCCTTTGCACCGCTTGCTAACGGTTACAAAGGTAACGTTGATGAATTGGTGGAAGATTCCCTCAGACGCGCTGCTATTTGGGATGAAGTCAAAGACAAACTCAAAGAGAAGGGAACTGCATTATCTGGCGGACAACAGCAACGACTTTGCATTGCGCGTGCGATCGCTATGAAGCCAGATGTATTATTGATGGATGAACCATGTTCTGCTCTCGACCCGATTTCTAGCCGCCAAGTAGAAGAACTCTGCTTAGAACTTAAGGAGCAATACACCATCATCATGGTGACACACAATATGCAGCAAGCTTCTAGAGTCGCAGATTTCACGGCTTTCTTCAATACAGAAATTGATGAGCATGGTAAACGTCGCGGAAAATTAGTTGAGTTTAATCCGACAGCGCAGATGTTCAGTTCACCTCAAACCAAAGAAGCTGAAGATTATATCAGTGGACGCTTCGGTTAAAGAGATATCACAGGAGAAAGGGAAAAGCCAAGTTCAGTTAGTTAGTTAGTGACTATTATTTCTTTGGCTTTTAATCTTTTTCCTTTGATTTGAATTTAGTCAACTCAATCTCCCCTTAAAAAATCCTTCTACCTTCTCTATAAATCAATACGCTTGGGTTAAGGTTACTGGTGTAGATAATTTGTCTTTGAAGACGCGATGAATCGCCGTCTCTACAAGTGTTTTGTTGCTCATTCTGAACTGTATTGCTCTATAAATAAATTCGCTCCTCTCAACCTTTTGGGTGAGTGGAAACCTTCACTTGGAAAAATGTCATAGTTGTCAAGCGATCGCCTCACTATCTTTACCCAATTTAATGAGATAATTTCTTAATTAGGGGATAAATTTAGACTTGAGCAGAATATGACTATCACCATTTCCCAACAAGCTTACAACGAATTGTGGAACGAGATGCGGACTAATGGAACTAGTCACTATCCTGACCCCAAGGACAAGTTTGATGTGATACACAAGTTCCCGCAGCCATTGGGAAGGGGTTACTGGCGAGAAATTCAACTCAGGGAAGGTTTTAATTTGACCATTGCTGACTATAGAGTGTGCGATCGCCTGATGATAGAATTCTCCGATCTGGATACAACCGGCATAGAGTATCACTTTCATCTGTCTGGACAAACTCAGTGTCGGCAAACTTTTCTGGAAGGTGGAAGATATGGTGTCTACGGTAGAGGTATAGAAAAAGAATCACTAGGTGATATTTCCACCAAACAGCCTTTCTTGGAAGTGATTATCGAAATGTTGCCTGAAACACTGCACTCTATGGCTGGTTATCCAGATGGGGAAATACCAAGAGAATTACAGCATTTGGTCGGAACATCTGCACAACCATGCTACTGTCGTGATGGTATTGCAACACCAGCTATGCAAACTGTCGCCAAGCAAATTATCCACTGTCCTTATCGGGGAATCGCCAAGCGGGTTTATCTGGAAGGTAAAGCTTTAGAGTTGATGGGAATGTTGTTAGCTGTGGAAATGGAAATTCAAGAGAGTAATAGCAATCCTCATCCATTAACAGGCGATTTAGTAGACAGAATTTATTATGCTAGGGATATTTTGCAGCAAAGATTAGAGAATCCACCTAGTCTCAGAGAGTTGGCAAGGCTGGTAGGGTTAAATGAATGTACTCTCAAACAGGGTTTTCGTGAGGTGTTTGGTACAACAGTATTTGGTTTTCTCCACGGTTATTGCATGGAACAAGCATGGCAAATGCTGCAAACTGGGACATGGAAAGTTGGAGAAGTTGCCAATATGGTCGGTTACAATGATTTGACTGCCTTTGGGAGAGCCTTTCGGAAAAAGTTTGGCATCCGTCCACGGGATTGTATGAAAAAATTTTCCGTTTGAGCCTTCATGGTTTTCCCAGAGAATTTACGAGTGATCTGCAATCGCTTCTAACCAAACTAGTAAATCTGCCATACTAGTAAAATCAAGCAACGCTTCACCGAGATTTTCCAGTTGTTCTAGAGACAAAGATTCCACACGCTGACTTACCTTTTGAGGTAATTTGCCCACCCTACGGGTTAATAGACGCAAAATCAGTGTGCGGGCTTCTACTGAGCGTCCTTCTTCTCGTCCTTCTTCTTTAATTTCTCTATAAACCCGTGTTTCTTGGAGTGTAATTCCTAACATTTCCTCTACCTCCCGTTGACTCTTACCTTCAAGCGACTCTCCTAGAGTATCGCTTCTAAACTAACAGAGCAAATCTGGGAGAGCCTTTCGGAAAAAGTTTAGCATCCGTCCACAGGATTGTTTAAAAACAATTTCCGTTTGAGCCGAATAAAAATTCCGTTTAAGCAGAATTATCACTATCTTCACCTTGATAGTTTTCCCTAAGCTAATCAGGAAAAGTTTTTATTAAGCTTTAAGGTGTGGGAGTGATGGTGAATTTTTTACAACTGCGGCTGTCGCTATTGCTGACAGGTGTATTTTTTCTTCTAGGAATGCAAGCAACATGGGCAAAAGATGCTAATTCTTTTGGCAACTCTCAAATTTTGGTACAGTCACCAACACCTACATCAGAAATTATCGCGATCGCGGGAGTAAAAGCAACTCCCACCCAAAATGGTGTGGAGGTAATTTTAGAGACACCCCTTGGAGAACAACTACAAATTACAAATCGCAGTACTGGTAATAATTTCATTGCAGACATTCCTAATGCTCAATTGCGTTTACCTAACGGCAATGCTTTCAACTTCCGTTCAGAAAAACCAAATGCGGGAATTATTGAAATAACAGTTATCAATATTGACACTAATACTGTGCGGGTGACAGTAGTAGGTGAAACAAGTTTACCAACAGTTGAATTATTTGATGACAATACAGGGCTGGTTTTTGGGATAAATTCTAGTGCAACCGCGATGCAGCCACCACAGCAGTCGGAAACGCCTCCAGTAGAAGAAATACCAGAAACTCAGACACCGCAAAAAGAACCAGCAGCGCAGCAAGATGATGCAATTGAGTTGGTAGTGACAGGAGAACAAGATGGATATCGTGTACCAGATGCTAACACTGGAAGTAGGCTGGATATTCCACTACTAGAAACACCTGCATCAATTGGCGTAATTACAGAGGAATTCATTGAGGATAAAGCACCCCGACGAGTAGAAGACTTAGCCCCTTACATTAGTGGAGTCACGGCCGGAAACGTTGGACAGGGTGGACTGTTCACTGACTTTCAAATTCGTGGATTTAGTACAGGGAGCCAAGTTTATGTCAATGGGTTACGAGATAATTACCGCTCTTTAATCAGAGACTTTGCTAATATTGAACGTCTAGAAATTTTGAAAGGTTTCTCTTCGTTACTTTATGGCACAGGTTCACCTGGTGGAGTAGTTAACTATATTACAAAGAAGCCCCAAGCTACGCCCAGTTATAAATTTTCAGCCGATATAGGCAGCTTTAATTTTTATCGCAGTGAGGTGGATTTAACAGGGCCGTTAACTGACGACAAAAATGTACTTTATCGCTTGATTCTGGCCTTTCAAGATTCAGATTATTTTGTAGACAATGTTGAAGATAATCGCATTTTTGTGGCTCCCTCAGTAACGTTATCAACGGGCGAAGGCGGTTCTTTAACAATTGAAGGGGAGTATTACCGACAAGATAAAGACTTTAATACTGGAGCAAAATTTTTTAATGGTGAGTTTTTCTATGACCGCAGTTATACAGATCCCCGCAATAGCCAAATCTACAATCACTATCGGATTGCAGCCTACTTAGATCAGCCAATTAGTAAGGATTGGTCGCTTAACCTCAGTGGTCAGTACTTTAATACACAAAGAGAAGCTAATCCGATCTTTGTCGCACTTGGTTTTGAGGGTGATACTCTAACACGTTTCTACCGAACAATTTTTGATGACTATAATCAATACAATCTTCGAGGTGAAATCAGAGGTAACTTCAATATTGGAGAGACAGAACATAAGTTATTAGCAGGCGTTGAATACAATAAATACAGTTCAAGGTTCAATGGTGTTAATGCTGGTTTTTTTGGTAGTATTGACGTTGCTAACCCTACTTTTGATGTTCCTATCCCCACCGGACTTACTAATAGCACAGTTGATTTTAGTGACAGCAATTGGGGCGTTTACATTCAAGATTTCATAAAACTTGGGCAATTTCGTTTACTGGCAGGTTTGCGCTACGGCGGATTTGAGTATATAAGTGGTGGCGTACCTGCACAAGATGACAATTACATTTCTCCAAGCATCGGGTTAGTTTATAGTCTGACAGATTCAGCTTCAATTTATGCTAGCTTTAGTCAATCGACAGAGCCACAATTTGGTTTACTTTCAGACGGTGGTTTTCCTGAGGCTAGAAAAGCTACTCAATATGAAGTTGGTACTAAAGTAAATCTGTTAAATGATAGAGTGAGTATCACGGCTGCACTGTTTCAGTTGGAACAAACAAACATTGCAGAAACAGATCCCAGCAACCCTGATTTCAGCATCCTTGTAGGCGATATTCGTAGCCGTGGATTTGAATTGGACGTTACAGGAAAAGTAACCGAGAATTTTAGCTTGATTGCAGCTTACACCTACCTAGATTCAGAAGTTACCAAAAGTGTTGTCCCTGGACAAGAAGGTAACCGCCCGATTAATACTCCAGAACACAGCGTGGGGCTTTATGGTAAGTACGACTTTACTGGAGGTTCGCTCAGAGGGTTGAGTTTAGGTACTGGTTTAGTTTATGTGGGTGAAAGAGAAGGAGATAACGAAAATAGTTTTGAGCTTCCTGGCTACGTGCGAGTAGATTTAGGTGCTGCTTACAAAGTTAATAACCTGACTTTTCGGTTAGGTATTGAAAACCTCTTTGATATTCGTTATGCTTCCGGTTCAAACAATTCAGCAAACATTTCTCAAGGTTCACCTTTTGCCGTGACTGGTTCAGTTTCAGTGCAGTTTTAATTTAGGTTTTATCTAAGAGATAATTTTGCGGACATCTTGAGAAGTTGACTGAAGCATGAAAAGAGTGACAATACGCTATTGGATACGTTGTTTAGTATTAATGCTTTTGATTATTGGGCTGATTACAGCTTGTAGTCATCACACAGTTAAAAACACAGTTTCTCCTACTAATTTGGCAAGTAAAGATTGCCGCGTTGTTCAACACACAATGGGAGAAACCTGTGTTCCTATAAACCCACAGCGTATTGTCACTTTTTCTTTACCGACTTTAGGTAATGCAATTGCCTTGGGAGTTAAGCCCCTGGGAAGTACCTATGTTGATATGCTGGATGAACATACATATCTAGAAGGTAAAGTTGAAGGTATCAATTCATTAGGAATTTCTTCACCTAATTTAGAAAAGATTTTACTGATTAAGCCCGATATTATTATAGGTTGGAATGCGGAAAAACAATTTTATCCTCTCCTTTCGCAAATTGCTCCTACTGTACTATTTAATTGGCAAAATAAAACTTGGCGAGAGTTATTTGATTTTGTGACTCAGGTTTTAGGAAAACAAGAGGCTGCACAGCAAGCTTGGGAACATTATCATCAACGAGTTGAAAAACTCAAAGCAGCTTTGGGCGATCGCTATAAAAACAAAGAAATTTCTCTCGTATTTTTAGCTCCTGGTGTGATATTTAGTGAAACTAAAAACTCCTTTCCTGATTTTATTCTTCAAGATGTCGGGCTACAACGTCCCCAAGCCCAAAATGCGATCGCACCTTCTGCACAGCTTTACATTTCTATAGAAGAATTAGAGAAAGCTGATGGTGATGTGATGTTTGTGGGAACTTTGACTGATGATAGCCAAAATTTTCTTGAGGAACTCAAAGAAAAACCACTCTGGAAACATCTTCGAGCAGTTCAACAAAATCATGTTTACCCTATCAATTACTTGACTTGGAGAGGAGGAAATTTACTTGCGGCTGATGCTGTAATTGATGACCTTTTTAAATACCTCGTCAACAAACCCTAAACCAATGTCTAGAGACATTCGATATTGACTTCAAAGAGATCGAAATTTACGCTATTAGTGCGAGAGAAGATGTTTATAAAAAATAATTTGTAATCAGTAATTTAATAACTGGGAATTACCAAAGTAATTTTGGAAAATATACTGAGGTTTAACGGGGTTTATTAAAGTAGTATTTCAGTACAGTGTTTGTACTATGTATTATGTTTAGACCTCTATCATTTGCTTTAGTCGCAGCTACCATTGTAGTTACACACAATAATCCCAGCAATACTTTAGCTGGAACTTGTGCTTCTAAGTGTGGTTCTCGCCCAATTCAGTTTACACCGGGGCAACACATCCGAGTTGAAGTTGTAAATAGCACACCCAACCTGATTAAAATCCAAAAGCCCTCCGGGACTGGTGCAATTTCTTTGAGTCCAGGACAGAAATTAAATTTAGAACAAATAGAGGGTACAGAACCAAATACATCTCTGATATTTTGGAGCGAAACGGGTTTATCACTACAAGCAATTGTCTCGAAACCTAACTTTGGTACATTGCGGCTAGAACTCCGTCCGACTTGGCGCTCTCCAGGCGATCGCTCGTTGTATATTATGGATGATGGTAAGATAAACGTGTTTTAGATAGCAAATTAATGTTATTAGTTATGAGTTAAGAAACAACTTTAAATTCAACACTCCTAACTAATAACTCCTGACTTGTATTGTGCTAGACCGACCTGTATCTGAATTCTCAAAACCTACCAGGCGCTTACCTGATCAGCGCTGGCAAGTTTATCCGCAAAAACCAGAATTTGCCCAAAAGCTGGCGGTTTTGACAAATATTTCACCAATTGTCAGCCAGTTGTTGATTAATCGGGGTATGGAAACACCAGAACAGGTACAAGCATTTTTAAATCCAGAATCTTTAGTTTTGCCTTCGCCGTTAGAAGATTTCCCAGATTTGGCGATTAGTTTGGAGTTGTTGCAAAATGCGATCGCTTCTCAAACAAAAATTGCGATTTGTGGTGACTACGATGCTGATGGAATGACCAGCACTGCTCTACTTTTGCGTAGTCTCCGCACTTTAGGCGCACAGGTAGATTATGCTATTCCCAGCCGGATGCATGAAGGCTACGGTATTAATAAACGCATAGTTGAAGAATTCCACAGCGAAGGTGTGGGGCTAATTCTGACTGTAGATAATGGCATCTCTGCGTTTGAACCAGTTGCTAGAGCTAGAGAACTTGGTGTTGCAGTAATTATCACCGATCATCATGATATCCCCCAAAAATTACCGCCAGCTAACGCTATCCTCAACCCTAAACTAATAGCTGAATCCTCACCTTATCGGGGTGTTGCTGGTGTTGGTGTTGCTTACATTTTGGCAGTGTCTTTAGCACAACAGCTAGGGGCGACTAAGGGCTTGATCCAACCGATGTTAGCACTGTTTACACTGGGAACGATCGCAGATTTAGCTCCCTTAACTGGTGTGAATCGCCGTTGGGTGAAACGCGGTTTACAGCATTTACCCAAATCCAACTTAGCTGGGATACAGGCGTTGATTCAGGTAGGTGGAGTGCAGGCGAGGGATGAGGGAGCAGGGGGAGCAGGGGAGCAGGGGAGCAGGGGAGCAGAGGAGAAAATCTCCAATCTAAAATCCAAAATCCAAAATCCAAAATCGCTCAAGCCTGAAGATATCGGGTTTCGCCTGGGGCCACGAATTAATGCTATTGGTCGAATTGGTAATCCCCAGACTGTGATTGAATTGCTGACTACAGATGACATGGGGGTGGCGCTGGAAAGAGCAATGCAGTGCGAACAAATAAATGCTTCTCGCCAGGAAATGTGTCAGCAAATTGAACAAGAAGCGATCGCTTATGTAGAAGCAGAATATGTTACATCTCTACAGCAAAACCGTGTATTAGTTGTTGTTCAACCCAATTGGCATCATGGTGTTATTGGTATCGTCGCCTCCCGCTTAGTGGAACGCTATGGTGTTCCTGTGTTTATCGGTACTTATGAGGATGAGGGACATATACGCGGTTCAGCACGCTCAATTCCAGAGTTTCATGTATTTGAAGCTTTGGAATATTGTCACGATTTACTAGGGAAATTTGGTGGACATAAAGCAGCCGGGGGATTCTCTCTACCAGCAGAGAATTTAGAGATGGTGCGATCGCGTTTAATTGAGTTTGCTAACCAGTGTCTTGAACCCCAACATCTCAAGCCTCTGCTAAAAATTGATGCCGAAGTCAACCTCAACCATCTCAATCAGCAGCTTTATCAACAGCTTAATGCTCTACATCCCTGCGGTATGGACAACCCCGATCCAGTTTTCTGGACACCTAATGTCCAGGTGGTTGAGCAGAAAATCGTTGGTAAGGGTCATATCAAACTGACAATTGCCCAAACTATCGATAATCAAGAGTACAGAATTAAAGCGATCGCTTGGCGTTGGGGCGACTACTTCCGTTTACCATCGCGAGTGGATATCGCTTACAAACTGCGAGAAAATTACTTTAACGGCAACACCACCATCGAGCTAGAGCTAATCGGTGTCAGACTGCCAATTCAGATTCAACAATTTTTTGTTTCGCCACCAACCACATCAAGCACAACCTTTGAGTACAATCAACGACAGTATACTTGTGGTTTCTATAAAAACGGTATTGAAGCAGAATTAAGAATTAAAAATTCTGAAGGTAAAGTTTTAGCCATGCAGCCAGGACATATAATAGGCTTGCTAGGAACTAATCGGCAAAACGCCAAAGAAGTTGATATTTCTCAACCACAGTATGACAATATTATCCAAGCTGCCCTTCAGGCGTTATCAGTATTGAGTGCTGGTTCATGAGTTATCAGTTTTAAATTCCAAAATTTTCTTCTACTCAGCACTCAGCACTCACTACTCAGCACTCTTATAGGTTGCCGTTGCGAAATGCCAGCACAAAGATTACTGCTGGGCCAGCAATCACAATTAGCGCTACGGATAGCAATTGGAAAATAACTTCCCAATTGATACTGGTAAAAGCGTTAAACAAGTCAGACACAGCGTCAAACATTTTTCCTTTTCTCCTCTCAATTGCTTTAAAAAATTCAATAACTTAATTAGAAAACCCGAAATCGATCATATCTGGCTATGGCCTGTTAGATTTAATTTACTTAACAAAATTATAAGAAAAGACATAAAAACGTAAAATAGGGGGATTGGGGACTGGGGACTGGGGGACTAGTTCGGTTAAGGCAAGAGACGCGATGAATCGCCGTCTCTACAATAATCAGTCTTTCGTTTTGATGGCGATTTATCTATCGTGTTTTTGTGATCTCGAATTTTCATCAAAAAACCTTAACCGAACCGTATTGGTTCCCAATCCCCAATCCCCAGTCCCCAATCCCTAATCCCTAATCCCTAATCAAAAATGTCAACTTGGCAATGTGTAAAGCAATGTGGGGCCTGCTGTAATCTTGACCCAGCAGAGCGTCCAGATTTGGAAGAATATCTCTCACCACCAGAACTAGAACTTTACCTCAGCATGGTAGGCGAAGGGGGATGGTGCGTTAATTTCGACCATACCACGCGAGAATGTCGCATCTACTCAAATCGTCCTCGCTTCTGCCGCGTTGAAACAGAAGTGTTTCAAGATATGTATGGAGTTGAACCAGAAGAAGTTAACGATTTTGCCATTGACTGCTGTCGCCAGCAAATAGAAGGGGTTTATGGCGATCGCAGTTTAGAAATACTACGTTTCGACAAAGCTGTTGGCCTTTGACACTTCCACCCTCCTTTTTTTTGTATGTAGTTGCAATTTATTACAACAATCTGAGAATATGATAGAAATATGAAAGCAACCTAGAAACAAAACTACTGCCTGTGAAACTTGACTCTGCATCTTTGGAGATTTCTGGCATATCTCAGACTGAGATCGAGCTAGAACTGAAAGACAGCAATGATTTGAACTTAACTCCTGCGATCGTTCAGCCTGTAGTTGCCAATAGTCCTCAAAAGCAGCAATCAGTACTAGTAGTTTTTGTTACAACTTTTGTAACCATTTTTCTAGCAGAAATTGGAGATAAAACTCAGCTATCCACTCTATTAATGAGTGCAGAATCTCATTCGCCGTGGGTGGTATTTATCGGATCTGCGGCGGCGCTGATAACCACCAGCTTATTAGGTGTGCTTTTAGGTGGTTGGATAGCCAGCCGACTCAGCCCAAAAACTGTAGAAAAATCAGCAGGCGTGATGTTATTGATGATTTCGCTAATGCTGTTTTGGGATGTATTGGTTGGTCATTAGTCATTTGTCATTGGGTATTACAAAACTCTTCCCCATTCCCCATTCCCCATTCCCCATTCCCCATTCCCCATTCCCCATTCCCCCTAAATAATATGGATTGGCATCTTTTAGGACTTAGCTTTATTACAGTTTTTTTATCAGAATTGGGTGACAAAAGTCAGCTAGCGGCGATCGCACTTTCAGGACGTTCTAATTCTCCCCGTGCAGTATTTTTTGGTGCAGCAGGCGCATTGCTGTTGACAAGTCTGTTGGGATCTTTGGCTGGAGGTGCAGTAGCCGAATTATTACCTACACGCGTCCTAAAAGCGATCGCAGCTGTAGGATTTGCCATTCTCGCTGCACGTCTGCTGTTATTTAACAATGAACCAGAACCATCAGCAGATTTTGAACAAACACCTTAAAAAGAATCCAGAATCCAAAATCCAGGAATCAGAATTCCCCCTTGTGGGGGATTGAAAGCCGACAAGGTTTGAAACCACTCGAATTCCTACTGAATTCTGAATTCTGAGTTCTGAATTCTTCTTTACAAACGTTCCCAAGCGGTTCCTTTGTAGCCGTATTGAAAAATTTCTGGATGCAAAATTTCTGCCAAAATTTCTAGAGAATCTACCAGTCGCGGCCCTGGACGATTGAAGTAAGAATTGCCGTCAGTAATATAGACCCTACCAGCTTTGATAGCGTGTAATTTTTCCCACTCGGAACCTTGAGTTAACAAATTGGCTTCTTGGCGAGTGCGATTTAAATCAAACCCACAAGGCATAAAAATAATTACATCTGGATTAGTTGTTAATAGTGTTTCCCACGGCAAAATAGGAGAAGGCTGACCTGTAGCACAAAATAGTGACTGTCCTCCTGCTAAGTTAACTAATTCAGGAATCCAATTAGCGGCAGCCATCAAAGGATCAGTCCACTCGACACAGGCGACAGTAGGCAGTTCATCTAAAGAAAGTCCTTGGAGTCTTTGCTGACAAATTTTAACGCGAGCTTCTAAATTTTCTAAAACTTTTACCGAGTCTACGTCAAAGGTGTTGCCGACTCGCTCAATGTCAGTCCAAATATCTTTGAGAATATTGGGTTGTAAAGAAATAATCTGAGGTTTACTGTCAATGAGTGTGGCAACTGCTTTTTCCACTTCGTGTAAACTGACAGCACAAACATCACACTGGTCTTGAGTAAGAATGTGGGTAGGCTGCAATTTCTCTAAAACATCTGTTTTGATTTCATAAATACTGAGAGCCGATTCCAATAAATTGTTCACGTCATTGTGAATTTGGCTGCTGGAGGCATTGGAATTTAAGCGTGCTTGGGTACAAATGGGACGATTGAGGATTTCTGGAGGGTAATCGCATTCGTGCGATCGCCCCACAATAGCATTAACCAAACCTAGTGCCGCTAAAATCTCCGTTCCACCGGGAATCAGGGAAACAATTCTCACATTACTATCCGTCATCGCTCCACCTCCACAAAAGCTGCCATTGCCTCAATTCTTGCAAAATTTAAGTCTTTAGGCATCTTTCTCTAGGAGAATCAAGGGTGCTTTGATAGTAAGCACTAAGCAAGAAATTGAACTGGGGATTGGGACTAGGGATAGGAAAGAGTTTTTCTAAAATCCAATCCCTATAACCCAATACAGTTCAGATCAGCCCAAAACCCTCATCTAGAGACGCGATTTATCGCGTCTTCAAAGACCAATTATCTACACCAATAACCCTTAAACCAAGCGTATTGGCCTATAACCCAGTCCTAAATTCACAACCTCCCACTAATTATACCGAATGATAGTAGAATTACTTAATGCCGTAATCCTTAAAAATGTTAATTACCACCTAGCAAAAGCCACTGATATGAAGTAATAGAAGTGACTAGCAAAATCTAGTTTGTAACTCATTATCCACAATCATAAAATTTGATTAGAAAAATTATACTTTCCGGTTATGAAAAACCATATCAAGTAATTGTAGTTATACAAAGAAAGTTCTAGTTTCCCGTAGAACTGCAAGGCAAAATTATTTCTTCTTGAGGGCAACTAATGCAGGTGGTGTCAGCTAGAAATATTACAGAGCACAACCAGGCCCAAGAGGCTTTCCAAATCAGAGAAAATAGTCGGCGAAAACAAAGCCAGTCTCTGGTGGAACTGGCAAGAAGCAAGACATTTCAGCAAGGTAATCTCAATGCGGTTTTGAGGGAAATCACCGAAACTGCTGCTCGGACACTCTTGGTGGAGCGAGTTGGGGTATGGTTATATAATGAGGAACGTTCAAAAATTGAATGCATTAATTTGTATGATGTAAGGACTAAAGAGCATACCTTTGGTAACTGGCTTTTAAAAACAAATTGTCCTACTTATTTCCAGGCTTTAGAAGAGGAACGTACCATTGCCGCACATGATGCCAGAAACGATACAAGAACCCAAGAATTATCCGAGTCTTATCTTTCCGTTTTGGGCATCACATCCTTACTGGATGCACCGATTTGGCTAGAGGGTCGTTTGGTAGGCGTAGTGTGTCACGAACACATAGGCGAAAGTCGCCAATGGACTTTGGAGGAAGAGACTTTTGCTGGCTCGATTGCAGATTTCGTGACGATGGCTATAGAAGCGAGTGAGCGAAACTTCGTGCAGGAAGCACTACGACAGAGTGAGGCGCAATTTCGGGCGATTTTTGAGCGTTCCTCTATTGGCATTGGACTTATAGATATGAAAGCGCAGATAGTCGATACTAATCTGGCGCTGTGCGAGATTTTAGGATACAGCCGAGAAGATTTATACGGCAAGCGGTTTACAGATTACATTTCCACAGAAAGGGGGGATTTAAAACTTTACAAGCAACTGATGTCAGGAATTCGCACAGACTTAAAGACAACTTCGAGACATAACTTACAACCCTCCAAACATCAGGAACAACTTGTTGAAAGACATCGGATTGAGTTGGAAAGACGCTGCCGACATCAAAATGGTAGCTTAGTTTGGACTCATATCTCAGTTTCTGTTATACCAGGCAGCAATGGTGAACCTGAGTTTTTTTTAGCTATGATTGAGGACATTACTGAACGTAAGCAAACAGAGATAAAACTGCGTGCCTCCCAAGAAGCAGCAGAAGCCGCCAGTAGGGCAAAAAGTGAATTTTTAGCAACCATGAGCCATGAGTTGCGGACGCCTCTAAACGCGATTATGGGTTTGTCACAGTTACTCCAACAAGAAATAGTTGGCTCTCTCAATGAAAAGCAGAACGAATATGTAAACTGTATATATAGTAGTGGTGAACATCTGCTGGCACTAATTAACGATATTCTTGACTTATCTAAGGTAGAAGCAGGCAAAGAGGAACTGTTGCTGTCACCTTTGCCAGTGTCAGATTTGTGTAATTATGCCATCTGGACAGTGCGCGATCGCGCCTTAGAAAAAGGATTGCAACTCACCTGTAAAATTGATCTAGAAGAGGATATTTGTATTGCTGATGAGCGGCGCATCAAGCAAATGCTACTCAACCTGCTCACCAATGCCATTAAATTCACCCCAGCCGGTCAGGTATCACTGGTAGTCAAAAAAGTACCGCAAGGTATAACATTTACAGTTTCAGATACTGGAATTGGTATAGACTCAAATAATTTTCAATTTCTATTTGAACCGTTTAAACAGCTTGACAGTCAGCTAAATCGGCAATACGAAGGCACTGGACTGGGTTTAGCTTTAACGCGCAAATTAGCGCGTTTGCATGGCGGAGATGTCACCGTAAAATCGACTTTGGGAAAAGGTAGTCAGTTCACTCTGTTTCTACCAAATCCAGTGCATCCGAGAGATCACGGAGATGAAGGAGATGAGGGGGCAAATTTTACCTTGTCCTCCTTGTCTTCCTCTTCCTCAATCATCCCCACAAATAAAACCATTTTGCTTGTGGAAGAAGAAGAAAATACTGCCACAACACTGCAAGATTATCTCCACACAATTGGCTACCAAGTCAAGTGGATAGATAATGGGAACGACTTTTTGAAACAGGTGCAAAATCTTCAACCAGATTTAGTTTTTTTTGATTTCCAGTTAGTAGAGGATGTTCGCATATTGAATTTTCTGAATATCCTTAGACAAGAGCCTTATTGGGAAGATTTACCGATTGTAATGATGACTGTTAGCGAACCTTTAGAAGAGGAAATTAGCAAGCTACCAGGAAATGCAAATGATTACCTTGTTAAGCCCATTCGGATAGTCCAACTAGAGTCAATACTGATTAGATATTTGAGCTAATTAGTCATAAAAAAATGTATTTTTATGACCAATTAATGAGAAAACATATAATATACTTTTACTCTGACTATGAAAATTTTTATCATTGTCACGTGGAGAATAATAGCTGATTAACATCAAGTATTTATGAGTCGATTAGAGCTAATTATTCTGATGAAAAAGTCGATTTTTTTAGCAAATATTCTACATACTACTTTCATCATTTCATTTTTGAAATCTCTCAGAGTAATACAAGCATCAATTATATATTCAGTAATTAATAGCACCTTAGTCTACGTGTCTGTGATTAGTGTTGGCACAGCCTCTCGCAGAGAAGCGGCATGAAGTCCGGGGATGAAGTTTCCCAGCGCTTTCAATAAAATTTATTTTACTCTTTGCATAAATCAATAGAAATGGGGTGAAAAGTGATCAAGGCTCTCGTGGAAGATAAGCACTCCACAAAACAAAAAATTTAGAAACCCCATCATGATTATGGGGTAAGGGGTAATTAAGTATGATTAATCACATATCAATTTCTGTTCAAAATCCCCTGCACGTTGCCCAAGTTCTGGCTGAAGTCTTAAATGGGCAGGCTTTTCCCTTTTTCCCGCACCCAGGTAGCTATATGGTTTTTCCCGTTGACGAACATGGAACAGGAATTGAAGTTTATCCATTAGAAACTCAGCTAATACCTGGTGAAGGAGATAAGCAGTGTACATTTGCAGAAAATGTTACTCCTTCGGGTTTCACAGCTACTCATGCAGCAGTCTTGGTTTCTTCTAGTCAGGAAAAAATTGAGTTGATTGGCGAACGGGAAGGTTGGAAAGTATTACGTTGTAACCGCGACTCTTTTTTTGATGTTATTGAGTTCTGGTTAGAAAACAAAGTCATGATAGAACTAATCACACCGGAAATGTCGGCTCAATATTTGGCGGTAACACAGCCGGAAAATTTGAAGAAAGTTTTTAGTTGATAACTCTGCTGCTCCTAATTTAACAACATCATTCAGGAGGAAAGAGGCAGGAGTAAGCCACCTTCAAAAGCGTCAGACTTAGGCTGTAGACAACGCCCGATCCTCCGTTTGGGCATCGCACGGAAATCTCACTCAAGCGAGAACCGCTATATAACTAAATTAAAAAATTAATAAAGAGAAATCCTAGTATTGTGTATTTTTGATCAGTGCTAGGATTTGGTCTTAGGAATTGACCCTTCAATTCCCTCAACATACCAATCCATCGCCAGTTGTCCCCGATCATCCAACACCTTACCCTTTGGCACTCGCACCATCCCTTTTTGATCTTTCACCGGGCCATCAAAAGGATGTGCAGTACCCTGAATAAACTCATCACGCTTCGCATTCACCAGTTGTTGCACATCAGATGGAATTGCCTGATTCATCGGGGAAATATCCACCATCCCTTCACTAATACCATCCCAAACATCTTGAGGCTTCCAAGTGTTACTCATTACAGCCAAGGCTTTATCTGTATAGAATTTGCCCCATTTGTTAATAGGTGATGTCAGGTGAGCTTTTTGACCAAACTTACTCATATCAGTGTTGTAGCCAAAAGCATAAATATCTTTTTCCTCAGCAAATTGGACAACTGCACCAGAGTCGGTATGCTGTGTTAGTACATCCGCACCTAAATTGACCAAAGCTTGAGCAGCTTCTCTTTCTTTAGTTGGATCGTACCAACTTTGTACCCACAGTACCTTAACTTTTGCTTGGGGATTTGTTAACCGCACTCCTTGAGTGAATGCACTGATTCCCCGAATTACTTCTGGAATTGGGTATGCGCCAATAAAACCAACTACATTTGATTTTGTCATCTTGCCAGCAATCATACCGGTTAAATAACGCGGTTCTTCAAAGCGTCCCAAATAAGTACCAACATTAGCAGCACGCTTGTATCCTGTACAGTGTTCAAAGATAACATCAGCAAAGTCCTTGGCAACTTTAATTGTTGGGTTCATGTAGCCAAAGGAAGTTGTAAAAATCAATTTATTACCATCTAATGCTAGTTGGCGAATCACCCTTTCAGCGTCAGCGCCTTCGTTGACATTTTCGACAAAGGTAGTTTTTACCTTATCTTGGAGATTGGCTTCCATGTCTCTGCGACCTAAATCATGGGCATAAGTCCAACCAAAATCTCCTACAGTACCCATATAAACAAATCCCACCTTCAGAGGTTCATTTACCGCCATAGGTGACGCTGAGAGGGACACATCCGGCTGTGAATTGGAATTTCTACCTTGAAAACAACTAGTTAAGGCAAAGCTAGATCCTGCTAAAGTGACATACTTTAGAAAATTCCGACGATCCATATTCTATTGATTGGATTTACCTGTATAAAGGGGTAAAAAGGTTTTTTTGACCGCTATTAGCACCAGAAACAGCTTAAATTGGCTACTTATTTAAGTTTAGTTTAATTTTAGCTTTTACTTTTGCTATCAATTTACTTAAGAAATAAGACAAATAATGCTTAAATTTATACAAAAAAACCGAAACATACGACGCTAGATAATGAAGCCTTAGCGACGCGATCAGTTGATTTTAGAAAAAATGGTTCTTCAGCAATATGCCAAAAATTTAATGAAATAGGAAAATAAAACTATGATATTTATTTTTAAGTATTTATATTATTAGCCTACTAACATATAGGACTCATATTTGATTTGGTGAAAAAACTCAGTACAACTAAGAAGCCTTCTTGACTGTTGCCTATTGCCTATTGCCTATTGCCTATTGCCTATTGCCTGTTGCCTATTGTCTATTGCCTATTGCCTGTCTACGCAAATTCGTTCAGAAATCAAAGCGGATTCCTATAGCATTTCAGGTATGAATTTAGCTTAGTTAATACTGAAGAAGCGAAAAATTTACTCAGAGGATGTTTTAAAAGTCTTCTGGTTGATAGGAAAACGTTTTATAAGAAGAATTCAGAACTCAGAATGGGCTAAACCTTAGCTATCCGCTAACAGAATTGAATTGGAGTCCGACTAGGTAATGAATATTGGTTTAAAATCTTGCCCGTAAGTGGCGCGAAAAAATTAAATTAAAATATTCTCGCCTTAAAACTCTATCCCTTTATGGATGGAGTATTCACCAATTCTGACTCCTGTTTTATGGCTCCCTAAATTCCCCTTAAAAAAGGGGAATTTAGGAAGATATCAACAAGTGCCTAAATTACAGCCGAACACTTTTAAAACATCCTCTCAGCGATTTGTGAGCATTCCTTGAGTAATTCGCTGTTTAAGTACACGATAAAAAAATAATGGAATACCTACAACATAACGATCCCATAGACGAGTAGGTTCAGTAATTAAGCGTGTTAACCACTCAAGACCATTATCAGTCAGCCAACGTGGGCCACGATATATAGAGTCAGTATAAAAATCTAGACAAGCACCTAAAGGTAAAAAGACAGTAGTTTCAATTTTATTGAAGTTATCTAAAATCCAGCGTTCCTGTAACGGCATCCCAAAACCAATATATAAAATATCTGGTTTAAATTTATTAATTTTGTCTATTACCAAATCATTCTCTTTTCCTGATTTATCAAAATAACCATGATGTCCGTGTATACGCAAATTAGGCGCAATTGCTAGTAACTTAGTAATTGCTTTATCGACTACGCCGGGTTTTCCAGCTAACAAAAATAAAGAAAGGTTTTCTCTCTCACATTTTAATGCTAAATCTTCTATGTAATCTGGCGCTGTCATGCGATGTACAGATTGCACTGAATAACCATTGAATCTAGCTCCTATCAATACACCAAATCCGTCACAAAATACTAAATCAGCCTTATTCAAGAAATCTCGATACCAATACTTTTCGTAGGCTAAATTCATAGCTTTGATATTGACATTTCCTACAATTGTCTTTTTTTTGCTTTTGGCTGCTTCTATTAAATAATCTATTAATTCTTCTACTTTAACTTTATGAAATCTTGTATCAAGCAACTTTACTTCAGGAAAAGTTTTCATTTTTTTACCTCATTTATTAAAGAGAGAACACACTAAATCTAAAAAGATATGAGCAATAATACTAATGAATTGAGCATTCCCTTGATTGTTAATAATATCAATCTCATATTTTTTAATGCCTGCTATCCTTCTACAGTATGAATTGTGTATTTTTTTAAGTTCAGTATATTTATGTAGATTGCATAAATCGCTTAAGCACAAGGGTTGCAATATAACTAAAATAACTGCCCATCTTAAATCAAGAACGCTCTTAATTTGCAACTGTTGCATAAATATATTTCAAAGATACAAAATAATCTTTTATATCCAAGTGTTTAACTCTGACTCGTGCATTGTTTCCCAGAGTTATTCTCAGATTTTCATCTGTAATTAAGGATTGCATTGTTTCTGATAATTGTTGAATATCCCCCGGATTAACTAATAAACCATTCTGGTCTTGAGTAACTATCTCAGGTATTCCTCCTACTGCGGTAGTGATAACTGCCAAACCCCAACTCATTGCTTCTAGTAGTGCCATAGGAAGACCTTCATTGTAGGAAGGTAATACAAATACATCAGCTTTATTTAAAAGCTCGTCGCGTTTTTCTTGGTCTACCCAGTCAAGAATAGTGATGTAGTTAATAAGATTTAGAGTTAGAATCAAACTGCGAGCTTGTTCTACATCTCCATCCCCTGCCATAACTAACTTTGCTCGGCTTTGTTGATCAGCAGGTATAGAAGCAAATGCCTTAATTAAATCAAATGCACCTTTGCGCTCACCAATGCGCCCTAAAAATAAGAAAAATATCTGCTTGGAATCTATCCTCTGTGGGATTTGTGCAGGAATTTTTACTGGATTAGGGAGAATAATAACTTTCTCTGATTTCAAACCAAGATTTTCAATATAAAATTTTTTCCAGCTATCTGATAAAACAATAAAATTGGTAGATTTACGAAATGACCAACTGAGCCACTGCTTAAGCAATTGAGGAAGTTTAGAGTAAAATAAATGAAAATCAGCACTATGAGTATGAATAATTACTGGTTTTTGAAATAGCCAACCAATAATAGTAGTAATCGAGTGACGAAAAGCACTACCTCTATCTGAAACATGAATGTGAATTAGGTCAGTTTTTTGGTTTAATAAGTTCCAAAATAACTTAGTTATTGCTTGCAAAAACACTAACGCCTTATGGACAGTAGAGCCATTCGGTAAAGTAGTAATATGTGTAATTTGAATATCAGATGTAGTTTCTTCAAGAATGAGTTTTTCCACAGAAACTATTCCACCTTGGCGCTCTAAGCTTTCGCCTAACATAGTAATTTTCATGGGACTCATAATTGCTATTAATCTATTTTTTAAATTCAGTATGCTGCATTGGGCGCGATCGCGGCTCCAAAGATTCCCTAAATATGCACTTCTGAGATTCTACACTATTACTTACCTCCATAACAAAAACTTGCCTGTAATAGTACGTTTTTGACGTGCCTTAAAAAGTATAGCTGGTAACCAGTGAAGTGCTGGGGGTTTTAAAGCCTTTCAGGAGTGGGGGAGAGGTTTCAAGCAGCTATCTTGCTAATTTTTAAACATTTAAAACGTTTACTTAAGTAATTTTAAGTTTTTAATCCTGTAGAGTATATCATGTATCATGTCGATAGCCAAGACAATATAAAAAAAACTGAACTTTACTTATTTTTGACAGTGGTTTGGGCTTAAGTTGTCTACCAATAAAACCAAAGTAGAGACGTGAAATTTCGCGTCTCTAATTTTCTGCGTAGGAACCCTTACGCCTTAAACGTCAACACCGGACTCAACCGTGCCACAACATCAATCATTTCTGCCTGAACCTGCACATCAATCACAGACTGAATTGGTTTGTAAGCAGCGGGTGCTTCTTCAATGCGGCGTTCTTGACGCAGGGTGATGCAGTCTACCCCAGTTAATCCCAGTTCTGCCTCACTTTCAGATGCACCTCTGCGATTGAGGTCGAAGCGAGAATGAATTCTTCCCGCCCCGTGTGAGGCCGAATTACAAAATGCTGGATTGCCTCTACCCACCATGAGATAAGAATAAGCACCCATTGAACCTGGGATAATCACTGGTTGCCCTAGATGGGCGGGACAAGCGCCCTTGCGTGTTATCCACTTCTCAATTTTGGATTTTGGATTCTGGATTTTAGATTGGAGAGATTTTGTATACAACGTCTCTACATCTTCAAGTTGTGGCAAGGTGATGTTATGCGGCAAGTCATAAACTAGAGGTGCTTCAACATCTTTGTATACTTCTCGTAAACGCATACGTAGTAATTCCGCTAACAGCAGGCGATTGACAAAGGCATAGTTAGCAGCAGTGGCTTCAGCTTGTAGGTAACTGGCGACTAATTCGGGGTGAGAATAAGTAGAGAGAGGAAAAATCTGAGACTCAGGGTATTTCAGACCTTTTTGCCAAGTCGCCTTAGCTTTATCTCGCCACATTCCCCCAATATATTTACCCACGTTTCGAGAACCAGAGTGAATCATAAAAGCTAGCTGTCCTTCGCGCACTCCCCAAGCGTGGGCAAGTGTGCGATTTTCGACTTTATCAACCCGTTGCACTTCTACAAAATGATTACCACCGCCAATAGTTGCCAGTCCGCCATCGCGTACTAGTCCAGCATCGGGAACTAATTCTTCAGGCGCCAGTTTCCAGTTACCATCCATTGAACCACCTAAGAAGATGCGTTCGCTCTCTTGGGCAAGTTGTTGCAAATCAGATTTAACTACACTCCCCGTAGGCTTATCTAGCATGACATCCAACCAAGCGGGGACTCCATACTGAAATAGCGATCGCATTGCGTGAGCAGTCATCGTCACGTCACGCGTACCGAAGAAGTAATCCCCCTTCATGCGTTCTACAAATTGGTCGCGCTTTGCCAGAAATTCGTCGATTGTCAAATCAGCAACATGCAAGCGCATCCCACAATTGATGTCAGAACCGACAGCACCAGGGATGACCTGACCCACAGTTTCTACGACTGAACCAATGGCAACACCCGCATCACCTGGGTGAAAGTCAGGCGTGGCACAGGCACGACAAACACATCCACCTGACGGGTGGCGGACGCTTGCCAAATTCGCTAACTGCTTCAGTGCCTTAGCTTCTACGGGAAAATCTTCCGGTAGTAATACTTCTGCTACAGGGGCATCAGGAGAATTAACTAGACGAACTGAATAAGTGGAATTGTTATAAGTTACATCTAAACCTTGCCGCTCTAAAGCACGCAAGAGACGTTTCAGATTTTTTGGCTGCATGAAAACTCCAAATAGAGTCTTAAAAAAGACCCTTTTTTGTGAAGAAATGAGGAGACTTGGGTTCAGCAGCCGCGTCTCAAGTGGTGCGGAGGGTTGTTTTCTCTATAATTCTGAGAAAACAACAGGTTAATTCTGACTAATGTGGTTATATAGCCTTAATAACACACACTTTCAGCAGATGACAAGTGTTTTGTAGTACGTTGTATTTTTGATGGGCAACGGTTACTCGGCTAAACCAAACTTGTAAAGAGATTTGAAGTTTAGAGAAAAACTTTTAAAAATCTCTAGACTCTCTAGCCGGCTAGAGAGTCTAGGATAAATTCAAGGCGACTCTCTTTCCAGTTATTTCTGACTGTTGACAGATGTCCCTCAGTCATCCAGCTTGGTTTGGCAAGGTTGTTCATTTTATCCCGTAAATCTATGACTCTCCAACTCACAGTTCCCAGCATGTCTTGTTCTGTTTGTGCAAGCAAGATCACCAAAGCACTTCAGGCAGTCGATGCTAATGCTAGTGTTCAAGCTGATCCAACAACCAAGCTTGTCAGTGTAGAAACTCAAGCATCAGAAACAACAATTAAGGAAGCATTGGCTGCTGCTGGCTATCCAGTTGCTTAAGGGGACTGGGGACTGGGTACTGGTAGAATTACCAATTCCTAATCCCCAATCCCTAATCCCCAACCCCTAATCCCCAATCCCCAATATGGATACTCTCACACTCAAACTTCGAGGCATGAGTTGCGCCGCTTGCGCCAACAACATCGAAAAGGCAATTCGCTCTGTTCCTGGAGTAAGGGATTGCAACGTTAACTTTGGAGCAGAACAAGCTACCATCAAGTACGATCGCTCTTTAGCCAGTTTAGAGAAAATCCAAAGTGCGATCGCATCTGCGGGATACTCTTCTTACTCACTCCAGGAAGAATTGCTCTCTGAAGAAGATGATGCTGAAAAAGCAAGTAGGGAAGCATTACAGCACCAACTCTTCCTCAAGGTAATGGTGGGAGGTGTAATCAGCATTTTCCTACTTTTGGGGTCGTTGCCGATGATGACTGGGCTGAACTTACCCTTAATTCCAAGTTTTCTTGAGAATCCTTGGGTGCAATTAGTGCTGACAACACCCATTGTCTTTTGGTGTGGTGGATCTTTTTATCGGAATGGCTGGAAATCCCTCAAACGCCATACAGCGACGATGGACACGCTGATTGCTTTGGGTACAAGTGCAGCCTATCTATATTCTTTGCTTGTCACTGTTTTCCCGAAATTTTTTATTGCTCAAGGCTTGATACCTCATATTTATTATGAAGTTGCTGCCATTGTCATTACCTTAATTTTGCTGGGGCGGTTGTTGGAAAATCGCGCTAGGGGACAAACTTCTGAAGCCATCCGCAAACTCATCGGACTGCAAGCCAAAGATGCCAGAGTTATCCGTGATGGTGTGGAAATTGATGTTCCCATCGCCGAAGTCAAAATTAACGATGTAATTTTGGTGCGTCCCGGTGAAAAGATTCCCCTAGATGGCGAAGTGATTGCAGGTGCTTCGACGGTAGATGAAGCGATGGTGACTGGTGAAAGTTTGCCAGTTAAAAAGCAGCCAGGAGATGAGGTGATTGGGGCGACGATTAACGGTGCGGGTGCTTTTCAGTTTCGGGTGACACGAGTCGGAAATGATACGTTTTTGGCTCAAATCGTTAAATTAGTGCAACAAGCACAAGGTTCTAAAGCACCTATTCAGCGCTTGGCAGATCAAGTTACAGGATGGTTTGTACCAGCTGTGATTGCCGTTGCGATCGCTACTTTTGTCATTTGGTTTAACTTCACTGGCAACCTCACTCTAGCCACAATGACAACGGTGGGTGTACTGATTATCGCTTGTCCCTGTGCTTTAGGTTTAGCTACCCCCACTTCTGTCATGGTGGGGACAGGTAAAGGTGCAGAAAATGGCATTTTGATTAAGGGTGCTGACAGCTTAGAATTAGCACACAAAATTCAAACGATCGTTCTAGATAAAACTGGCACTTTGACTCAGGGGAAACCGACAGTTACAGACTTTGTAACTGTTAACGGCACAGCTAATGGTAATGAAATCAAGCTTTTACAGTTAGCAGCAACAGTGGAACGAAATTCTGAGCATCCTTTAGCTGAAGCGGTTGTGAAATATGCTCAGTCTCAAGAAGTGAGTTTAACAGAGCCAGAGAACTTCCTAGCTAATGCAGGTAGTGGAGTCCAAGCAGTTGTTGCAAATCAGCTTGTACAAATTGGTACACAACGCTGGTTAACAGAACTTGGAATTAACAGCATGAGTCTCCAGCAGTATCAAGATGCGTGGGAAGCGGCTGGTAAAACAGTCATTTTGATTGCTGTAGATGGCGAACTACAAGGAATAATGGGTATTGCCGATGCCCTTAAACCTTCATCAACAGCAGTGGTGAAAGCATTACAGAAGTTAGGTTTAGAAGTAGTAATGCTCACCGGAGATAATCGAAAAACTGCTGATGCGATCGCTCTGCAAGTTGGCATTGAGCGAATCTTTGCCGAAGTCCGTCCAGATCAGAAAGCGGCGATTATTCAATCCCTTCAAAAAGGGGGACTGGGGACTAGGGACTGGGGACTAGGGAAATTTCTTCCCAATACCCAATCCCCAGTACCCAATCCCCAATCCCTTGTCGCAATGGTAGGTGATGGCATAAATGATGCGCCAGCCCTAGCCCAAGCTGATGTGGGAATTGCCATTGGTACGGGAACAGATGTTGCGATCGCAGCTAGCGATATCACCCTAATTTCTGGAGATTTGCAAGGAATTGTCACAGCAATTCAACTCAGCCGTGCCACCATCAACAATATCAGGCAAAATCTCTTCTTTGCCTTTATTTACAACGTCATTGGTATTCCCATTGCGGCGGGAATTCTGTTTCCCATCTTTGGTTGGTTACTCAATCCAATTATCGCCGGGGCTGCGATGGCTCTTTCTTCGCTCTCTGTCGTTAGTAATGCCCTCAGATTGCGTAACTTTCAACCAAAAACTATCTCATAATTTCAGGGTAATTTAGCAAATGTTCAGTAAAAAAATGCTTTGGGGAAGCCTGATAGCTTTAGTGCTTCTCACTGGAACATCAGGTGTAACATTAGCAGAAATGCCAGCCCACTCGTCAGAGCAAACCAGCCAATTCCAGCGCATAGAGCAACCTTTGGGCTTGAAAGTCGGTGTTGCGATCGCTGGTTTAGCTTTTATCGGACTAGAGTTGTGGTGGTTTCTTCTCTATAAAAGTCCTGATTCCTAATTGGTGTCAGCACTGAGAGGTGTTTTGAATAATCGGACAAATTGTCTTCTCATGGTGATCGCTGATATTCTTCCAGCCTGAAAGTAATCCCTTTATTTCAGAGCGTAAAGTTAACAGTTGATCAATTTGCTGATCAATCTGCAATACCTTCTCTTCAAGCTTTTCTTTAATTTCACCACAGGGAGTTTGTCCTTGATCATAAACCTGAAGAATATTTCCAATCTCTTCTAGGCTAAGACCAAGATTTTGTGCCCTTTTAATAAATGCTAGACGAGTTATCACATCCAATGAAAACTGGCGAAAGCCTCCCTCTGTTCGTCTTGATGAATTGATTAAGCCTAAACTCTCGTAATAACGAATTGTTCTGATGGGGATTCCAGTTAAATCTGTTACTTGACCAATTAAAAGCAGTTTTTTATCTTGAGTTAACACGGTAGATTTTCCCAAATTCTGTAATTATTATTACATATCTTACTAAGGATTAAGTTCTCTGAGAATTTAACAAAATATTTACATCAGTAGTTAAAATTTTTATCTAATTAGAGATTCTACTAAGTTTTAATTTTTCTAATCTCCATTCTAAACGGATATTTGCTTATTTAAGATGATATTTAATTGGCATAATTTTGTCATTCTTAATCAGAAATACTCAAAATCATACCTTTCTTATTTTATCTATTCCTTAGGTAACTGTTTGTCATGGTACTGAAAGTAACTGTTTTGTTTTAGTTCTCATGTTACTTCTAGATCAACTGCTTCACTTCAAGTGAAACCATAAAAATGAATCTCAACTCGCAGACTTCTAGCTCAATCCGTAAACCTAAAATTTTCAATAATCCAGAGCGTTTTATTGAGGGATGGTATTGGGTAATACCCTCTCAAAATCTGCGGGTGGGTGAAGTAAAACCTATCACGATTTTGGGCAGAGAACTAGTTATTTACCGTGGTAAAGATAAAAGAGTAGTTACCCTTGATGCCTATTGTCCACACATGGGCGCTCACCTTGCTGAAGGCAAAGTTGAGGGTAATGCACTACGTTGTTTTTTCCACCACTGGAAGTTTGATGCTGAAGGGATGTGTATTGATATCCCATGTTTAGATATACCACCTTCTCCAAAATTACAAACTTGGCCCACTGCTGAAAAGTACGGGATGATTTGGGTTTGGACTGGAGAAATACCACAACAACCTCTACCTTTTGTTCCAGAGTTGGAACAAAAAGAGTGTGATGTCGCCATCCATTCTCATTTTGTGATGAACTGTCACCCCAATGTGGTGATGATTAATGCCATTGATGCTCAACACCTCAATACAGTTCACAAACTGCCAATAGAAGTTGTTTTTGAAAGACACGAACTAAATGAGAATGCGATTATTTTCACTAACACTACACCCATCAAAGACAATTCATTTTTCATTAAGCTCGTCCGTATTTTCTACAAAAATGCCATAACTTACAGTATTTGCTATTGGTACGGTAGCATTGGCATAGTGACACTTGGCCCCGATTTCTTCCATGTCCAGATGATGGTTGCAGTTCGCCTCTACGAAGGGGGAAAAACTGAAGGTCAAGTTCTGTTGATGACTAAAAAACGTAAAGGAATTTTTGGTTTGTTATGCAATCGAGTTGTGCTATGGCTGACTAAGATTGTAGCTAAGTACTTTCTCATGGGTGACATTAAGATTCTCCAAACAATTAAGTTTGATTTGAAAACTCCCATCAAAGCAGATCACTCGATTATGCAGTTTATTAACCATGTTGAAAAACAGCAATCCCTAATGTGGGGAACTTGGAAAGAAGGGCGATCGCGCGATGTGGAGAGTAAGCCCAAGCGGGAAAGATGGCAAGATACAATGAGTAATGACTAAGTAAGTCGGCGCAATTAAAGCTAGCTGGTGGGGGCTGTCCTTTGTCATTGCTCATCAGTCATTGATAAGGGTTTTAAGCCTATTTAAGTTTCGTAACATAATTTGGTTTGTTCCCACCGACTTACTTAACATCATGTCTAGATGACCAGAATTCCGTCAGATTGCTTGGTCAATTAAACAGGCACTATATCATACCATTGTCAAAAATCTTTGCAATAAATTAATCGTTTGTAGGGACTTACAGATATACGTCCCTACAATGTATGGATAGCAGATATTTGATGAAAAAGTATAATTAATAAAGTTTAAAAGTTCAATGAAGTTACTTTTAACTTTTAACTTATTTTTTACTGTGCCACAATATTAATAAAAAGAAGTGGCAAAGCCACTTCCTAATTCCCAGGTAGAACCTAAGTTATGAGTATAACGACTACAAAAATTTGAAATAGTATAAACAAACACCAATTAACTGAATATCTCTATTTTCCTTGTTTTCTGGGTGAGGAAATCCTGATTTCCATCTGCCAAATAACTGTATATTTACATAAGTTTCATGATTGCAATGCAAACTCAATTTTATCTAGTTCATCGCTAATATGGCGCTTGTCCCATTCTGGCTGAAGTGTATCTAGTTTTTGGTGCGATCGCCGCTGCTTTCCATTGCAAGGCTTCCAACAAGCAATTTGTGAAAGTACATCATTCCTGACTAGGATTCAATACAACGATAATTTCTCCTAGCCTAATTCCCAAACGTTTCCAGTGGGGATTGCTAGAGGAAAAAGTACTATCCCCTAACACTGCTTGGTAGTCATTGGGGAACTTTTCATAAGCATTGGGAGCAGCGTTTACTCGTAAAATGAGTTTGCCTTGATAACGGGATAATTTACTACTATCCAACAAGATAGTACCGCCGTAATCCCACTCCAATCCATAGAGTCTAAAGTTACCTAACTTCTTGCGTAATTCGCTTAATGGGGTTCCAACACCAATACCTTCGCGGGTTTTCCAAGCCCAACCCAGGTTACGCACATCTAGAGGTTTGGTACGAGTATTATCACTCCAGACTACCAAAAGCGATCGCCCCTGATTTAGATTTAGCTGAGTAGCTGCAAAACTACCTATTCCTTCGGGTCCTGAAATGGTTTTATCAACGAGACGGGATTTACCAAACAGCTTTACTAAATCTTGCTTGGTGGTTGTACGTGTTATCGGCCCCACTCGTTCCCCAGGAACAATTAAGATATCTTTTGACGCTTGCGTAGCAACAGTACTTGGATGATTGATTTTCTGCGGTAGTGCAAAGGCTGGATTTGCTGAATAGTTTAGCAGTAAAACTAAAGTAGCCGTAGCAATACCTTTGATTGATGAATGCATGGGTTCTATTTTGGGTAGCAGAATATGAGTTGTGAGTACTCATCGTTTAACTACTACAATTTCCCAATTACAGATTCCCGATTTCCCAAAAATTTTATAAGAAGAATTCAGAACTCAGGAGTCATAATTCAGTATGAATTCTGTACGAGTGGATGATAGCGTTATGGGTAGAGCATTCTGAATTCTGTTAGCGGATAGCTAAGGTTTAGCCCATTCTGAATTCTGACTCATGTTTTATTTCATCGCTCTAGTTGCATTTAAAATTGCCAGCAAGGCTACTCCAACATCAGCAAAGACAGCTTCCCACATTGTTGCTATACCAAAAATACCCAATCCAATAAATACAGCTTTAATTGCTAAAGCAAAGCCAATATTTTGCCAAACAATTGTGCGGGTTTTTCTGGCGATTTGTATGGCTTCTGCCACTTTTGATGGTGCATCTGTCATGATCACAATATCGGCAGTTTCTATCGCTGCATCTGAACCTAACCCGCCCATCGCTATCCCAACATCTGCTCTAGCGATTACTGGCGCATCATTAATACCATCCCCAACAAAGGCAACTTTACCATGCTTGCCGGCGGTGCTGAGTAACTTCTCAATGACATTAACTTTTTCTTCGGGTAATAACTCTGCTTCGTAGGTATCTATGCCAATCTGTTGAGCAATTCGAGAAGCGATCGCTTGATTATCTCCTGTCAACATGACTGTTCTCTCTACACCCATTCGCTTGAGTGCTTGAATAGCAAATCTTGCATCTTCTTTGAGCTCATCAGCAATGACAATATACCCAGCGTAAATATCATCCACTGCTAGATGAATAACTGTTCCCTCTAACTGGCAATTATCGTGATAAATATTCTCTCTATGTAATAAGCGATCGCTTCCTGCTATCACTACCCTATTTTCAACCTTGGCTCTAATTCCATAGCCTGCTATCTCTTCATAATCTCTCACCTCAAATTCATCAATTTTTTCACCATAAGCCTTGCGGATAGATTGAGCAATGGGATGATTTGAGTGTGATTCTACTTTGGCAGCTAATTGCAGTAATTTTTCATCATTCCAGCCATTTAATGGTATTATTTCTACTACTTTAAATACCCCTTGAGTTAACGTTCCAGTTTTATCAAAAACAACTGTATTCACTGCATTTAAAGTATCTAAAAAAGTAGAGCCTTTGACTAAAATACCACGTCTGGCTGCACCTCCCACACCTCCAAAGTAACCTAATGGAATACTGATAACGAGTCCACAGGGACAGGAAATAACTAGTAAAATTAGGGCGCGATAAATCCACTCTGAAGAAGTTGCACCAGAAATGAATAAAGGAGGTAATATTGCAACTGCTAAAGATGTAAAAACTACTATTGGTGTATAATATCGTGCGAATTTAGTAATAAACTTTTCTGTTTCTGCTTTTTTACTTTTGGCATTTTGCACCAAGTCTAAAATCTTAGCAATGGAAGATTCATCAAAGAGTTTTGTGACTCTAATGCTGAGAACACCCATTTTATTGATCATCCCAGCCAAAACTGTTTCTCCCAGCCTCACTGTTCGCGGCACAGATTCTCCAGTTAATGCAGATGTATCAACTTGCGAATTACCATCTATAATTTCGCCATCTAAGGGAATCTTTTCTCCGGGTTTCACGACGATAATATCCCCAACATTTACTGTTTCTGGCGATACTTTTTTGAGTTCTCCCTCTATTTGAATATTGGCATAGTCTGGGCGGACTTCCAATAATGCTTTGATAGAATTACGGGAACGACTGACGGCAATATCTTGGAACAATTCTCCAATTTTATAAAATAACATTACTCCGACAGCTTCGGGTAATTTATGAATTGCGATCGCTCCTAATGTCGCCACTGTCATTAAAAATGTTTCATCAAATACTTTACCTCTGAGGATATTACGTCCAGCAGTTTTTAAAACACTCCATCCACTTAATAAATAGGCAGGGATGAAAAGCAGATATTCACCTATTGAATAGAATGTATTGTGTAATTGATCTTCAAAAATTATACCAGGCACATATAAACTTAGAATCACTATTAAAGGCAATACCTCATTTTTCAGATTTAATTCTCCACTGTGATCGTGATTATGGTCATGGTTATGATTCTCATCATGATTGTGATTATGAACATGGTTATGATTCTCGTGATGATCATGTCCACAGTTAGAACAACCTGAAGATTCTAAATGTATTTTCCGCTTCATTTTTTCTGTTGAGGCTAGTAAATTACCTAAGACCTAAGCCTTTTTACAAATGTAATTAAAAAAAGAAATTTTTACAAGTTGATAATTTAAGAACGAGAATCTATATCATTTTTATTGCTAAATATTGATATTATCTTTTGGTTTAAATTAAGATTTATAATCTTGTAAATACAGTAATAGTAGTTGTCAACTGTATAAAATAATCCAAGATAGAACTTTTGTTCGTAGTGAGCGATTCAAAACGAGACATCAACCCTGTTTGATATCTGAGTTCTCCTGTAGCAAATAATGTGTGATCAAACTGAGTAGACATGGAACTTTCTTGAGCAACAAGTGTCAAGCCAGCTATTCTCAGGAAAAATTAACTTGAAGTTTAAAAATTAATCGAATACCCTAAGCTAGTAGACAATTTTCTCAAGGAAATCTATGAACAAAAAAATTATCCTGAATTTGCTTTCTAGTTCCTCAATTTTTGTGTCGCTGATGTCTACCCTGGCGGTATTGAATCCTGCCCATGCTAGTATTACTCAGCGATTAATGCACACACAAGACGGTCGTACCTGTATCACTAACCCACATGGTGGAAAAGATTTTGTGTGTATTCGAGATTCAGAGAGAAAGCAACCGTATACCTCTACACGTTCTTCAACGATTGTCACATCAGTATCAGATGAGAATATTGCTATGTTGAACTTTACTGAGGAGGAAAGTGATGCTGCAATTCAGACATTTGGCTGTGACTGTCCATACTGTCTAAATTCTTTGCGGCAGTTGCGCGGCACTGGAAACTTGGTGTACTAAGCTTGAATAGCGCTGATAGCGACTATAACTTCTGTTAGATACACGTGATTAATTACGTATATAAGTATACGAAACCAAAAAAGCATTTTTAACTATTTACCATTACTTTTATTCGGTCAAATGTAAATTCATTAGTAGGGGCAATTCATGAATTGCCCTACATCGTCTCTCTAACCGTCAAATTCATTTTGACGGTTAGAGAGACGCGATAAATCGCCGTCTCTACAGGGAATTATCCGTCAATTAATTCTTGACAGACTACTAGTGGTCTATCGCATTAATTTTGCTGAGTTTGTAGTAAGCACTTCAGTGCTTAAAAATCCAGGACTTTAGTCCTTACTACGAACTGATTTACCCCTCATAACTAATGAGACAGACTACTAGTTTTGCGTCAGAGCGCCCTGTTTATTCAACCACCTCATTCACAGGGAATCTATCAATCAACTGCATCGCCCGATAGGCATTTCGTTGGAAAGAGTCTGGCAAGTGGGGAACGTGGGGTATCTGCGATAATAAATCCAACGTGCGGCGTAGAATTCTCACCACATCGCCTTCATCTAAGGTGGTGTTCTCGCAGAGTTCTGTCCACTCGATTCCCAGCGCCCATTGTTCCACGATCGCAATTAACTCAAATTCCAACCATATCGGTAGTGCTACGTTATACCGCCGTTGTGCTTGGAACATTTGGCGGCGAATTCCCCGCAATTTTGCCAAGGCTTCTGCGACTTCATTACTTAGGTCAAAGTTAACCTTACTATCTGGACGGGGAGTTTCCATCACCAAAGCGGCGGCGGCGGCGGCTAAATGGTGCGGATCTAAGTTGTCCAATTCACCACTAGCGAATACTAAACCCAGCCACAATTCATTTTCGCCTCGAATTGCTGCCGCAATTCGCCCTAATACTGTGGGGACTAAGTTATCCAAACCGCCAAAATGTTGCAGAATTGCGATTAAATTTAGAAACTCTTCCCAATGACGTTGTGACTGTTGCTCTACTTGCCCTTGCAACTGTTCAAGTTCGGCTTCTAGTTCAACATAGCGGGCGCGTCGCTTGAAAAGCGTGGCAGCATTGCCTGATTGATGTAGGGGATGAGCTTCTAATTGCTCTTGGACGGCGGTAGTGCGACTGAGTTGTTCTGCTACTTCTGGTGCTAGATGCAAAGATTCTATCGGATCAGGAATACGCACAGCGATCGCAAAGCTTTCTTCGTTACCACGGCGTGACTGTCCTGGCTTCAAAGGCATCTCTGGCGGTGGTAGTATATGAGGCGGCACCTCAATTCGCGGCAGTTCAGCGTACAAATCAACTACATCCCCTGTAGTTGCCACATACCAGCGGTTATCGTGCCCCAAGCATACCAAGTAAGGAGCTTGACCAGAACCAGGCGATTTTCCTACTAACACTGCGGTTACTGGTGAAGACACTGTGATATTTTTGCCTTTGAGACTCAACAGAGTTCCTGACACTGCAAAGCCCAGCATCATCACCAATTCTTCTTGGCGATCTTCCTGTGCTTGCTCTTGCAAGGTCTTTAATATCTGTCGTTCCACTTTCAGGCGTTGCCGCAATTTCTCATAAATCGCCAGTTCATTTTCATCAACTGCGGCAATTTGCTCATGAAGTTGAGCTAATTGTCTTTCAAGTTCGGCAATCTCGTCATATTCTGGTCTTAAATGCAAGGTCGCCATGTACTGCCCAAAACTGCGTTCTATCAGTTCCCTGGTTTGCTCTAGGGTGTGGGTTTGCAGCAAGTTGAGTACCATGCCATAACTGGGCGTAAACTGGCTTACAAGGGGGTCTGGCTTGGATGTTCCCAAATACGCGGCTTCTTTGGCTCCTTCAAAGGGAGTTTGGACTGTCACCACATGACCTTGTTTATCCATTCCTCGGCGGCCTGCGCGTCCTGCCATTTGCAAGAATTCGGAAGCATTCAACAGGCGGTGTCCGGTGTCGGTACGCTTGGAAAGGGTAGAAATTACCGTTGTCCGGGCGGGCATATTAATTCCCGCTGCTAATGTTTCGGTGGCGAATACCACTTTAATCAGCCCTTGCTGAAATAGTTCTTCTACCAGTGCTTTCCAAGCAGGCAAAATTCCGGCGTGGTGGGCAGCAATTCCCCGATACAGGGGTGCAATTTGTCCAGAACGCCCTGCTTCAGGATTGCGGGCTAAAAAGTCATCAATCTGTTGCCGCAAAATCTGGGACTCTTCATTATTTACCAGCCATAAATCACCCACTTCCGCCACTGCTTTATCACATCCCCGGCGGCTGAAGATGAAGTAAATCGCTGGGAGCATATCCCGTTGCTCTAACTGGCTCAAGGTATAAATGATACCAGGAGCTTCAGGTCTGCCACTTCTCCCCCTCTCCCTTTCTCCCCCTCTACCCTTCTTCTTCTGAAGTCTGGGGTTAATTTTAGTTTTGCTATCATTCAACAGGGGAAATAACCCTTTAGGGTTGCAAAAGTGAAATTCTAAGGGGACTGGGCGAAAATCGGAGTAAATCAGGTCTGTTGGCCCGTGAACGCGATTTAGCCAGTCGGTGAGTTGATCGCTATTGGCAACCGTTGCTGAGAGGGCTGCTAGTTGGACTTCACGGGGACAATAGATGATTGATTCTTCCCAAACTGTCCCACGTTGGCGATCGTTCATGTAGTGGCACTCATCAAGTATCACCGCTTCAACGTCTACCAATGAGATGCCGACTTGCCCAATGGGTGTACCATAGAGCATATTTCGGAAAATTTCTGTGGTCATCACTAAAATCGGTGCATCTCTGTGAATGGAAGCATCTCCAGTTAACAGTCCGACTTGATCAAACCCGAATTTTTCTCGAAAGTCACGTAATTTTTGATTCGACAGCGCCTTTAGGGGAGTCGTGTAAAATACACGTTTTCCTCGTGCCAGGGCGCGATAAATGGCGTATTCCCCGACTAATGTTTTGCCCGAACCGGTGGGGGCACATACGACTACTGAGCGTCCGGCGTTCAGGGACGCGATCGCTTCTTTTTGAAACTGATCCAGTTCAAAGGGAAATATAGACCCTAAGTCAAGTTCTGGAGACGGTGCAGGATAATTCACTCAATCACATTTGCAACCAGATTGTTTACTATATTAACGAGTCTTTTGTCAACTTCGTTAGGGATTGGGTATTGGGGATTGGGGATTGGGTATTAGGTATTTAAGAAGAATTTCAGCGCCTAGTCCCCAGTCCCTAGTCCCCAATCCCCAGTCTCTCATTTTCCCAGCTCTTGCGATCGCTCTGTGGCAGCTTTGACTGCTTCAATTAAAGCTGAACGAAATCCTGCCTGTTCTAGCTTGGCAATTCCCGCAATGGTTGTACCGCCAGGGCTAGTAACACGATCTTTGAGTTCTGCTGGGTGCATTTTGGTTTCCTGCAACAGTTTCGCTGTTCCCAGTACGGTTTGCAAGGCTAGTTGATTAGCAATTGCTCTAGGTAAACCTGCGGCGACTCCGCCATCTGCAAGTGCTTCTACTAATAGTGCCACGTAAGCCGGGCCACTACCAGATAGCCCTGTAACTGCATCCATCAGCCCTTCTGACACTTCCACCACTTCGCCCACAGTAGAAAAAACTTGCTGTGCTATTTGGTGATGCAAGGCATTGGTATATGCACCCGAACAAATCGCGGTAACTCCTGCTCCCACAGTTGCAGGGGTGTTGGGCATTGCTCTAATCACTGGCAATTGCACAAATGCAGCTTCTAGCTGATTTAAAGGCACACCCGCTAATATGGAAATGATCAGCGGTGATTGTTCTCTATTAAGAATATCAATATCTGCTAATTCTTGAGCGATCGCACTAAATACCTGCGGCTTCACTGCCAAAAAGACAACTTCTTTTGCTTCACTGAAAACCTGGCTATTATCTGTAGTCACAGCAACACCGTATTGCTGTTTTAAGAAATCTAGGCGTGAAGATAGCGGTTCGCTAACTATGACTTCTGATGCTTGATAAATTCCACGCGCGAGCAGGCGGGATAAGAGTGCTTCTCCCATTACCCCACCACCAATTAAGCCAAATTTTATAGTCATTGATCATTAGTCATTAGGCATTAATCATCAGTCGTTTGTCATTTGTCACTATGATCAAAACCCAGGACAAATGACAAAGGACAAAGGACTAATAACTAATTTAACTTTATTGTGCCATCCGATTAGTTTCGTTGCCCCAACTTTGATTTGAAGGGCCTGTTGTAGGACGAGAGGGACGCGCTGGTGGTTGTGGTACTTCATGAAGAACGCCACCTTGGGTGCTAACTTGGACACAACTTGGTGTAAACAAAAAGATGCTCTCACCGATGCGCTCTTGATGTCCATCTAGTGCGTAAGTACCACCCGCAACAAAATCTACTGCTCGTTGAGCTTGATCTGGATCCATGATTGTCAGATTTAATACTACTGACTTGCGTTCTCGCAGCGCTTGAATTGCCTGGGGCATTTCTTCAAAGGTGCGTGGTTCGAGTACCAAAACTTCCGAAATTCCGTTAATTGCTCCTGGCATACCAATCACATTCCCCATTGGCTTTTGACCTGTTGCTATATCATCTCCCATTGTAGGCACTGGTTCCCGCCAGCGTCGATTTTGAGCGGCTGGATTCTCTTGTGGTGCTGGTTGGGGATTTTCTTGCTGATACAGATTTTGGTAATTGTTATCTGTTTCTGGTTCTTCTTCGTAATACTCGTATTCCACTTGCTCATTTAGACCCACAAAGTCTCTGAGTTTGGAAAAAATGTTGTTCATTGTGTGTGTACTCTCCTGGTGCGAATAGTCTGTATTGACTTGGCTAAGGATTAGTTGAGCTAGGAGCGCTCGCTACATCGGTGGATACTTCAGCAAGTGTATTGCTATTTGTAGCCCATACTACGGGTTTTGGCGATGAACTGACACTTATTGGAAAGGTCTGTGCATCGCCTAAACATAATAATGAGTCAAGATTATATCCTAAGGTTTATCCGAAGGAAACTTCTTTATACCCTATTTTGACTTGGCGATTGCTCTTGTCAATACTATATCCTTTGTTTCCAATTGCACCAGTCTGTTACAAAATTCTTGTCAACAAATCCTGATCTCTATTAATACCGTCCTCAAAGGCTGATGATTAATCGGCTAAGAGCGATCGCCAAACAATATGGTTATTAATCACACCCTCATTGCGCCTGCTTGCACTTGATACTCAAGCGAAAGAGGGATGTGAAATACGCTTAAGAGCGATCGCCAAACAATATGGTTCCTAATCGTACCATCGTTGCACCTGCTTGCACTGCCAGTTCGTAGTCGCCTGACATACCCATAGATAGGTGCTGCATTTTTATGTGCGACCAATTTTGCTCCTGGATTTCTTTTGCTAACTCACGATTACGATTAAACACATTAAGAATTTCGGAATCATTTAATCCGGAAGGCGGAATTGTCATCAAACCTTGAATTTGTAAACTTTTGTATTGATTGAGTGTGGGTAAATCAGCCAAAAGTTCTGGCACACTCCAACCAGACTTGTTGGGATCGGGGAGAATTTTCACTTGTAGGCAAACCTGGGGAGTCACTCCTAGCTGTTGCGCCAATTGGTCTAAGCGCTGTGCCAGCTTCAAATTATCCACGGAGTGAATCCAAGGGAAATGCTCGATGGCTTTTTTGGCTTTATTGCTTTGCAAATGTCCAATAAAGTGCCAGGTAATATCCGGTAAGTCTTGCAACTCGGCTTGTTTACTGGCAGCTTCTTGGATACGACTTTCCCCGAAATCACGAATTCCTGCGTTGTATGCAGACCGAATGGCCTGGGCAGAAACTTGTTTGCTAACAGCAATCAATTTGACTGAAGTTGGCAGTGAGGAGCGAATGGAAACGATACGTTCGGAAATCGAACTGTTCATTGGAAGGTGCGCTGGAAAACACTCTGAAGCTGATCGTACTCCTGAGAATGCCCACTGCGCCGCAGAGTACGCAAGCGATTTTCCAACATCATTCTCGCCTCAGTACGTCCTAGAGACTGGAATTTGACACCTTTAACGTCATTTGCCACCAAAAAAAATAAGCGCTGGGCATAAAGTGTGGTGAACAAATCCTGGTTTTCATCAACCATACAGATTTTGTAGAGTAAACCCCAAGTTGGATGGTTTATGTAAGTTTCTGCGTTTTCTGGATTCATTTAAGAGTCAAGGTGTTGTCAAGGTGGGAGTATATATATCTTTTCGCAGTTAATTCCAAACATTCAGACGATAATACCAACATTCGCCAGAATATTTGCTTAAAATGCGAAACTGCGGTTACGAAGACCTTGATCTAGTTTCTAATGGGCAGATGAAGCTAGTGGTAGTGAAGCGGAATGGTACAACAGAAGCCGCGAAGCGTAGATTCAGAGAGTAGAGGCTGGTTGATAAACATCACCATCTGCTTTGGTGATTTCAATTTACCAATCTGTAGGGACAAGGCACAAAATAGTCCTGATCTTCTGGTTGAAAGTTCGGCTTGGCAAGGAAAAACATCCTTTGAAGTTTCCAAAGGCAATGGCGAATTTTTCAACTTCTTTCCATACTGCCACAACTGTCGCCCAATGGCACAAAATTGGGATTGGGGATTGGGTACTGGGGACTGGAAAGAAAACTATCATTTATGCAAAAGGTCTATTGATTATCCAGTATTTTTAGCGGTGGAATTGATGCCTGAGCGTTGTGCAGAGATTCATAAGGGTACTCGGTCAAAAATATTGAGATTAGTTTGTAGTGTTCGAGTAAGGCTGGTTAATACCTAAAATCTACAGGAAATGCTAGGGGATCAATTTTGTGAGGTTAAGGCAAGAGACGCGATGAATCGCCGTCTCTACAATAATCAGTCTTTGGTAGAGACGGCAATTTAATGTTTTACTTCTAACTCCTGAATTCTGACTCCTGAATTCTGAATTCTGTTGTATTACCTCTTACCATTTTTCGGGGCAAAATTAGACTTGAGTTCCTATAGTTACCCGTATTCCCCAGAATAAGATTAAAGTTGCGATCGCAAGCCAATCACGCCCTTTTAATCGTAAGTCGTGCCACTGCACTCGATGCTCATTGGGACTGGTAAAACCCCGTACCATCATTGCATTCGCCATTTGATCGGCTCGTAAGAGCAGATTTTCCAAAAGTCTTTCTGCAACTGTCATCCAAACCTTGAATGCTCCTTTTAATCCCAGTTTTTTCCAATTAATTGCTCTTGTCATCACGGAGCGGAATAAATTTTGCACTTCTTCTAGAACTAGGGGAATAAAGCGCAAGGACAAAGTTAAAGTTAAAGCAATTTCTGTGACGGGCAACTTGAAGCGTCGCAAGGGTTGCATTAGGCTTTCGATGCCAGATGTGATTTCTTCTGGTGCGGTTGTTAACAGATACAGGTTGGTGCTGTAAATTACGGTAAATATAAGTGTACTCAGGCGTACCGCCAAACTCAACGAGTAGCGAGTGACTTTAACCGGGCCTTTGTGAAATAGCACGTAGCTGTATGCTTTTTTCTCGGCTACTGGCTCTTTAATATTATTAGAGAATGCTTGCTGGGTTAATATTTGTTCATTAGCTGGTAAGCGTGGCTGATGATTTACACCCATTCCATCAGGACTGATGGCTCCGATCGCTAAGATAAAAAACGATAGCATTAACAGCCAGCCCATTTGCTGTTGCCATACACGTCGGGGAATTCTCGCAATCAAGGTGGCAATAATCAATACTACCACTAGCAGCACACGCCAAAGGTTGTTGGCCAAAACATAGCTTGTTAAAAAGCTCATCAACCAGGCGAACTTGACTCGCGGATCAATTTTATGCAGCCAAGTTTGGGGTTGTTCTAGATAAAGTCCAAGTGGCAGCGATCGCAATAAATCCATTTTAGAGTTAGGAGTGAAGAATGACGAGTTAGGAGTTTTGACTTTAACTCATAACTCTTGTACAGACGCGATTCATCACGTCTCTCTTGTACAGACGCAATTAATCGCATCTCTCTTGTACAGACGCGATTCATCGCGTCTCCTAACTTATTTTGACGCGAGTTGCTCTATTAACATTACCACTTTCGGCATCACGGACTTTTTTGCTCCGCCACAGCAAAATAATTGGTGTGCCTTTAAATCCTAGCTGTTGACGAAATTGCCGTTCAATGTAGCGGCGGTAGTTGTCGTTGAAGCGTTTAGAATCATTGACAAATAGTGCGATCGTTGGTGGTTGGCTACTTACTTGTGTACCATAATAAATCTTGCCCTGACGCCCACCACGAGATGCTGGCGGTGAATGCCAACTAACGGCATCTGTTAAAACTTCATTAATTACTGATGTGCTGACACGGCGTTTGTGTGATTCAGCCGCCGTTTTCACCAATTCGAGAATCTTTTCTACCCGTTGTCCTGACAAGGCACTCACAAAGATTGTTTCTGCCCATTCGGTAAAATGTAGCCGTGATTGCAGAGTTTTTTCGTAGTCGTAGATTGTGTAAGAGTCTTTTTCGACGGCATCCCACTTATTAACGACGATGATGCAAGCTCGACCTTCCTCGATAATCCGCCCAGCTAATTTTTGGTCTTGCTCAGTAACTCCATCTACGGCATCTATTACTAATAAAACCACATCAGCGCGGCGAATCGCTTTGAAAGCACGGTTAATACTAAAGAATTCCGTGCCGTATTCTATGTGTTTCTTTTTGCGAATGCCGGCGGTGTCAATCAAGCGGTAAGTTTGTCCATCCCGTTCAATGACGGTATCAATAGCATCGCGGGTTGTGCCGGAAATTGGGCTGACAATTGCCCTCTCTTCCCCGACAAAAGAATTGAGTAAGCTCGATTTGCCCACATTGGGGCGACCCACAATTGCTACTTTGATTTCATTCGTGTCTGGGATATCCTCAATAGCAGGGATGTGATTAACTAACTCGTCGAGTAATTCTCCTGTACCACTGCCATGAATTGCGGAGATAGGGTAAGGTTCGCCCAATCCCAATTCCCAAAATTCGGCAGCTTGCATTAAGCCTTGGTCTGGAGATTCACATTTATTTACAGCTAGTAGTACAGGTACGCGTTGTTGGCGCATCCATTCGGCGATTTCTAAATCTGCCGATGTGGGGCCTGTTTGACCATCGACTACAAAAATAGCGCCACATGCTTCTGCAAGGGCTGTCATTGCCTGTTGGCGAATCAGTGGTAAAAATTCGGTATCATCATTAAAAACTAAACCACCAGTGTCTACCACTAAAAATTCGCGGCCATTCCAGAAAGCTGGCATGTAAGTGCGATCGCGTGTCACTCCCGGTTCATCATGGACAATCGCCGTTTGTTCCCCGGCGAGTCGATTAACCAGGGTGGATTTGCCCACATTTGGGCGTCCGATAATTGCAACAATTGGCAGTGCCATAAAACCAGGGTAAGTGAGAGACGTAGTATATCATGTACCTACATTTTACTCACTTTAAACTTGAAGTTTTAATAATTTCCCAATCATCTGAGGCGATTTCTGTGTTGGGCTGTTTGTAACGTCATACTTTTATGGCAGGAGGCAGGAGGCAGAAGGCAGGAGGCAGGAGGCAAAAGTATTACTATTCCTAGCCTTGGGGTTTTCAAAATGTCCTAACCTATGTGGCTACGGCTATAAAAATAAAAAAAGGTAGGATTTCCTACCTTTTACCCAAAAAAAGCATTTTGTAACCAAATACCAAATTAAATATCACACACACTTTTGACGTATCTATTGCAAACCTATGACAAAGTTGTGACGTTTAATTTGTAGCTGATTTCGCCATTACTCCCAGTTGCAACCCCGGTGGATAATTCCCTTCTTCCTTGATACGCTTAATTTCAGCATCGGTTATCCGTAAATTTAACTTTTGTGCCAGCGATCGCACAATATCTCCCCGGTCAATTACACCAGCTACAGCACCAGCGGGAGAAAGCACGGTAATTCTAGGTAACTGCTCATTTTCTAGCTTGTTAATCACCTCAGCTATCGATGTTGATTCTGCAACAGTGGGTATTTCTGTCAATGGGCGCACTATGCTGTGTAAGGTTTCGGTTTCCCATTCACTCCTTTGGGTTAAACGGAAATCGTCAATGGAAACTAGACCCCGGTAACGTCCATCAGAAGCAGCAAAATAAACCTGTGAGGGAGCGGTTTCCAAGAGATATAAATCGGCAAAGGAGCGCAATGTCTGATCAGCATCAATAACTCGAAAATCACGGGTCATTGCATCGGACGCCACCACCTTGAGTAGGCTTTCTTGCAGTGTAGTCATGTTGTCATAGTTGTTGGCGTTGCGGACAGCAAACCAACCTAACAGCGCAATCCACAAACCAGCTACTAACTCCCTGGTCACGAAATCTACAACAAATCCTAAAGCGATCGCAGCATAACCCAATATTTGCCCCGCCTTTGCAGCCCAGTGTACGGCTTGAAAGCGATTACCTGTTATTTGCCATAGTGCTGCTTTTAACACTTGCCCCCCATCTAGAGGTAAGCCGGGAATCAGGTTAAATAGAGCCACCACCAAGTTAATTCTCGCCAAATCTCCAACCATTACACTGAGAGGATTAGTCTCAGGTATCACAATAGTTAATAGCTCGAGCAAGAAAAATAGTATGATACTGACCAAGGGCCCAGCGATCGCTACTTGAAACGCTTTGAGAGGAGTTTTAGATTCTTCTTCAATAGCAGCAATCCCGCCAAACATAAATAGAGTAATTGAATTAACTCTAATGCCTTGCGATCGGGCTACTAAGCTATGACCCAACTCATGTAACAATACCGAACCAAATAGCAGCAGTGCCATAACTATTCCAGCACTCCAAGCTATAAGATTCCCCCATTCCTGATAAGCTACCCCAAAATTGAGGGTTGCCAACCCTAAAATCACAAACCATAATGGGTCTAAAAATAGGGGAATTCCAAATAAAGACCCAATTCTCCAATTTGTTTGCATTACATTTCCCTAAAACTAAATATCGCCAGTAGTTTTTATACTGAAATACTACGCATATTCGTATACAAATTGATATTGAGCATCAATTCAGTAGTTGAGAGTGACGCAATGCTCTTATTTCTAGAATAGACAATTAATGGCTGTTAGGTGTGGGGATGGGGGACTGGGGATTGGGGATTGGGCATAGAAAATTGTAGGTTGGGTTAAACAAAGCGCAACCCAACAAAGCCCCGAAAATGTTGGGTTTCGTTCCTCAACCCAACCTACACATTTCAAGGTTTTTGGCGCTAACCCAAGCGTATTGCAATGAAAAGAGGCAGAGGGGTAGGAAGCAGGGAGCAGAGCCAATACGGCTCGGTTAAGGCAAGAGACACGATAAATCGCCGTTTCTACAAAGGACTGATTCTTGTAAAGACGGCGATTTATCGCGTCTTTGGGATCTAAAGTGTGTCATCAACAAACCTTGTCCGAACTGTATTGGGAGCATAGGAGAAAGAGTTAATTTTCTCCCCCTGTGCCCCGGCCAAAATTGTTTTTAGGAGTTTTGTATTGACTGCGGCGTTACTTGTAACGCCGCAGTCATCAAAAAACTACAGACGACCGATGTTAGTCAGCCCTAAAACGATGCCAATGCCGATAATATGACCAAAAGCCATCGCCCCAACGAATGTTGGAATACTAATTGGCAAAATAGGGAACTTGGGGCCAACTAGGGGTTTTTCAATCCTGGTACTTAATAAAACCATTACTAAGCTGCTGACACTGATGATGATCGCTACTGTAGGATTCCACGCAGGTGTTGCGGGAACAGATGCAGCTAGTGCTAGAAAAATAGAGGAAATCAAGCTTTTGTCTCCTAAAGTGAAAAGTTAATCTTAGACCAACAAGATTATAAAATTACAAGGCCCAAAAGTTTTTTAGATAGTTTAGACTTTTCAAGTGATTATTTAAATTTGTTCAGATATTCATGCGCGTTAAGATTTGCGGCATTACTCAACCAGAGCAGTCTATAGCGATCGCCTCTCTTGGCGCAACGGCACTAGGATTTATTTGTGTACCAAGTTCGCCCCGCTACGTTACCACGTTGCAAATTCGGGCAGCAGTGGCAGAACTCCCAGCAAACATTGACAGAATTGGTGTTTTCGCCAATGCCAGCATCCCTGAAATCTGCCAGATAGTTGTTGATTCTGGGCTGACTGGCGTCCAGTTACACGGAGATGAATCACCAGATTTTTGCTACCAATTGCGTCAATCTTTACGCCAGGTCGAAATTATCAGAGCTTTGAGAATTAGGAGTCTTGAGCATCTTGACACAACTGCTGATTACACAAAATATGTGGATACTTTGCTACTTGACGCCTACCATCCGCAACAACTGGGTGGTACAGGCAAAACTTTAGATTGGACAATGCTAGAACAATTTAGCCCTAGTTGTCCTTGGTTTTTAGCAGGAGGATTGACAGCCGATAATATTGTGGAAGCCCTAAATCAGGTTAATCCTAGCGGCATAGATTTATCTAGTGGTGTGGAACGAACACCTGGAGATAAGGATTTAGATAAAGTAGCCAAGTTGTTTGAGAAATTAGGGAGTAGGGAGTAGGGAGTAGGGAGAGATGAGGGAGATGGGGGAGA
>NZ_KV757565.1 GCF_001712795.1 Nostoc sp. KVJ20
GCTGTATCGAATAGTAAACATACCGTTGGTTAATCGAACGTTATCACTATACCTTGAAAAGTGGTTGCAGAATCGAAGAATTACAACTTGAAGCCGCCAGAAGACTGGAAATGGCATTAGCAACATATTCCATTGTGGCATGGCGATTGTTATGGCTCACTTACGAAGCTAGGCAAAATCCAGATATCTGTTGTGTGACTAATGGATAGTTTATAAGGGGGGACTAAGGGGGGTAATAATTCGATTAAAATCACAACATACTACTTTTCAAACAACCTCTAAGAAGCCTTCTTGACTGTTGCCTATATTGCCTATTGCCTATTGCCTATTGCCTGCCTACGCAAATTAGTTCAGAAATCAAAGCGAATTCCTATATATTTAACTTTCCGCAACGCCTGAACTCAAATTAAAATCGCTGACCAATACCTAGATGGACTTTGCTTTCACCCTGGTCATTAATGCCATAGTCAGCCCGAATTAAGCCTAGTGGTGAATCTAATCGCACTCCAGCCCCATAACCAAAACCATAACCTTGTTTATCTCGTACACCCGCAGGATCTCCCAATACAGTATCACCAGAACCTAAGTCTGAAGCGAAGTCGGCAAATAATACACCGCCGACGATTGGTAAGACGGGGAAGCGATATTCTGCGGAGGCTAACACATAACTGCGACCACTTCCAACTTCTCCAGAATCGTAGCCGCGCACTGAGTTGGAACCACCCAAGTTAAAGCTTTCGTAAGGTGGTAAATTACCAATTACGGTACCAGCTTGGACGTTCACCGCAAATACTTGTGGCTGTTTGGTGTTAAATAACTGGACTGGTAAATACTGGCTGTAATTAGCTTTGAGGCGATTTAGGGAAATATTACCTTCACCGATGGGTACAGATTGTTCTGTACTCAAACTCAAAATGGAACCTTGAGTTGGATTGAGAGGATTATTCCGTTGGTCTTTGGTGGCGGTGAAGGATACGGTAGTTAGGTCATCAACACCAGTTCCACTGGCAGAGAGGGGATTGCCTTGAGCGTCATTTGGGGTAATATTACCTTGGCGATCGCGAATACTAGTTCGGGTATAGTTTAATCCTAATGAGGTATTCCAGTCGTCAAGTGGTCGCTGTAAGCTGACACCACCACCAATTTGACCTTCTCGCACTTTGTCGCCGTTCGCTAGGGTAATCTTGTCATCAAAGGTTTCCGAAAGTTCCTGATTCCGAAAACCATTCACAGTGTAACCTAAGCGATCGGGGTTAGTTGTTCGATAGGGACTGATAAATTTGCTATTAAACTGCAAGTCTCGGCTACTGACAGCCAGATTCACACCTAAAGTGTCATTAATCCCGCCGACATTCTGATCTTGATAGCTAATTGTGCCTACTAATCCCTGATCGGCATTGTAACTACCACCCAAGTTAACACCACGCGCCCCAGTTTCTTTGAGTTGGTAAACTAAATCAAGTTTGGTCGCATCTCCTTCTAAGGCAACGTTCACACTCTCAAATAAACCAGTACGATATAGCTGCTGTATGTCTTGTTTAACGACATTTTCTTGGAAGATTTGACCAGATTTCAACTTGAGTTGCTGTTGGAGGAAATCTGGTTTGGTACGTCCTCCGACAGGATTCCCCTGGCTATCAATGGTTTTACCCTCATCGTTGATAAAGCGAAACTTGATATTACTCACTAAGCCTTCAGCAACATTTACAGTGAGAATGCCTTGGGAATTGGGTTTAATTGATAGCACCCGCGCTAAGTTATAACCATTGTCGGCATACCACTTGTTAATTTGTGCGACTGCTTGCTGGAGTCCAGCCGGACTGATGGTGGTTCCAATCTGAGATTGCAACTGTTGTTGGGCTACTTGGTAGGTGAGGACTTTCGCACCAGATAATTGCAGCGATCGCACAATCACCGGTTGCACTTCATAAACTACATTCAATCCAGCTTGTGTGCTAAAGCTATTTACACTGACATTACTAAATAAGCCTGTATCTAAAATTGCTGTTACATCTTTTTGTAGCTGGCTTTGACTAGTTTCTCCACCAGCCTGGGTTTTAATTACTTTCCGAATAATATCTTGCAATTCTTGATTGGCTCCCACTACCTGTACTTCTGTAGCTGTGACTACTAAATTGCTCTCAGTAGTAGTGGTTTTGGGGGATGAAGGGAGAGGAGGAGATGAGGGAGATGAGGGAGATGAGGAGATGAGGGGGAGTGTTACTGATGAATTACCCTTATCTGTTTTTGCTGAGTTTAAGACTACTGCACCTGTTTTTACAGGGACGGGTTTTTGGGAAAATTGTTGTGCAACTATAGTTTCTGGAGAAGCAATTGTCTCTACCCGTGCGGGAGTATCTTCAATTATTGGCACTACCAAGTTACCCGCTTTTTCAGTTGGAGTAACGGTTTTAGCAGGTGCAGCCGTTGCTTGCTGAGTCACATTGGCAGCAGCTAAAGTAGCTAAAGTAAAAATAGCAGTAGCAGAAACTCGCATAATATTTAACCTAATTAACTGGGAGTTAGTTGTAGTGAGGCTGACGAATAGGGATAATACTAACTTCCAGCTTCTTTGCCGATTTCCCTATTTATACCTCTTACCCAAACAGACAGTTAATTTTGATATTTTGTTTCTTATGAGTAATACTCGGTCATCCTTAGCTTCTAACTCTCAATCTGCAACTTCTCCTTTGCGGTTACTTGTATTAAGTAATGGTCATGGGGAAGATGTCATTGCAGTTCGGATTTTGCAAGAACTCCAGCGACAACCAAACCCACCAGAGATATTTGCTTTACCTCTGGTGGGTGAAGGACGGGCTTACCAACAGTTAGATATTCCCCTCATTGGTTCAGTCCGCACTATGCCTTCTGGTGGGTTTATTTATATGGATGGACGCCAATTAGCGCGGGATGTACGCGGTGGTTTATTGCAACTTACCCTCAGCCAGATTAAAGCTGTCCGCCGTTGGGTGAGTTCTCAAAAAAAATTAGGCAATAAAAGAGCAATTTTAGCTGTGGGAGATATTGTCCCACTGTTGTTTGCAACTTTCAGTGGCGCTAATTATGCTTTTGTGGGTACAGCGAAATCTGAATATCACGTGCGCGATGAATCTGGATTATTACCACGGAAATCCAAAGAGGCGCGTTGGGAAAACTTTTCTGGTTCAATTTACCATCCTTGGGAACGTTGGTTAATGAGTCGTCGCCGTTGTAAGGCGGTGTTCCCCAGAGATGGGCTGACGACGGAAACATTAAAACAATGGTCAATTCCAGCTTTTAATTTGGGCAATCCGATGATGGATAGTCTAGAACCGACTTTTTCACGCCAACAATTTTATAGTCAGAATAGCCAACAGCAAGAGACAGTTCGACCTTTAATGGTGACTCTGCTTCCTGGTTCCCGTCCGCCAGAGGCATACAACAACTGGGAAGTAATTATGATTGCCGTATCTGCGTTGATGGCAAGTTTCCAGGAGCGAGATTCGGTATTTTACACTTCTGGCACAATGGTATTTTTAGGTGCGATCGCACCAGGTTTAGACTCTAACATTTTATCCCAAAGTGTCCAATCCCAAGGCTGGCGACCGGAATCATCATCTCCTATCCAAATTGCTGATCCAAATATCTTGACATTTAAGCAAAGGAATGCATATCTACTGCTTACGCAACAAGCCTATAATGATTGCTTGCATTTGGGAGATATAGCGATCGCAATGGCAGGTACAGCCACAGAACAGTTTATCGGTTTAGGCAAACCTGCGATCGCAATTCCCGGTAACGGGCCTCAGTATAACCGCGCCTTTGCTGAAGCTCAAAGTCGTCTTTTAGGCTCATCTTTGATTTTAGTAGAGCAGCCAGCAGAAGTTGCCCAAATCGTACAATCTCTCTTCAAAAATCCTGATATTTTGCAAATTATTGCCGAAAATGGTCTGCGGCGCATGGGTAAACCGGGAGCCGCACTACGCATTGCAGAATGTTTACAGGAAAGATTTTGAATGGGAATTGGGAATTGGGAATTGGGCATGGGAGGCAGAGGGGAAATAAAATTCCTAACTCCTAACTCTTAACTCCTAACTCCTAACTCTATAACTCTATCACTCCTAACTCAGCACTCCTCAGGCCACCAAACCAGAACGTAAGGCCCTCACAGCAGCTTGGGTACGGTCATCAGCACACAGTTTATTTAGAATATTGCGAACATGGGTTTTTACAGTACCAACTGTAATGTAGAGTTTCTCAGCAATTTGTCCATTGCTACACCCAGCTACAATCAACTCTAGGATTTCCAATTCCCGTTGAGTCAGGGGGTATGTTTCTAAAACTTGCTCATATTCTGACGCCAGCGCCTCAATTTTTACAGTCTTTGGCTTATCAGAGCTTTGGCTTTCTCCAGGAATACCTTGGCGCATCTTCCGCAATACCACATTGGCTATTGCCGGATCAATCCAAGAGTTTCCAGCGTAAGTTGCTTGGATTGCCTCCGTTAATTTACTGATGCTTGTTTCTTTCATGTAATAAGAATCAGCACCCGCCGCAAAAGCTGCAAGTACAGCATCTTCTGTATGATCCATTGTTAGGATCAGAATCTTCGTTGTTGTTTGCCCAGTTTCAGCTTGGTGACGTTTGAATTTTCGGGTGAGTTCGATGCCATCCATATCAGGCAAGCCGATATCTACCACAGCTACATCTGGCTTTGCCGTTTCTAAAAGTTTTAATCCTTGGGTAGCATTTGCTGCTTCGCCAATTACTTTCAATGCACTGTGAGACTGTAATGCCGCTCGTAGCCCCATTCGCGTTAAGTCATGATCTTCAATTAAAATAATACTAATTTCATTCATCGCTACATTCACTCTTACGCTGTTTGCATCTTTCAAAGTATTACCTTTTGTGAGCACTATCTCTTAATTTTCCCAAACTAAAGATAGATGATATTTCAACCAGTCTGCATCCACCGATAGAAATAATAAATAACTGATTTTTTTATATTTCGATAGAGGACAAATCTAGCTGGAGATATATGGATAGTTGCACAAAAAGTATGAAATATTGAGACGAACGCCAAATTGCTCTCTCTTGCTTACAATTCAGCTTTGAGTTGCCATGTTCCATTTGTTAATTACTATTATTTTGTATGAAGCTTTGAAAAAAGCTTACGAAAATGGACAAATTACAAAGGTCGAATTTGCTTTACGAGAAAGTAGAAGGATGGTTTGGAGCGATTTTTAATCAGGAGAGGCAGAGGGCAGGAGACAGGAGGAAATACTGAATCAAACTTTGTCGCGAGCTTGTTAGTCTGATTTTTCACGGGATATGGAACACCTGTCTCCAAACCTCTCCCCTAAAAGGAGCTACGGTCGATGTACACACATCTTGGTAATGAAGCCCAAATCCTGAATTTAACCCTCTTAGTCCCCCCTTGCCAAGGGGGGAAATATCCGGTTTTGTCCCTTGCTAAGAGTGGAAATATCCGGTTCTCCCCCTTGCCAAGGGGGAGTTAGAGGGGGTGAGAAAGACTTGTGTATACACCGTAGCCTAAAAGGAGAGAGGCTTTAAAATTCTCGCCCAATTTTTGTAGGGAAGCTTGCTCAGGGATTAGGTCTTTTGTTGATTTTTCCACATAACGTCAAAAGTCAGGCTTGATGGTGGACAATCTCAAAAGGAATTCCAGCACAACTAGGAAGAGTAATCAGGCGTGCGTCAACCTCGTAGATGTTTGGAAGCAGGTGTTATTTTTACTAAAATTTACGGTCAGTCTTGGTATTTTTCCAAACACCGAAAGTCTGCGATCGCCAAAAAAATACTAACACAGGTCTAGCGATGTTAAGAAAATTGTCAAAGTTATTAGGAGGTAGGATTACTTAAGATTCACAAATAGATATAGGCAGTACTTTCTTATTTACCTAATCTAATCAATCTAATGGGTAAAACTGTTCAAGCTTATGGTACACGATAATTCTATGCAACTCTCACCAATGGCTGACGACGGTCGCTTGTTCACTCATTTACAATTGTTTTAAGCTTGGTAAAGTATTTTATTTTACTTTATATCAGCTCTGTCTGCTGTTTTCAGATCAATAGTTTTCAGTTTGTTAATTGCTAATTTTTTGAGAACAATTGGTCATTTGCTAGGTGTTTAATTCCCGGACTCTGGTAAATTAATCAGATTGAGGATACAACAGACTAAATTTAACCCAAGGAAATGCCCGAAGTGGATATATCTGAAGCCTTTGACCTTTCATACCTTTGTTGAGATGATGGCAATGCTCAACAAATACTGGACATTATCCAAAATGTCTTAGTCAATCAAGTTACAGATTTTAGATGTCCGAAATCTTATATTCTTTAGTTGGATAATCTGAAAAGAGAAATGTTATACATCAACCTATGTTTGGCGGCGAAAATAAAAACCGATGGAAGAGACGCTGAAAATTTTGGTTGTAGACGATGACGAAGTAGACCGGATGAGAGTTCGTTGTGCCCTGACTAAAGCAGGTGTTCAGATGGAACTGTCTGAAGTAGGCGATGGTAATGATGCGTTCTCCGCTTTAAGCACTACTGCCTATGATTGTGTTTTTCTCGGCTATCGTTTACCAGACCAGGATGGACTAACCTTGATCCAACAGCTACGTTCTTCGGAAATTCAAGTTCCTTTAGTAGTCTTAACTGGTCAAGGAGATGAACAAATTGCTGTTCAATTAATCGAAGCTGGTGCTACAGACTATCTCTCTAAGTCTAGGATATCTCCAGAAGCCTTGGCACAGGTTTTGCGGAGTGCGATTCGGATTTATCGGGCTGAAATGGAGGCAGCTTTGGCAAACCAGCAACTCAGAGAAAGTCATGAACAACTCACTCGTAAGAATCAAGAGTTGGAGAGACAAAAGCAACAGATTCAAATGCAAAACTTCAAGCTATCGGAGGCATCACTGCTAAAATCACATTTTTTAGCAACTATGTCCCACGAACTCAGAACGCCAATGAATGCAATTATTGGTTTTTCGCAAATACTGTTGCGTCCTAAGTTTGGTCAACTAACGCACCAGCAAGCAGATATGATTGAACGCATTTTGAATAATGGCAAACATTTGCTGATGTTACTCAATGAAGTTCTCGACTTTTCTAAACTGGAGGTAGGACAATTAGATTTAAAGGCGGAAATATTTGATATATCAAAGGTAATAAATCTCGCTGTGGGTGAAATGCGTTCCCTATCTGATGCCAAAAATCTCTCATTGTTGGTTCAAATAGATTCGCAAAATCCTTTGGTATTTAATGATCCAGTCCGTGTCAAACAGATTTTAATTAACCTGCTCTCCAACGCCATTAAATTCACGGATTCTGGTGAGATTTGGATTGAGGTTCAAGAACTGCCTGCAAATCGAGTATCAATTATTGTTCGAGATACAGGTATTGGCATAGCACCTAGGGATTTTAAACGTATTTTTGAAGCATTTCGGCAAGTCGATCAAACTATCACTCGCAAATATCCAGGCACAGGTCTGGGTTTAGCAATTGTAGATTCCCTGGTGCGAATGATGGGTGGCAAAATCTTTCTTGAGAGCAAGTTGGGTATCGGCTCAATGTTTAAAATTGAATTGCCACGTCAAATCACATTGCCGACTGTAGGAGCCGATGCTCTAGCTTCACAAGAATTAGATGGCGATGGGGTTTTTTGCTCTGCTAAAAATCCGCATCAATCATCTTCTCAATCTAGGAAAGCACCAATAGGATATCCTAAATTTAAACTATAAATTACTTACCAAAAAACTGATAAAAATAGATAAATCATGTCTGTAGTTGAAAATAATAAAATTTATCGTATCCTCGCAGTTGACGACACTCGAGATAATCTTATTTTGGTTCAAACAATTTTAGAAAGTGAGGGATATGAAATTGATTTGGCTTCAGATGGAATAAAGGCTTTGCGGCAAATTGACCAATCTCCACCCGATCTGATTCTGTTAGATGTAATGATGCCGGGGATGGATGGTTATGAAGTCACTCGTCGAATTCGGAAGAACCCTGCAATCTCTTACATTCCAATTCTGTTAATTACTGCTTTTCATGAATCCAGCGTTGTTGAAGGTTTGGATGCTGGTGCTGACGATTTTATTCGTAAACCATTTGATACTGATGAACTACTGGCAAGAGTGCGATCGCTATTGCGTCTCAAGCAAAGTCTAGACGAACAACAAAAAATGGCCCGCCAACGGGAAGACTTTGTTTCCCGTCTGACTCATGATTTGCGAACTCCTTTAGTAGCCGCCGATCGGATGTTGAGTTTGTTTGAAATGGAAACATTCTGCAAAATTTCGCCGGAAATGAAACAGGCGATCGCAGTTATGATTCGCAGCAACCAAAATTTAATGGAAATGGTGAACACCCTGTTAGAAGTCTATCGCTTTGAGGCAGGTAAAAAAACGTTGAATTGGGAGGTCTGCGATTTACGTGAGATATCTCAAGAAGTAGTGAGCGAGCTACTTCCTTTAACTAATGAAAAAGGTTTGACTCTGAAAATAGACACCAGTAAATTAGATCCACTCGGTAAAAAAGCTGGTATTATTATGGGCGATCGCTTGGAACTACGGCGAGTGCTAAACAACTTGATCGCAAATGCTATCAAATTTACAGATACAGGAGGCATAACAATCCGTATTTTTGAAACATCACCTCATCCAGGAAATTCAGATTCAGTGACAATTGAGATACAAGATACAGGATATGGAATTGCGCCTGAAGATCAAGCAACAATTTTCGAGCGATTTCGCCAAGGCAGAAATAAACGCTCAGGTAGTGGCTTAGGACTACATCTATCCCACCGGATTGTAGAGGGGCACGCAGGAACTATCCAGGTTACTTCTGAATTGGGTAAAGGTAGTTTATTTACTTTGCAACTACCCAAGAACACTTAAGTTCTTGTCCTTCACCGTTATATCTCTTTGCTGGACTGCTAATCCTGACAAAGCTCAAAAGCGGAGTGAACACCCAATCTTTTCCCAAGTCCGCGGCTAATTGTAGCCTCTAAGTCCTCGATCATATAGGGTTTGCTGATGTAATCATTAAACCCCGCTTTCAGGATACGTTCTTTATCCTCCCTGCTAGCTAAAGCTGTGACTGCTACCACTGGAATTGTGCAAGTTAGGGGTTCTTGCTTCAGATGACGTATAACATCGATACCGCTAAGTCCTGGTAACAAAATATCCAACAAAATTAAGTCTGGTTGATACTCTTTAGCTACCAGAACTGTTGCAGAACAATCTGTTTGACAAATAAATCTACAACCCATTGACTCAAGGGCATAACTAATTAGGAGGAGACTATCATCATGGTCTTCCACTGCCAAAATCAAAGGCTGGTGAGAGTTTTGCTTCTTTTCATCACTCATGAATGAATTTGCCAAATACATCTCTTCTCCAGAAGATTTTATTAGGATTTATCGTCATTATTGGGAGATAAAGACGATGCTTCCTGCGAACAAAAGAATAGTGTTCAGTCGGGATTGGTGTGTGTTTTGCTTTTGCCTAGTTAATATATTCTTACCGAAACAAAGGTTGCTGAGGTAAGACAACCTCAAGCTGAGAGGTTTAGCAGATACTTTTCGATTATACGCAAAATTACAGAATATTTTCTGAATGAGTTCATCACAAGTTTATATAGAAATATCAGAAAATTATTTATAACAGTATCGCTTGACTTATGTGTGCTTTTAGATTTTAAAGATCCTGAATAAATAAGTAATCTCAGCTATTAACTGTTAAATTCCCTACTCTAATTTGCGTACTGGATATAATTTCAACATCATCTTGATTTGTTCTACAGAAGCAATTGCAATTGCTTGCATAGGTTTTTACAAGTAAGCAAATCAACAGATTAATTTTGATAGGTTTCTGAGAGGAATTAGCTAATTATTAGATACTGCTTTCTTGTTGACAATCATTAGTTATCCAATACTGCCTACTACTTTATCATAATGCAATGTCTACGATGGGCTATGCCTATGGAGAAATTTATTGCTAGATTATTGATATTTATTTAGCGATCGCAAAGCGAATTTGACTACAATCCTTAGAAAGAGTAGCAAAAACCTAAATGTCTAAAAAGTCCGATTCTCAGTTCCAAAATCTCTTTAGTTCACCCAAATCAACCCAGTGGGACGAAAGATTAGCCCAAATAGCCTATCGCTTTAACCGAGAGTATCAAGGTGAAACATTTGAACTCCCAACAGAAGTCCAGGCGATGCCGATATTCCGCGAGTGGATGGCTGGGAGTTTTTCAGGGAGAATTGCTTCCCCTTTCTGGGAAATTGCTAAACCTCAAAAAAACCAGCACTGTATAGATATTGGCTGTGGTATAAGCTTCTTAATTTATCCTTGGCGGGATTGGCAAGCGTTGTTTTATGGGCAAGAAATCAGTAATATAGCACGCGATACCCTTAATTCCCGTGGGCCGCAGTTGAATTCTAAGCTGTTCAAAGGTGTTGAGTTGGGGGCAGCCCATCAGCTAAACTATCCATCAGAGCAATTTGACTTAGCGATCGCCACCGGATTCAGCTGCTATTTTCCCCTCGAATACTGGAATGCTGTATTGGCAGAAGTCAAGCGGGTGTTAAAACCAGGTGGACATTTTGTCTTCGACATCCTCAATCCAGAACAACCTTTAGCAGAAGATTGGGCAGTTCTGGAAACCTATTTAGGGGCCGAGGTGTTTTTAGAGCCTTTGGCTAAGTGGGAAAAAACGATTAAAGCGGCTGGTGCTAAAGTAGTCGCGCAAAAATCAGGGGAATTATTCGAGTTGTATAAAATCCGATTCTGAACTACCTACAGTGACGCTTCGCTTACACAGTAGGCTTCTTGTCCAACAGAAAGCGTAATAGGCGTAGCCCATTCTGAATTCTGAGTTCTGAATTCTGAATTCTGCTGTATTACTCAGGGATAAGTGGACTCATTGGATCTAAAGAAGTTGTAAAAACAAAATAAATTACCCCAGCGCCAAGAATCATCACAGCCAGACTGAACAACAACACCCAGCGGTCTGTTGGTTCATAAGTATCTTCTTCGATATGACGACGAACAGCAAAATAGTGCGACGTTGAGAGCCACACTGTCATTAAACCCACCAGGGAGAAGACTAAACCTAATTTCCAGCCGTTGCCAGGACGGGGTACTAAAGGTACATGGAAGGCACGCAGACGCACAATGACGACACCAAAACCTAAAAGAGCAATTCCTGTCCGCATCCAAGCGAGATAGGTACGCTCATTTGCTAAGTGATCTCGGATTCGGGACGGATTTAGTCGTCCTGCCTTTTTTTTCTCTTTATCTTCTTCTGTAGGTTTCAATTTTAACTGCATCAATAACACCCTTATCCCCAAAGCGGCTCTGATCAAAAAAATGCGAAGGTAGTAGGAAATCTCTTTCCAGATGACTTGTACCCAGCCCAATAATTGCCCTAATGAAATATATTTATTATGATTGTACATTTTTGTCAAAATTTATTTTAATGCAGATATCTAAATAAAACAAGCCTGACCGAATAATTTGTAATTCGTAATGGGCTAACGCCCCGCTCCGCTAACGTAATTCGTAATTGATGGTATAGAGCAACTGCAATTAATATAGGGGTCATAAAAAAACAGCCGAGATCAAAGAGATTTTTCACCAGTACTTTTCCTGCTTTTGTCTCTGATTTTGGCTGTTACCCTATTTAAATTTAGAACAATCATTCAAAAATAGAATATGCAGTTCTATTTCAAGACTAATTGCTAGGTGCATTAGGAACTCGTGTATTTATGATATCTTGCGATATATCTGGGATAAACCAGTTAGCTTCTTTGCTGTTCAGAACTTTCACAGTCGGAACATTCAATTCAATCGCAGCTGTATCTGGATTCGTCTTAATCACTAACTGAGTTCCATCAAGTATCTTGAGAGCAGCCGCTCCTGTCAATTCTTGACCTTGCCCATTCGGACTAGAAGTAAAATTTGCTACCTTGACATCATTTGGTAGATAAATGCCATCACAATCCCAGTTATTCTTAGTGGACTGACCATCAGCTAGAAAATACAGACCATTGTCGTATACAGCATCTTCATCGTCTTCATTATTTGGTCTTTTGCCATATACTGCTATGGTATTACCTGTTTGGTTGTTGCATTGACCCCAGTTAATTCCCGTCTCTAAAGCATATTTTTGCAGAGTTAATTCCTCAGTTCTCTTTTGAATTTCTTCTGGTGTCAGACCTTCAACTTGAGTTTGGGCATCTTTTGTCTGAGTCAGTTTATTAAGTGCTTTAGTGACTTCGATGTAATCAGGGTTTTTGCTAAATTTTGGTTTATCAGCAAAAGAAGGTTGAGCAAATGCGAAATTGGCGACAATCATTAAGACAATGAGCAGAGATTTCCAGATTTTCATGTTTTGATTCCTGTTGATAGATAAGATATTTTGCAGTTGGAAATTCATTTTGGTGAGTAAGTTCATGATGCCCCTTTTTTAGACAGTTAATTTTTCTTGTTCTTGACTAGGCTGCTGAGTATTGGAACCTAAAATCAATGAGAATATATAACTAGAAACTACAGATAAAAGAGTCCAAGTAACATTTTCTGTGACTATAAACACGCCCAAACCAATCAAGATACAAGGCACAAAAGTGTTGCCGTTTTCAGTTAAAAAGTTTGCGATCGTAGGCAAGTAGGTTAATTTATAAGCGGTATAACACCATACGCCAACTAGCGTAAAAAATACACTTAGTATCACTAACAGACTATCTAATTCCGAGTTGGCAAACAGAGGCACATACACGCTGATGTTATCACTACCATTGGCAAAGGCGATCGCAGCGACATTGCAAGTTTGTGGAGAGATAAAACTGGCAAGTACAGAGGGACAAGATGGCTCAGTTTCTGCTTCGGCTTCCTCTAGTGAATCCTCTTCGCGTTTTAGTAAACTACTGACACCAATGATTATTGGCATTAAACCAAGTAGTCTAATCCAGTCCTGGGGTATGATGAGTCCACCGAAAAAACCGGGAAGGCTAGCAATGATCAATGCAGCAAAACCGAGATACTGACCAGCAAGGATGTGACGACTGCGAAACGTTTTACTTATTTGTGAAAAAAGCAACGTCAAAATGACAATATCATCGATGTTGGTGGCAGTGAATGCCGTGATCCCTGTGGTAATTGCAGTTACTAAACCACTCATTTGTGGAAATCCTTATTTTGATGCTTGGTAATTGAGCGTGGGGCATTGGTCACTTACAAAGGACAAATGACTAATGACCAATGACCAATGACTAAGTAGAAAGCCTTGATTTATACTTTAGTCAAACTAACCGATAGAATCAAATGCTTTTATTTGTCAAAATGATAAATGAAAGTGATTAAAATTTTGACACCAAGTTTTAGGGATACCATAAATGGCAGGAATGACGCTTGAGCAGCTAAAAATCTTTCTAGCTGTGGCGCACAATTTACACTTTACTCGCGCAGCAGAGGAGCTTTATATTACACAACCTGCCGTCAGTGCAGCAATCCACAACTTAGAGCAAGAATACGGAGTGAAACTGTTTCATCGGATTGGTCGCCATATCGAGATTGCTGAAGCGGGTAAATTACTGCAAGTGGAAGCGCAGAAAATTCTTGATCAAGTTTCCTTAACTGAAAGGGGATTGCGAGAATTGAACAATCTGCAACGGGGTGAATTGAAATTAGGGTCAAGCCTGACAATTGGTAACTACTGGCTACCAAGTAAGATTAGTGAGTTTAAGAGTCAATATCCTGGTATTCAGATTGACTGTACCCTTGCCAATGCAGAAACGATTTGTGTGGGTACAGCGATGGGACAGTTTGATTTAGGTTTGGTGGAGGGAGATGTAAAGCCAGCGCTTCAGAATACTCTAGACTACGAAATAGTGGGAAGCGATCGCTTGCAAATTGTGGTCGGTCAAAACCACCCTTGGTTTGAGTGGGGAGAAGTTGATTTAAGCCAACTAACTCAGACTCCCTGGGTGATGCGGGTGCGGGAATCTGGAACCCAGCAAAGATTTGAGGAAGCGTTGCAAAATTGGGGAATCAATCTCAGTGAACTGAATGTAATTTTAGTGTTCACTAGTGGTGAGATGGCAAAAGCAGCGATTGAAAATGGCGTAGGTGCAACTGGAATTTCTGAGTTGATGGTAAAAAAAGAAATCCAGCTAGGGACTCTGCGAGCAATTCGAGTTATTGATAATAGAGAAAGCAACGGTGCGATGCCTAAGTTGGGCTACACCTACGCAGAAATAGTTAGACCTTTTTTCAAACTCAAGCATCGTCAGCGTTTTCAAACTGCTCTTTCCAAAGTCTTTGAACAAATGTTGGTATCGTCTATGTTAGATAGCTCAGATAAACATATATCAATTATTTAAAGGGGATTGTGAATTTGGGACTAATCCGAATGGCACTAAGTTAAGATAAAGCCCTTTTCCTGACTGGTTCCCAGCCTAGAGGCTGGGAACCCATTCTGGGAGGCTCCGCCTCCAGCGGCTTAACCAGAGGCAGAGCCTCGCGGAATTCGTTCCCAGCCTGGAGGCTGGGAACAAGATGAAACTTTTCCCCATTCCCCATTCCCCATTCCCCATTCCCCAGTCCCCTTCACACCTTCCGCATATTTCTACTAATGGGGTCAAAACCTCTAGAAAACCGCGTACTTTCATCGTAGTAAGCGCCAGTTAGATTCGCTCCATACAACTTGGCATAGTTGAGTTTTGCTCCCCGGAGATTTGCTTCATTCAGTTTGACACCGCTCAAATTAGCTCTGGTCAAATTTGCTTTGGCTAAATTAGTTCCACTCAAATCTGCTCCCCAGAGTTTAGCTTTAGCTAGGTTAGCTCCACTCAAATCTGCTCCCCATAAATTAATTCCAGGCAAATAGGCTCCAATCAGCTTGTTACTACTCAAGTTGACAGCTGGAAAATATCTTTCCCCTGCGGCAAAACGCCTTTTTAATTCTTCAGCATTCATGCGTCGCGTTCACCTTCTTTAGCAATACAGAAGTTATTTGTTCCCATTCCTGGCTTAGTTCCCCTGGAAATTCTGGCTGACCACTGCGTAGATACCAGAAATGGGCATTGTTGAAATCGCCCTCTTTGCGGTGCAGGTAAGCATGAACCCAGGCACTATCGGCATCGCTGGCATTTGCAACTATTTCATGAGCTTTACTCCAATCACCTTTCTTGTCATACCACATTGCTTGCAGCCCTTTTGGCAATGTCTGAGGACATGGGCGCTGCTTTTCGATCAATCGCAGGAATTCCTCTGTATTCACGATCGCCACCCAACAAGAATCAAACTTCTATCTCTAAGATACTCCTCAGTTTTAGGGGAATGGGGAATGGGGAATGGGGAAAAGTTTTCTTACTTAATACCCAATACCCAATACCCAATACCCAATACCCAATACCCAATACCCAGTCCCCAAGTCTCAATACCTTTCACATCTACTTAACTGGGATCATTTCAAACTCGAAAGTGCTGATCAAACGGTCATCAATATAGACTTCTATTCTATGCTTACCAACTGGATCGCCAGGAGTAATCGTCCAAAAATTCTCAATCACACCCTCTGGAGCCGATTGTGTGCGCCGCGTCACAGATGTCTTTCCGTCTGCTGACATTGAGAAATCTTCACCACTATCTGTACCCCAAGTTTCTGGAGGTTTTGGTAAACGCAAGACTTCGCGCCATTTCACTTCACCTTGGTAGTCTTTGAGTTTAATCCGCCATCCATAGGCATTTCCTTCCTGAAGTGGCACTCTTTTTGTCTGGAAAATGGTAACGTTTCCTTTAGAGTCAACTCTCTTCAGCCCAAACTCGGTGTTACTGACAGTAATCTGTTTAGCATTCGTTGGTGTCGGAGACGATATAGCATTTTGTACCAAAACAGCAGCAGCGTTGATTGGCTCAGAACTTATGACTCCAGATATTAGCCAAAAAGAAGCTAGCACAGCAGTAGTAGTCCAAATTCTCATTAGTATGGTTTTCCTGTCAGACTTTTGGTACTTATTCAAGTAATCTGCCATGTTTTCCGGGTCAAGGTTAGCTATGGTTAGACAAAAACAGAATTTGACTGATTCAACCAACTCACTGACTTTGAGCAAAGGCAAATCATTGCGCCGTCGTTTCTCTATCTGCGTAGGCGTAGCCCAATCTAGGCATCGCATCACCAATATACCCATTAGTCTCCATTTTTCTCTACAAGACCCTTTGCGAAGGAGACGGTGTGCCATAGATATAGTATTCTGAATCCTGACTCCTGAATTCTGACTCCTGACTCCTGAATTCTGACTCCTCCTTTCCCAATCACAATTTTGCATGAGATACCAAGTTGGCGGTAGCCTCCACAGTGATGATCCCACTTATGTTGTACGTCAGGCAGACGAAAAACTTTATACCAGTCTCAAAGGTGGTGATTTTTGCTATGTTTTCAACTCTCGCCAAATGGGTAAATCATCTCTACTACAGCGAATAAGTCGTCGTCTCAAGTCAGAAGGCTATAAATGTTTTTACTTAGACGTAACTCAATTGGGTAGTGAGGATACGACATCAGCACAATGGTATAAAGGAATCATTGTCAGCATGTTCTACGGGTTAAATCTGGTGGAACACGTTAACTTTAAGCAATGGTGGGATATGCAAGCAGGTCTTTCTCCTGTACAAAAGCTACACCAGTTTGTTGAAGAAATTTTGCTGCCAAATGTCAAGAGCGATTGTGAAGGAGATGGCAAAGCCAAAGGCATTTTCATCTTCATTGATGAGATTGATAGTTTACTGAGTTTAAATTTTCCGGTCAATGACTTTTTTGCCTGGATTCGTCATTGCTACAATCAGCAGGCACACGATCCGAATTTTCGACGCCTGGGCTTTGCATTGTTTGGAGTAGCCAGTCCATCTGATTTAATTGCTGACAAACGCCGGACACCTTTTAATATTGGAACAGCTATAGAGTTATACGGCTTTCGATTGCATGAAGCTAACCCATTGCTAGATGGGTTAAAGGGAGCAATCAGCCAACCAGAAATAGTGCTGCAAGAGGTAATCTACTGGACAGGGGGACAACCGTTTCTAACTCAAAAACTTTGTCAATTAATTCTTCAAGCTGCCTTAAAGACATCAGATCGAAAAATTATCCTATCCCCGAAAACTGAGGCGTATTGGGTAGAAGAATTGGTGCGATCGCAAATTATCCAACACTGGGAATCACAAGATGAACCCGAACACCTTCGTACTATTCGCGATCGCCTACTTTTCAACCAACAACAAGCAGGACGCTTGTTAGGTCTTTATCAGCAGGTATTGCAAGCGGAGGGAATAGAGGACGTAAAGAATGAAGACACTAGCGACTCTTGGCATCCTCTATTTCCAGTATCTCCCGTGCCTACAGATGATAGTCGAGAACAGACAGAGCTTTTACTATCGGGATTAGTCGAAAGGTACAACGGCTATCTCAGAATTAAAAATCCGATCTACCGCAGTATTTTCAATGCTGAATGGGTGTTAAAGCAGTTAGACAATCTGCGCCCTTATTCACAGCCATTCAATGCTTGGGTAGCATCAGACTTTCAAGATGAGTCGCGCCTGTTGCGGGGGAATGCCTTACAAGAAGTATTGGACTGGACTCAGCGAAAAAGTCTCAGCGATTTGGACTATCGATTTTTAGCAGCTAGCCAAGAATTGGAACGTCGGGAAGTCCAGCAAAAACTGGAAGTAGAACAGCTCAAAGAAACTGAAGCGCGATTGGCAAGTGAACAAAAGAACGCCCACCTTCAGCAACGACTACTGTTAGGGGTAAGTGTGGCTTTAGTAGCGGCGATTGTCTTGGGAATCATAACACTCTATGCCAATCGACAGGCATCGCTGAGTGAGGTAAGAGCGATCGCAGCTGCTTCCAATGGTAGTTTTAATTCCAATCAACGCTTAGATGCACTGGTACAAGCAATCCAAGCCAGACGGAAATTTCAACGGCTCGATCTACAAAATTTGGCAGATGCACATACGCTGGATCTCCAAACCCGCAAAATATTAGAACAAGCTGTCTACGGTGCTGATGAATTCAATCACCTTTCAGGGCATCAAGGGATTGTCTTAGGTGTTGACTTCAGCCCCGATGGCCAGTGGATTGTCTCATCTAGCATTGATCGCACAGTCAAGCTGTGGAAGCGGGATGGAACACTGGTCAAAACCCTACCACATACCGCAACCATAAACAGCGTTCGCTTCAGCCCGGATAGCCGCCAGATAGTCGCTGCTGGCATTGATGGCACCATCCGTCTTTGGACGATCGATGGTAAATTGTTAACCATCCTCAAAGGGCATAAATCTGCGGTGTGGCGAGTCGCCTTTAGCCCAGATGGAAAAACAATCGCTTCTGCCAGTGGCGATTTTAGCGTTAAGCTTTGGCAACTAGATGGCACTTTAATCAGAACTCTTAAACATGAGCGTAGTATATGGGGAATTGCCTTCAGCCCCGATGGTCAAATCATCGCTTCTAGCATGGTAGGCGGCACTAATAAGCTTTGGCGATTGGATGGAACGCTAATCAAAACATTCACAGCCGGAAAGGCAACTATTTGGAGTGTTGCTTTTAGCCCAGATGGACAAACTTTCGTCTCTGGCGGTGCAGATAAGATGGTGCGACTGTGGAATCGAGAAGGGACTCTACTGAGAAGTTTTAAAGGGCACACCGCTGAAGTATTTGGTGTAGCCTTTAGCTCTGATGGGCAGACTATTGCCTCTGGTGGTTCTGATAAAACCGTTAGATTGTGGAATCGAGATGGTACTTTATTAAGAACTTTGCAGGGGCATACCTCAAATATTCAAACCATCGCCTTCAGTCCTGATGGAGAAACCCTCGCCTCTGCTGGCCACGACAACACCATCAAACTCTGGAGAGTCAACTCACCCTTAGTAAAGCTACTCAATGGCCATCAAGAAATGGTCTGGAAGGTGGCATTTAGCCCTGATGGGCAACGTCTAGCTTCCGTTGCTGGCAAAGAAATCAAACTTTGGAAACGCGATGGTTCTCTAGCCAGAACTATTGTTGAAGAAGATTCTCGAATGCTGAGTCTCGATTTTAGCCCCGATGGTCAAACTTTAGCGATCGTTGGTTCTAAAGGTGTTGTGAGACTATGGCAACTAGACCGCAATCAGCGAACCATTCTGGAAGGCCCAGGTATCGGTCTTTTGGGTGTTAGCTACAGTCCTGATGGCAATCGGCTGGTGACTGTGGGTTTTGATTACAAGCTGAGACTCTGGCAACGCGATGCTAATGGACAGTTCCAACTCCAGCAAATTATCCAAGCGCATACAGGGCGAATTTGGGACATTGTTTATAGTCCAGATGGGCAATTTATCGCCTCTGCCAGTGCTGATGGTAGCATCAAACTTTGGACTTCAGAAAATAGCGAACGCCTGTTGGAGAAACCAGATCGAATCTTAGAAGGGCATAATAGTGAAGTTTTTGGAGTTGCCATTAGCCCGAATAGTCAATTTATTGCCTCCACTGGCGGAGATGGTCGTCTCCGACTTTGGAAACGTGATGGTACTCTAGTGAGAATCTTAGATGGTAAAAGTATTGGTTTAACGAGGGTAGCATTCAGTCCAGATGGTCAAATGCTGGCAGCAGCAGGTTTTGACAATACGATCAAAGTCTGGAAGACCGATGGCACTTTGCTCGTCACCCTAAATGGACATACTTCAAATGTGAGCAGTGTTGCCTTTAGCCCCGATGGCAAAACCCTCGCCTCTGGGGGAGATGACCAACTTGTGATTATGTGGGATATAGAAAAAATTCTCCATCTCAACCTGCTGAAATATAGCTGTGATTGGGTGCGGGATTATTTAAAGACTAATGTAACAGTGGAAAATAGCGATCGCTCTATTTGCAATTAGTGACTAAACTTACACCACAAATTGAATTTGAGCAACTTGTTAATTTTGTATATTAAGAAATTAAACAATATGTTGAAAGATTACCTTTAGTAAATCTCCTTGCGTAAAAGGCTTAGTTAAATAGCCCGATGCTCTGACCATCTTAGCTTTAGCCATCTCTATAAAACCTACTTTTTCTGACACCATAATCACAGGTGTATTTTTAAAACTTGAGTGTTTACGCAACAAAGAGCAGAGTTCATATCCGTCTAAATTAGGCATCGAAGTATCCAACAAAATTATGTCGGGTTTTGTGTGAACAATCTGCATTAAAGCTTTCAAAGAATCAGTGACTCCGACAACACAAAAAGTTTGCTCATCTAAATAACTTTGAATAGTATTCAATACTGTAGGATTGTCATCAATACAAAAGATTGTGTAGATTTTTTTATCAACAGGCGGTTGGATAATTTGCTGACCCCTATGATCATTAGTATGAATAGAGTAAGTTGGTGGTTTATAACCGTTTGTTCTAAAAGAATTTGGTGTACTTTTGCTTTTAGGTTTTAGCTCATTTATTTTGAACAATTCTGAGGGATGTGATTGAGAGGCTGGCGATGTCTGACAATAAGCCGCTTCTCTACGAGAGGCTTCGCCAACACTTCTAGGCATTTGACATCGTTCAACTAGTAAGCGGAGATTTAGATGACAAAACTTTGGCATGTCATCCAGAAAGCTTTCCGGAATAAATTCATAACTCCCTTCTTGTAAGTTCAGAAATGACTCCAAAACTTCTAGCGCCAATTGCTCTATCAGTATCGCTGCTTGAGAAGCACTAATATATTTCTGATTGACTAACCAGCAAATAGCCAGATAATCTGGATTTGGTATTGCCTGATTTTCAATACCAGTTTCAAATATTGCTCGCAACTGTTCTTTGATTCCGCCAGGGAGAGTAGAAATTTGCTGACTCAAGCTTTGCAAATTTCTGTAAAGTGGCTCAAACATTTTCTCTGAGTAACAGGCATAAATTAGCTTACCCTCGTCCATATATATTGACCAAGAGCCTGACGTGCTAAACACTTGCAAACAACCAGTAACCGACTTACCAGTGATTTTTTTCAACAAAGATAAGGGCTGGAGCTTTTGAAAAAACCTGTATCTACTAATCGGAAGTGTCTTCATTGGGATGGCTCTGGAATAAAATTAACATTTGCAGGCGAAATTAGTGAATTACCTTTTCGGAATTCACCGCGAATTTGTTGGGAGCACTTTCAGATAAATATAGCGGTCACATTTGAGTTAGTACAGAGATTTCACACCCCCCAACTCTTAATTCACCAATCTCTGTTAAGCTATAAAGCACAAGTTACAACTAAACCAATTCATGCTATTTTCCAAAAGCAAAATGGCCCGACTAGTTGCCAGGATATAGTATTTCAAAAATTAGATTGGTTTTCTGTATCTTTCGCTAATCTAGCCAATCTAACAGTAACTCAAGTGTCACGCCTAGACCATTGGCTCTCGCCCATCAGTCACAAAAGTATCATTGTTATCCGTATTTTGCAGCCTAAGATCGTAGATACTTCAATTCTCTTACAAAGGTTTTTTTGTCCCTAATACTAAAGTCTGGAGCGACCAAAATCTACTGTAATGTAGATGTAAATAGCTCTCAAGCAAGGCTTTTAGACATTAAATCCGCGCTGACGAACTATGTTTTTGTAGCCGTGACAAAAGTTGTCGGGTACTTCTCCAAGAAGTTTATTCTTGAGGGGAACTTCATCAAGAGAAACAGTATGATTAAAAACTAAGCATTTAAAAACTTCAATGTCATACTTAGGTTTGTGATTGTAGAGCTAATACGGTTCAGTGAAGCAGTGTGGTTTTGGGGATTTCTCCCCTAAACAACTGCGTTAGCCAGGAACAAGGTTCAGCCGAAGGGTCTTGAGGGTTCTCCCCATGACTGACTGGCGTGGGTTGGAGGGATCTTCAAAAGATTAAAACGTTAACTGAACCGTGTTGGAGCAACTCTTAGTGTTAGGATTGGGCAAAATTATCACTTGCACAACAAGACTGGTAAACCTCCGACCAAGGATGAGTTAGCTGATAATTACCGCCATGATGGTGTGTGGTGAGATGCACAGGCAGCCAAATCAGCAGAAGGGAATCTCTTCATAAGTAATGGAAACGGGTCTAATGTTGTGTGGGTCTAAATAGTCACTCTGCATAGTTTGGAGTGACAAATTCAAGAATTTAAAGCCAAATTCCTGATTGGTAGTACATACCTGTAAAATAGCTCTTTTCAGCTAGATGGTAGATAACAAGTAACGTACTCACTAAAACTCAGGTTACTATAATTTTCAAAAAAAGTTAGCAGCAATATATAAACTTCATGATAAATCAGTAAAGTAAACATGAAAACTAATTAATAGCATCTTCCAGATAATTGTTATTAATCTTTATTTGTTTGGGTGTCCGGAAAGACTGAAAATGTACAGTAAAAGATAATTTTACATGCTTATTTAATTACACTTATAAATGAGTGAATCATTTTATGGTAGCAATTTTCCTGGAAAATTTTAAGTTTTAAAAGTCACAAATATAAATGCAAAATTGCATGAGTACCTCGTTTTCCTATAGGACTCATATTTGATTTTTGAACAAAACTCAGTACAACTAAGAAGCCTTCTTGACTGTTGCCTGTAGCAAGATTGCCTATTGCCTGTCTACGCAAATTCGTTCAGAAATCAAAGCGGATTCCTATAGTTTCTGTCTCCTACGTAGATATGGTATTCATTAACCTATAAGGTATATCTAGCAAAAAGACGCAAAGAAATTCTTTGCGTCTTTGGCGTGAGATTTAGAAGTGGACATTCTCACCGTTATACTTCTCCATCTATTTAAAATTGCTCCCGCCAGCACCAATTTAAAAGTGTGCCACCAGCTACCAGCTTAACTACTTCCAGTACCCAATAACTACCATGTAGTAAATTCATTGTCGATGGAATAGCAGCAGCGGCTTCAAATAGGTTCAGTTGAACACCGATGGCGCACATCTGCGGAGTTAAGAAATAGGTATCAAGTATAGCTATAGTTAGCAGCAGCGCAGATAAAACAACACTGCGAATACGCCAGTGATATTGAGTTTTGCCCAAAGCTAATGCCCCAGTCAGCACTACAGCAGCAGATAATAATTCCATCCGATTGAAGTTCCAAAAAATGGTGTAGCCTGCTGTCGTAAAACCAGCTTGGCTCATCATCCCGGAAAGATAAAGGCTAGGCATAATTACCCAGTCTAAAACTACGCTAGCACTGAGCCAAAAGCCCAAAGTCAAGACGATCGCAGTTTGCCAAATTGGCCGTTTTAATTCCAGGTTAGAAATAGCAGTCATAAAATAATTGCGTGTGTTGTATTTCTTTAGTTTCTAACTTCACTAGCAGTTTGACAACTAATATCAATTAACCTTTACAAAGCGATCGCTCTTAAATTCTGAACTTAATCCCAAGTTTTTTTAAACTTAGTTGAGAAATATTAAGATTTTATAAAAAGTAATTTAAATAGATTTTTTTTGAAAAAACTCATGTCTATGACAGGCGTAGCTAGCGTCACTCTGCAAATTCACAAATCCTATTCCCTACACTTTCAATAAAGCGATCGCTCTACAGAAAACCTCAAAAACAAGGCGATGCCTACGGCGGGCTACGCCTACGCATTTCGTAGTTTAATCAATGCACCAGATATCTTTAAGATTAAGCACAAATTCCGGTAGCACATCTTCTCCTGATAAACTAGCAGGAGATTCCAGCACTTCAACATCTCTACCAGAACGATAAATTTCTACTTGCCGAGTTTCTAAATCAATTAACCAACCTAATTTAGCACCGTTGTCTCGGTACTCTTGCATTTTATTTTGTAGCCTTATTAAACAATCAGTATCAGAACGCAATTCCACAACAAAATCAGGACATACAGGCGGAAATTTCTCTTTTTGCTCCTGTGTGAGATAATCCCATTTGTCACGTCTTAACCAAGATGCGTCAGGCGATGTCTACGACGGGCTACGCCTACGCACTGCCCCATTTGGTAAAATAAACCCAACGGAAGAACCAAAAGCTATACCTAGTGACTCATCACGATTCCACACTCCAAGTTGAGCAGTTAAGTTAGCATTGCGGTTGCTGGTTAAACCTCCGACTAAAGGCATTAGTAGCAATGTGCCATCAGCATTACGCTCAAATCTGATTAATTCATTTATCTGACATAACTGGAAGAATTGCTCATCTGTTATTTGAAGAACAGGAGCAAAGTTGATAGTTAACGCATTCATAGAAAAAATTAAATTTGAATATTTCCATAAAAATGCCAAAAGCGAATGCACTTTAGCGAAAAAAATATTTAGAATGATTGACTTTAAGTATTGATTACTTTATCCGCAGCACCAGTTAAGATTTCATCCATCCAAGCATTTATGCTTTTGCCAGCCTTTTTAGCAGCAATAAATATTTTGCGGTGGTGTTCTGGAGTTGTGCGGAATGGAAGTTTACCAGAGAATGGTTTATCAGGCTCCTCTCCTAGTTCTTCACAGAAAGCAAGATAATCATCAACAGAAATTTGAAATTCTTGACGCGCTTCGTCTACAGTTTTTGCCTTAAAGGTAATCACGTCATTAATATCTAGGACTTGACCAAAAAGTATTCCCGCTTCTACATCTACTTCTATACTAGCTGTGTATCCTTTATAAGTCATCATATTTCAATTCCTGCCTTAATTAAAAATTCTCGAACAGATTTGACTGCTCCTTTATCTGTCTCATTTTGAGGATGCGGTTCGTGAAAAACAGCCTTCACATCATTTAATTTCACACGTACCCGCGAACCTCTACCTTGAGTAATATCAGCACCTAAAGCTATGAATAAACTTTCAATATCTTTCCAAAGAACATTAGATGGTACAGGATTTGTAAAAATTAACTCTAAAATCTGACGTTGTTTGTTATTAAGATCCATTTAATCAATACAATTACAGCCATCTTACAGTTAACCTGAATATAGCCACAGATATAATGATATCATATTATGATATCGTTGAAAATATAGAAGCGTAGGGGCTTGTCGTTAGACATCGCTGTTGTGGAAGAGTGAGTGCGATCGCAATAGTTATTCTGATAAACAAGCAGATATCAAGCCTATCTACATTTATTTGTAAAATGAAGAAATGCAGTCCGTCTGTGTATATTTGACTTAGAATGCAGAGAAGTGGAAATATAAATTTTATGTCTAATTATCAAGAAATACTACTGCAAGCTCAAAGCCTAACTCCTGAAGAGCAAATACGCTTAATTGAAGACTTATCAAGCTTAATTCGTCAACAGGTGACGATGATACCTAAGCCAAAACATAGCATCCTCGAATTACGTGGGTTAGGTAAAGAAATCTGGAATGGTATTGATGCTCAAGAATACGTTAATCAGGAACGTGATTCATGGAATGGCTAGTCCAGTTACAAGGGCAAATTGTTGGTTTGGATACTGCTCCACTGATTTACTTTATTGAAGAAAATCCTAATTATTTGGATGTTACAGATACTTTTTTGAAGCTATGTTTCGTAGTGAGTTTAGCGTTGTAACATCAGTTTTGACTATCACAGAAGTGTTAGTCTATCCCTTGCGACAAGGAAACACAGGATTAGCTCAACAATATCGTGAAATTCTATTTAATTCCCAAGGTTTAACAGCTATCGAAGTTTTTCCCGACATTGCTGAAAATGCAGCACAATTAAGGGCAGATTATAACTTAAGAACTCCAGATGCTATTCAAATGGCTACTGCTATTCGTGGAGGTGCATCATTTTTCTTGACAAATGATGCGCGGTTGCCATCTTTACCAGCGTTAACAGTGTTAGTGTTGGATGAGCTGATAGTTTGAGTCTTTTTGTCTGTTGCGATCGCTGATTGTATGATGTCATTTTAGGCGATCGCCTTGCAGAAAATCTCAAAAACAATGCGATGCCTGTTGTGGAAGCGTGAGTGCGATCTTACACTACAAATTCCCAAAATCCTATTCCCTACACTTCCAATAAACAGTAAGCTAAACTAACACACCTCATCACCTACAGCTAAAGCAATATTTTGCAATGGAAAATGCTAAATTCTTTTATCTATAAGGGTTTTTGAAATTTATATTCAGCACAACAATAATTGAATAATCAAAAGTACGATACCATAGATGCAACAACTCAGATATGTCAATCTAATATGAGTAACAATTTATTAAGCAAAAATATTACAGAACAAATGCAGGAAGAAGCAGAGATACAAATCCGTGATAAGAAAAAAGTAGTTGACTATAACACAATTGAGTATCCTATTGAAGTTATAGTTCAAAAATACCTAAAAGGTCTTGATGATGATTCTAATGAATTATTTATTCCAGATTACCAAAGAGCGATGATTTGGGATGAAAAAAGGCAATCTAAATTTATTGAATCTATTCTGTTAGGTTTACCTATTCCTTATATTTATGTTGCAGATACTTCAGGGGAAGCAACAGACGAAAATCCTTTAGAAACAAAAGATTTAGCTCGTTTAGAAATCATAGATGGAACACAAAGGATTCGCACTTTAGCTAATTTTATTAATGACGACTTATGTTTACAGGATTTAGAAAAGTTAGATAAACTGAAAGGATTTAGATTTTCTAGTCTACCTATTGCACGTCAAAGACGTTTTCAACGAACAACCATAAGAATGATTCAACTTACAGAAGATGCTGATGAAGAAACTCGTAGAGATTTATTTGAAAGAATCAATACGGGTAGTGTTGAATTAAATCCAATGGAAAAAATTAGAGGTATTAGAAGAGGCCATTTTCTTGATTTGATAGATGAATTAGCGAAATACCAAAAATTTATTAGTCTTTGTGATTTTACAGAACCCTCAATTAGAAGAGTAGAACCCCAAGAATTTGTTTTACGATTTTTTGCTTTTTTAAATAATTATCAAAATTTTAATAAAAATATTAATGAGTTTCTTGATAGTTATGTACAGGAACTTAATAAAGCTGAACCAAATACTTTAGAAAACATGAAAAATGAATTTTATGCAATGATTGATTTTGTTGAGATGTATTTCCCAACAGGTTTTAGACAAGGTAAGAAAAAGGACAGAACAACAACTCGAATTAAATTTGAATCTCTTGCTGTTGGTATAACTTTAGCTTTAAGACAGCAAGAAGACCTCAAGCCCGCGTCAGTAGATTTCCTGGATTCAAAAGAATTTATAGGATACACTAGCAGTGATGCTAGTAGTTCTAGAAATAAAGTTATTCGTCGTATTGAATATGTCCGTGATCAGATTTTAGGTATAGTTGAGTGAAAAAAATATTAGATTTAGATGATTTCAACGAACGTGCTAAAGACGTGAGTGATTATCTCTATTTTCTGAGAGATTTAGAACAGGGTCAAATTCTATTAAGTAAGAATGGTGCAATTTCTAAAATTGATGATGAATTAGATAAAAGTTTAAAAGCTACTGGATTTTTATTGCTTTACAATCTTATAGAATCTACTATGAGAAATGCTATTCAAAGTATTTATGATCATATTACTAATAAAGGTGTTTCCTTTGATCAACTAAGACTAGAAATTAAAAAAATAATTTTGAAAAATGTAAAAGACAATGTACAGCAATGTGGTATTAATAATTTTGTAGAGCAAACAGAAATAATTTTTAGAGATATTATTCAATCGGGCTTTAATCGAGATGATCTGTTTTCTGGGAATGTAGATGCTAAAGAAATCAAAACAATAGCTAAATTATATGGATTTTTAGTCATTACTGACAAAGATACTAGAGATGGAATTGATTTACTATCAATAAAAAAAAATAGAAATGATTTAGCTCATGGTGTTATGTCTTTTAAGGAAGTTGGTCAAAATACATCTGCGGAAAATCTTGTTGAAATAAGAGGATGTTTTAAAAGTGGGGGGCAATTGTAAGAAAGCTCACAAGGCTTAAGCTGAAATTATAAGCATCAGCACCTTGTGAGCAAATGACTAAAGCATATCGTAGTAACCTGAGTTGGGAACAGTGGGAATTGATTG
>NZ_KV757566.1 GCF_001712795.1 Nostoc sp. KVJ20
GCACGTATGTTCATGTGGCTGTGTAATGGATAGAGATGAAAACGCAGCTAGAATTATCCTTAGTCGAGGATTGAGTACTGTAGGGCATACGGGAACTTTTGCGCTAGACGCAAGCAACGCTTGGGGAGATGAAACCGCTACTCATGTTGGTGAAAACCTGCATGAGCAAGTTATGTCTTAGATTCAAGAATCCCCGTCTCTTTAGAGCGGCGAGTGTCAACAACAAGGGAATTATTCAGGCATAGGATGTGAAGTCGCTTCTCTACGAGATGCTGCGCGTAACTTGCTTCTCTGAAAGAGTACGCTCCAATTAAAAATTCAAAATTAACGCCTTATGTGAGTTAACAATTTTCAAACAATATCAAAGGTTTCAACCTTATACCAATTTTGTATGAAGCTGCATAGAATTAGATCCCCCCTAGCCCCCCTTTTTAAGGGGGGGAACTGGAAAAACATCTATCAAAGTCCCCTTTTTAAGGGGGATTTAGGGGGATCGAGATATGTGCAACTTCACATTAAATTGGTATTAGCTTTAATCGTAAACTCCAGCCTTATAAACGAGACTACGTTGTTTCAGGCTTCAACTCACTTAAGGCGTAATTATTAATTAAAAATTGCAAGACGCTCCTACGTCGCTAATGCTGCTCCAGTATTATTGCAGATTTGGTGAGACAGCTTTCTATGCCAATCTTTACGACAGTTAGCAACGTACTCATGCAGTGAAGCTACGGACAAATAAATTTGTCCTATTCGCATCCCCCAGCTAAAGCATCGGGGCTTTACGCATCACGACTCGTAAACCTTCTACTATACCGCAAAATTTTTTTGTAAGAGACATCTCGTAGGATGAGAACTTAAGAGATTAAAAGCAATTAAATAAAAAAATATTGAAGTAAAACTCTCATAACTAGAGGTAATAAGAGAGCCAGAGACATAGTTTTGCTCGTTTCCGCCGCAGGGAGATGGGTCAATCATCACGTTTAGGAGAAACCGATGAGAAAGCTGATGAGAATCGTTCTTCTCGTGCTAGCCGGTGTGGTGATGGCACTGGCGTTCACGCTCGCCTCGTTTTCCCAAGACCGACCGGCAAAGGCGAAAGTCGTTCACCTGGATCAAGGTTGGTCTCAAGAGGATCGGCTACGCTATTACTACACCTCACAAGGTTCGGCTGCGATGTCTTACGACATCTTCCTAAACCTCGATGCGGCGAATAACCAGGGGCTATTCAGTGCCAATGATAACCTCGCCAAGTATGGATTTATCCCCCAACCCGCCGATTCCAAATACAACCCGGACGGGCTACCCATCGGCATAACCAATACAGTAGTAGCGGACGGACGATGGAAAGGCAAGTGGGTCGGATTGAGCTGTGCCGCGTGTCATAACGGACAGATCGAACACAAGGGAACCAAGATCAGTATTTCGGGCGGTAACAACGCCACACTTGATGTTCATGCCTTCATTGAGGGACTGGATGATACCCTGGCGGCAACGGCTGCCGATCCGCAAAAGTTCGCTCGGCTAGCAGAGAAACTGGGACAGCGCGATGATGCCGGCAAGGAAGCGTTACGCAAGCGCTTGGAAGAGGATGCCGCGGCAGTTCATGGCTATCGCGGCATCCTTGCGGTGACACCGACCGTTGTTGGCCCGGGACGCATGGATGCACTCCGCCTGATTCACAATCAGGTGCAATCCCGTTGGCTCGACATTCCGCAAAACTGGGTAGCGCCGATCGCACCAGTCAAGCCGTCTTTCGTCTGGAACATACCGCAGTCAGCCTGGGCACAGTGGAGTGGCGTCCTGTTTGACCCCATTCTCCGCAATCAGGGTGAATCTCTGGGGGTGTTTGCAAGGATGGACTTAACGTCGAAGACGCCAAAGTTAGGGCTGTTCGACTCTACCGTAGACCTTAAGGGCCAAATTGCCAGCGAGGCTCTCTTACGGAGACTTGCACCACCTCAATGGCCCGAAGCTGTTCTCGGCAAGATCGATCAAGAGAAGGCTGCCAAGGGAGCGCAACTGTTCACGCAAAACTGCGCCGGATGCCACTCCACCTGGCCGCATCGTTGGAGCGAACCTAAAAAGCAAGACAAGCGATTTATTGAGAATGCGATCGTCTCCGTTGATGTTATCGGCACCGATCCGGGGCAGTTCTCAAGTCCGCAGTTCGAGAGCAACCCGACGGTGAAGACTGGACGGATGAGTGAGTATTTGCCAGCGCCGGACAATGGGGCTGCGATCGCTCCACCGCCCGTTGTCTTCCAGGCGATACAGCGCGGGATCTTTGATAAGGCAGTAGCCAAGCTCAACCTCAGCGATGAAGAACTCGTCTCGGCACACGGCTATCGGGCTTCTTATCCAGAGCCGCCCGATCCGATTCCGGCGATCGGCTACAAGGCTAACCCGGCTGAAGGTATGTGGGCCTCGCCCCCCTTCTTGCATAATGGCTCAGTGCCGAATCTCTACGAATTGCTGCTTCCAGACAATGAGCGGTCTAAAACGTTCTTTATCGGGCGAGAGTTCGATCCGGTGAAGGTCGGCGTGGACACTTCTGGGAAATCTGGGAAGTTCTTATTTGACACCTCGCTGGTCGGCAATTCCAACGCTGGACATTCCTTTGAGAATAGACCTACCGAGAAAGGGGTTATCGGACGACTGCTGACTGAGGATGAGCGCTGGGCATTGGTCGAGTACATGAAGTCCATCCCGAACCAGTCCCGACAGATTGCCCCATTTGGCGGGCCAAAAGATCCTATTCGTGCTTGGCAAGATAAGACGTTTTTCCACGTCAAAAACCCAGGCACTTACAACGGCGCACCCCAATTGTCACCGGCTTCAACGACAAAACATGCTCTAGCCCAAGAATCGATCAATCCAGGCGAAATTGTCACCAAAAACTTGGGTCTGTTCGCGAAGCGTCTCGTAGAGAAGCCCCGTCTTTTGAGGACGGCTTTTTATCATCGGTGACAGGACTTTAAATGAGTAATGAGTAATGAGTGGATGAGAAATGGGTATTTACTCATTACTTATTACTTATTACTCCAGAATCACCGCGCCTCTGGGTCGGTGAGTATGTCAACTTTAGGAGGGATTAATGAGCAAGCTGATAAGAATCGTTCTTCTGGTGCTAGCCAGTGGGGTGATTGCACTGGTTTTGACGCTCCCTTCCTTCTCTAACCAACCCCGACAGATCACTCCATTTGGCGGATCGAAAGACCCCATCCGTGCTTGGCAAGATAAGACGTTCTTCCACGTCAAAAACCTAGGTGCTGACGACGGCGCACCCAAGGAGATATCGGTGCAAAAGCCAACCGTGCCCGCTCTCGCGCAAGAATCCATCGAGCCGGGTGAAAAGGATCTCATTGATTCGATCCTCAACGCATCGCTGGCACGACTGCACACCCAGTTTCCGCCCGGTACTCGGCCAGTCTTGCGCGACGCGCATCCGAAAGCACACGGCTTGGTATATGCCGAATTCATCGTGCTTGATAATCTCCCAAAAGAATTGCGCTACGGCGTGTTCAAGACGCCGCGCACGTTTGATGCCCTGATCCGGTTTTCTGCCGGGAATGTCGAGGTTCAAGAGGACAGAGTGCCACAGGCTGCCGGAATGGCAATCAAACTGTTCGGAGTCGAGGGCGAGAAACTGCTTGCATCGGAAAAGGATGCTAAGACGCAAGATTTCGTGATGATCAATTTCCCGACCTTCTTCGTAAGAAACCTCAAGGATTATGAACTCTTGCATCAGCAGATGTTGAAGGGTCAGATAGAGAAGTTTTTTGAGACTCGACCCACGGAACTCAAGGCGATCATGTCCATGCGATCGCAACCATTCTTCAATCCCGTCCAGATTCGCTATTGGAGTCAGACGCCATACTTGCTAGGGCCGAACGCGATCAAGTTCTCAGCTACCCCCATCTCCCGAAGCACTAACCGCCAGCCAAAGACGACGGGGCCAGACTTTCTGAGGGAAGTCATGAAGAAACAGGTCGGATCAGAAGACGTTTATTACGAGTTTGCTGTCCAGATCCAAGCCGATCCAATGACGATGCCTGTGGAAGATCCTCTGGAACTGTGGGACGAAATGGTGTCTCCCTTTCAACAGGTCGCGATCATTCGCATCCCGAAGCAAGACATTGACGCCAAGGGTAGGGTAGAGATGGCAGAGAACCTCGCGTTCACGCCCTGGCATTCCTTACCCGAACATCGACCCTTGGGTTCTATGAACCGATCGCGACTGCTCATTTACGAGAAGGTGTCTGAGTTTCGCCGCAAGATGAACAATGTGCCTCGCAAAGAACCGAATCAGATCCCCATAGAGAACGACAGGCCATACTAGTAGTTCGCCAACCCAAAATTGCTGGGTGGAGGTCGGCAGAGGAGCAGAGGAGAGGCTTATACCAAGTTCTTTCCCCTCTGCTAACCACCATGCAAAGTTTCCTTGGCAGACTACTAGAAAAAATTCACCGCTTGGGTTTGTGGCGGATGCGTCGGTTGAATCTATTGTAGAGAGAAAAGGCATCTGCCGAACTCGACCCGAACTTGACAATTAAGACTTCAGACAAAAGTATTGTAGAAATAATCAAAAAAATATGTTGTGTCAGGCATGGAAAACCGCTAAAGGTTGTGTTTCACTGTGAAAATTTGACATCAATACCGCAAAACCAATGCAATTCGCTGATGAATGGATAGTGCTTCATCGTCCACAATTGCAATGTTTCCTCCCTTAGCCAAGACAACTTCTATAATTTCATCGACGGCATCATCCATCACCTCTGTACCACCTGGTTGATCCACTAACTCAAACCTGCCGTCTTCAGTCAGGATTGCTGGTACATGGTAGTTTTTTTCAACCAAAAGCAATTTCCCTCGACCTTCATGCGCTAATCGCCACGTTTCCCCAATCGTAGAAACGACACTTTGAGTACCCATCGCGTCATCTAATGCCTGGAGTGCATCAGCCTGTTGCGCCTCCCGAACGGACTGCATGATTGTCCACACTTGAGGGGTCAGTTCATGAATCGTCGCTTTGTCAAAATTGCCACTCAGGCTTCCTGCGTAGGTGTAGCCCGTCGTAGACATCCCTTGAGTATCTTGTGAAACCTCCTGGAAGAAAGATATTTGCCGATCAACACCTCCCACAACCAATGGTAGCGACTCATTTGGATTCTGATAGAGCTTCAATAAAGTGTCTACATGCTGAAAAAATCTGCGATGCCTATCGTCTCGATAGCTAGAGTCAGCGTCAGATGGAAGCGGAGCCGTGGCCCCGGGCCCTGTCATTTGCATTGGGAAGTTTTCATCATGAACTTCCTCAAGGGTTTCTCCTGTTCCAGCTAATAAGCGCGTGGATGCCTGACTTAACAGCAAAACCCAATAGCGTAGCGCCCGATGCGTTCCATAGACCAAATCTCGTGTCGCGAAGGTTTGATCAATTACAACCCGCTCAGGTACAGGAAAGGGCAGGTAATAAAGCTTGGCAAAGTCATGGCTGATGTATAGCGCTAACCCATCCAGCGTGTGGCGATAGTCAATTTCGCTCACGAGGGTTTCGAGCCGCTTCAACAATGGTTCCAACTCGCGGTTAGTAAATTCTGTGGCAAGCCGCTTCGTTGCCTCATCTACCAGATTTTTCACCCGAATCGGATCTTGTTTATTATCAGGTGATGTCCGATGAGTTGGTAACAGGATGGAAAGCGCCGGAACATTGCTCAAAAATTGCAACTGCTTAAGAGCCTGACGAGTAATCATGGATATCTCTTATCGATTTTTAGTGGTGATTAAGCTGTTTCCAATGTTAAAGACAGAACCACTCGTAATTCCTCTACCAAAAAAAGGAGATTGCATCCGCAGTTTTAGCTACCTATCTAATTGGTATGCATAGCCGTAGTCACACAGATTAGGACAGTGTTGATTGCTCAAAGTCTTGAAAAAACTGGGTTTTTACTCATCACGGGCTAAACGCAATACGCTTGGGTTAAGGGCTAATGGCACTAAGAAAAACCCAAAAGCTTGTGTCGTCTCGTTCCCAGCCTCCAGGCTGGGAATGTATTTAAAAGAGGCTCTGCCTCAATTCAAGCTACTGGAGGCGGAGCCTCCCAGAATGGATTCCCAGCCTGAAGGCTTGTTCCAGTCAGAACAAGGGCTGTATCTTTTCTTAGTGCCATTCGGTTAAGGGCTAAGTGTACAAAATTGTGGGTTTTCTAGACGCGATAAATCGCCGTCTCTACAAGTATTTTGGTCTTATCTGAACCGTATTGGGGCTAAACGCCCCGCTACCGCTAACAGCACTTAGCTATAAGAGGAATGGCACTAAGAAAAGCGGAAATGCTTGCCAGATGAAGATTACAGCTTTTAATCAAAGAGTACCGAGTTAATGGACAAGCCTCCCATTCGTAGTTAGCAGAGCCGTGTTTAAATTCAACTGCTTTCTGCATATCTACGCTCTTAAATTATTTCTGAAAAGGAAAAAACCGTGAAACATAGTATTTGTTTCACGGCTTTCCGTGTGGTGTGAGGAGCTTAACTATATATCATGATAAAGTAACTGCCTAAGTACAATACACTCGTAACATTTTTGGTAACAGAATTTTTTTGCGATGACACTATCAGATGTGAGATTTAATCAAATTATGGCTTGCTAAACCAACGATATTGACCAATAAAAATGCACAGCGCATTGATATTTCAAAGCAAGGGAATACCGCAACGGATAAGCTATATACATGGGGTAATAACTCTGAATTATTTATCAAGGAAGGCAGAGGGCAGCTATGCTGGAGGCTCAGTTGGAATACTGTTTTCTGCTCTGGAGTCCGTGACAATCATCGAACTTGCGGTTTAAGACCCCCATCAAATTTTCTTGTTTTGTGGCCCCAATTAAGTATGGTGTTGAATTCCCTACAAAACATTGAACCTTCTGCCTTCTGCCTTCTTCAATTTCCCCTGTTTCCCAGTCCCTAATCCCCACTCTCTACTCCCTTTTCAAGAGAGCAAACTAGCAGAATTAACATCCAAAAATAACATCGCTTGGGATTGTTGACGGAGAACAGAAGCCGGACAATCTGTAGTTATAGCTCCTTGCAACATTTCTTTTACCACATTCGCTTTACGTTTTTCTGGAGCAAGGCAGATAATTTTTTTAGCTGAACAAATCGCCGAGATGGTGACAGTAAAAGCATATTGGGGAACAGTTTCTAGATTTGGAAAGTGACCTGTACTAACTTGTTGCTGACGGTTCACTGTATCTAGTTTCACCAGTTTCACACTGTAAGGGTCTTGAAAATTTGCTACTGCTGGATCGTTAAAAGCCAAATGTCCATTTTCGCCAACACCAAGACAGCATAAGTCAATTGGTTGTGCTTGCAATAATTTAGTGTAGCGATCGCACTCTGCCACTGGTTGCAATGTATCACCTTCTATATAGTGAAATTCTTTAGGAATAACCCGTTTCTCTACACGTTCTCGCATATAGCGCCGGAAGCTGGCTGAATGGTCAGCAGTAATTCCCAAATATTCATCTAGATGGAACAGTATAATCCGTGACCAATCTACACCACCCAATGCAATTAAAGCATCGAGAAATTTGAGTTGGGAATTACCTGTTGCTAACAATACAGCAGCCGTATCTTGTTCGTTGAGAGTCTGCTGTAAATACTTTTGTGCAATTTCGGCAACATTCTGGGCCATTTCGACTTCAGAGTTGTGAATCCGCACCAGTAAATCATCAACGCGAAAAAAGTTTAGATCGGCTAGCATTTGCTTACATGGAAGGTTATCAATTATACGGCAATTTGCTGAGAGGCTCTACTTATCTGCCCTTACAGTTTTAGGATTTAGCAGATTATTTGTCACTTTTTACCCTGTATTAACCAAGGAACAATCACTAAGGACAAAAAACAATATAAACTATTTAAATTAAGTTAACAATTATTTACATTTTACCCAAAAATTATGCTGGCTGCAATTCTCTTTGACCTAGATGGCACTATTGTCAACACTGACCCTATACACTACCTAGCTTGGCAGGAAATGCTGTTAAATTACAGTATAGAAATTGACGAAACATTTTATCAAACCCGCATTAGTGGGGGGCTAAATCCAGAAATTGTTAAGGATATTCTGCCACAATTATCAGCAGCAGAGGGGCAAAAATTTGCAGATGAAAAAGAAGCGCTTTTCCGCAAACTCGCGCCAAATCTCAAACCTTTGAATGGATTTTCTGAACTACTAGCCTGGACAGATACACATCAATTGAAACGTGCATTAGTAACTAATGCTCCGAGGTTAAATGCAGAATTTATGCTAGAGGTGTTGGGAATAAAAGAAGCTTTTCATACAATTGTTTTAGCGGATGATTGTATTGCAGGTAAACCCGACCCTGCACCCTACCAAGTTGCTTTGAATAAGTTGGGGATTACAGCAGAAGAAGCGATCGCCTTAGAAGACTCTCCTTCTGGGATTCGTTCAGCGGTGAGCGCAGATATCCGCACCATTGGCATAGCGTCTACCCATAATCCCCAAGCTTTGCAGGAAATCGGTGCATTTATGGCAATACCAGATTTTACTGATTTGCAGTTGTGGACATTTCTGAACTCACTCATTGAGAAAAATTCAAGTGCGATCGCTTCTAATCTTTGAACGTATTGGGCCTCCTGAATTGAGGCTACTGAACTTTCTTGACACTCCCCGAATTTCTAATTCGGGGATTCTTGCTTCAAAGGGATTCCAATGAATTCAGAGGATGTTTGAAAAGTCTCCTCGTCGGTATCAAAACGTTTTCGATCCCCCTAAATCCACGCCACTTGCTCATGGGGGAAACCCCCAAGACCGCAGTGGCTCCCCTTAAAAAGGGGGACTTTAAGGATTTTCCCCCCTTTTTAAGGGGGGTTAGGGGGGATCAACCAGTGCTTAAAATCACAGCTAACCACTTTTCAAACATCCTCTCAGCAAGCATCTTGACTGTATGCCCTACGGCTGCAAGCCCCCTAATAGCGACTACTTGAGCGGCTGCTTATGTCTCTATCAGTTGTATAGCCGCAATTTGAACAAATATGAGTACGTATGACAAGTTCTTTTTTACCTGTCTCAACTCTACAGTTAGGGCAAGTCTGACTGGTTTTTCGTGCATCTACTTTCTGAAATTTTAAAATGACCACGATTCGACACTCAAAACTATCCTGTTTGCAGTTCGGAGGCATTTTGATTATTGGCTTCTACAGGTAAGAATCCACCTGCCTGCATTTTCCATAACCTGTAGTAAGCACCACGGCGTGCCAGCAGCTTGGCGTGAGTGCCATCTTCGATAATGCGCCCTTGGTCAAATACCAAAATGCGGTCTAAATGGGCAATGGTAGAAAGTCGATGAGCCACCACGATGACTGTTTTTCCATCCATCGCTAAATCTAGAGTATCTTGGATCGCTTTTTCGGTAATGGAATCCAGGCTGGAGGTAGCTTCATCTAGAATCAGAATTGGTGAGTCTTTGAGGATTACCCGCGCGATCGCAATCCTTTGTCTTTGCCCTCCAGAAAGTTTGACACCGCGTTCGCCCACCAAAGAATCATACCCTTCCTTAATCTGAGCAATAAAATCGTGAGCATAGGCTTGACGTGCCGCCTCGACCACTTCCTCGTCGGTGGCATCCAGTCGTCCATAACGAATATTTTCTATCAATGTCCGATGGAACAGAGACGGATCTTGAGGAATCAAGCTGATCTGGGAGTGTAGGGCATCTTGCGTCATGTCTCGAATATCCACCCCATCAATAAGAATCTGTCCAGATTGGGGGTCGAATTGACGCAAAATCAGATTCACGAAACTGGATTTCCCAGAGCCAGAAAAGCCAACCAGTCCGACACGCTGGCCTGGTTGGATAGTTATAGACAGGTTGTCGAATACTTTTTTCCCAAGGGAGTAGCTAAAATTTACTTGGCGAAACTCAATCTGTCCCTGAGTAATTGAATGGGCGATCGCACTATCACGATCAATGATCTCGTGGGGTTGAACAATAGTAAAGACACCATTGGCAATATTGCCGATATGTTCAAAAAATTCTAGAAACCGTTTACTTAAATTTCGGGCTTCACTGATGATCAACAGTGACAAACTAGTAGCAACCACGAAGTCAGCAGTTGCGATCGTTCCCTGACTCCAAAGTGAGAGCGAGTAATAAAGAGTGCCGATTTTCAGAACGGCTGCTGAGATAAACTGAAACCAACGGATTCGCTCCGAGTACCAATTGGATTTTCTCACCTCTTTGAGTTCGTCCCTTAATTGCTCATTCAAATAGCGTCGTTCAAAACCCAGGCGAGCAAACAGTCGGCTACTATTGAGGTTTGTTACTGCATCTACAATGATGCCAGTTGTTTCACTTCTTGCGGCTGCGGCTTTTCGGGAGTAAATTCGGCAGCGAGTTGCTAGCCAGAACGAAATACTGATGAAAAGAACTGCCCACAACCCCACGAATCCAGCAAGTGGAGGATAGACGCGATACAGTAATATCGTCGTGACACTATACACAATGATTACTGGCATAAATTCAGTAATCAGCATTTGCATCGTCTGAGTTACACCTAAAGAAGTTTCGCTAATCCGATGTGCCAATGCCCCGGAAAAACTGCTGCTGAGGTAACGATGAGAATGATGCTGCAAGTAGGCATATAGCGATCGGACGATGTGCTGTCGGTGGATCGGATGGAGGATTGTCTGTAAGAGTCCAGCCGATCGCCCAAATACCACTTCACCCAAACTCAAGGCGGTGAATAACATCAGGGGTTGGCTCACGGTATCAAAAATCTGCTGACTCTCCCCTGGCGATCGCGTCACGCCCCGGATGATCTCACCAATGGCATAAGGTAACATGATGCCACAAGTTGCGTGTATTACCTCCAGAATCACCATTGCCACATACCACCAGCGAAACTGGTTAACGAAATAGCAGATGAACCTAAAGGTCGTCGCTGGCAAGTTGGGCGCGTCGGCAGCACGTTGAAAGGATTTCGATTGTTTGGACTTTTTCTTCATGAAAGTCGATCTCGTAGCATCTTTTTAGGCTTCTCTTTAACAACTCGATTTAGTGGGGACAAATAACATTGAATTGAAGAAGAATTCAGAAGTCAGAATCAAGACGCTACGCTATCCGCCACTAGTACAGAATTCATGCTGAATTCTGGCTCCTGAGTCCTGAATTCTGTTTCGATAAAGCTAGAAGACTTTGTTCACAGTGTCAAAGCTTTCTTAAGTAGCAATATTCAAACGATAAATATCCATCTCAACTCTATGAAATATCGTTCTTCTTTCGTGTCTCATACCCAACTTCCCAAGCACTCTGATCGATGCTGTGTTTGCTCGTTCGACAATGCCAAGGATATATGGAAATCCTCATAACTAATGAAACAAAATACTAGACCGAATGGCACTAAGTTAAAATACAGCCCTTACCCTAACTGGTTCCCAGCCTCCAGGCTGGGAAACCATTCTTGGAGGCTCCGCCTCCTCTTTCTTGACAAGAGGCAGAGCCTCTCGGAACTTGTTCCCAGCCTGGAGGCTGGGAACGAGAATACAATAAGTCTTTGGGCTTTTCTTAGTGCCATTCGTACTAGACCATAATTTCTGGCGGTGTGATCGCAGCATATAAATCAGGCGGAAGTAACGCATCTTGAATGTTGATTTTCTTCGGTATGACACCCTCTTTAAAGAATAAATCTGCTACACGCTGTTGTTCCGCTATCAGTTCAGGACTTAGGCCTCTGCGTCCTGCGAAAGTGCGACGAGACATTACCTTGTCGGCCACATCCTCATCGAGCTTTTGTGTGGCGATCATCAACTTTTTCACTTCATTTCGATTCGCCTCTGCCCACTTATCAAGGGCATGAAGTTCTTCAATGATAATTTTGAGCAAGCCAGGGTTTTCTTCGGCAAACTTCCTATCAGCAATATAGTAGCCCCCAGGAGAATCTAGCCCAACAGAATCTCTGAGGACACGAATTCGACCCATCTTTTGAGCGATCGCATAGTGGGGATCTCCAGTCATCCAAACGGGAATTCTCCCTTCGAGAAACGCACCCCGCGCCTCGATGGTCGCCATACTTTTGATTTTAATATCCTTGATGGTCAAGCCGATTGACTGCAAAGCTCTAAGAATAAAATAGTGCGATGCCGAGCCTTTTTGAAAATAAACTTCTTGCCCCTTGATATCCTCAAATTTCTGAAGGGGAGACTCTGGAGGTACAGCAATTACACTACTTGTTCCTGTTCTTGCGGTTCTTTGTGTACCGACGACATAAACAAGGTCTGAACCAGCGACTTGGGCAAAAATTGGCGGCGTTTCTCCTACTGATCCTACGTCAACTCTTTTCGCAGCCATACCTTCCATGAGTTGTGGCCCTTGGACAAATTGCGCCCATTCCACCTTGATTCCCAGTGGCTCCAAGCGTTTCTCTAAAACTTGCCGATTTCTGAACAGATCCCCTGCACTCTGATAACCCATGCGGAGAACTTTCGTTTTTATCCCAAGAGAAATTGAATTGCCACTAGTACTTGCTACATTCTGTTGGCCTTGTTGGTTACAACTTCCCAACAAATATGCCATAGAAAAACCGCCCAGACTAGATGTAGCAACATTTAGAAAACGACGGCGTTTAATCATAGTTGTTTGATAGATAAAATAGTTTGGATTGGTTGGAAAGGTTAAAAGAAAGCAAAACTAACGCAGAGAATCTCCCCTGCGATATTCAGCGGTGATGTCGTCGAGTTTTTGTTTCAAATTGTCGTCGAGTTTTAGTTCTACAGCTTTGAGGGTGTCAGCAAGTTGTTCTGGACGACTAGCACCAATAATAGGGGCAGTAATAATCGGATTAGCCAGCACCCAAGCTACAGCTAAGGTAGTGAGCGACAATCCAGCAAATTCCGCCACTGTGCGTAATTCTTCCACAGTATTGAACTCGCGATCGCGCCAGTAACGCTCTTGATAACGTTCTGCGGCAGCACCCAGAGTAAAACGAGTCCCTGCGGTGGGGCCTTGAGTAAGATTGTGTTTGCCAGTGAGTAGACCACCTGCTAAGGGATTGTAAGGAATTACACCTAATCCTTCTTCTTTCGCCAAGGGCAAAAGTTCTCGCTCAATTTCGCGGAACAACAAATTATAGCGGGGTTGAATCGAGACGAAGCGAGTTAAATTTCGCACTTCGGCGCGACCCAAGGCGCGGGCAAGTCGGTAAGCTAAGAAGTTAGAAACCCCAATGTAGCGTACCTTGCCAGCACGAACTACTGTATCTAATGCTTCTAAGGTTTCATCGAGAGGAGTTGAAGCATCATCAGAGTGCAATTGGTACAGGTCAACATAATCAGTTCCCAGTCGTTTGAGGGAAGCATCGATCGCATCCAAAATGTGTTTGCGCGAAGCACCCTGATCCCAAGGTGCAGGGCCAACTTTACCTACAGCTTTGGTAGCCAAAATAAAATGTTCGCGTTTGCCTTTGAGCCAGCGCCCAATGATTTCTTCGGTACTTCCAGCCGTAGCTAGCCCACCCCCAAGAGGATACACATCGGCTGTATCGAGAAAGTTAATTCCCGCATCGGCGGCGGTGTCAAGGATTCGCCTTGAGGTTTCTTCATCTGTCTGCAATCCGAAGGTCATTGTACCAAGACAGAGGCGAGAAACAGTCAATCCAGTTTGACCAAGTTTGGTAGTTGGTAAGGTCATGGAAACGTTTTTTATGTCGTTAAATTTTGATAAGAAAACGAACCGCAAAGGCGCAAAGGACGCAAAGAAAGAAGAAAAATTCTCTGCGTTCCCATGTCACCGAGTCTTTGCGTCAGCTTTAACCCAAGAGAAGTTTTTCTTTTTTGTATTCTTCAGACAGCTACAGAAGTACGACGACTTTGTGAAATTAGCCATTGTTGCAATTTCGAGTCACTGTAGACTTCATCGGCAATAAAATGATCGCCTTCAGGTAGTACAGTAAAATCTACGGTTCCCCCGACACCACGTAAGCTATCGACAATAGACTGTGTATTTTCAACAGAGAGCTTTTCGTCTTTTGCGCCTTGGAATATTTGGATAGGAATGTTTTTTAGGGCAGCTAGTTGGCTTGCTTCTAATGTCGTAGGTACACGACCAGACACCGCTACCAAACCAGCGAAGCGAGTAGGATGAGAAGCAGCGATATGCCATGCCCCAGCTGTACCTAAGCTGAATCCAGATAAAATCACACGGGACGGATCTATGGGTTGGGAGGTAATGAGATTATCCAACAAAGCAATTACGTCAGATTCTCGATCTACCCAGGTTTGTCCTTCAGGAAGTTGGGGGGCTGCAAAGACATAAGGTAAGGGGCTGGATTCATCTACAAAACGAGGTAAACCCCATTTGAGTAGTACATTTATATCTGTACCGCGATCGCGTGCGCCATGCAAAAACAATACAAGAGGCGCGGGTTTTTTGGCATCATCAGAGACGCGGGATAATAAATAAGGGAATAAACCAGAACGGTGTTCGATAGCCATAGTTATAATTCCTCTGTATGTTTGGTGGTCAGATACCCGACTTCTTAAAGAAGTCGGGTATCTCGTAACATCTCAATACCTTGGCAAAGATTTAAGCTACTACAAGGTTCTTGTCTTCTTGGAGAGTAGGTACTTTCGATTCAACCGCCGTACCCTTGAAGAAGTCAGGGTTCGCTTGGGTATAGAACTTGTAAGGATTATTGAATACATAAGCCTTAAAGTCAGCTTCAGAAATCACACCTTCTTGTACCAAATCCCAGCTTTCCGCTAGTGGATCGGTCAAATCTGGTACATCCCAGTGACCAACATCTGAGGAATAAATGGCGTTGATTTTCACACCCAAGGGATTGGCTTTGTCGTTGAATGCTGCTGCAATGGTGCGATCGTCAGACTCGGAACCAAAGAAGAAACTGTTCACCCAGCGATCGCGGATGTCTTCAATTGTCTCAATCCCGGCTGCGGCAAAGTCTTCCAATTCACTACCAACGGGTGAACGGCTATGACGGTTGAAAGAAGAACCCAAGACACTCTTTTTCAGTTCCTCTTTACTCAGAGGATGTTCTTGCAGGAATTCGCTACCAAAACGCTCGAACAACACGAACAACTCGTCAGAATTGGCGTTATCTGGGTTGTAGTTTTGTAGTCCTTTTAGACTGCGCTTGGAGAAACGATCTACTAAATGAATGTAGACGTGTGCGCCCCAATCTGCACCGCCTTCAAGCATAGCTACACGCAACTCTGGGAAACGTTTGGTAACACCACCAAAGAACAGTGCTTTGGCAAATGCTTGTGAGCCATCGGCAAAGTGACCGATGTGGTTGTTCATGTAGTTACTGATGGAGGAGCGTCCAGTCCAACCTTGACTGCCGTAATGGGTAGTAATGGGTACACCTAATTCAACTGCTTTTGCCCAGAATGGATCGTAGTCATATTCACTATCCAATCCGTAAAAGTCAATGTAAGAAGCATACTTGGCGATTTCAGGGTATTGATCTGCTGGATATTTATCAGCGATCGCTTTAATTGGCCGTTTCACACCACCAGGAATATTTGCTACTTTTAGCCCTAGTGTTTTTACGGCGAACTCCAACTCCTCAACGGCTTCTTGAGGATTACCCATTGGGATACCAGCGACAGGTGTCAGGCGATCGCTATATTTCCGATATAAGTCAGCATGATAGTGATTAACTGCCCGTTGCAGTGCTTGACGGTTCTCTTTACTTGCTCCAGCTGGTGCAAGAACATTGTTAGGAAACAACACCGAATAATCTGATCCTTGCTCCGCTTGACGCTCATAGAAGAGTTCAGGAAGAGTGTAAGTAGCAAGATCCAAAGTATTGCGGGTTACTCTCGCCCACCAAGGCGATCGAATTGTGCGGTTGTACTGGCGTTCTTCTGGAGTTTGTTGATACCAGTCTTTACCATTGCTCTTGGAATTGAGACGAGAAGCTTCCGCCTTGCGTAATTCATCTACAAGTTTCGAGCCACCGTATTTAGCAATGTAATCCTCAAGCGCTGGAGTGAAATCATTGGTATGAACATCGGTGTCAATTATCGGATAATCAAGGTTTGCTTTGATTGCGGCGGAACGAGAAGTTTTTAATCTGCTATATTCAGTCATGTTTTTTTCCTTGAATAAATGACAGAAGTAGTGCTGAGAAATGAGTTATGAGTGCTGAGTACAACAAATACAGACGAGAGTTAGTTGATATTTATCGCGCACTGACTCACCACAAGAGCATCTACAGCACTCGAAACTCACTACTCTTTTTGCTTGTAGTAAGGACTTTAGTCCTAAGTTCACCTAGTGGTTCGCCAAGTTTCCTTGGCGGGGTAAAGGGCAAGGGGAAAGGGAAAATATGTTTATTCCTTTAACCTTTAACCTTTCCCCTTTTCCCAGCCCTCACCTAACAATTTTGGGTTGGCAGACTACTAGTGTCTGCAAGAGAGAACTAAAGTTCTTACTACGAACGAATCCTATTTATTTACGCCAAAACCAATCTCTCATTCGCTTGTTTGACAACGAATTGATTACCCGGACGACGCAGCCCTAAGTTTTCCCGCAAAGTACTACCTTCATATTCAGTACGGAACAGTCCGCGTTTCTGCAAGATGGGAACGACCAAGTTAACGAAGTCATCCAACCCTGTAGGCAAAATGGGCGGCATGATATTAAAACCATCTGCTGCACCGTTGTTGAACCATTCCTCTAGTTGATCGGCAATACTTTCAGGAGTACCAAGTATAGTGCGATGTCCTCGTGCAGTAGCCAGAGACAGATACAACTGACGCAGTGTGAGAGTCCCACGAGTAGCTAAATCCCTGACTAATTTCAGACGACTCTTATTATTGTTAGTATCACTGGGCAGTTCAGGAGCTACATCATCTAAAGAATATTTCGACAGATCCACACCCTTGTAATAGTTCTTTAAAATACCCCAAGCTACATCAGGATGAATCAACGATTGCAGAAATTCGTATTTCTCTTGAGCTTCTTCTTCAGTACGCCCAATAATGGGGAAAGCCCCAGGCATAATTTTCAGATCCTCTGGAGAACGCCCATATTGCGCCAATCGGCCTTTGACATCAGCATAAAATTCCTGGGCATCGGCTAGGGTTTGATTGGCAGTGAAGATTACCTCAGCAGTACGCGCAGCTAAGTCCCGTCCGGCTTCCGATGCTCCAGCTTGTACAATCACTGGGTAGCCTTGGGGCGGACGACCGACGTTCAAGGGGCCTTTGACAGAAAAATGTTTGCCCTTGTGGTTGAGTATGTGCAGTTTGTCCGGCTCGAAATAGATACCAGATTCTCTGTCACGAATGAAAGCATCATCTTCCCAACTATCCCACAGTCCTTTGACCACTTTCACAAACTCTTCTGCACGTTCATAACGCTGGCTATGTTCCGGGTGATGCTCAAGACCGAAATTTAGTGCAGCATTCTCGTTACCTGTGGTGACTACATTCCACCCCGCCCGGCCTTTACTCAAGTGATCCAAAGAAGCAAACTTTCGTGCCAGGGTGTAGGGTTCTTCGTAGGTAGTCGAGGCGGTGGAAATGAAGCCAATGTTTTGAGTTACAGAGGACAAGGCCGAAAAGAGTGTCACTGGCTCGAAATGGACAAGTTTACCATTGCGTTTTTGAGTTTCTGGTTCGCCACCCCAAACTCCTGGACTGTCCGCCAGAAAAACTGCATCGAACAAGCCACGTTGGGCAGTCTGGGTAATTTCTTTGTAATGCTCAAAATTGAATCCAGCGTCTATCTGTGCATCTGGATGTCGCCATGCAGAAACATGATGTCCAGTGGCTTGAATGAATGCACCTAAACGAAACTTGCGTGTTTTACTCATCTGCTTTTTTGTGTATAGCTAAATAGCATCCAAATTAATGCTTCCAAACGACTTCAATTGTTGCTGTGAGTTCTTCTGTAAAGTGTCCAGAAGGCTCAACTGCTAGTAATGCTTCTTTGATATCTGCTTCAAATTCTTCGGCTTTATCGCCATAGAAAATTTTCAAAGAGAAGGCTGTGGTGTATAAGTAGCCAAGATAGCTAGAGACTGTCCAAGATTTTTCAAATGGCACTTCATACACTTCTTGGCGAGCAAATTTTGAATTGGCAATTACAACTTCGTGGGGAGGATCAACTGATTTACGAATACCCTGTCCTCGTTGTCCAGTTCGCCGTTCTTCACCTAACCATTTTTTTACTACTTCTATGGCAGCCTGTTTCCAGGGTAGAGAACTTATCCAAGGATTATCACCTGTATTGAGCAGTGCGATCGCACCATCATCTGCCAACAATTCATAAAGGCGTTCTAGTACGAGTTCCCGTTCCATCCAGTGAAAGGCTCTGCCAATGGTAGCTAATTTAAATACCCCTAAACTAGGGTTAATCAGTTCTGCGCCTTGTTCTAGCCAAGTAATATTATTTGCCCCTACAACTGCTGCTTGCCGTTGCGCTTCCTTGAGCATTTCCGGATCGGGATCGATCGCAACTACGTCCTGAAATTTAGTGCTGAGGGGAATGGCAATTAAACCTGGCCCAGTACCCAAATCAAGCAGTCGTCCCTGACCATTAAGATGAAAAATTTCCGTTAGTTTGTCGAATACAGCCGATGGATATTTAGTTCTGTATTGAGCGTAAACCTCAGCAGCACCCTCAAATAATGTTGGGTCGTAGGTAGGAAGTGTTTTCAGTTGGGTCATAAGTTGGTTTTTTGGTGAATCAATTTCTATTCAGGGATTGGGGATTAGGCATTGGGAATATTATTCTGAATATTTCCCTAGTACCGCAAGGCGGAATTCGTAATGACGCTCCTGCGTCGCTAACGTAATTCGTAATTACAGCAGTTTGCAAGGGTTTCAGATATTTCAAATGGGTGGCTTATTTACGCCGTGCTGTACTAGTAGTCTGCCAAGGAAACTTTGCATGGTGGTTAGCAGAGGGGCAGAGGGGAAAGAACTTGGTATTTGCCTCTCCTCTGCTCCCCTGCTCCTCTGCCGACCTCCACCCAGCAATTTTGGGTTGGCGAACTACTAGTCTCTGTTGACAGAACAAATCTATAAAGGAGGACTTGTAGTATGAGAATGCTGAGGTTCTTACCAAGTTTGTTTGAACCACTTAGAACATTGATAGGGCGTTTCACTATTACTTGCATCAGGTACACGATTAAAACAATTCGCAATTATGTTTTGTAACGGGGATTTAACCCCGACACAAAACGTGCTGCCTATCTTGCTGGGGACTCAAACCCCCAAAGTTCGTTGAAATGCTGTAGTCTATTCTTTGCAAAATACTAAAACTTGATCGATTTGCCGTAGTTTGTGTATTTAACAGAGTTTTTCACACTTACGAGAAAAAGGCAAGTACTACTTAATACAAGTTTGCTAATATTTTTCTTTTTGAAAAATGTATCTTAAGATGCTTGTTTTTTTTATTTTTTTATGCAAATATCCAATGTGAACAGTAAAACCACTAAATTTCGATAAAGTTTTAGTGGTTTACTAAGAGCCACAAATTAGGCTAATTCAAATTCTTTCTTCTCAAGAGAGCATCCCACTTTTGCATCTCTTCCTTTGTGTGTAATCTGGATGTGAAAATCCTGTCGGGTGCTAGCAAGCAAAGATTTGTTAATTTTCTGTGCATAACCCAATAGCCGATGTTTAAAGTTTTGTGGAATTATGGGCTAGTTATCCCAGGTCTTTTTAATGTATTTTTAATCCTTTCTCCAGCCGCACTTGCTGCTGAAGCACCGGACTTATCCGAGCTAAAATCAGGGGTTGAGGAACTTTCGCCAAGTATTGCAACTCAGCCTGAATCGAATCAAACTGCCAACCCAGAAGTAACTGAAACGCCAGACTATTTACTATTCCAAGAACCAAGCCTACTTTCTCAGGAGACTTTCACAGAGCAAGATGACCCCCTAGCGCAAGTTAATTCTGTTTCTGAATTATCAGATGTTCAGCCTACAGATTGGGCATTTCAAGCATTGCAATCTTTAGTGGAACGCTATGGTGCGATCGCAGGTTATACAGATGGGACATTCAAAGGCGATCGCGCCCTGACACGCTATGAATTTGCGGCTGGTCTAAATACTGCTTTAGACCGAATCAATCAAATAATCGCCACTTCTACAGCCGACTTAGTTAAACAAGACGACTTAGACACAATCAAGAAGCTAAGAGAGGAATTTTCCACAGAATTGACTGCACTGCAAGGACGAGTTGATGCAGCAGAGGCAAAGCTAGGAGTCATCGAATCACAACAATTTTCACCTACAGTTAAACTCACAGGTCGAGTACAGTTTGTCCTTGGCTCACTTCTAGCCGGTAATAATGTTGTAACTGGAAGGCCAGCCCCCCGCGTAGTAACACTGCAAGATGCAGTAACTTTGCGATTGAATGCCAGCTTTACAGGTAAAGATTCACTAGGCATAACAATGGGGGGTGGAAGTATTGAATCATTGGGACAAACAAGAGCTGGATTATTAGGTACTTTTGATGGCAGAACGGCTGATAACGCTAATATTACAAGACCACGCAACGATTTTTCTCTTAGTGGTCTGCGTTATCGGTTTCCACTGGCTTCAAACACCCAACTCAACATTTATGCTTTATCCGATGGAGCTAATGAGCTAGGTTTTACTGTTCCGATTAACCCATACTTTGAAAGTAATTTAGCAACTGGTTCTAATGGGATTTCCCGATTCTCACGACGAGCTTTAGTCTATCAATATGGAGATAGTGGTGGCGGAATAGCGGTACTCCACAGATTAAATGAACAGTTCCAACTGGGAGTAGCTTATAGCGCACCTAACGCTAGTAACCCTGGAGACAACAATGGCTTCTTTACAGGCCGATATTTAGCTTTAGGACAGATACTATATACCAGTCCTCAGAAGAATTTTCGCGCGGCTCTAACTTACGTCAATACTTATAGTCCACCTAACGCCAGAGGTTTAAGTGGAACTAACTTTGGCCCAGCAGCAGGAAGTAACTTGGTCAATAGCACCGTAGCGGGAACGGGGACAGTTGCGAATCTTTATGGTGTACAAGCTTTCTATCAATTTAGTCCCAAGTTTGCTATCAATGGTTGGGTAAGTTATGGCGCACACCGCTATTTAGGGCGTGGCGATGGTAATGCTATGGATTGGGCGGTAGGACTGGCTTTCCCGGATCTTGGGAAGAAAGGAAGTTTAGGAGGATTGTTTGTGGGTATGGCACCAAAACTTACCCGTCTCAGCAGTAATGTAGACTTGGGGGCAGGCTTAGGACAAGCAGATAAAGATACTTCCTTGCATATTGAAGGATTCTATCAATATAAAATCACTGATAGGATTGACATTACGCCTGGTTTTATCTGGGTGACTGCACCAGATTCAAATGCCAATAATCCTGATAGTTTATTTGCATGGATTCGTACTGTCTACAGGTTTTAGGGATTATTAATAGATGTGGGGTTGGTTATTCTGTCGCTAACCCACCGTTATTTCAGGACTGATAGTCTATGACGCACTATCAGTCCTAAATCCCTACAAATTGGAGATTTTTTGAATTGGAAACCTCTTCGATATAGAAAATAGGTAGACTCGCTAATACTGGGTTCGTGCCAAAAGCTTAGTTGGGGTTGCTTTTTACATAATTTCGTGTAAGATTGTCTTTAATCTACGGTAATTCTCTCGATATATAGTAATTTAAAAAGAAATACTCAAACGGCAAGGTAATTTTTCGATTTTGTTCTCCTTTCTTTCCCTGTCTCAGTAAAACAAACATACATAACATCAAACCTATTCAGTCCTATTGACGAAATAGGCGTTAATGAGAACTTCATAAAACAACCAATTGGTAGCTTATGACTATTACTCTGAAAAAGACTAAAAGCAGCGAAAAATCCCTAGAAACCCTACTCAACAACAAATTCTCTGATAAAATCATCCCTTGGATAGTTCCTTTTACCGTACTCCTGCTCTGGGAAATTGCTTCCAGAACTGGTTTACTCTCCAGCAGAATTCTTCCAGCACCAAGTAGCGTAGTTTTTACAGCATTTAAGTTAGCCTCAACTGGAGAGCTTTTCCAACACATGGGAATCAGTGCTGCACGCGCTATATCTGGTTTTGTAGTTGGCGGCGGAATTGGCTTTATTTTAGGATTACTTACTGGGTTTTCTCGTATTGGAGAACAATTGTTAGATAGTTCCTTGCAAATGCTGCGTACTATTCCCAACTTGGCATTAATTCCCCTAGTAATTTTATGGTTTGGGATTGGTGATCAAGCTAGATTGTTTTTAGTTTCTATAGGTGTATTTTTCCCAATTTATCTTAATACCTATCATGGAATTCGTAGTGTAGATCCTGAACTTATTGAAATGGGCAGAGTTTATGGTTTAAAAACATCTCAACTCTTGTGGCAAATCGTTTTTCCAGGAGCTTTATCTTCGATTTTAATTGGTGTCAGATTTTCCTTGGGTATTATGTGGCTATCGTTGATTGTTGCTGAACAAATTGCAGCCGATTCCGGCATTGGTTATATGGCAATGAACGCCCGTGAGTTTATGCAAACGGATGTTGTGGTGTTAAGTATTGTTATCTATGCATTACTAGGTAAACTAGCAAACTCTATCGCTAAAGCTCTAGAAAACAAGTTTTTATCATGGAATCCTAATTACACATCTGCTGGGTAAAAAATCCAAATACTCAATAACTGAATCGCTCAATGATCTCTAAAAAAAGGAAAAATCAAAATGGTTTCAAATATACAAGGTTCACAACTTACAATTTTGGGTTTAAGCAAAGTTTTTGGAAATAAAACTGTCTTAAACTCATTAAATCTAGAAGTAGCACCAGGAGAGTTTATTGCTATTGTAGGGCGCAGTGGTTGCGGTAAAAGTACTTTACTACGCCTTGTATCAGGGTTAGATAAACCCACGACAGGCGGCATATTGCTAGATGGAGAACCGCTACGTAAGCTCAGTCATTCTGTAAGAGTGATGTTTCAAGACCCCCGCTTACTACCTTGGAAACGTGTAATAGATAATGTGGGTCTGGGTTTGCAAGAAAATTGGCGTGCAAAAGCTGCGTGGGTATTAGAACAAGTAGGACTCAAAGATAGAGCTGGTGAATGGCCTTACGTCTTATCTGGAGGGCAACGACAACGAGTAGCATTAGCCAGAGCCTTGGTGAGTCAACCACAACTATTACTACTTGATGAGCCTTTAGGAGCATTGGATGCGTTAACTCGCCTAGAAATGCAATATTTAATTGAAGATTTGTGGCAACAGAGAGGTTTTACGGCATTTTTAGTCACACATGATGTAGAAGAAGCTGTGGCGTTAGCAGACAGAGTGATAGTAATTGAAGAAGGACGAGTTGCGTTAGATTTACCTGTAAGATTGTCGCGTCCACGAGACAGAGCTAGTGAAGTATTTGTAAATATTAGGGAAGCAGTACTAGAACAAGTTATGAATAATGAAGGCACTCATGCACATCAATTATTGCAAATGAGTCATTAATACTCTACTTTTAAGTGGATATCTCAACAAAACCCCAACTACCAAGGGTGGTAATTGTGGTCAACAAGAGAGATATTCACTTAGTTTTTTGTACCATAACTAAGGATTTTTACTGAGTCGTTAGTTAATTTATGAGAAATTGATTTCTTCATGAGTACTTCGCTATTCAAATTCACAATCTCGACTTTTAGCTTTATAGAAATTGTTCATCTAGTGGTTGATATTTACTGTAAAGTAAGTTGATTAATAAAAACAAATATTATTTTTATTCAAATTGTTGAAGAAGAATTCAGAATTCAGAATTCAGAAGTCAGAATTCAGGAGTTAGAATAAATCTGTCGGTGATTCAGACCCGTTAACGCTACGCTATCCGCCAGTCATACAGAATTCATTCTGAATTCTGACTCCTGACTCCATTCAAATTCAACATTAGTGGAGAATCTTGGCAAGGCTAGGCTGAAAGTATCACGCTTGTCTCTGGGTACAATGATTTATAGCGTCAATGGCGAGAATAGGTGCTAGGAGAAGAGAGCAGTCTATTGCGGAGGTTTCCTCCATTGTAAAAACTGCGATCGCGTCTCCAATCTCCAAAGAAAAAGATGTTCTGGTACTCCTCCAGAGAAGCAAGGTAAGTGGAGTGTGCCAAAGGGAAGAGTATCTGAAGGGAGAACACAGAGGTAAAACCTAAATTAGTTAAATAGCATGATTTACTTTATTTTTAATTACGAATTACGTTAGCGCAGCGTTAGCGACGCAGGAGCGTCATTACGAATTACGAATTATTTTAATCTCTATTGGGCTGAGTAATTAAATCCAATTCTACATAAACTTGAGATATTAATTTTTTTATGTTTGGTAATTTTTTTACAAAAAAGATAGCTCCTATTAAACAACAAATACCACCGAAAAATAACGCATTATCAACTCCTATCTTACTTGCTAATCCTCCAAAAAATAAATTCCCAAAAGGTAATATTCCCAAAAAGCCTGTTGTAAATATACTTGTGACTCTACCCCTTTTAGTTTCATCCACCAAAATTAATTGCACAAAGTTACTAATAGCTGCCAAGGTAAGCGTATTCGTCATCCCGACAATGAAAATTAATACTAGGCAAGTCTGTAGATTATTAGAGCGAGAAAACAGTATTAAACCTAAACCTAAAACCATAGCAGAATACGCTATGACGTTTACTAATCCTGTGGCTTGTTTCCTTAAAATTAGATAAAGTCCAGCAATTATCGAACCCAGTGCGGAAGCAGTCATTAAAAATCCCATAGTTTCTGCATTACCATTTAATATTTCCCTGACGAAAACAGGTATGAGGTTAACGTGGGTCATTACCATGAAACAAATCAGAATTTGTAAGGTTAAAACATACCTAATGGGGAGAAAATTATAAGCAAAAGTAAAACCTTCTTTTAAATTTTGGAAAATGTTTGTGTTTTTTAGTAAATATTTATTAGAAACTGATTTAATTTGTACAGTTAATATAGCAAAAGCAAATGGTATATAGCTGATACTATCGACTAAAAAACATGAAGCTGCCCCAAATCTGGCAAGTAAGAATCCTCCTAGCATGGGACTGACAAACTTTGCTGTATTAATTAAGAATGAATGGATAGAAATGGCACTGTAAGTATCTGCTTTGTTATCCACCAATCTAGGAATAGTTACCAACCGTGCTGGCAGATCAAACGCTTTGACAGTTCCTTGCATAATACCGATGATGATAATCCACGTAACGGTAATATGACTGTTAATAGTGAGAATAGTAAGAGTAGAAGATAGTAAAATGGATACTAATTGAGTGGTTAATAATACATAACGTAAATTCCAGCGATCTAAATACACACCTACCAATGGCGTAATAATTAACCCCATAAATTGATTGGTGAATCCAACTATGCCAACTAACATGACTGAATTAGTGATTTGATAAACCATCCATACAAGAGCGATTTGAGTCATCCAAGAGCCAAAAAAAGATACACTCTCTCCAATTACGAAACAACAAACATTTGGAGATTTTAAAGCAGGTGGAATATCCCAAGAAGTAAACAATAGTTTGCTTACTTCAGAGCTTTTTTTATTACTTTTTTGCATCAATATTTTCCTTGAGGAGACTTGAGCCAATTTTTGGATGAAAAGTTCACTGACTTTGCTATTTTCTTCGCAATTATTCAGATAATTTAGAAATACTTAAATTTAGTTAAACATAAAGTTAGCAGACTTAATATATCCTGAGACGAATGGCACTAAAAAGAAAAGCCAAAAGGCTTGTGTAGCATCGTTCCCAGTCTTAAGACTGGGAATGTATTTTGAGAGGCTCCGCCTCCAGGCTGGGAACCAGTCTATGGTCAGAATACATTTAGTTTTGCTAAGAGTTAGTTTATCTTAAATTTTGAGTTACATATACTTTAGCTCCTAAGCACTTGTATTGTAGCTATGACTATGCAATAATATCAAGTAAATCTACGATAAATCGGTAGATAAATAGTATTTGTAGCTTTTGGCATAAGTACTGTACACACAGAGTAATCAGTGAGAACGCGAATACAGTAATACAACTCCAGTTGATATCGAGTTGAAAATTTTGATTTTTGCTTGGTTGTAAAGCTTGATTTTGCTCAAAGTTGACGGACATCTTAACTATGGAGACGTAATTATGACAATTGCACTTGAACGTCCTACTAAAAAATCTCGTTCAGCACAAATGAAGAATTTTAACCATTTCCATCAAAGTGATATATAGCAATCCGATAGCGAAGCGGTAGCGAGTCTTGTCTACGACACGCTACGCGAACGAGCGTCTTTGATTTCTGAATCACTCGTAGAGGTAAGGGACTGGGGATTAGGGACTGGGGACTGGAAAGAAGGAATAAAGGTGTACTGAGTTTTGTTCAAAAATCAAATATGAGTCCTATAGGAATCCGCTTTGATTTCTGAACGAATTTGCGTAGATAGGCAACGACGAACTTACGGTTTAAGAGCAATTACTCCAGAAATTATGGCGGGTCAACAGCAAATCGCGGATTTATTTACCCAAGAGAAAGTAATTCCTAAATCCATAGATGTAAAAGAAGCAATGCTGACACCTGAGCAATATGCAGCTATCACACCTAAAACCATGATTAGTCAGAAATAATTAGTAATTCATAATTACAATGTACAATCAACGCGCTGCTTTTACTGTTGTTTTGAATAATTAAAGGATTTTTATTTTATGGCAAAGACTTTTTCAACAATGCTACCTTTAGGTGTTTTAGCACCTGATTTTTATTTACCAGATGTAGTTTCGGGTAGAACGATTTCACTCTCTGATTTTGCTAGCGAAAAAGCCTTGCTAGTGATATTTTTGAGTCGCCATTGTCCATACGTACAGCACATCAAATTTGAATTAGCAAAACTGGGTCAGGACTATATACAAAATACAGATAGGAATCTGGGTATTGTGGCAATTAGTGCTAATGATATTACTACCCATCCTGACGATGCACCGGAATCTTTGAAAGCCTTTGCACAAGAGTTAGATTTAGCTTATCCACTCCTGTTTGATGAGACTCAGAAAACCGCGAAAAACTTTTTTGCTGCTTGTACTCCTGACTTTTTTCTCTTTGATGCTACTCGCAGACTGGTTTATCGGGGACAGCTAGATGATAGCCGCCCACAAAGCGAAATACCTGTGACTGGAAAAGACTTGCGGGCTGCAATTGAAACTGTCTTGAGAGGTCGGGCTGTGACTTGGGAACAAAAGCCTAGTATTGGTTGTAATATCAAGTGGAAGCCAGGGAATGAACCTGCTTATTATCAAAATCCGGCGTTAGCGTTCGCGTAGCGTTCCGCAGGAAAGCTCACCCTTGGTAAGCTAATCAGCATTTAACTTGCATTATCAGGGCGGGTAAGATGCTCACCCCACAAGACATTGGTAAAATTTTAATATGCAAATTAGATGTGTTTTAGCTTATCGCAGTTCGATAGAAACTAGGAAATAGGGGCTAGGGTTGATTCTATACCCAATGTCGCTGGAAATTACTTTTAATACGGAATGGTAGCAAAGGGTTGAGTTATGGCAGGGAAATTAGATAATAAAGTAGCAATTATTACAGGAGCTTCTGCGGGAATTGGCGAAGCTACGGCTATAGCCTTAGCCGCAGAAGGGGCAAAAGTGGTAATTGCAGCCAGAAGAGGCGATCGCTTGGAAGCATTATCCAAAAAAATTGCTACCAGTGGGGGAGAAGCATTACCTATTATTACTGATATCACCGACGAAACCCAAGCCAACAACCTAATTCACAAAGCCAACGCAGAGTTAGGGCGAGTGGATATTTTAGTTAATAACGCAGGTGTAGCCCTGACAGGTAATATTCATGGCGGTAATACTTCCGAGTGGCGACGGATGTTTGATGTCAATGTCTTCGGATTGCTTTATGCTACCCATGCAGTCTTACCAATTTTCAAAGCCCAAGGTAGCGGTCATATCGTTAATATCTCATCAGTAGCAGGCCGGATAGCCCGTGCAGGTGTGGGGATATACAACGCCACTAAATGGGGTGTGAATGCCATTTCCGAATCCCTACGGCAAGAAGTTTTACAAGATAACATCCGTGTCACTATTATTGAGCCTGGTTTGGTGGAGACAGAAATCAATAATCATGTCACCGATCCTGTAGCTAAAAAAAATGTTGAAGACCGGATCAAAGCAATTACACCACTACAAAGTGAGGATATTGCCAGAGCGATCGCTTATGCTGTAACTCAACCACCCCACGTTAATGTCAATGAAATTCTCATTCGACCAACTCAACAAGAACGGTAATGAAAGAAAATAGCATCATTACTGGTTTTCATGCTCATGTCTACTACGATACCAAGACTCGTGAGACTGCTGCCCGTATCCGAGAAGGATTAGGAGCTAGATTTGAAGTAAAACTTGGACGCTGGCACGATCAACCCATTGGCCCGCATCCACAAGCAATGTATCAAGTTGCCTTTTCACCAAACCAATTTACGCCAGTCGTCTCCTGGTTAATGCTCAACCGTGAAGGGTTAGATATTCTCGTCCACCCTGAGACGGGTGATGATGTCACAGATCATACAGCACATTCTTTATGGCTAGGAAATAAGCTAGATTTAAACGTCGATTTCCTACAACGCATCAAACCCCACGCCTCTTAAAAATCCTCTGCGTATCTCTGCGCTTTCCTTGGCGTACCAACCCTGCGGGAAGGCAAAGCGCCTATGCGTTTAAAAACCGCTAAAATTTTATGCGCTAATTCGTAATAGGCATACTTTTTCGGATCTTGCATTTGCGGCTTGTCTATGTGAATATTCTATCAGTAAAATACGGTAAATTGCCCAATTTATCGTAGTATTGTTATTGCTTGTAGTTTAATGTACGTATGCTTAGTAAGTATTTACCACATCGACTGATGAAGATTGTCAGCAGTTTTCTTCAGAATTATGAAATATCCAGAATTGGCACATTTGCCTTATTCTTTGCTGTCGGATTAAGTTTAACTCTTGTGATCTCGGCTTGTTCTCCCAACAACACAAGTAACTCCGCCGCAACGCAGACAGCAACTCAAGGTGTGGTAGTTCGTATCGGCTATCAAAAAGCGGCTACTATTCTCAACGCTCTCAAGAACCGAGGCAGTTTAGCGCAAACTTTAACTGCTGCTGGTGCTACAGTCACATGGGCGGAATTTCCCGCCGGCCCACCTATGCTAGAAGCCATGAATGTAGGTAGTATTGACTTTGGCTACACAGGAGAATCACCACCAATATTTGCCCAAGCCGCAGGTACTCCCTTGCTTTATGTTGCTTACGATCCTTGGAGTCCCAAAGCCGAAGCAATTGTTGTGCCGAAAAACTCGCCGATTAAAAGTGTTGCTGACCTTAAGGGGAAAAGAGTAGCCTTTGCTAAAGGGTCAAACACTAACTATCTTGTAGTCAAAGCTATAGAAGCTGCCGGATTAAACTATAGTGACATCCAACCAGCACATCTGACACCAGCAGATGCCCGTGCAGCCTTTGAAGGCGGTAACGTTGATGCTTGGGCAATTTGGGATCCTTACCTAGCAGCAGTTGAACACGATCTAGATGTCAGGATATTAACAGATGCGACAAATTTAGCACCAAATCGGGGTTACTATCTTGCTCGTCAAGAGTTTGTCAATTCTCACCCAGATTTGTTGAAAACCCTTTTAGATGAAATCAGCAAAACAGATAAATGGGCAGCAGATAATCCAGAGGAAGTTGCCAAGTTTCTAGAACCAGAATTAGGTATTAAAGCAGCAGCATTGGAAATTGCTGAAAAACGCCGGGAGTATGGCGTTTTACCGCTAACAGATGAAGTCATCACTCAGCAACAAAACATTGCTGACACTTTTCATAAAATTAAGCTAGTTCCCAAGCAAATCCAAGTCAAAGATATCGTTTGGAATGGTAATTCGTAATTCGTAATGACGCTCCTGCGTCGCTAACGCTGCGCTAACGTAATTCGTAATTTAGGAAGTCCCATCCCCATCATCTCCCACCCTGCGGGTTCGCGCTAGCGTCTCTGCAAGAGAAGCTAAAGCTACATCTCCACCACTCCCCACTTCTAAAAGCTTATGGACATCAATACCCAACAAATAAAAACTGATGTACTTGTCATTGGTGGCGGTACAGCCGGGACGATGGCTGGAATTAAAGCCAAACAAGCGAATCCAGATGCAGAGGTGCTGATCTTAGAAAAGGCTAACATCCGACGGAGTGGTGCGATCGCAATGGGTATGGATGGCGTGAATACCGCAGTCATTCCCGGACATTCCACCCCAGAACAATACGTGCGCGAAATCACCCTTGCTAACGATGGGATTGTCAACCAAAAAGCCGTTTATCAAACAGGTAAATTAGGTTACGAAGTCATCCAAGAACTAGAAAGTTGGGGTGTGAAATTTCAAAAAGATGCCCAAGGCAACTATGACTTAAAACAAGTGCATCGTGTGGGTAAATATGTCTTACCCATGCCAGAAGGAAAAGACCTCAAAACAATTCTCACTCGCCAAGTCAAACGCCACAAAGTCAAAGTTACAAATCGCGTCATGGCAACCCGCGTCTTAGTTAAAGAAGGACGTGCTATTGGTGCAGTCGGATTTGATGTCAGAAACGGCGATTATATTGTCATTCAAGCTAAAGCAGTCATTTTATGTACAGGTGCTTGCGGCAGATTAGGATTACCCGCTTCCGGTTATCTCTACGGCACTTATGAAAATCCTACTAATGCCGGGGATGGCTATTCAATGGCTTATCATGCAGGTGCAGAACTTAGTAATATTGAATGCTTTCAAGTTAATCCTTTAATCAAAGATTACAACGGTCCCGCCTGTGCCTACGTTGCTGGGCCTTTTGGCGCACATACAGCCAACGCCGAAGGAAATCGCTTCATTAGCTGCGACTATTGGAGTGGTCAAATGATGTTGGAAATCTGGAAAGAATTAAATTCTGGAAAAGGGCCAGTCCAACTGAAAATGACCCATCTTGATGAAGATACAATTGCTGAAATTGAATCTATACTGTGGGCAAATGAACGACCAAGTAGAGAACGCTTTCATCAAGGTAGAAATGAAGATTACCGCACCCACGGCATAGAGATGCACATTTCCGAAATTGGCTTATGTAGTGGTCATAGTGCCTCTGGTGTGTGGGTGAATGAAAACGCTCAAACAACCGTTCCAGGTTTATATGCAGCCGGAGACATGGCCAGTGTTCCTCATAATTATATGATTGGGGCATTTGTTTTCGGTCGTATAGCCGGAAGTCATGCCATTGAATATATTGAAGATTTAGATTTTATCGAACCAGATACAGATTTTTTAGAAGCTGAAAAAGCCAGAATTTATGCACCATTAACACGTCCCAATGGCGTACCTCATACTCAAGTTGAATTCAAATTAAGACGGTTAGTTAATGATTATCTGCAACCACCAAAATCAGGCAATAAAATTGAGATTGGTCTGAAACATTTTGTCCAATATCAACAAACATTAGATATAATGGGCGCTCGTGACCCCCATGAATTAATGCGTTCTTTGGAAGTTCATTTTATTCGAGACTGTGCAGAAATGGCAGCTAGAGCATCATTATATCGTCAAGAAACTCGTTGGGGACTTTATCATTACCGTTTAGATTATCCTGAGAAAAATGATGATGAGTGGTTTTGTCACGTCAATTTAAAAAAAGATGAATCAGGACAAATGATATTGTTTAAACGTCCTGTAGATCCTTACATAGTAGAAGTAGATAAAATCAAAGACATTTATGATGTAACTGTGAGGTAAAATATTCAACAATTAATTTATTCAGATGCTTAAAGCATTGACTTAGTAAAAAAAGATGCAACTAACTAATTTTGAAATACCCAAAGGATTTAGCAGTTTTGTAAGCAACTTAGGTATTAAAGATAATACTGATGATTTCGTTTTGGTTAAATCAGAAGTTCCATGTGTTGCTGATGGAGTCTTTACTCAAAGTCTATTTGCAGGGCCAAGTGTCACTATCAGCCGCCGAAATTTAACAGATGCTCAAGCGCAAGGCATTATAGTCATATCTAAAAATGCCAATGTTGCTAATGGTGCTATTGGCGTTGCTGATGCAGAAGAAATTATTCAACTTGTCGCAACTGAAACTGGGATAGCTGCTCAAGATATTGTTATAGCATCTACAGGTGTTATTGGAAGACGTTACCCCATAGAAAAAATCCGAGGTAGTTTATCAGGTATAGGTACAAAATTAACTACTGCCGATTTTGAAAAAGCAGCAGTTGGCATTATGACAACTGACACCGTACCTAAACTAGCTACGCGACAAATTGGCAATGCCAAGTTAATCGGAATTGCTAAAGGTGTTGGCATGATTGAGCCTAATATGGCTACGCTGTTAGCTTTCTTCTTCACCGATGCAGCCATTCCCAAAGATATACTTCCTGCTATTTTCCGACCTATTATAGATAAAACATTTAACTGCCTGAGTGTAGATACTGATACTTCTACAAGTGATTCTGCTGTAATTCTTGCCAATGGTTTAGCTGGTGAAGTTTCGCAACAAGAATTTACTCAAGCTTTGCAAGAAATCGCACATGAATTAGTGCTAAAAATCGCACAAGATGCAGAAGGTGCTACTAAAGTTATTGAAGTTACTGTAGATACTGCTATTGACTATGCACAAGCTAAACGAGTTGCCAAAGCAATTGTTAATTCCCCTTTGGTAAAAACTGCTATTTATGGAGCCGATCCCAACTGGGGAAGAGTCGCTATGGCTATAGGCAAATGCGAAGATGATAAAGAGATAAATCAAGAAAAAGTTGTAATTAAATTTGATTTTATCCAAGTTTATCCTGACACTTATTCTGAGGAAAAGTTAGAGCAACTACAAAAAATTATGTCCCAAGAAAAAGTAAATATTCATGTCAGTCTCAATATTGGCGAAGCTGCTGCAACTGTATGGGGATGTGACCTTTCAGAAGGTTATATTGATATTAATGGTAAATATTCAACTTAAAATAATATGTGTTATAAAAATAACAATGTCTATTTATAACTCAATTGGTAAACAATATTCAAAAACTCGCATTCCTGATATCCGCATTGTCAATCAACTAATTGATTTACTCAATTTACCCAAAGGTAGCATTATCGCTGATATTGGTGCCGGTACTGGTGGTTACAGTCTAGCCCTAGCTAACAAAGGATTTCTTGTTAATGCTATTGAACCTTCTTTAGTAATGCAAAAACAAGCAGTAGAACATCCGCAAGTTAAGTGGTTCACTGGCTATGCAGAAAATTTACCTTTACCAGATAAGTCTGTTGATGGCGTTATAAGTATCCTAGCAATTCATCACTTTACTCATCTTGAAAAAGCGTTTCAAGAAATGCAACGAGTTATTAGAGATGGGACAATAGTTTTGCTCAGTTTTGATATTAGGTTTGCTGAGAAAATATGGCTTTATGATTATTTCCCGTTTTTGTGGGAAGATGCTTTACGATTTTTACCACTTAACGAACAGATAAACTTAATTCAGAGTAATACTCAAAAGCATGTTGAAGTCATACCTCTTTTATTACCATACGATTTATCTGATTTATTCGCAGCAGCAGCCTGGAGACGACCAGAGTTATATCTTCAACCAGAAGTACGTGCTGGAATATCATCTTTTGCGTTAGGAAATCAAGATTTAATAAATAAAGGATTACAGTTATTGGCAGCAGATTTAAGTAGTGGTGCATGGGTAAATAAATATGGTGATGTTCGTAATTTAATGGAGATTGATTTGGGTTATCGTTTTATTCGCACAATGTTGAATAACTGAATAAATGTGATTTAAACTTATGCTAATTCAAATGACTATAGGTCAGACAATTAAAATTAGACAAGCTGAGATTAAAGATGTAGAGAGAATTGCTAGTCTTTGCGAACAACTTGAGTATTCTGTGACAAATCAACAAATAGAACAGCGCCTTACTAAAATTAAAAATAACGATGCTCATATTGTGTATGTTGCCACTCTAGAAGATGAATATGTAATTGGTTGGGCACACGCTCATATTTCAGAATTAATAATTATTCCTACCCAAGCAATCATTTTCGGTTTAGTGGTAGATAAAAATTATCGACATAATGGAGTTGGAAGGCTTTTAATGCAACAAGTTGAACAGTGGGCTAATCTGCTTGGCTGTGAAGGAGTCATACTCCGTTCTAATATTAAACGTAAAGAGGCTCACTTGTTTTATGAAAAAATTGGTTATACGAATATCAAGCAGTCGGTGACATTCTATAAAAAATTGCAGTCTCAAGAGTAAATAACTTAAAAAATGGTTACTGGAGTTATCCGTGGGAATGATTAGAATTTTTTGTTTAAAGTTAATTAATTGAATTAGGGAATAATAAATGTATGGCTTTAATCACACAAAGAATAGATGTTCCTGTCATCGTTGATGAATCGAAATGTTTAGAAAAATGTACAGCTTGTATTGAGGTTTGTCCTTTAGATGTGTTGGCGAAGAATCCAGAGACAGGCAAAGCTTACATGAAATATGATGAGTGCTGGTTTTGTCTACCTTGTGAAAAAGAATGTCCTACTAATGCAATTACAGTACAAATTCCCTTTTTATTACGTTAAAGATTCTCTGTAACTCTGTGCTTCTGTGGTAAAAATAATGAATGATGACCTCAAAGATTGGCTAGAAATGCTGCGATCGCCTGATGTAAATGATCGCTTAGTAGCTGTCAAAACGTTACAACATTTAGGCGATGATGACACAATAGATGCTTTAATTATCGCTTTAAAAGATGAAAATGTTACTGTCCAAAAAATAGCGATCGCTGCTCTTTGGGAAATTGCTAATCCCGTTGCCATACCTGCCTTAATTGAAAGCCTCGGTTCAGCAGATACAGATATTCGCACTGAAGCTGCATCAGCATTAAATGAGTTAGTTACACAAGATGAATTGTTACTTTTACTAGATAAACTCCAAAGTAATGATATAAATCTTCAATTAAATATTTTAGTACTTTTGCGGAAGATACATGATATTCAATCTTTACCCGAAATTTTACCATTTTTAGAATCAAAAAATCCTGAGTTAAGAGAAGCAGCCGTTACGACACTGCGATATATCAATCAACTAGAAAAATGTCCACAAGCTTTAAATTTAATCTTTGATGAGGAAGCAAGTGTACGTCGTGCTGCTGCTTTAACTTTAGAACATTTACAAGATGTAGAAGTGATTACAATACTTTCTCAAGCACTCACAAATGATAGTGATTGGCAAGTTCGCCGAAATGCAGCTAAATCTCTGGCGATTCATGCAAATAATCAAGCAATTTCAGCATTAGAAATAGCTTTAAGTGATGAACATTGGCAAGTGCGGAAATCAGCAGCACAAGCTTTGCAAAAAATTCCAGATATTCAAGTTATACCGAGATTAATTCAAGCATTAACAGATGAATATGCAGATGTCCGCAAAGAAGCTGCGATCGCACTTGGTAATTTAGCTCACCCTGATATTATTAACCCTCTGCAACAAGCCTTAGATGATCCTGACAAAGAAGTGTCCATCCAAGCGCAACGGGCAATTCATAAGATTCAAACAGCTAAAATAGTCTCAAGGGAGCAGTAAATAACTAAGGTAAAACGCAATGGGAAATCCATTTCCTGGAATGAACGCGTATTTGGAACAGCCTGAACTTTGGTATCAACTTCATAATCGTTTGATTGTAGCGATCGCTGACGATTTAACTCCTCAAATCGCGCCTAAATACAGAGTTTCCATAGAGGAGCGAGTTTACACTAGTGTAGATGATATCTTACTTGTGGGAATTGCTGATGTAGCCGTTGCCAATCGTAACACTACAGATACTAGCACCACTTTGACGGCTGCAAAACTTACCGAACCCAGTAAAGTGAAAGTTCCCATACCGGAACAAGTAAATGAAAGATTTTTAGAGGTGCGAGCAACTCAAAGTAAAGAAGTAGTTGCGGTGATAGAAATACTTTCCCCTAAAAATAAACGCTCCAAAGAAGGTAGAGCCGCTTACGAAAACAAACGACAAAAAATTTTAGCTTCTGCAACCAATTTGGTAGAAATTGATCTCTTAAGACAAGGAGAGTCAATGCCTGTTTTAGGAGCAACAGCCACAGATTATAGTATCTTGGTTAGTCGCAGCTACAACAGACCTGATGCAGATTTATATACTTTTGATTTAAAAAACCCAATTCCTGTTTTTCCTGTACCTTTGCGTGAGGGAGAACCTGAACCTATAGTTGACTTGCAAAGGTTATTAAATGAAGTTTACGAACGTGCTAGATTTGACTTGGCAATTGATTATTCACAACCTTTAAAGATAGCGCAATCGCCCGAAGAAGAAGCTTGGGTGAGAGAAGTTTTGCAGAGGATCTAAATCAGAGCGATCGCTTTTACTATATTGCAACTAGCAAATTTCTAATCCCTAAGCTTCTCTTAACCATGTCTAACCACCAATCGCCCTTTCAGCATCCAGAAGATCACGCAAAACCAGACACTAATTTATATCAGCAAGAAGTCGTCCAACTACTCAAACAGGTTATTGAACCTATTTTAAAAAATGACATCGTTAGTTTGGGAATGGTACGAAACTTACGCATAGTTGATGACTATATTTACTTGCGTTTATATGTTGGTTATCATCAGCACCAATTACAGCCAGAGATTGAATCTAAATTATCATCTCTATCTTGGTGTAAAAAAACTTATATTCAAATTTGTACAATTCCCGGTGTTAAAACAACTCTAGGCATTTCTAGTGGTAAAGGTGGTGTGGGGAAATCCACAACAGCCGTTAATATCGCCGCAGCTTTAAAATTACAAGGTGCAAAAGTAGGACTATTAGATGCTGATGTTTATGGGCCCAATATTCCCCAAATGTTGGGTTTAGGAAAAGCTGATATTCAAGTGATTAATACTCCCACAGGTGATAAGTTTTTACCTCTAGAAGCTCAAGGAATAAAAATAATGTCAGTGGGTTTACTTGCAGAAGCAAATCGCCCTTTGGCATGGCGAGGGCCTGTATTACACAAAATTATCACGCAATTTTTGCAAGATGTAGAATGGGGCGAATTAGATTATTTATTGATAGATTTACCTCCTGGTACAGGTGATGCTCAAATTACAATTATCCAAGAAAGCCCAATTTGTGGAGTCATTTTAGTGACAACTCCTCAACAAGTGGCTGTTGCAGATGTACGACGTAATATATATATGTTTCGCCAAGTGGGTGTTCCTGTGCTTGGCATCATTGAAAATATGAGTTATTTAATTTGCGGTGATTGTGGTTCACGCACACCGATTTTTGGTAGTGGTGGCGGCGAACAACTGGCCGCAGAATTACAAGCGCCTCTGTTGGGACAAATTCCCATTGATCCCCGCATTTGTAGCGGTGGAGATACTGGAAATCCGATCGCAATTAGTGAACAAGCTTCTCCAGCCAGTGAGGTTTTTAGAAAAATTGCAATATCACTTAATGCAACTTTTAAAAACCAGGCTGCGTAGATATTTCACAGCCTAGTTTAAAACTATCTAGCTTACGCCAGCACTGGTTGGGCTTCTAGTTTCTCAGCTTTCTGCTTGAGGACAGTCGGTAATTCACTGGTTAACGGCTCACCTTCAACCACTTGTGAACGGAAACCATCTGGCCCAACTGGAACATCACCTGTGATGGTAGTGCGATAGAGTACGCGCTCAACTTCTATATGATCCAAATCTTGTGGGGCTAAATGTGAGGTGGCGCGGTTGTCCCAGAATGCGATATCACCATTGTTCCAACGGAAGCGGGTGGTGTAAGCAGGTTTGGTAATTTGATTGAAGAACAACTCAAGTAATAGTTCGCTTTCTTGTGGTGACACGTCCAGAATGTGGGAAGTGAAGCCAGGATTGACGAACAATGCACGTTCACCTGTCTCTGGATGAACCCGCACGACTGGGTGAACAGAAACCAGTGGATTAGCTGCAATGCGCTGGGCGAGTTTGCTATTGCTTGGTATCCGTAACCGAGCATTGAACCGATTTTCTGCTTTTAATCCATCTGCCAACTTCCTTAGAGGTTCTGATAGACCCTCGTAGGCTGCAACTAGATTAGTCCACTGTGTATCACCGCCAATGTTGGGGACATTCACCGCACGTAAAATAGACCCTGCTGGTGGGTTAACAACTGCTGTCACATCGGTATGCCAACGGCTTTCGTAGCTGGAACGGCGCAGTCCATTGCGACGTTCGTAGCGACTGCGATCAATCGGCAGTATTTGTGAGAAGCCTTCGATTGGCTCATCCTCGTGGGGATGTGCATAAGTCACTTCGCCGAAACGAGATGTGAACGCAATCTGTGCAGCATGATCGATGTTCTGACCGCGAAAGAAGATAACTTTCCACTTCAACCATGCTTGCCGAATTTCGGCAACCGCTTCATCATGCAGAGGACGCGACAAGTCTACACCACTGATTTCTGCACCGATGAAACCAGCTACCGGTTTGACTTCAATATGCTTGTTGCTCATATAAATCTCCAGGGTTGTACCCAATATATAGCTGTGTTTGCACTCGTTCACTTCCTTCGTGTTGCAATCCAATACCAGCAATATCTCGAAGGAAGCGATCGTAGCCAAAATTATTATACTGCAACTTGATAGATTTACCGTATTTTATTTTAAATGGGACAAAAAGATCCCCAATTTTTTGAAAAAATCGGGGATCTGAGGCGAATGGCACTAAGAAAAGATACAGCCCTTGTTCTGACTGGTTCCCAGCCTGGAGGCTGGGAATCCATTCTGGGAGGCTCCGCCTCCAGTAGCTTGAATTGAGGCAGAGCCTCTTTTAAATACATTCCCAGCCTGGAGGCTGGGAACGAGACGACACAAGCTTTTGGGCTTTTCTTAGTGCCATTCGGATCTGAGGCTTTTAATATTTGCAAATCGAATTTAAATTACTGATACTGATTCGTGAATCCTGGTGGGAATGGCACTAAGAAAAGGGAAAATCGTTGAGGCAGCAAGGGTGCAGAGGAGCGGAGGTGCAGGGGAGAAAGAAGAAGTTTTAAGCATTGCGTTCGGATATTTAGAAACTCCCCCCTGCGCCCCTGCTCCTCTGCAATCCTTACGCTGCATACCCTTCAGCTTAACTTAGTGCCATTCAATCCTGGTGGTATCAGTGCATCTTCCAAATCAGCCCCTAGTAAGTTTGCACCTTGGATGTTGGCATTTGTGAGATTTGTTTTTTGTAAATCTGCCTTTTGTAAGTTTGCTCCTTGCAAATCAGCCCCTAACAAGTTTGCTGCTTCTAAATCTGCATCAAATAAGTTTGCACCTTGCAAATTTGCTCCAGCTAGGTTTGCTTTGCTTAAATCTACTCCCTGTAAATTAGCTGATGTTAAGTTTGTTCCTTGCAGATTCGCCTTTTCTAATTCGGCTTCTTGTAAATTTGCACCCGCTAAGTTAGCAGCTTGCAGATTTGCATTGTCTAATTGCGCTTCTACTAAGTTGCATCCAACACATTCATTGGTTATTAATAGACGTTGAACATTTGCAGCTACAGTGTTTACTGGCAATATTGTTGGAGGTATGACAGGAGAGGGAGACACTATTGGAGTTGACGTGGATTCTGTAGTTACTGGTGGTATTTCTGATTGAGCTAAAGCATAAGGCTGATCAAAAAGAGAAAATACCGTCATAAATACCATAAATACAGCAGTTAAAAGCCAAGAAGTTACTTTTTTCGAGTTTGTTTTTTTCATTGGTTTACTTTCCTTGAATTTAGTATCGGGTTTTGTTTTGTTTAATGTTGATTCTACTTTAATACTAATTAATCTTCAAAATCAAATGCTATTATTTTGCATAAACATAAATAAAAATGATGATTAGTTTTAGGTTAGTCATGCAAACTATAAATATGCGATCAAAATTAGTTTTGGAATAAATTATATATTTATTTTATTTGAAAAAATGGTCACCTTTATCAACTTCTAGTCTGTCTCGATTTACCCAACGATTAACGAACTCATTTTTATTTTTCTGCACTTTTACTTGCACTTGCTTAGAGCCTAATTTGACGACTTCGCCAGGAATTTTCTGGGTTTTTTCTGAGTCAGCACGAGCTTTATAAAGCCAGATAACTTTTTGCCCTACGAAATAGTCAGAATTTGCGCTTAAGTGTGATGTTACATCTGCCCAAGAGGGAGCAGCAATCGCTAAGTTAATTAAAAGAATTAAAGTCATTAAAGCTATTTTGAGAATTTTCATGTGTTTGATTTAAGCTTCTATCTAAAAAGCATTGCTAGATTAGGTACAAGTTGATAAGTTCCACTTTTAAACATGATGGATAATCCTAAGTATATTAATACAAATGGAAAGACTTTCCGACCATAGCGAGTCATAACAGAAGCCATGACAGGATTCCGGGTTAGGTTGTAAGAGACAAAGCACCACATTCCAATCGCTAAATAGCAAACACATAAAATGACTGCCAGACTAGGAACGTTACTGCTAGCAAATAGCGGAACATAGATACCGATATTATTTCCACCATTAGCAATGGTAACAGCAGAAACCCGATAGGTTTGACGATCTTTTAGCGTTGCTACTAATGATTTTTTCTGGCGTTTTTTTTTGGCTGAATTAGTAAAATTAACTGATACAGCTTGTAAAGTCTCTTCTTCCTCTTCTCTGCTCATTAGATGACTAATACCAATTATAATTGGGAGAATTCCTAGCAAACCAATCCATGCTTCTGGGAGAACTAAACCACCAAAAAAACCAGGAAGACTAGCAAACACTAGTGCAGTAAATCCTACAAATTCGCCAATAATAATATGCTTAGGACGAAAAGTATGATTCACTTTGCCAAAGAAAGCTGTCAAATATAAATTGTCATCAAATGTCGTTGCAAAAGCCGCAGATATTCCAATAAATAATGTACCAATTAGCCAAGCCATATTTTTTCTCCGCAACGATTTAACAAAATTCTTTTAGAAGATGGTTGAAGCGATCGCAATTAATTACAGATGTAATTTTGTCCTTCAACGGGTAAGCTTAGTAGCTTATGAACTTCATATTATGGGCTGGACAGGATAAGAGCAAATACTCTTTTTTGTTAAAATGATAAAATGAAGTTATTGAATAAAAAATAAAAAGCACCAGGCGTGAGAATTGCCTGGTGCAAGATGTAAATTACGGCTCAGATACCCGAATTCTTTAAGAAGTCGGGTATCTTGTTTTTCACAAATGATTTAGAACGGCTCGATCAGTTAAACACCAGGAGTATTGCCGCCATCAACCAGAATCTCCGCCCCAGTAATGGAAGAGGCAAGATCAGAAACTAAAAATAAAGCCAGTGCAGCAATCTCTTCTGGCTTAACGATTTTCCCTAGAGGTATTGCTTTTAATGATTCTGCCTTGATTTCTTCTACACTCACACCACGGATTTGAGCATTTTGCTCTGCTAAACGTTCGGCACGCTCTGTACCAGTTAGACCAGGTGAAATAGCGTTAATGCGAATATTATGTTGGGCTAACTCTTTAGAAATTCCTCGCGTGAAGTTCAATAAGGCAGCATTGGTTGTACCGCCTGGGAGGAAGGACGGACGAGGTGTGCGTCCTGCACCACCAATAATGTTGACAATTCGCCCATCATGCCGATTTTTTTGATGTGGGACAACGGCTCTAACTAATCGGATGTAGCCCAACAATTTCAGATTCCAAGCATCTAAAAAAGCATCATCACCCAACTCCAAGAAAGATCCTGCACGCGCTGAACCAGCATTGTTAATTAGGATATCAATCTGACCAAATTGTGCCAGGGTTGTAGAGACAACCTGATCAATACTTTCTGCTTGAGTGAGGTCGGCACTGACAGAAATCACTTTAGCGCCTGGAGTCGGTAAGGATTGGATATCGGCTACTGCTTTCTCTAGCTTTTCTTGATTACGAGCAGCAATCACTACATTCACACCTTCAGTGTAGAGAGCTTTAGCCGTGGCTAATCCAATACCTGCACTTCCACCTGTAACAATTGCTGTTTTACCTGATAGTTGTAGGTCTAAGCTCATAATGATTTACCTGTGTTGAAAATATTAATTGTTTGAATTTCAGACTCAAATCAAATTAGACTCAGCGCGAATTAATAATATTGCTGACTGAGAGCCTGTATTGTGGATATTCAAGATGCCTTGACTCTCACCAGATGTGCAGTCTAAAAGTATCTTGATTTCTGTATCACGCTTTTCTAAATCCACACTACAAATAATGGCAGTTATTTTTTTACCAGATAAACTTCCGATCCAAACATCAATATTAGACCTATCTCCAGCTTGAGTATCTTGCAAATATCCATAGTCCAAAGGGTAAATCAAGGATGGATATCTGGGGTGTGGGGTTCCTCTTGGACGCTCAATTTTAAGATTGCTAGTGGCTACTAGCCGATCTAGTTTGTGCCAGAATTCATTGCTGTCTGTCATTACCGAAGAAGAATTCAGGAGTCAGGAGCCAGAATTCAGAATTGAATTCTGTGCGACTGGTGGATGAATCATGGTAAGATAGCCCCCGACTTCAGTCGTGGAGGAGAAAAAAGTATTCCTTGCTTGAAACCCCTGACTTCAGACATGGGGTATTCTGACTCCTGAATTCTGACTTCTGACTCCTTTTCATAGTGCGAATAAAACATCAATAACGATTAGATATCGTGCTTTTACTTTCCACTGTTAAGAAAAGGTTGATTTTGCTGCTCTAGCAGTTTTGGTAATAATTTCATGTCATTAAATACGACAGATGCACCAACTGCTCTTAGTTTTTCTGGGTTAATCAGTTCTGCATAACCAAATACTGTCATACCTGCATTAACTCCAGCTGTGACACCTGTGGGTGTATCTTCAATAACGACACAATCCTTTGGGGAAAATCCCATTTTATCGGCTGCATATAAAAATACATCAGGATATGGTTTACTACGTGAAACTTCTGAAGCACTAAATATTTTATCTGAAAAGTAAGGAAGCAAATCTGTTACAAATAAAGCTTTTTGTATCCACTTAGGGCTACTATTTGAAGCAACACAACAAGGAAGATTGAGCTTACTCAAAACATCATGTATTCCCTGGACTGGATGCAAATCAGTCATGAAAGCTTGCATGGTTCGTTGCTCAAATTCAGTAGCAAAGTTCTCTGGTAGAGATTTGCCAAGCAAATTTCTAACTATTTCTAAACAGTGGGTCATTGATGCGCCAACAAAAATATCGAACACATCATCTAAAGTTAAAAATAGTCCTATTTCCTTGAGCATTTCCAACAAAATAGTATTTGCGATTCGCTCACTATCTATCAAAACACCATCACAATCAAAAATAACTAAATTAAATTTGTTCATGAATTTACTAAAAATTCAAAGTCAACAACAGCACGGATTAATTTACAAGCTTTAGTTTGATGCAGTTTCGTCGGAAAGAATAGTAATGATTTCGCTCAATGAGCGTTCGCGAAGCGTGTGCGAAGCACTCTCGCGGTTACGTTCTTCTGGTGTCTCTTTGCCTAACGATGTATCCTTCACCAAGCGGTAAACGTCGGCGGCTCCGTAAAAAGTCCGCTCAGTCAAACCTACCTCTTTAAAAGTTTCTGCAATCTCTTCCATTTCCCCTATCCAACGATGTGCTTTTGGTGTCATGGATGGAATAGAACGGGTGAGAATAGCAGCAAGTTCTGGTTGGCTACTAGATACTTCGTTCCATAGTTGCTCATCCAAACCTAAACGATGGGCAGCAATTAATAATTCTGTACTAATCGCTGTCAGTCCTTTGGTGAGGGCGGCGTAAGACATTTTCAATCCAGAAGCCTGACCAACTTCATCGCCAATCACTCGGATATCCAATCCATAATTCTGCAATTGTTGCAATTCATTGGCGTGTTTTCCTGACGCATAGATGCGCGTGCGACCGGGAACTCTAGGAGGTGGGCCAATGATGGAAGCATCTACAAAAGTTGCCCCAGATGATTCAATCAGTTGGGCAATACGCTTTACTTTTTGAGGTGCGTAGACGCTTTGCGGCTTGTCGTCAGACATCGCATTACCATCAACATAAAGAATCTGTTTCCCCACATTATTTATCACCTCAGCTACCTGCTTTGCTACCTCTGCGGCGGCGGCAGGAACTAAAACTGATAACACCAGATCAGATTCAATTACCAGTTGTGTGAGAGAACCTACATCTTGGATATTGGCTGCGGCAGCTAATTGCCGAGTTCTTGGACTACGATCGTCTAAGGCCGCAATGGTCTTCAATCCATTTTGATTGAGAACGGCTGCGATCGCCTGCCCCATGTCACCTGGACTTAAAATACCAACTGTTTGGATTTGCATGGAAAGCTTGATTGTTATCTGTATGAAGCTTTTAACTAAATACGCTGATTTTGGTGATTGAGTTATCCAAAAAGTACAGTAAATTGATAGAGTTATCGTACTTATCTAAATAGCAACTTATCACAAATCATTCCAAGGAAGCAAGCTACCTGATGACTCAAAAAGCAGATGTATTTCGATTTGTCCTAGCTTTCGTTGCTGGATTTGTGGCTGTGCTGGTATTTCACCAAGGCTTGCTGGCGTTGCTTCATGCAATTAACTTTGCACCCCGTGCGCCTTATCAAACCACACCGATACCGCCTTTTGGTATACCGCAATTTCTATCAGGTGCTTTCTGGGGAGGAATTTGGGGTTTAATTTGGGCTACTATTACACTGCGCTGGCAAGTTAATAGAAATTATTGGTTAACTGCGCTGCTTTTTGGCGCTGTTGCACCCACATTGGTGGCTTGGTTTGTAGTTGCACCATTGAAGGGTTTACCCATAGCCGGAGGTTGGAAGCTACCAGCGATGATTACAGCTTTATTAGTCAACGGTGCTTGGGGACTAGGAACAGCTTTATTGTTCAGTTGGTTTGCTAGAAGACAAGTATTGCAGTGAAAGCGACAATCAGACTAGCTACTGTAAACGACGCATCACAAATGCTGGCAATTTATGCACCAATTGTCCGCGAAACTACAATTTCCTTTGAGCTAGAACCGCCCAGTGAAACGGAGTTTCAAAAGCGGATCAACAGCTATCAACAGCAGATGCCTTGGCTTGTTTGCGAAATTAATGGTGAGGTTGTCGGCTACGCTTATGCTAGTCCTTATCGTACCCGTGCGGCTTATCAATGGTCTGTCGAAACTTCTGTGTACGTCAGTGCGGATTATCACAGAAAAGGAATTGCTAAAGCTTTATATACTTCTTTGTTTCAATTGCTGCGACTCCAAGGATTTTATAACGTTGTGGCCGCGATTGCTCTACCCAATCAACCAAGTTTAGCTATACATGAAGCTGTTGGTTTTACGCCTGTAGGTGTCCTATGTCGAGTTGGGTATAAATTTAGTCGGTGGCACGATGTAGGATATTGGCAATTATCTCTCCAATCAGAGCAATCTTTCTTGAATGATGGCGAATCTATAAATCCACCTCTTTCTGTATCAGAAATACAAAAATCGCCTTTGTGGGATGAAGCATTAACAACTGGACTGTTGCTACTTCGGGTTTAACTGATACAGCTTTTAAGACGTTAAATATCACGTTATTGAATTGGATAAAGCAATTTTTTTGGCAAGGTTAAATTAATGGAAAATTTTCTAAAACGCTCTGAAACCGAAATAGTTAAAAGCGAGATAGCAAAGCAAATTTATACAGTTTCACATCTAGTTGGGTCGTTTCAACTTCGCTCTGGACGAATATCAAACGAATACTTTGATAAGTATCAATTCGAGGCAGATCCAATTTTACTTAATGCTATTATTAAGCAGATGCTTACTCTTATTCCAAGCGATATCGAAGTACTTGCAGGTCTTGAACTGGGTGGCATTTCGATAGTGACACTATTATCACATTACTCTGGTTTACCTGCTGTATTCGTGAGAAAAGAGGCGAAAAAATATGGAACTTCTCGATTAGCTGAAGGTGTACAGATTAATAATCGGAAGGTACTGATTGTAGAAGATGTAGTAACTTCTGGTGGTCAAATCGTTATCTCAGCCAATCAACTGCGTCAACTTGGCGCTCAAATTGATTATGTACTCTGCGTGATTGACCGCGAGGAAGGTGCTATTGATAAACTCTTAGCAGAAGGGATTACACTGCTTTCTCTGCTCAAGCGGAGTGATTTTCCTAATTAATATTTAGGTCATATAAAAAGTGCTGTTGTTACTGTTACCGAAAAAAGAGTTATGACTCAAAATTTATGGACAGAAGTTGATCGTTACATCACTGATTTGCTTGTGCCTGCCGATCCCGTATTGGATGAGGCGCTTCAGGCTAGTAATACGGCTGGTTTACCACCACATAATGTTTCGCCGAACCAAGGTAAGCTGCTCATGCTATTAGCTTTAATCCATAAAGCACGCACTATTTTGGAGATTGGTACGTTAGGCGGCTACAGTACAATTTGGTTAGCCAGAGCATTGCCTGCTGACGGTCATTTGATCACCCTAGAGTCAAATCCCAAGCACGCCGAAATTGCCCGCGAGAATATTGCCCGCGCTAATCTAGCTCATCTTGTCGAGGTGCGTGTTGGCCAGGCAGTAGATACACTGCCGCAACTGGATAACGAGAAATACAATCCATTTGATTTGATTTTTATTGACGCAGACAAGTCCAGCAACCCAGAATATTTTGCGTGGGCGTTAAAGCTTTCCCACCAGGGTAGCCTGATAATTGCTGATAACGTTGTACGCAATGGATCTGTAATTGAGGTGAACAGCGATGATCCTAGTGTTCAAGGAGTACGTCGTTTTAATGAATTACTCGCATCTGAACCGCGTGTGAGTGCAACAGCCATCCAGACTGTAGGCAACAAAGGGTATGACGGTTTTGCGATCGCACTTGTGACATCTGACAATTAGCAACCTTCTCCAAACTCCTTAACTAAGCCGTAGTTTCAATAAATCTATTCAAACCGAAATATGTCAGACATTGCTGATTTTTCTGCTTCTCAACTGTTATCGCTATATCGCGATCGCCAATTGTCACCAGTTGCAGTCACCAAAGCAGCCCTAGAACGAATCAATACTTACAATAACTCAGTTAACGCCTTTGCGATCGTAGATGAAAAAACCGCCCTGGCTGAAGCCCAAGCCTCAGAAGTGCGTTGGCTAAATGGAAATCCCCTTGGCTTGGTGGATGGAATACCCTTTACTGCTAAAGATTTACTGTTAACCAAGGGTTTGCCAACGCGCCGAGGAAGTAAAGCAATTAACGTCAATCAACCTTGGGAAGAAGATGCACCTGCGGTAGCCCGTTTACGGGAACAGGGAGCAGTTTTATTAGGAAAAACCACAACCTCTGAATTTGGTTGGAAGGGTGTCACCGAAAGTCAAGTAACTGGTATCACTCGCAATCCCTGGAATTTAAACTTGACTCCTGGAGGAAGTAGTGGTGGGGCTGCTGTCGCTGCTGCATTGGGAATGGGAACACTGCATCTCGGTACAGATGGCGGCGGATCATCCAGAACACCGGCGGCGTTAACAGGTGTGTTTGGTTTCAAACCGACTTTTGGACGTGTGGCTGGCTATCCATCAGCCCATACAGGAAATTTGTTTCATGTTGGCGTTTTGGTTCGCACTGTCACTGATGCAGCCGTCGCATTAAATGTTATTGCCCATCCTGATGTGCGTGATTGGTATGCTTTACCAGATGATCGACAAGACTATACTTCTGATTTAGATAAAGGTGTAGCCAGATTGAGAATTGCTTACAGTCCTAACTTTGGCTACGCTGAAGTTGATTCAGAGGTAGCTGGTTTAGTTAAAGCCGCAGTAGATGTTTTTTCCAACCTCGGTGCGATTGTTGAAGAAGTCGATCCAGGTTTTGTAAATCCTCGCCCGATTTTTCAAACTTTTTGGCAAGCTGGCGCAGCTAAGTTATTACGTGGCTTTAGTCCAGAACAACAAGCTGTAATTGAAGAAGGTTTGCGGAGTATTGCTCAAATAGGCGATCGCCTCACTTTAGCAGAATATCTCAGCGCCCAAGATGCGCGGGAAGCTTTGGCAAGACAAATGCAAAGATTTCATCAAAACTATGATTTACTGATTACTCCCACCTTACCTGTAGTTGCTTTTCCTGTTGGACAAAATCGACCCCTGTCATATATTGACAATCCGCAACGAGATTGGTCGCCTTTTTCTTATCCTTTTAATCTCACACAACAACCTGCTGCATCTGTACCTTGTGGCTTCACCAAAAACGGCTTACCTGTAGGTATACAAATTGTCGCTGCCAAGTACAGAGATTTACTACTATTGCAAGCAGCTAAAGCTTATGAAACCGTTTCTCCTTTCATTATGCCTTCGGAAGTGAACACAAATTTTTCCCAGTAATTTCAGATGTACTACAAACGAAAAAGACTATGACTGAACTCGTCACAGGAGGGTGTCTTTGCGGCTATGTGCGATACGAGTATAAGGGAGAACTAGGAACCGCGAACTATTGCCATTGTCGAGATTGTAGAAAGACGACGGGTAGTGCTTTCAATATTGGAGTTCGCCTACAATCAGCCGCGCTGCGTATCGTAACAGGTAGAGTTAAGAGTTATACGAAAAATGGAGACAGTGGTAACAGCATCACTCGTGAATTCTGCCCAGAATGCGGTTCACCCCTGTTTACGAGAGCGCCAGCAAAGCCCCAATTCGTCTGGCTGAAAGCAGGAAGTCTGGACAATCCCCAGTTGGTTAAGCCGATGCATCAAATCTGGACTGATTCCGCAGTGCCTTGGGCTTATATTGATCCTGAACTACCTGGTTTTTTTCGAAATCGCCATAGCTAGTAGCGACTGTCTTAAAATGTTGAGTTCATCAGAGGGAAAAATAAAATTCAATTATGATCATTGATTATTTGAGCCAACAAATTAGACTAGACGCGCTACTACTGATCTGGTGACAAATTCTGGTTTTGACCACTTCTGGTGTAGGGGTATTAAAGCTTATCGAAAGTTAATTAATAGCTCAATCAGGGCTTCTATATCAATTAAAAAAGCATCGTGACCATAAATTGATTTCAGCAAACCTAGTTGAGCATTAGGAATTAAATCTGCTAATTCTTGTTGTTCTATTGGTGGATAAAGAATGTCAGAATCAATAGCAACAACTAAAGCAGGTTGTTTAATGCTTTGCAAAACAGATTTATAGTCTTGACCTTGAGCAATATCATGACTATCCATCGCTTGGGTGAGAGTGATGTAAGTATTGGGATCAAATCTCTCTACTAGCTTTTGACCATGATGTTGTAAGTAGCTAGCGATCGCAAATTGGTCAGCAGAAGCATCATACTGTCGTCCAAAACGATCTGTAAAGGTCTGCCAAGAACGATAAGCACTCATCGCCATCATCCGCGCTACAGCTAATCCTTGGTTTGGTGGCTGTTCTGGTGTGTAGTCACCCCCAAGCCAATTGGGATCGGCATAGATAGCTTGTCTTTGAGCTTCACTTAACCCAATACACCAAGCTGAATGTCTACCGGAAGTAGCGATAGGTGCGATCGCTTCCACGATTTCTGGATATAACAACGCCCATTCTAATACCTGCATCCCACCGAGTGACCCGCCAATGACTAGCTGTAAAGATTTAATTCCCAAATATTTAATCAGTGCAGCTTGTAAGTGAACCATATCCCGAATCGTAATCGCTGGAAATGATACACCGTAACGGATTCCTGTTTGGGGATTGATGCTAGTTGCTCCGGTAGTGCCATAACAACTTCCCAAAATATTGCTGCATACAATAAAATTGCGATCGCTATCCAGTGCTTTTTTTGAACCTAACAAACCTTCCCACCAGTCATCTGCATCAGCCGAACCAGTTAAAGCATGACAAATTAGCACTCCATTATCGCCTGCTAAGTTTAACTTTCCCCAAGTCCGATAAGCGACCTGAACCCCAGTTAAAACTTCACCTCCTTCTAACTCAAATGGCATCGGCAAATGATAATACTGAGTTTGTGGTGAAATGAAGTGCTGATAATTCATCTAGAACAGGGAATAGGGAATAGGGGAACTGACGAGGCATAAGAGAATAATGACCAATGACCAATGACTAATGACCAATGACTAATGACTAATGAATTGAAATGCTTGCTCAAAATCTTCTTTGATATCGTCGATGTGTTCAATACCCACTGATACACGCACCAAATCAGGTGTCACACCGGCGGAAATTTGTTCCGTATCACTTAGCTGTTGATGAGTTGTGGAAGCAGGATGAATCACGAGGGTTTTAGCATCGCCTACGTTTGCTAAATGACTTGCTAATTTGACATGATTAATAAAGGTTTTACCCGCTTCTAATCCGCCCTTGATACCAAAATTTAAGACACCGCCAAATCCGTGTCTGAGATATTTTTTGGCTCGTTCATGATAAGGGTGATGGGGAAGTCCTGGATAATTGACCCATGCTACTTGTGGTTGCTTTTCTAACCACTGGGCTAATTCTAAAGCGTTGCTCACATGGCGGTCTACACGTAAAGACAAAGTTTCTAATCCCTGTAATAACAGAAAGGCGTTAAATGGACTCAATGAGGGGCCAAAATCCCTTAACCCTTCTACTCTGGCACGGATAATGAAGGCAATATTACCAAATTGACTACCTACACCAAATACTTCTTGAAAAATCAGCCCATGATAACCGGGGGATGGTTCAGTAAAGACGGGAAATTTGCCATTACCCCAGTCAAATTTACCAGAATCGACAATTACGCCACCGATAGAAGTGCCGTGACCACCAATCCACTTAGTTGCAGATTCGACTACGATATCTGCACCGTGTTCAATTGGTCGAGCCAGATATCCGCCAGCCCCAAAGGTATTATCGACAATCAGGGGAATCCCATTTTCATGAGCAATTTGGGCTAAGGCAGCAAAGTCAGGAATATTGAATTGGGGATTGCCGATGGTTTCCACGTACAATGCTTTTGTGCGATCGTCGATCGCCTGACGAAATTTTTCTACCTCGTCTCCTTCGACAAATTTGACATTTATCCCTAAACGTGGTAGCGCAACTTTAAATTGGTTATAGGTTCCCCCATATAAAAAACTGGTGGAAACAATATTATCCCCAGCTTGTGCGATCGTACTTAAAGCCAAGAACTGCGCCGCCTGACCGCTAGAGGTAGCTAACGCTGCTACACCCCCCTCTAAAGCAGCAATTCGCTTTTCAAATACATCCGTTGTCGGATTCATGATCCGCGTGTAAATGTTGCCAAACTCTTGCAGAGCAAACAACCGCGCCCCATGATCCGCATCGTCGAAAACGTATGACGTTGTTTGATAAATCGGTACAGCGCGGGCATTAGTTCCTACAGATGGTTCTTGTCCCGCATGGACTTGCAATGTTTCAAAGCGATATTTTTCAGACATAAAGAATTACTGTAGTAAAAATATTTTGATAAACAGTCATAAGTCTATCGGCTTTTAGTATATTAACATTCCTGGGTCAAGTCCCCATCTGCTGAGTTATCCTTCTGAGGAGCATCTCATCTTTGCAAATATACCAGTCTCTTAGAAATCGCGGTTCATCTTGCACACAAAGGTTCGTATAGCGTCTCGCAGGAAAGTCCGTCTACGCGCAATACGGTTCGGATAAGGTTTTTTGATGACACGCCCTAGATCCAAAGACGCGATAAATCACCGTCTTTACAAGAATCAGTCCTTTGTAGAGACGGCGATTTATCGCGTCTCTTGCCTTAACCGAACTGTATTGGAAGGTATTCTTAGAAGTCTCTTAACTTGGCAGATGGAACAGAGGGCGCAGTTTAATACCAACAGCGGTTCCAAACAAAGCGCAAATAATCCAAACCCAACCATGTAGGCTAGTGGAAGCTATAGCACTGAAAAAAGCACTGACATTACACCCAAAGGCAGTAAATGCACCATAACCCATGAGCAATCCACCAATCACTGTGGCAATAACTTTTGATGAGGTAATTTGAGTTTGTAGTGTGAGTTTTCCTGCTAGGGCGGCGGCTAATAATGTTCTTCTTAAGCAAGCTAGCAAGAGCATCTCGTACAGAGCGTAATTACGAATTAATTAGAGGATGTTTTAAAAGTCGAAGCGAGTCAAAAATTATGCCAGTCGCCTGACCATAATCCGGATCATCG
>NZ_KV757567.1 GCF_001712795.1 Nostoc sp. KVJ20
GCAGAGCCTCTAGTCAGATATTGAGTCAGAGACTCGATGAATGCATTCCCAGTCGGAGACTGGGAACGAGGAAATGCTTATCAAGCTAGGTTTTTAGGACTTGTGTGTACACCGTAGCCTTAAAAAAGGGGGGAACCAGAGTCAAAGTCCCCCTTATTAAGGGGAGCCACTGCGGTCTTGGGGGTTTCCCCCATGAGCAAGTGGCGTGGATTTAGGGGGATCTAAAACTTTTGATACCGACAAGAGGACTTTTCAAACATCCTCTTAGAGCAGTTACTTGTTTATTCTCTTCTCTGCGAGACGCTAGGAGAACAAAATCCAAGACTTTCATATCAGGCAAATTCAGTCTTGTAGTTTTATTTTACTATGCCTAGGTTTAGGATTTAGCTGTTTTTCTATATTTGCAGATATAGATCGAGATAAACGCTATAAAGACTTGTATATATATAAATATATTTCTTCTATAGTCTAGTTTAAATATCAATTTATACCTTGTGTTTTTTAATAAAAAGCTTCATGATTGACGAATAAAGCCCATAATTATAGCTTGGTTAAAAATTATGCCGATATACTTCATAAAAACTTCCAATTTGTAGAAAAATAATGTCTCAATTTTAGTCATGTTGGAGTTAGATTAACTGATGCTAGAAGGATGGATTCAAATTGTATTAACGCTACTGATTGTAGTAGCAATTACTCCAGTTTTTGGGCGCTATATGGCGCGTGTATACCTAGAACAAAGTACTTTTCTCGACCCGATTTTGAATCCGGTTGAGCGAGTACTTTATTCTTTGGTTGGGGTTAAAACTAAAGAAAATATGACTGGCTGGCAGTATGGGCGGGCAATTCTATACAGCAACCTAGCAATGGGGTTACTGATTTTCTTGATCATCATGAATCAAGGATGGCTGCCATTAAACCCAACCAAGATAGATGCGCCAACCTGGGATACAGTGCTGCATACAACTATTTCTTTTATTACTAACACCAACCAGCAGCATTATTCTGGTGAAACTTACATGAGCTATGGCAGTCAAATGTGGGGACTTGGTTATCACATGTTTACCTCTGCTGCGACTGGGTTAGCCGTGGGGATTGCCTTTATTCGGGGATTGACTGGTAGATCGTTGGGCAACTTTTATGTAGACTTGATTCGCTCCATTACCCGAATTTTGCTGCCTATTTGTATTGTCGGTGCGATCGCTCTCATGGCAGCTGGCGTTCCCGAAACCCTGGCGGGTGTAGTTGTACTCCCGACTTTGGAAGATCCGAATATCAGTCAAGCGATCGCTCGTGGCCCTGTTGCCCATTTTGAAATTATCAAGGAATTAGGGGAAAATGGCGGCGGCTTTTTCGCCATCAACTCGGCACACCCCTTTGAAAATCCCAATGGATTTTCTAATTTGATTCAAATTGTGGCGATGCTTTCGATTCCCACTTCCCTAATCTACACTTATGGGTTGTTTGCGAACAACACTAAGCAAGCTTGGTTAGTCTTCGGTATGGTGGGCGTTCTCTATGTAATATTTATCATCGTCACCGCCATTGGTGAATACAACGGCAATCCGGCTGTGAATGCACTGCTGGGTAGTCAGCAACCGAATTTAGAAGGTAAAGAAGTCCGGTTTGGTTGGGCACAATCTGCATTATTTGCAACGAGTACAACTGGTACTATGTGCGGCGCAGTCAACAGTTTACACGACTCATTTATGCCCAACGGTGGTTTTATTACCCTTTCTAATATGTTCCTGCAAATTATCTGGGGTGGACAGGGTACGGGAACCGCTTACTTGTTCGCCTATCTGATTCTAGCTGTGTTCGCCACAGGGTTGATGGTGGGACGCACACCAGAATTTCTCGGACGTAAGATTGAGAAGCGCGAGGTTGTGCTTGCTAGTTTTTTGCTTCTGCTAGTTCACCCGATCGCAATTATGATTCCCGCAGGTATCGCCCTAGCGTTTCCCGATCAACTATCAGGAATTAGCAATCCCGGTTTCCACGGCTTTGCTCAAGTTATCTATGAATATGCGTCCGCTGCTGCTAATAACGGTTCTGGCTTTGAAGGTTTAGGAGATTCACAACCTTCACCTTTTGCGATCGCTACAGGTACAGCACCAACTTTAACCGCTTTGTGGTGGAACTTGAGTACCTGCTTCAGTTTACTAGCTGGACGCTATGTTCCAATCATCGGTTTGCTGTTTTTAGCAGATAGTATGTCTCGTAAGCAAGCTGTTCCTTATACGACTGGTACATTGCGAACTGATACCGGACTATTTATAGGCGTTACAGCAGGCGTAATTTTAATCTTGGGCGCACTGACATTCTTCCCAGTATTAGCATTAGGCCCCATTGGTGAAGCATTTTTTATCGCCAAAGGCATTGGCTAGGAATTGGGGATGAGGGAAGTAGGGGACAAGGAGAATTAAAAACTGATTTATCCACCTCGGAACTGGATTCATCCACCTCGGAACTGGATTCATCCATCTCAGAACTCCGTTCATCCACCTCGGAACTGGATTCATCCACCTCAGAACTGGATTCATCCATCTCAGAACTGGATTCATCCACCTCGGAACTGGATTCATCCATCTCAGAACTCCGTTCATCCATCTCAGAACTGGATTCATCCATCTCAGAACTGGATTCATCCACCTCATCTTCCCATGCCCAATGCCCAATGCCCCATTCCCAAAATCTAATATATGCCAATTACTACTGATTCTCCCTCCCCCCGTATTCCATCTGGAACTCGTGACTCGCGTAAGCATACCCCCAAAACAGATATGCGGGGGCTTTACCAAAGAGCAATTCGTGAGTCATTTGTCAAGCTTGATCCACGAATTACTGTCAGAAACCCAGTGATGTTTATTGTTTGGGTGGGGACAATTGTCACCTTTCTTGTTACCCTCAACCCAAATCTGTTTGGCACAATCCAGGCAGATATCAACCAACAACGGCTGTTAAACGGGTTGATTACCTTCATTCTCTTTTTCACCCTCGTTTTTGCCAACTTTGCCGAAGCTGTGGCTGAAGGACGCGGTAAAGCACAGGCTGATTCACTGCGATCGACGCGATCGGATACGATCGCTAATAAAATCCTCCCAGATGGTTCCATAGTCAAAGTCAATTCTACGGAACTGCGACGGGGCGATTTGGTCAAGGTGGTCGCAAATAATATGATTCCCGCCGATGGGGATGTAATTAAAGGCATCGGCTCAGTAGATGAGTCGGCGATTACTGGGGAATCTGCCCCTGTATTGAAGCAACCAGGTACAGATATTGCCAGTTCGGTGACAGGTGGTACACGCTTACTCTCCGATGAGTTGACAATTCGCATTAGTGCTGATCCTGGTCAAGGTTTTATCGATCGCATGATTTCCCTGGTAGAAGGGGCAGAACGCAGCAAGACTCCCAACGAGATTGCTTTGACGGTATTGTTGGCAGTATTAACACAGGTATTCCTAATTGTGGTGGCAACTATGCCTCCCTTCGTGGACTACATCGCCAGCTTTATCAGCACGACCTTTGGAGTTGAGGCGGGAAACAGTTTGCGGGCGGGTGCTAGCGTTGCTATCTTAATCTCCCTACTGGTAGCTTTAATTCCGACAACTATCGGTGGTTTACTCAGTGCGATCGGCATCGCTGGTATGGATAGAGTTGCCCAGTTTAACGTCATTGCGACCTCTGGTCGAGCAGTAGAAGCTTGTGGTGACATCAATACTTTGGTGCTGGATAAGACAGGCACAATCACCTTGGGAAACCGGATGGCTGACGAGTTTATTCCGCTAAATAATCACTCAATCAAAGATGTGGCGCAAGTTTCCTTAGCTGCTAGCTTGTTTGACGAAACACCAGAAGGCAAGTCAATTGTACTTTTAGCAGAAAAATCCCAGGCTGGGGTAGACTTTAATATCGACAAAGCCGAAGGTGTGGAATTTTCCGCCAAAACCCGGATGAGTGGCACTAATCTACCCGATGGCAAACAAATTCGCAAAGGGGCGGTGGATGCCATTAAGGGATTTGTTCGTTCCCGTGGTGGCGATGTTCCTGATGATATAGACGAAGCTTATGAGCGAGTTTCCCGGTTAGGCGGTACACCTTTAGCTGTTTGCCAAGATGACAAGATTTATGGTGTCATTTACCTCAAAGATATAGTCAAACCGGGACTGCGGGAACGATTTGACCAACTCCGCCGCATGGGTGTTAAGACGATCATGCTCACAGGTGATAATCGGATTACAGCTTCGGTGATTGCCCAAGAAGCTGGGGTGGATGATTTCATTGCCGAAGCGACTCCAGAAGACAAAATTGAGGTGATTCGCTCGGAACAATCTCAGGGTAAACTGGTGGCCATGACCGGAGATGGTACGAACGATGCCCCTGCTTTGGCTCAAGCAAACGTGGGTGTGGCAATGAACTCTGGGACGCAAGCTGCTAAAGAAGCTGCTAATATGGTGGACTTAGATTCTGATCCCACCAAGTTGATTGACCTAGTAACGATTGGTAAACAGCTGCTAATTACCCGTGGTGCATTGACAACATTCTCCATCGCCAACGATATTGCCAAATATTTTGCGATCATTCCCACGATATTTGCCGCCGCTGGAATCGGCGCACTTAATATTATGGGATTAAAGAGTGCCCAATCTGCGATCGTTTCAGCGCTGATTTACAATGCTTTGATTATTCCGGCGCTGATTCCGCTAGCACTCAAAGGGGTGAAGTTTTTACCTTTAACAGCAGATCAACTGCTACGTCGCAACATCTTCATCTTTGGTCTTGGCGGTATCGTTGCTCCCTTCATTGCCATCAAACTGATAGATATTATCCTACCTTTGTCTTAATTTACTATGAAACCCGTTCATACCCGCCGTGCGATTGCAGCATCCCAAGTATTAGAAGAAATAACTGAAATCTGGTGTCAATGGCGTAGACAAAAGCTACCACTGTATTTGTTCTTGGCAATGTGTTTCAACCTCGTGGTTGCACCTCTAGTCTATGGCGCTACTGGTGAACAACTTTCCCGCAGTCAATCTTGGGGATTGGGGCTATTAGGGCTGGTGACACTAGGGCTTTCCATCTATTTATTTTTTGTAATGTTTGTACCGGAGAAATTCTAAATGAGTTTTGCACGTGAAGCTAGCAGAGCTATTCGTTCTACCTTGGTACTCTGGGTAATAGTCGCAATTATTTATCCTTTGGCGATGATTGCCATTGGGCAAATTGTGTTTCCCTTTCAAGCAAACGGTAGTCTACTGCAAAATAGCACAGGTCAAGTTGTAGGTTCTGCTTTGATTGGTCAACCTTTTAGTAGCGATCGCTATTTTAACAGCCGTCCCAGTACCACAAGTTACAGCACAGCCGATCCCAAAAAGGACGACGCGGGAGTTTTAAGAACCGGAGTTTCTGGCGCTAGTAACTTGGCTCCCAGTAATCCCGCATTAATGGAACGCATCAAAGGTAAAGATGACCCCGACCCCAGTAAAAAAGTTGAAGGCGACTTCAATCGTCTGAAAACAGCAGGTGTACAGCCGACTGGCGATTTAGTCTACACCTCTGGTTCTAGCCTTGACCCCCATATTACGCCCGAAGCTGCGATCGCACAAATTGCACGAGTAGCCAAAGCGCGAGGAGTTCAGCCTACCCAATTGGAAACTTTGATTGCTCAAAACACCGATGGACGCTTTCTCGGCATCTTTGGCGAACCTGGAGTTAATGTCTTGAAGCTGAATTTAGCTTTGGATAAGATTAAGGGATAAAGGCGTAGGAAATAACGAAAAGGATGTGCTACTGTCAGAATCATTACAGCAGTTTGCAAGTAACTAAGGTACAAAATGGAGGACTCACGCATCAGATATAAAGAGTTCCTGCCTTAAAACCCCTAGTTTTGTACTCTATGCAAAATAAAACTGCTGTATCTATAGATTACTTAAAATCGAAAAGCTTAGATTCCCGACTTATTAAATAAGTCGGGAATTTTGTTATTCACGAATTGCTATTCTGAGTGCCAAAATGTTCTATATGGTAGTTAATTGAGTATATATGCAAACATTAATTATTGATAACTATGACTCTTATACCTTTAATCTTTACCAGATGATTGCTGAAGTAAATGGGGAACTACCTCTGGTAATTCGTAACGATCAGCTTACCTGGGATGAATTAAAAGAAATTGCATTTGACAACATTGTGATTTCACCTGGCCCCGGTCGTCCAGAAAGACCAGAAGATTTTGGAATCTGCCGACAGATAATTGAGAACGTTGATGTGCCCTTGCTAGGAGTTTGTCTTGGTCATCAAGGAATTGGCTATCTACATGGTGGAAAAGTGATTCATGCACCGGAAGTTCGACACGGTAGACTCAGTAAAATTTATCATAATGATTCAGCACTATTTCAAGGTATTCCTAGTAATTTTTCTGTAGTGCGTTATCACTCGTTGCTAGTTGCTGACGAACTACCTGAGTGTCTAGAAAAAATTGCTTGGACTGAAGAAGGATTGGTGATGGGATTGCGTCATCGGCATCTACCTTTTTGGGGTGTGCAGTTTCACCCAGAGTCTATTTGTACAGAATATGGGCAAAGATTACTAGAAAACTTTCGAGATATAACGCTGCAATTTATAGAAAAATCGTCAAGGAGGCAGGAGGCAGGAGGCAGGAGGCAGGAGGCAGAAGGCAGGAGAGGGAGCCATGCACAAGGGGTCGGGTCTGAAAGCCTTTTGGCAGAGTCAAGAAGTCCACAAAAGCAATATTGGATTGGATATGGATCTGTTACTCCTGTGATCGATCGACCACACCAAAAACAGGAAGAGAAGTTTGAATTGTATACACGCAAGTTAGATATCTGCCCAAATACAGAACAAATATTTGTACAGCTGTTTGGGGATGCAGTAAATGCTTTTTGGCTAGATAGCAGCCGTGTAGAACCTGGTCTATCTCGCTTCTCCTTTATGGGTGATGGCAGCGGAGCAAACAGTCTATTGGTGCGATATCATACCCAAACGCAAAAACTTCTCGTCACACAGTCAGATACCGTGACTCATCGCACCGAAAGTATTTTTGAGTATTTGAAGCGGGAAATAGACTGCCGATTTTGCCAAGCTGATGAGTTACCGTTTGATTTTAACTGTGGATTTGTTGGCTATTTTGGCTATGAACTCAAGGCAGAATGTGGCTCATCATTGGTACATTCTTCACCATTACCTGATGCAATTTTCTTACTTGCCGATCGCATGATTGCTATCGATCACCAAGAACAGTGTCTTTATTTACTGCAATTAATCAAAAAAGGACAAACAGAATCGGTAGAAACTTGGTTTGATACTATCCAACAACAACTAGAAACTTTAGATCCTCTTTCTTCCGTTCTCCCCCAGGAAAATTGTCAGCCAGTTAAGTTCCGTTTGAGTCGTACTTACCAAAATTACATCCAAGATATTCACCATTGCCTGGACGAAATTCACGAAGGGGAAACTTACCAAGTTTGCCTGACGAATCAGCTTTACACCGATGCAACCCCCGATCCATTGACGTTCTATCGGACATTACGTAAAATCAATCCTGCTCCTTACTCTGCATTTTTGCGCTTTGGTGAAATTGCGATCGCCTGTTCATCTCCAGAACGGTTTCTAAAGATTGATCGCCAAGGATGGGTAGAAACTAAACCCATTAAGGGAACCCTACCACGAGGAGAAACCCCCGAAGCCGATTTCATCCTCCGTGAGAAGCTACGCAACAGCGAAAAAGACCGGGCTGAAAATCTGATGATTGTGGATCTGTTACGCAATGATTTGGGACGAGTCTGTGAAGTTGGTAGTGTCCATGTACCAAAATTAATGGATGTGGAAACATACCCAACACTACATCAGTTGGTGACAACAGTACGCGGGCGGTTACGTTCAGACTTACAAGCGGTGGATTGTGTGCAAGCTTCATTTCCCGGAGGATCGATGACTGGTGCGCCCAAAATCCGTACCATGCAAATTATCGATCGCCTAGAACAAGAGGCGCGGGGAGTGTATTCAGGAGCGATCGGCTTTTTGGGCTTGAATGGTTCAGCCGATTTTAATATTGTTATTCGGACTGCTGTTTTGACTCCTCATCAAACCTCCATCGGTATCGGTGGCGGAATTATAGCCCTTTCTGACCCGGAGATGGAGTTTCAAGAAACGCTGCTGAAAGCCAAAGCCTTAATCGACGCTTTAGTTCTGACTATTCAGGGAACATTTGAGCCAGATATCTATCCCATTCTAGGACTAGAAAAAACAACTGCTGATAGTTTTGAAAAATTGACTGTCTAAATCTGAGGAAGCATTTGCCGTAGTTCGTAATTTATGGATTGGAGGTAAACTCACTCATAAATCATCTCTCTGAATTTAGACAAGAAATCGATATTCTCAAGTCTGACTCGTGAATTGTGTTTAGCTCAAAAAGCTGCATCAATTTTCAACCATGACTTTTTCATTGCGGCAAAGTAAAAGTTTCAGCCAATTTCACAATTTTCTATAAATATGACCAACTCTAGTGAAAATCTGTCATTCTAGCAAGATAAAAAGCAATACAGTTCAGTTAAAGCTAAAACTCTTTGTTAAAGTCAACTTTTTTAACTTAGACGCAAAGCAGCTTGCCGCAGCAGCAAAGGACGCATGGACATGAAGTGGCTTCCCTTACCACTTCGTGGAAGCAAGCTACGCGCCGTATCTCCGTCAGCAGAAAGAGAAGGGTAGGACACAAAGAGAAGCAAGAAATGCTTAACTGAACTGTATTTGATATAAAAAGGCTCTATCGAAAATCAGGGTTAAAAACAAGAAGCTAAAGTGCATAAATGGCACAAAATAGAGCTAAATTCCCGGATAAACACCACCTTTAGGCAAACAAGTCATCTGCAAGACTTTACGATTCTTTATCCAGGAAAATTTTTTAGATATAGCTTAGATCACTACAATCTGATAGAATTTCCAATCAAGTAGAATAATTGCTTGTTCTCTTTTTCTTAAACCTACTGAGTTGGGTTATTTTTTGGGAAAGGAAAATAAAAAATGTCTCATCTATTGTGGAAAACTCTGGTACTAAGTCCAGTAGTTTTGGGAGTGACGGTGTTGGTTTCCGCTAAGGCTGTAGCTACTGAAGTAGCAAGCTTTTCTGAAGATCCAAAGGTAAAATACGCTCAGACAGAAGCACCAGAAGCTATTGGTACTTCACTATCAATCAAAACAGAACAACCAAAAATTAATCAGCAGTTATTTGCCCAAGCAAAGACTGATGGAAATCAGGTTTTAGAACAAGTTAATCGCTACAGCAGCGAAGGCAAGAATCAGAATTCACTGTCTCAAGTCACATCAGTTTCTCAGTTTTCTGATGTACAGCCGACTGATTGGGCATTCCAAGCTTTACAATCCCTAGTTGAACGCTACGGCTGTATAGCAGGATACCCAAATTCCACTTATCGCGGCAACCGGGCACTGACTCGTTATGAGTTTGCCGCAGGTTTGAATGCTTGTTTAGATCGAGTTAATGAACTGATTGCGACAGCAACCGCTGATTTGGTATCAAAACAGGATTTGGCAACCCTCCAGCGTTTGCAAGAGGAATTCTCGGCAGAATTGGCAACTCTGCGTGGTCGAGTAGATTCTCTAGAAGCACGGACTGCTGAACTAGAAGCAAATCAGTTTTCTACTACCACCAAATTGGTGGGTGAAGCTATTTTTGCCGTTACTGACATTTTTGGCGGTAATACTGGCGATGCTAACAATACTGTCTTCCAAGATAGGGTACGTTTAGACTTGCAAAGCAGCTTTACGGGTAAAGACGTTTTACACACCCGTCTTTCAGCTGGTAATGCAACAGCATTTAGTCAAATAGGGAATGACGATGTTCTGATTGATGGTACTGCTGAAGGCACACAAACCTTTCAACTCAACGGTGGAAGTACCAATAACAGTGTCGTTATAGACTGGCTGGCGTATTACGTACCCATAGGCCCAGCCCAAGCTTACTTTGCGGCCACCGGAGGTATTCATAGCGATTATGCTGCCACCAACAATCCTTACTTTGAGGACTTTGATGGTGGTAATGGTGCATTGTCTACCTTTGCTTCTGAAAGCCCCATCTATCGGATTGGTGGTGGTGCTGGTGCAGCACTGACTTTACCTTTTGGTAGCGGTGGTAGCTTTTTGAAACCAAGTTCACTGACTGTAGGCTACTTAGCGTCAAATGCTAATAATCCTGGAGTAAGTCAAGGTTTGTTGGAAGGTAACTATGCAGCTCTGGGACAGTTGAACTTTAGTGTTGGCGATCGCTTTGCGATCGCTGCCACCTACGTTCATGGTTATCATGGTGCTGGAAGTGGTGGTTTATTTGATGCAGGTGGTGGTTTGACTGGCACTAGCCGCGTCGTAGGTACCAATCAATCTAACACCCTAAGTGCCCTAGACGGATCTTCCAGTAATTCATACGGAATATCGGCAGCCTTCCGACCCAGCGACAAACTATCAGTTAGTGGCTTCGTTTCTTACCACGATGTCACAGGCTTTGGTGCTGATGATGATTACGAAGCTTGGAGTTATGGACTTGGCATAGCCTTGCCTGACTTCGGTAAACAGGGTAACGTTTTAGGTATTTTTGCTGGTGCAGAACCCTATGCCTTTAACCGACCAGGTTTAACTGGTAATGATGTACCTTATCACATTGAAGGCTTTTACAAGTATCGCGTGTCAGATAACATCTCAATTACCCCTGGTGTCATATGGTTGACCTCTCCTGGTCAAAACAGTGATAACGACGATGCAATTATCGGCACGTTGAGAACAACTTTCACCTTCTAAAGGTTTACAGCAACTTGTTGTAGGGGCTAACAACTAGCTCATTGAAAGTCTGTAAATACAAGGGACGGGCAACATGCCCGTCCTAAAAACCAGCAAAATCATCCTGCAAATATATCAATCCTAAATGAGTTGTGAAAATGCGCGATGTCCAGATCCCCGACTTCTCGAAGAAGTCGGGGATCTAATTTTTCACGAATGATTTAGGATTGCTATATACAACGCCCGGTATAACAGACGCGACAAAAATACTGTTCAACATAATTCGTAAATAAATCAAGATGCTTGTATCTTTCTTTAATTACGAATTACGTTAGCGCAGCGGTAGCGAGTCCACGAGCGTCATTACGAATTACGAATTAGTAATTATTTGGTCAGTCTCTTATTGTTCTAACATTTGGAAGAATCGGGTAAAGTAATCTGGAAAGGTCTTAGCTGTACAGCCAGGATCTTTAATTACAATCCCTGGAACCTTTAAGCCAGTGACAGCAAAAGCCATCGCCATTCGATGATCATGATAGGTTTCAATCGCCGCCGGGGTAATAGGGCCAGGCTCAATTTTCAGTCTATCTGGGAATTCTTCAACCTTCACTCCTAGCCGCCGCAATTCTGTAACCACAGCTTTAATCCGGTCGGTTTCCTTATATCGAATATGTTCCACGTTCCGAATGGTAATCGGTGAACTAGCAAAAGGTGCGATCGCAGCTAATGTTTGCACCAAATCCGATATATCATTCATATCAATGTCGATGCCTTGCAATTGCTTCGGCCCTGTCACTTCGGTATATTCATCGGAATCCTTAATTTGGCAACCCATCTGTTCTAAAACATTCAGCCAGAGAATATCACCCTGACAGGATTGCTTAGTCAAATGTTTGACGCGCACCCGTCCACCCGTAACGGCGGCGGCGGCAAAAAAGTAAGAGGCATTTGACGCATCGGGTTCTATTGTGTAATGTCGAGCTTGGTAACGTTGACCCGCTTTAATCTGAAATTGATTATCACCTATTTGAATCACCTCAACGCCAAAATCTGCCATCAAGCGACAGGTCATTTTGACATAAGATTGAGAAACTAATGTCCCCTCAACCTCAATGATTGTGTCCTGTTGAGCATAGGGCGCAATCATCAGCAATGCCGAAAGTTGCTGACTTGTTTGGTTAGCTTTTACGCGAAAATTTCCGCCAGCGAATCCCTGGCCATAGATGGTATAGGGCATAAACCCGGAGTTTCCCTCAAAGTTGATGGTTGCTCCACCCGTTTGCAGCACCGTCAGCATGTCACCCATCGGTCGTTCTCGCATCCGGGGAACGCCATCTAGCCGATATTCGCCGTTCCCTAGTGCCACGAGCGCAGAGATAAACCGTGCTGCTGTGCCTGCCAAACCCACAAATAAATCTGCCTGTTTAGCTGGAATTTCGCCTCCTCTTCCTGCCACTTCGATCTGTGCCAAATGAGGATGCAAAGTAATGGGAATGCCTAATTGCTCTACGCATTTGGCAAAATACTCGCTGTCTTCACTAAATAAGGCATTTTCTAAAATGGAGTCACCTTGCGCCAAAGCAGCGACAAGCAGCGCCCGATTGGTAAGACTTTTAGAACCAGGAATTTCTACCGTGGCATCCACTGGCCGATTTAGAGCAGGAATTGCAATGGTATCCACGTTAAACCTCTACGTAGGCGGTTAGCTACAACTTTATATATTGCCATATTGTGAGCAAAAGAGTGCTCCCTTCTTCCTTACCTAGTACCGCAGCATGAAGAGTGCTGAGTATGGTGTACCTCCTCACCTAACTGTCTGAAGAGAGCAACACTCACTGACATCCTTTCATGAGTTAGAGGTTTGTTAATCTATAGGACACACCTTTATTCCTTCTTCCCAGTCCCCATTGCCCCTAATCCCCAGAGGGGGCCCCGAGTTCCCCAATCCCCAGTCCCTTACCTCTACGAGTGATTCAGAAATCAAATCAGATTGCTATAAATGCTTCTCAATGTCATCCAGTACAGCATGAGCGGCAAGAAAATCAAACCCATACCAACTCTGAAAATCTACAGGAAATACTTGTTTGTTTTGGACAGCTTTAACTTTAGACCATAAGGGTTTTCCCCGAAGTTTTTCTAAAGTAGAGCAATCATTTTTTTGATAACATCCGATAAAAATAACATCACTATCAATTTCGGAAAAACTTTCCTCGGAAATGGGCAAGGATAAATTATTAGATGATTTAGGAGATAGCAGTCCAATATCATTTAAAATTGTGCCAGAAAAGGACTTTTTCATACCAAGATATACTCCTCCAGAGTTGACATATACAAATGATGCCCGAAATGGCTGAGGACGATTATTCTGTAATCTCTGTTTTAGTTTTTCAACTCTTTGAGAGTAGCCATTTAAGAGTTGAGTCGCTACCTCTGTTTTGTCAAAAACTTTTGCAGTTTCTTTTAAGTGTTGTTTCCAATCTCGTGAAATCTCTCCCCAAGGAACTAATACGGTAGGAGCAATTTGTGATAATTGCTTGTACTGCTCTCGTGATGATGGATCTGAAGGACTAATGATTAAGTCGGGCTTAAGTTGCAGAATTGTCTCTAAATTGGGTTGGCTAGTAGAATAACTATGCAAAACAATTCCTTTGATTCTTTCTGCTAAATAAGGGGGAACTTCGGAATTGATTTCTGTCCGAGACCATATTGTTGCTGCGATTGGCTTGATACCCAAAGCAACGGTTTCACCAAGACTCAGGATATCTAAAGCTACAATTCGTTGAGGATTGAGTGGAACGCAGGTTTCCCCCATTGGATGTTTTATGATTCGACAATTTTCTGCTGAAGATGTTGGAGATGTGGCATCTTGATAGTTACTTTGGCTACAGGCACAAACAAGTATAAATGCCACAATTCCCAGACATAGCGGATAGGTGAGACGGCGTAGAAACCTCTTCATGAAAACCCTAACTTTTTAAAACGTCCAAGAAATAGTTCCCTGCACAGTAAATGGCGCACCAGGAGAGACTCGCAATCGATTGAAGGCATTTTCAAAATAATCCACATTAAAGAGGTTTTTGATATTGATCGCAGCACGTAATCTGTCTTGCTTGTAGAAGATAGCAGCATCAGTTGTTAAATAGCTGGGTACTTCAAATGTATTTCCAGCATCTCCGGCGCGATCGCCTACATAAAAAAGTCCCAAACCAAAGCCCAAACCTTGTAAGTCTCCTCGTTGAATTTCGTAGGTAGTCCATAAGCTGGCAGCATGGGGAGTTGTCTGCAATGCCCGGTTCCCGACTGGAATGATATTATCTTTAGTGACGCGAGCATCGTTGTAAGCATAGCTAGCAAAGATGTTCCATCCTGATAAAATTTCACCCGCAACACTGAGTTCGATTCCTTGACTACGCTGTTCTCCAGTTTGAACAGAAAAGCCTAAGTTATCTGGATCGTCAGTTACAATATTCGATTGGGTAATATCGTACAACGCCAATGTAGTTGAAAGCCTGTCATTCAAATCTGCTTTGACTCCAATTTCAAACTGAGTCCCCTTGGTTGGCTTAAATTCACTTTCATCAAAAGCTCGACCAATTGCTGGCTGGAATGATTGACTGTAGTTAGCATAGAGAGAAATAGGCGGGATTGGCTGATATAGAATGCCCACACGGGGACTAAAGGCACTCCCCGATTGACTTGTTTCTGTATCTGCGAGAAAGTCTTTGTCAGTTTGCTTGAAGTTATCAAATCGACCACTGAGGAGCAGCTTTAAATTGTCTGCAATTGTTACTTGATCTTGCACGATAAAGCCAAGCTCATCGGTCACGGTATTAGTATCAGATTCAAATGTAATTGCACCAGGTAGCTGACCATAAATCGGATTGAACAAATCAAGTGGAGCAATTTCTCGATCAATACCGCTAGAATCTATACTTTGTCTGCCCAAATCAAAGCCAAATAGTAATTGATGTTTAATTGAGCCAGTTGCAAACTTACCAATAACATTGGTCAAAAGCCTATAGTCGCGTTGATCGTAGAGTCCTTCTATGTAGATTCTCTCCAAAGTGCGATTATCATCTAAAAGCCCTACGGGGAAAGTGCCTAAATCAGGAGAATAAAACCTGCTATATTGAAATGAATTTTTAAATGACCAAGCCTCACTAAATTTATGCTCTAATGTGTACCCAATTCTAGAAACTTCGGTGTTAATGCTACCTTCATTTACGTTGCGATCGCGGGGTATTTTGCCATTAGGGTTAGAAAGTATTGTTCCAATTGCAGGCAAGCCAAAACTAATTCCTTCCGATTTTATGTTTTTGTAAATGCCTTCAACAGTTAGATTTGTATTCTCCCCAAGTTCAATACTCACTACCGGTGCAATCACTAGATTTCTAGCTTTGCTAGAGTCAATGAAAAACTCTTGATCTCGGTATGATGCGTTAAGCCGATATAGTACTTTCTTCGCATCGTCTAACGGCCCAGATAGATCCACTTCACCACGGTAAAAGTTAAAGTTACCAATAGTTGCTTCGGCAAAGTAGTAAGGATCGCGTAGGGGCTGTTTCGTCACAAAGTTAACCGTTCCCCCTGGTGATGATGAACCAAATAAAATAGAGTTTGGGCCTTGCAGGACTTCTATTCTTTCAATTCCTGTAAGGTCAGGCCCAAGGTTAGAAGATAAAGAGTCTTTGAAACCGTTTAGCGTAGGCTGGGTAAAAAATCCTCGAACTCGTATCCGCAATGTTTCAAAATTAGTCGGAGATGAAGTGCGGACACTTGGGGCATTAATAAGCGCACTGGAAATATCGGCGCGTTGATCGCGCAGCACTTCTTGAGGAATAACCTGAATCGATTGGGGAAGGTCACGCAGGGGTGTATCAGTTCTTGTCCCAGTGGTGGTATTCGTGACGCGATACTTGTCTTCCTCCCCTGTTACCACCAACTCAATTGGTTCATCAGCTGGTGCTGCTGGTTCCTCTTGCGGTGTTTCACTTGTTGGCTGCTGTGGTGGCTGCATTGCAGTTGCAGCAGGTGTCACACCAAAAATCAGCCCTTCATCTCCATCAAATAACTCAACTGTTGGGAGTTGAGTCTCCCCCGTTACTGTCACCTGGATAGTATTATTATCTTGATTAACTACCAATACTTCTGCAATTCCGGCAAATGGTTTTTCTTGGCGAAATGTATTACCACCCTCATAACGCAATTGCGAATTGGGAACATTGATAATTAATTTATTGGCTTCATTCTTCTGAACAGGCTGGAGAGTATCACTTTTATTTGTTTCTAAAATTATCTCAACACCTTTTTCGGTTTTGGTAATGCGTACCCCTGTAACTTCTACTATTGCCTCTGCACTGGGGTTCTGAGTTAATAACAGTGCGGCCTTCGTCTGGGGAAGTTCTACCTCACTCAACTGGGGAATAGTTGATATAACTTTGCGTTTACCTCTAACATTTACTGAATTTACTCCATCAGTTTCAGCCAATACTGACTGTGTTACGAGTATAAAAAATGAGGCTGTAAACATCAGCCCAGAAAGCGATTTTATTAATTTCATCACCAAATCTCCCTCACACCAACATATTCATCAGACTTTCGACCCCTCTCCCGTTACAGGTTAGGGTATTAGACCACTCCATTTATCCCCACAAGCTGTTAAGAATCTTTCTTAACTAAACTAGTAGTTTATGTACAATAAGGGATTCAGATTTCTAATTTGAACGCTAGAGGGATTTTTTTTGAATGCTAGAGGGATTTTTTCTGAACGCTAGAGGGATTTGTGATGATGTTGAAAGTATTGTTTGGGATTCAATCCAAATTTTTTGCGAAAAGCTAAAGCAAAGTAACTGCGACTGTCAAAACCTACCCTAAATGCTACTTCTTCAATCTTCATATCTCCTAATGCTAAAAGTTGTTTCGCTTTTTCCAGGCGATAGTTGTGCAAATATTTGAACGCAGATGTCCCGAAAACTTGACGAAACCCACGCTTCAATTTAAATTCATTTATACCTACTTGTCGTGCTAAGTCTATCAGGCTGGGTGGATTTTCTAAATTACCCAACAAAATTTCTTTAGCTTGGTAAATTCTCTCAACATCTCTCAAATTCTTCCCTGGAAAGCTATGATTACGTATCTCCTGCTCCTGCTCCTGAATTTGCTGAAAATGAAGCGTAATCAATTCTATTGCTTGACTTTCCAAATACATTCGCTTCATCAAGCCTTGATAGGGACACTTGAGGATATTACATAAAACTTTCCACATTTGCTGTGTGATTTCCCCTTGCTGGTAGTAAGGCTGTACCTTACCATTCATCACTACTTGACGCAGGGAAATTGGTATCTGTTCTAATTCTTCTTCACCAAAACTTTGAAAAAATTCCTGCGGTTCGATTTTCAGATAAATTCGTGAAAACTTCTCACCAGCTTTCCAGCATTCAGTTTCTTTGATGTCACAGTTACATTCTGAATAATATCTGCCTACTATTTCGTCTGTCTTGTCAGTTAAACCGTGGCGTTCAATTCTCACTTTCCCTGAGAGAAAAAAACTCAAGCCAAATTGAGATTTATCAAAAATATCTCTAAGCCACACAAGATCATCAATAAATTCTTCTTGATGTATTGAAATAGATAGTCCATTACGTAATTCTGACCAGCATTGATAGGTATGAGAGACATCTAGAAGTTTCCCTTTACGGATAGTTTCAAAACCCTTTGATTGAAAAGAAGTGTGACCACTTTGCTCACTTTCTGCCAATAATTCTTGCCAATCTGTATCTGTAAGAATTTTGGTCATAGTTTAATAATAATTACTGTCATTATCAAGCTGATATATGATTGAAACTAACGCGTTTTTTCAAGTTATCCGAAAGGAAACACCTAAATACTGGATGCAATGCTCAGTGAGAATTGATAAGTCAGCCCTTGTGCGATGCCTGCGACGTTCGCGTAGCGTCTCTAAGCAAGCGTAGCTAACGCTCCAACAGTCATTACCCTAAGTGACTATATCCTTAAATAAGAAAGATTCTTAATTGTTGCACGAAATTTACTGTAAGAAAAGTAACTGTGTATCAAGTCGCTTGTCGTGCTGCTAAATCCTAGCTCACCCAATTTGTTGTAATTATTTTTACGATCTCTTGCCTAACTTGTCTTTTGCTAATAGTTCGTAGTTGAGTGCAAAATCTGATCTTGCTTTTGGGAATACTCTATTTATTCACCGAACTGAAGGGAATAAAACACCTTGTGACAATTTGTGAAATTCGTGGCATTGGCGGTCAATATAATTTATTCTTGCCTGAAGATGATGAAAAGATGATCATTCTTAATCAAGAAATACCTGTGAAATACACCATTTTACAGGGAAAACATGCAGTGGGAACAATATTGCTGGGAGCATTGATTAGTCTCTCAGAAAAAAAGGCGCAATTGCGATCGCCACATTCTTTAGAACTCTTGAGTAATCTCAAACTCAAGCTATTGATTGATGCAGAAATGGCTACAGAAGAAGAACATATCTATGCCAAGGTGATTCAACAATCTAATGTTGACGAGCATCTTTTTCTGCTTTGGCTTACAGCTATTCCCCCAAAAGCGAGTGCAATTCTCAATGCACTGCGTCAGCCTGGGTGAAATTAGAGTATCAATATTGGAATGGTAAAGAAGGGAGGTGTATGTCAATAGGGTAAATCGAAAAAGTAGGTAGTCTAGCTTTTTTTAAAACAGTAACAATTGTTGCTGATAGAACCAGGCGATCGCGGTAAGATTTTGGACTTAAGCCTGATCCAACTCCAATAACTCCTAACTCTGACCGACTAATTAATAATTCGTAATATATGGTATAGAGCAACTAACTTGAGTTCTGGAGATAAAAATATGATTTTTTCTAAAACTGAGATTACATTACATCCCAAGGACAAATGACGAACGTAAACAACTTTCAAAGACTAGTAGAACTTGCAAACGATCATGGAATTATTTGCCAGCCAACACCAGAAGAATGCTTAATTGCATCCTTACCTGGAGATGATGATTTCTTATTAGCTTTTACTTGGTCTGGTGCAGTTGAGGGAGAGCCACCAGAACATGAATTAATCGCAATTAGTGTACAGGATATCGTCAAAGAAGTTACCGTTGCAGCTTGGCAGATTCCTATTTATTTATTCGGAAACGTTTTAAGGCAAGCTCAGATGCTTGTCACTGCTCACAAAGATTTTGTTAGTTAACAGACAAGTCTTAGCTAAAAACTACTATCCCTGTCCACTGTGGCGGGGATTTTTATCGAACAGAATTCAGGAGTCAGGAGTCAGAATACAGGAAAGGTATTCTGTATGAATGGCGGATAGCGCCGGATACTGTATTTAGACAGGGAAATTTAAAAACTTAATAAAATATCTAAACCCTAGCCCTCAAAGGTTTTCCTTTCACATTTTCGCGGATCTAACTGTGTTATGAAAAAGGCAGTGCCGATGAAATGAGTTTCAAAAGCCTTGGATGAAAGAGGGATTTGAGACTGGTATTTTTACTCAGCACTGGCTCAACGCCCCGCTATCCATGTACAGCATTCAGCACTTTTAAGCGAGGAGGCAGGAGGAAAGAATGATGATTGAAGAAGAATTCAGAAATTCCGACTTTACTAAAGGATTGTGAAGAGGGCTAGCTAAATAATGATATTTATCATAACTTTATAGTTATAGAACTATTGATTCATCGCCTCATCACTCATGGTTAACACTCTACCCAAGCCAGAAATTAAAACCCCCAGTAAAGAAACGGTACTCACTCCCCGGTTTTATACTACAGATTTTGAAACCGCAGCCAAGCTGGATTTGTCTGCCCAGGAAACAGAGTTGCAGGCGATGTTGACAGAAATGCGGACAGACTACAACCGCCACCATTTTGTTCGTGATGAAGCCTTTGAGCAGTCTTGGGAACACATTGGTGGTGAAGCAAGGCAGGCGTTTATAGAGTATTTGGAACGCTCTTGCATTTCTGAGTTTTCCGGCTTTTTGCTATTCAAGGAATTATCCCGCAAGCTGAAAAATCGCAGTCCAGTGCTAGCGGAAATATTTCAACTGATGGCGCGTGATGAAGCCCGCCACGCCGGATTTCTCAACAAAGCAATGGGTGATTTTAAAGTCTCCCTGGATTTAGCCACTGTTACTAAAACCCGCACCTATACCTTTTTTCCGATTGAGTGGGTACTTTACACTGTTTACCTATCAGAAAAAATCGGCTACTGGCGTTACATTATTATTTTCAGACATCTAGAAAAGCACCCAGAAAACGAGTTTTACCCTATCTTCCGCTACTTTGAAAGTTGGTGTCAGGACGAAAACCGCCACGGAGATATATTCAAAGCATTATTACGTTCTCAACCTGAACTATGGAATACCTGGAAATCTAGGCTGTGGAGTCGCTTTTTCTTACTCTCGGTATTTGCTACTCACACCTTGACAGTTCATGAACGTTCCGGGTTCTATAAATCACTGGGACTTGATGCCACAGAATTTGATTTCCAAGTTGTCCGCAACACCAATGAAACTGCGGGACGGGCTTTTCCGGTGATGCTGAATACCGAACACCCCAAGTTTTTCCCACGGCTGCAACGCTGTGCAGGTTACAACTTGAAAATTGCAGAGATTGAGAGCAGTTCTGCGCCGAAAGTTGTGAAGCTAATTCGCAAACTACCTTTGATTGCAGCAATTGTTTGGAATCTGCTGTTAGTTTATCTGATCAAACCCATTGATACTGAAGTATTGCGAGGAACAGTTCGTTAACTATTAGGCATCTTCAAAAATGATGTGGGGAAAATTCATGAATTGTCTCTACCAAAAACTTGGGTCTAAAGCCCTGTCCTTTGAGGACGGCTTTTTATCATCGGTTACAGGACTTTAAATGAGTAATGAGTAATGAGTAATGAGTAATGAGTGGATGAGAAATAGGTATTTACTCATTACTTATTACTTATTACTTATTACTCCAGAATCACCGACCCTTCTTTCTCGGTGAGTATGTCAACAAGGATTTCGAGTTAGGTTTCTGAGGGTTAGAAGTTACCAAAAATATCTTTTCAAACAACCTCTGAGGTGCAAAATGTCGGCTGTAAACTAATTGTGCCTTGAAGCGTCAGGCATAATTGCTTCCTGAAGATTTACACCGTTGAGGTTAGCTCCCCTAATGTCGGCTCCTCTAAGGTTAGCTCCTCTGAGATTTGCTCCTGCTAAATTCGCGTTTCTGAGGTTAGTCCAACTCAAGTCTGCTTGACTCAAGTCAGCTTCACTAAGATTAGCTTGCAACAGGTATGCACCACTGAGGTGAGCCTTGTTCAGATTAGCTTTGTAGAGGTCAGCTTTGTAAAGATAAGCACCCAACATTTCCGCTTCGTACAAACTCGCTTCGCTGAGGTCAGATGCAATCAAGTTAGCTTCAATGAGGTTGGCAAAAGAGAGGTTAGTCCGCATCAGCTTTGCTGAACCTAAATCGGCATCTTTCAAGTTAGCGCCTCTTAAGTCAGTGCCAATTAGATTAGCATATGCGATCGCAGCGTCTCTAAGATCCACGTGACTCAAATCGGCTCCAATCAGATTGGCATGACTCAAATCTGCCTGCGTAAGTATAGCACCACTCAAGTTAGCAACACTGAAGTTAGCCGCACTCAGATTAGCTTCAGTTAAAAAGGCTTTGTAGAGGTTGGCACTACTGAGGTCAGCACCACTGAGGTTTGCTCGCACCAGTAAAGCATTACCTAAATCCACTCTTCTCAAGTTTACCCCTTGGAGGTTTGCGCCTCTGAGGTTATCGCCTTGCAGATTCGCGCTGCTGAGGTCTGGTTCAATCTGGGGATTTTTCTTTCTCCACTCAATCCATGTAACTGCACCTGCTTTGAGTAAAGTTAGATGCTCTCGATTTGCCATTTTCTCTCCTTTACTCCTGACGCCCACCCAGAGAATTTACCCGACCAGCGACACTTTCAATGGCCGTTAATGCTCCCGCCGCCCCTGCTAGAATATCCTGTTCTTGTCCACCTAAGTAAAGCCGTCCAAAGCTACCTACAGCTTGAACTTCAAGAATGTTAATCCTCGCTGCTTTTTCCGCTTCATTGGCAGCCAGTGCGGCATAAGCAGCAGGTTCCACTTCTAATACATATAGTGTTTGACCTGCTAGTAGTAGCTGTCCCCGGCGCGTGCGATTAATTAGTTGTGTTTGATAAGCATCGATGTTGCGGATAATCTGGCTAGAAATAACACGCGGTTTCAGACATTCCTCTCTTTTGACTCCCAGGAACGCCAAAATAGCTTGACCAGCAGCTCGCGTTTCGCCTTGGGAGCTAGAATGAACTTCTAATAGTCCGTAGAGTCGTTCAACTACCTGTACTCCTGGACGGACAGAGGCAGATTTCAGGGCTATATCCGTAATCTTATTAATTTCGATACCAGGAGAGATTTCAATCCACAGTGATGTATCTCCTGGTAATGGTAAGAAGCCTTGGGCTACTGTTCCCATATATGCTGCATGTTGAGGTTGCAGGTTGTCGAGAAATACGAAACTGCGTAGTTCTATTCCCAAGATTTTGCTCTCCAGTCGTGAGGGTAAAAGTTATCTATTGCAAGATATAAGCGCTTAACTTGACAATATATGGTATTAGGGAGCGCAAATTCCGTTTAACGGATATACACCCGTGTATTAAATCGCAATTCATAGAAAGCAATGCTTATTCAGAAGACCCTCGTCGTCATGGGATAAAATCTGCTTTGATCGCACGACATAATTTTTGTTCAACACAGCTGCTTTATAAACACATTGACCTTTTTACATTACCCCAGTTTTACCCCCAAATTGACTATTGGGTAAGGGACTTCCGACAAATAAATAAATTCAGGACTTACGTATTGACAAAATAGGCAGAAAATGCATTTAAAAAATAGAAGGAAATAAGCAATGCCTATGCTAACCACAAAAGGCGTTGAAAGGCAGATAATACTAAAGTTTTCTAGTGAAAGTATTTCGGAGAAGTTTCAAAAACAAAATTCCCTGATATTACATAATGTATGTATCTGACAAAGATACACTACACTATTGATAGCGATCGCATGGATTGACCTCTCCCTCAACCCCTCTCCGAAGCGGCTATCCATTAGTCACATCTTTCTTAAGATTTGCGATAGTATTCACTCACGCTTTTTCTAACTCTGATTAGTTCGTCATCAATTCTCAATAAAAAGCTAATTTTAACGATAAGATTAAGAGCCAATCTGTCAAGTATCTTTGACCAAGCCCCGTTGGGGCGGGAGTAGGGAGTAGGGAGTAGGGGAAAAACTAGCCCCAACAACCAGTGGGATACAAGCCCCGTCTTTCAAGACGATAGCATTTGTCGGGGTTTCAAGCCCCGACCAATGCCGTCTTCCCTACTCCCTACTCCCTGTTCCCTACTCCCTGTTTTTTGACGCCTCAGTGCTAAAGATGCCTACAGAACAAGCGTTTCAAGATTGTAAAGAAAGATGTGGCTAATGGATAGATAGGGGAGACAAAGCATAGCTTTGGCGGGATGGGCTTTTTCGGGTTTAATAAGCAATCAAGCGAACATGATATCAAACCGTATTCCTAATATATGTCAACAATTCAATAAAAAATATTTGGATTGTGTCCAGCGATGATACAAAAAATATTTTTAAAATATTAGGTGTTTAAAGCTGACATTAATATTAGCAATTCCCCCCTAGAATTTTAGAAATAGGGTGTTTTATATTTTAGAGACTGGGGACTAGGTATTGGGGATTGGGTATTGGGGATTGGGGAAAACTATTCCTTAATCTTCAGTTGCTAACCTCCAATCACCAGTCACTAAATTCCTAGTCTCAGATCAAAAAGGGGAATTCCGCCTAAAGGACTCGAAGCCTGCGTAAATCAGTATGGCCCATGATCAGATGCAAAACTGTGTCTCGATCATTTGTGGGCGTTGGACTCAATTCCCAATTGGCTAGAGTACGGCAGAGTTATGACCCCCAGCATTACAGATTCAGCGGTGAAAGCTGCGGTAGCAGCTGTTGCATCGGAGTCAGCCACAGCAGAGGAAAAAATCCAGATGCTGATTGAGATAGCGCAAGGCTTTCAAAAAAAGCCAAAAGCTGCCCAAGACTTGCGAAATGCAGTTGGGTTATATTACCGGGCCTATGAAATGTGTGGTGAGGAATATCCCCTACTAAAAGCTAGGGCTAAAGTGGGCATGGCAGGGACGTTACAGGCAATACCGGATGTTGATTACCAACTGCTGCTGCAAGCAAAAGCAGGTTATGAAGAGGCGTTGCCAATCTTACAGCAATTAGCCTCACCAGAGGAAGTGGCAGAGACGCAGATGAATTTTGGGCTGGTGTTGCAGTCGCTAGTGCCATTTAATTTGGCGCGGATAACTGACAGCATCCAGGCTTATCATGAGGCGTTGCGGGTGTTTAGTTGGGAGGATTACCCCCAGGAATACGCGATTTTATATAACAATATTGCGATCGCTTATCTTTCTATGCCCTTAGCATCGGAACGGGAATACTTGCGTCAAGGGTTAGCTGTGCAGTCATTTGAGGTGGCACTAAAGCATATTAATTTGATCGATCATCCCAGAGAATATGCGATGTTGCAAAACAACTTGGGTAACGCTTTGCAATATTTAGTGAGTTCCCATCCTGTGGAAAATAACTTGCGTGCGATCGCAGCTTACGATGAAGCGCTAAAAGTTCGTAACTCTAAAGATACACCCCTAGAGTACGCTAACACAATTTCAAACAAAGCTAACGCCCTATTCAACTTACCAGACGACTCAGAAAAACCAGAAGCGGGTAATCCTCAAAATCTGTTGCAAGCACGTATGTATTATCAACAAGCGTTAGAGATTTTTACCCAAAACCAACAAATTCAACAAGCAGAGATAGTAACCCAAGCCCTACAAGATATTGAAGTAGAAATAGGAAATAGGAAATAGGGCATTGGTTATTCTCCTCATCCCCCTCATCCCCACTCCCCTAATTACTAATAAGGAGAACAAAACAGCATGAGAGATGTTTTTACAAACCCGACTGTAAGAGATTTTCTCACAAGTTTAGCAGATGGTGACTTGAACATAGCAACAGGATTAGTGTGGATAGTCATCGCAACAGCCTTGTCTATGGTTGGCGGTGCTATTGGTGGAATGTTATTAGCTGGGAAAGATATAGGCTATAGCTTTTCAGCAATGCTTGGTGCATTATTTGCTCCGGCTGGTGTAATTCCTGCCATCCTGTTAGGACTTGCCATACTAAATTTATTGACAAATTATTAGGAGGAAAAATGTTAGAAATTGGATGGTTTTCAGCCAAGTTATTTGTCAAAGGAAAGTTGCTGCGCGACCCGATATATTTTATCCAGCGAACTGCTATTGCTACTGTTGTAGGTTCATTACTGCTAGTGTTATTTGCACAAGCTGACATTCCCTTTTGCCTACCAATAACATTGTCTAGTTTAGTGACAGGCATGATTATGCCATTTCTCCTCAAAGATTTCAAAATGAAGTGATTTATCATTTGTCATTGATAAATAACCAATGCCCAATGCCCAATGCCCAATGCCCAATGCCCAATGACAAATGACAAATGACAAATCTTGAAGAATTAGTTCAGGAAATTAACCGCTTTGAGGCAATTATATCTGAGTGGGATGAAAGCCAACGCTGTGTAGCGGTAGGTCTAAAAAGAGCAATTGAAGCCTTGCATAAAGCAGCATTGACTAGTTTGATTAAAAGCCTCAAACAAGAATCAATGTCAGGTTTACGTCATGCTGTTACTGATGAAGTAGTATACGCAGTACTGCTTTATCATGAACTAGTAAAACCACCAAAACCACCATTAACACAGCGCATTCAAACAGCCCTAGAAGAAGTTCGCCCAGGTTTAAAAAGCCATAATGGGGACATTGAACTAGTGGCAATTAAGCCACCAGATACAGTGGAAATTATGCTCATAGGAACTTGTAGCAGTTGTCCGACTTCTACCTTGACTTTATCTCAAGGAGTAGAACAGGCAATCAAAAACCATTGTCCTGAAATTACCAAAGTGGTTGCAGTTAATAAAAATCCTACTATTAACACCACAAATTCTAGTTTAACTAGTCCATTTTCTCCACAGATAACTTCTAGTTGGGTAAAAGTAGCAACTATTGAGCAAGTTCCTGAATTTGGTATATTGGCAGTACAAATTGCTGGGACTTCGCTCATTTTACATCGTCAAGGTGCTAGAGTAAGATGTTACCGTAATGCTTGCGCTCATTTAGGATACTCTTTAGAAGAGGGTAAGATTGAAAATGGTATTATCACCTGTCCTTCCCACGGATTTCAGTACAGATTAGAGACAGGTGAATGCTTAACTGCACCGGATATTTCGCTTCAGTCATATCCGGTAAAGTTTAAGGAGGATAAGGTTTTTGTGAAACTACAAAAATGATCATGCGAAGGTAGCATCTCAGCAAATATATATGGCGATTAGAATTTGCGGTTACTTTGCTTCATCATTTCAGTAATTTACCGAAGAAAGGCAGAAGGCAGGAGGCAGAGGGCAGGAGGTAAGAAGTATCAATTAAAACTTTAGTTCTGGGTCTAAAGCCCAGTTCAAAGCAATAATTATACTGAGACTGCTTGCAGCGAGGTATAAAACGTCCTTGCTTCAATCCCACTCTTTTAAGGGTGGGTTACCTCCTGCCTTTATCCTCCTGCCTCCTGAATCATTCCTTTTACTCTTATTCAAATTTCCGCCAGAAGTCTATTGACTTCTGGCAAATCTATTGAGAAGCTAATAGTTAGATTTACTAATTAATAGAAGTGCATCAAACTTGTGACAATACTGACGGGAAAAATAAATCGATCGCAACCTCCTAGCGAACCAAAGCCGCTAATCCTTGAAACTCAAGGACTCACACGCCGTTTTGGGAAGTTAACCGCAGTTAATAACCTGAGCATATCTGTGGAACAGGGCGAAATATTTGGACTGCTTGGCCCCAATGGGGCAGGGAAAAGTACAGTTATTAAAATGCTGACAACCTTGCTGCCTATAAGTGCAGGGAAAGCAACCTTAGCTGGCTATGACGTGGCTTGTCAATCTAATTCTGTGAGACGGGCTATCGGCTATGTGCCCCAAGCGCTGTCTGCTGATGGTAGCCTCACAGGTTACGAAAATCTCTTAATCTTCGCCAAGTTGTATGGAATAACTGCCAAAGGACGCGATCGCCGCATCTATGAAATTTTAGAATACATGGGTTTGCAAGATGCAGCGCACCGCTTAGTACGAAATTACTCTGGTGGGATGATCCGCAAGCTGGAAATCGGCATATCAGTTCTACATCAACCCCAAATTCTGTTTCTTGATGAGCCGACTGTCGGACTAGATCCCATCGCTCGAACTCAAGTATGGCAACTTGTACTACAACTCTGTGCTGATTACGGCACAACTATATTTTTAACAACCCACTTTTTAGAAGAAGCGGATAGCTTATGTAACCGAGTGGCGATTATGCAGCAAGGTGAAGTCGTTAGCACAGGCACACCAACCGACTTAAAAGCTTCTTTAAATAACCCAAATGCAACTTTGGATGATGTCTTTATTCACTATACAGGCGACCAGCTAACATCAGGAGTCAACTACCGTGACACAGCAAGAACCAGACGTACTGCTCAACGGTTGGGTTAAATCACCACCCACTGTCCGAGTAAATTTGATCTCTGCAATTAAAGAGCTAGTTATCAAAACCCTAGCGATCGCGGAATTGGAAATCCGTAAACTCCGGCACGATCCCACGGATTTAGTCGTTCGGGCTGTGCAACCAGCTTTATGGCTGCTAATTTTTGGGCAAGTTTTCGCCCGAACTCGCGCGATTCCTACAGGGAATTTACCCTATTTAGACTTCATTTCTGCTGGCATCTTGGCTCAGAGTATTTTGTTTGTGGCAATTTTTAGTGGTGGAATGACGCTAATCTGGGAGCGAGATTTAGGGATTGTCCATAAATTTTTAGCTAGTCCTACGCCTCGTGTGGCGATGGTGTTGGGCAAAGCCCTGGCATGTGGGGTGAGGTGCTTATCTCAGGTAATATTCATTTACGGATTAGCATTTTTATTAGGTGTCAAACTAAATCTTCATCCCCTAGCTATTCTTCAAGTACTGCTGCTAGTCATAATGGGAGCGGGTTCTTTTTGTATTTTCTCATTAATTATTGGCTGTTTGGTGAAAAGCCGAGAAAGGATGACGGGTATTGGACAATTGTTAACCATGCCGTTATTTTTTGCGAGCAATGCCATCTATCCGATTTCTTTGATGCCCAGTTGGTTAAAGTTCATTTCCCATTTAAATCCGTTGACTTATCTGGTTGACGGGTTACGTAGCACTATGCTGTTGAATGGCACTAGCATCTATGGCTTTGGTCTGGATTGTACAATTCTCTTATTCACATTAATCATTTTGGCCATCCTTGGTGGAAAACTTTATCCACGGGTGGCGATGTAACTAGGAGAACAAAAAGCCCATGACCTTGGATAAACCTAATCAAGGTGCAACTTCCGAAGAATGTGCCGCTAGAGTAATGGAGACAGTTCCATTAGTGATGCGGTTTATCCGAGCGGATATGCGTGCTCATAGTGCCGCTTTTTTATCTATACCTCAATTGCGATCGCTAGCATTTATCAACCGCAATCCTGGGGCTTCATTATCTGATCTGGCAGAGCATTTAGGTGTCACCTCTGCCACAGCATCAGCAACCATAGAACGCTTGGTACAACGCGACTTCGTGAAACGGATTGCTCATCCTCAAGAACGGCGGCGGGTGCTGCTCAATTTAACTGAAGATGGAAGGCATCATCTGAAGCAATCCCAAGATCAAACTCGCGCTCATATTACCGATTTGCTCAAAGGTCTTTCAGAAGACCAAATTTCCAACATTGAAGAAGGCTTAACTCTACTAAAAAATGTCTTCGAGAAAACAGAACTCAAAGCCCCATAACTTTGAGGTTGCACAGCACGATCCCTTTGCAGCCTTTAAGTTTCGAGACTATCGGCTATTTACCATCGGACGGCTGGTGCTGTTCGTGGGGTCGCAAATGCAAACTGTAGCGATTGGCTGGGAACTCTATGAGCGGACTAACTCAGCGATCGCTTTAGGTGGTGTAGGGCTAGCGCAAGTCCTACCGATGATTATTCTCACGTTAATTGCCGGAGATGTTGCCGATCGGCGCGATCGCAAACTCACTATGTTACTGTCGGTGATACTGCTAGCCCTCTGTTCCCTAGCTTTAGGAGTACTTTCCTATACTCAGGGTACAATCTTTCTAATTTATGCCTGCTTGGTTTTAACAGGTGTCGCTAGGGCATTCCTCAAACCTGCCAGTGATGCTCTGATGTGGCAATTAATACCTGTCAGCGCCTTTACCAATGCAGCTACTTGGAATAGTAGTAGCTTTCAGTTAGCCTCAGTCATCGGCCCAGCCTTCGGAGGATTTGGGATTGCGCTACTAGGAAGTGCTACAGGAGTTTATGTATTAGCTGCGATCGCTGCGTTTTTGTGTTTTCTTTTAACGCTGGCGATTAAAGAGCAAAAAGCCATCCGTACAACCGAACCAATTTCATTTAAAGCACTTGCAGCTGGTGCTAAATTTGTTTGGCAGAATCAGTTGATTTTAGCAGCGATCACATTAGATATGTTTGCTGTATTGTTGGGTGGTGCGATCGCGCTTCTTCCCATCTTTGCAAAAGATATTTTACATGTGGGGCCAGTAGAGTTGGGATATCTCCAAGCAGCAAACTCTATCGGTGCTTTGACTATGGCCATTACCCTGGCGTATTTACCACCGTTACGCAAAGCAGGACCAGCCTTATTATGGTCAGTAGTTGGCTTTGGCGTTGTCACAATTATCTTTGGACTTTCTCGTTCTTTTTGGCTATCTATGTTAATGCTGATTCTCGGTGGCGCACTAGATAGTATTAGCGTTGTGATTCGCCATACATTAGTTCAAATCAGAACACCAGATCATTTACGTGGTCGGGTTGCTGCGATTAATAGCGTGTTTATTAGTGCCTCGAATGAATTAGGGGGCTTTGAATCAGGTTTGACTGCTGCTTTATTTGGCCCAGTTATTTCTGTTGTCGGTGGTGGAATTGGCACAATTGTAGTGGTAATTGCTACCGCAATGATTTGGCCGGGAATCCGTAAATTAGGAGCTTTACAGGAGTATAAATAGGGCTTGCTGAAAAAGTATGAAAAAGCAATTCTTTTGGGTTGACTAGTTATTCAAGCAAAATGAAAGATAAGCTTTTGTTGTTTCTAATTAACAAAATAATAACTTTCAGTTATAGGGAACTGCAAAAAAGGTGCAGTTTTCAAAAATAGACATAAAAAAGCATAAAACACCCGCGACAGGTGAGTTATTGATTCATCACTAAAAAAGTAATAGCAATTGCAGTTTCAGAAGTATGGGAAAGTTTCGCCATCACTCGATTGAGGCTAAACCTTCTTTTAGCTTGCCCAAATTTTCCTTCAATACAATTACGAATTCTCTCAGATTCTAAATCTTGTTTCTTTTTTTCTTTACTAACATTAGCAGGTGATCTTCCCAAAGGAGGGCCACTCATGATAATACCTCTTTCTTTGCACCAAGCTCTATTCTCTCTTGTGCGATAAATTTTATCTACATGAACCGATTCTGGATAATAGCCAGTATAATTTTTATATGCTTCTACTTGTGCTTTTAAGTCTCCTGATTCATTAAAATTATCCCAACTAATATGGTCTAAAAATACATATCCATCAAAATAACTAGCTGATAATTTTGCCCCAAATTCCACGGCTTTCCCAGCTTTTCCACGAACAATTGGACGGATATGTGGTTGGCTTAAACTAACAATTCGGTCATCAATACTCTGTTTTTTATTTTCATACAACCATAGTTGTTGACGATAAACTTCTACAACTACAAGCAACATTTTATATTGTCTAGTACTTAGTTTTTCTAGAGTTGCTCCTGATCTGATTAGCTGGTCAATATGAGATAAGTTTCTTTTGATATATTGAAGCTGCTTTTTAATCGCTTTTTTCCTATCTTTTTGGGATACACGACGCTTTTTAGCGACTTCTAAGTAGTCTTTTCTCGCTATTTCCTGATAAGTCCTTGGTTTTTTCTCTAATGTACCTTTTATCTGTTCATAAAGAAGGTCTATTATTCGTTCTGTCTGTTTTCTTACTTGGTTCAATAGCTCGAAATCTGTTGGATAGCTGATGTCTGCTGGCGCACAAGTCGCATCTAATATTAATTTTCCCCGATTTTTTGGCGTGTTATCTTCTTTTTCTAATTCTTCTGTTTTTTTTGAGTTGATTCAGTTGATTCAGTTGCTAAAGTCGAAGATGTTGTCTCTAGTATCCTCTTAACAGTTTCTTGATTTACTTTGTTTACTAAGTCTGCACTAATTCTTTCACGAAAATGGACTAGCATAGATGCATCAAATTGAGCTTCATTAATATAAGATGACATCCCTATGAAGTACTGTAGATAAGGGTTTTCCTTGATTTGTTCTACTGTCTCTCTATCACTTATTCCTAGTTTTTCTTTGATTATTAATGCCCCTAATGCCATCCGAAATGACTTTGCTGGCGCTCCCATCTCTACAGAGAACCCGGATGAATATTCCTCTTCAAATTCTGCCCAGGGTATTAAATTCGCCAGAATAATCCAACGATTATCTGATGACAACTTGCCTGAAAACGGAAATTCAAAGTTCTCTGGTGAGATTGGATTTTGCTCCTGTTTTCGGTACATAGTTATAAAAAGCACACTTGTGTACTGCTGGTCGCGCTTATGCAAGGATTTTGGGCTATTTTACCCTCAAGTCTTGCACCTTAATATACTTCTTTGGTCAGATAATCTATATCCTGTGAGCTTCTCTTTCTTTTTCAGCAACCCCTAAATAGAAATATGGCGTTTACCAGTCTAATAAAGTACACTAATTAAGATAAATTCAGTGCATCTACTCAAGGGT